>JBEKRO010000092.1:0-27154 GCA_049518655.1 Bryobacteraceae bacterium | reverse complement strand
TATCCCGCTTCCAAGCCGGGAGCGGTGCGATGAAACAACTCCGGCGAAATGGAGAGATACCCCTCGCGCGCGAACCGTTCCGTGACGTCGCGAATATGCGCGTTCACTCCGAATGCTTCCTGAAACACCAGCAACCCCGCCCGGGGCTTACCTTCCGGATGGGCGACATACGCGCGCATCGAAGTTCCATCGCTAACTGTCAGGTTGACGTATTCTGTTTTGAAGCTCATGGTTTTTGCCTCCACGATAATACCGCACCTTTCGAATCGATCACCCAACCCCAGAAGATCGCGAACTAATCGGGGGTGTCGTGCATCTAACTGGCAGGTGGTTAGTTGTGAATCTTCACGGAGGAAGCTGGGAAGCCGATTTTCCAATCGGGTCCAAGCAAAGTTGGCTGTCCTGGCTGAGAGACAAACGTGTCCAGCGGATGGCAATCGCAGCGTGACAATTGTTACAGCCGTCGTCCTCGAGTTGAAGAATTCCTGGATTGAATCGGGACTTTTCCGCGCGGCTGACCGCCATCTCTCTTACCAGCTTGCGGAAGGCGAGAGCCACTCCATCCCTTACCCAGGAGCGGGTCCGTACGATTGGACGCTGGGCTACGCGCGAATCCCCGCGTTTCTTCCCCGCCTGGAAGCGAATGGTTACCACATCGAGGCGCAAGCTCACAGTTCGGAACTGCTCGCATCGCTGTCGCGCCTCGGACTTTATCCGGTCTACCAGCAGAAAGATCGAGCTGGATTGCAAATCGTGGATCGCGACGGGCGCGATATGTATTCCTTCGATCGGCCGGAGCGCATCTATCCGAGTTATTCCAGTATTCCTCCGCTCGTCGTCCAGACGCTGCTGTTCATCGAGAACCGTCACATGCTGGATTCCAAGCACCCTACGCGCAATCCGGCGGTGGAGTGGGATCGTCTGGGCAAAGCGGTAATCGATTACAGTCTGCACAAAGTGGATTCCAGGCATCAAGTGGTGGGCGGAAGCACACTGGCCACACAGCTCGAGAAGCTGCGGCATTCTCCCGGCGGCAGAACAGGTTCACCCATTGATAAGCTGCGCCAGATGACGTCGGCGACTTTGGCCGCCTATCAAGACGGCCGGACTACGCTCCACGCCCAGCAGGACATTATTCGGGGCTACATCAATTCAATTCCGCTGGCCGCATCTCCCGGCTACGGAGACGTGCAAGGGTTAGGTGACGGACTATGGGCATGGTACGGCGTCGACGTCTCGAAGATCGATCCGCTATTACGCGCGCCCGAAGACTCACTGAACGCGCGTCAAATGCGGGCCCGGGCGCGAGCGTATCGGGAAACTCTTTCTTTGCTGCTGGCCCTGCGATCGCCACATGTTTATTTGGTGGAAGATCCCCCAGCGCTCGAGAAGCAGACCAATCGTTACCTCCGGGCGCTGGCCGAGCGTGGACTCATTTCACACCGGCTGCGGGATCTCGCGTTGCAGCAAACCATCGAGCCATTGCGACGAGCCCCCGCGCAGTCCGCGGTGAACTACGTCGACAACAAGGCGCCCGACAGCATCCGGATGGCGTTGCTTCCTCTGCTCGGACTCAATAATGCATACGATCTGGATCGCTTGGACTTGACGGTTCAAACCACTGTGGATCAAGGGGCTCAGCAGGGGATCACCAAATTCTTCGAGCAGATTGCCGATCCCAGGCAGGCGGCCGCGGCCAATTTGACGCAGCACCAACTACTCGAACAGAGCGATCCGTCAAAGGTCATTTACAGCTTCGCGCTCTACGAGCGACAGCCCGGCAGGAATGTTCTGCGAGTGCAAACCGACAATTTGAATCAGCCGCTCAACATCAATCAAAATACCCGGCTGGAGCTGGGTTCCACCGCCAAGTTGCGGACACTGATTAACTATCTGGAAATCGTTGCCGCGCTACATCAACAGTACGCCGGAAAAAGCGCGGCCCAGTTGAAGGCGGTCCCCATCCTCCCGGACGACCATCTCACCGAATGGGCGGTTCAATATCTTGCCACCGCGCCGGATCGCAGCCAAAAAGCCATGCTGCAAGCTGCGCTCGAGCGGAAGTACTCGGGCAATCCGGGCGAAGCCTTTTATACCGGTGGCGGCGTCCACGTGTTCGAAAATTTCGAGAAGTCCGAAAACTTCCAGAACTTCACGGTCGCCAGCGGCTTTCAGAATTCGGTGAACCTGGTGTTCATCCGGTTGATGCGCGACATTGTGAATTACTATCGATACCGCGTGCCCGGCGCATCGCCCGCGGTGTTGGATGACTGGAACGATCCCTCGCGTCAAAAATACTTAGCTCGATTCGCGGATGAGGAAGGCCAAGTCTATCTCTCGCGCTTCTACGCGAAGTATCGCGGCGAAACGTCCGATCAGGCGCTGGAGACGCTGGCTCACGATGTGCATTTGACGCCGCTGCGCGCCGCCGTGATTTATCGCTCGGTGCGTCCTACATCTGGCCTTGATCAATTCACCGCATTCCTCAAGCGACATTTCCCCGCTGGCGTGCTGGTCAAGAAAAACGACCCGGCCGAGCTCTACGAAAAATACGGACCGGACAAGTTCGACTTGGCGGATCGTGGCTATCTGGCGCACGTTCATCCCCTGGAGCTCTGGCTGCTGAATTATCGCGAACAGCATCCCAAGGCCAATTTCAAGGAGCTGGCGGCGCAAAGCGCACAACTCCGCCAGGATGTCTATGGGTGGTTGTTCCGCTCTCATTACAAGCGTCAGCAGGACATTCGGATCCGAACCCTGATGGAACAAGCCGCCTTCAAAGAGATCCACAAGGCTTGGAAGCGCCAAGGCTATCCGTTCGATTCGTTGGTTCCGTCCTACGCTACAACGATCGGTGTTTCGGGCGACACTCCCGCCGCGCTGGCGGATTTGATGGGGATTCTGGTGAACAATGGGGTGCGTAATCCCAGCGTAAAGATCGAGCGTCTCCACTTCGGCGCGGACACTCCCACCGAAACCGTCATGGCTCGCCGAGTCTCGGCCGGCCAGCAGGTAATTGCTCCGGAGATAGCCGCGCTCGTGCGGCAGCAATTGATCGGCGTGGTGGAGAACGGCACCGGCCGGCGCGCGCACGGCGGAATCGTGATGCCCGGCGGCCAGATTATTCCCGTGGGCGGTAAAACCGGTACCGGCGACAATCGCCTGGAGAGCTTCTCGGCTAACGGCCATGTGATTGGCGACAAGGTGGTCAGCCGGACAGCGACGTTTGTTTTCATGATTGGTGACCGGTTCTACGGAACAGTGGTTGCCTTCGTCCCCGGGTCCAAAGCAGCTTCCTACAAATTCACCAGCGCCTTGGCCGTTCAAATCTTCAAAGACTTGGCGCCTCAGTTGAAGCTCCTCATCGCCCGGGAAGACCGGCCGCAGGCGCGTCTGCGCTGCTCACCAAAAACGAGCGACCAAAGCTCTCTTCTAGCATCCAACGATAGTAAGCCTGGAACTATTGCCTGTTTGTCTATTGACAATAAGGTGATAAAATTCAAAGGATTAGACCAATGTCCACCACGGTCGCCACAACCGCTCCCTCAGATTCGCGTCTTGTCGCGACGGACCTACTCCAACTCATTGGAAATACGCCACTAATCCGTCTAGAACGAATCGCTCGCGATTTTCCCGGCATCGAAATCTTCGGTAAGGCCGAGTTTTTCAACCCTGGCGGCTCGGTCAAGGATCGCGCCGGATTGAACATGATTCGGGAGGGCGAGCGCAACGGAAAGCTCACGCACGACAAGGTCATCCTGGACGCCACCAGCGGTAACACGGGTATCGCCTATGCCATGATCGGCGCGTACCTCGGCTACAAGGTGAAGCTCTGCCTTCCCAAGAACGCCTCCATGGAGCGCAAGCACGTGCTGCAAGCCTATGGCGCTGAGATGGTATTTAGCGATCCGGGCGAAGGATCGGACGGCGCCATCCGGCTGTGCCAACAGATCTACAAAGAAAGCCCCGAGCGCTATTTCTATCCCGATCAATACAACAATCCGGCGAATTGGCAAGCCCACTACAACGGAACAGCAGTCGAAATCCTGGCCCAGACCGATGGCCGCATCACGCACTTCGTGGCATCCATGGGGACCAGTGGAACATTCATGGGCAACACTCGCCGTTTGCGCGAAGAGGTCCCTGGCGTGAAATGTATATCCGCGCAGCCATCAACAGGTTTCCATGGCCTGGAAGGCTTGAAGCACATGCCCACTGCGATTGTGCCTGGCATTTATGATCCGGCGCTGGCGGACGAGAACATCTGGATCGAAACCGAAGACGCGTATGCCATGTGTCGCCGCCTGGCTCGTGAAGAAGCCCTGCTGGCCGGAATTTCTTCCGGCGCGAACTTGGTGGCCGCGTCGAAAGTTGCCCGCAGGCTGGCGGACGCCGGACAGCCCGGCGTTATCGTCACGGTCCTCTGCGACGGGGCTTACAAATACCTCAGCGAGCCGTTCTGGCATGATTAGAATTAGCAAGCCGGCGTGGGATACCATGGTGTCCCATGTCGAGAGTACATTTCCGAAAGAAGGCTGCGGGCTGATGATTGGATCGGACGGCGTGGTGGAGGAGGCTGTACCATTGCCGAACTCGTACTCCGGACCGCAAGAAGACTTTTTCGTGATCGATCCCAAGGACCTGCATCGGGTGGATCGCGAATCGCGCGAAAAAGGCTTGGACGTGCTCGGTGTATTTCATTCTCATCCCGATTGTGATGCCTATTTTTCCAAGCGCGACCTGGAGCATTCGTGCCCTTGGTTCTCCTACGTCGTACTATCGATAAAGAAAGGGCGTTTCGATCACGCCAATAGCTACCGTCCGGATTTCGACCAGACGGAGGCTCCCAAGGAAGAACTGATCTATGGCTAAGATTCTGATCCCGACTCCGCTCCGCCAGTTTGCCGACAAGAAAGACTCCGTGCAACTGGCCGGCGCCACCGTCGGAGAAGTGCTGAAATCGCTCACCAGCCAGTACGCGGACCTGCGCCGGCACTTGTACAACGATGAAGGCAAGCTGCGCAGCTTCGTGAACGTCTATGTGAACGATGAAGACATTCGCTACCTGAACAAGGAAGCGACGCCGCTGAACGATGGTGACACGGTGTCCATCGTGCCGAGCATCGCGGGTGGATCGGCCGGAGTAGCTGCGCCGCCGGCGCCACCAGCCACGCTATCCAAAGACGAGATCCTGCGCTATAGCCGCCACCTGATCATGCCCGAAGTTGGCATGGAAGGCCAGTTGAAGTTGAAGGCCGCGAAGGTCGCGCTGATCGGTACCGGCGGATTGGGCGCTCCGCTCGGCATGTATCTCGCGGCGGCGGGCATCGGCCGCATCGGCTTGGTCGATTTCGACGTAGTCGATTTCACCAACCTGCAGCGCCAGGTGATCCACGGCACCAAGGACGTCGGCAAGAAGAAGCTAGACTCGGCGGCCGAAACCATGCTCGACATCAATCCTTATGTCGAGATTGACCGGCATGAGGTTGCGCTCACCAGCGAGAACGCGCTCCAGATTTTGAAAGACTACGACATCGTCGTCGACGGAACCGACAATTTCCCCACGCGCTATCTGGTGAACGACGCCTGCGTGCTGTTGAAGAAGCCGAACGTGTACGGCTCCATCTTTCGCTTCGAAGGCCAAGCCACGATCTTCGCTTATCCCGGCGGGCCCTGTTATCGATGCCTGTATCCGGAGCCACCACCTCCCGGCCTGGTTCCCAGCTGCGCTGAAGGCGGCGTGCTCGGCATTCTGCCTGGAACCGTTGGATTGATTCAAGCCACCGAAACCGTGAAGTTGATCTTGGGCATCGGCGAACCCTTGATCGGACGCCTGGTGCTATACGACGCGCTCGGGATGCGATTCCGCGAGATGAAGTTGCGCCGCAATCCCGAATGCCCGGTGTGCGGCGACCATCCCACCATCACCAAGCTGATCGATTACCAGGAATTCTGCGGTGTACCGAATCAGCCCCATCAGGAGGCGCCCGTGGAAGGCGACATCGAACCGACTGAAGTGAAGGCCAAAATCGATCGCGGCGACCGTTTCATTTTGATCGACGTCCGCGAGCCGCACGAATATCAGATCTGCAATATCCCGCAAGCCAAGCTGATTCCACTCGGCGATCTGCCGAAGCGTGTGAACGAGCTGAATTCCGCCGACGAAATCGTCGCGCACTGTAAGAGCGGAATGCGTAGCGCCAAGGCGGTGGATTTCCTGAAGCAGGCCGGGTTCAAGAAGGTCCGCAACATGAAGGGCGGAATTCTGGCCTGGAGCGATAAAGTGGACCCCAGCGTCCCGAAATACTAGCGCCCGGCGACGATCCCGAAATCGAAACCGAGCCGCACCCACTGAGCGCCCGGTTCAAACGCTGAGGCGAGGGCATATTCACCGGGCTTCAGATCGGTGCTTGGTCTGATTGCCACCACATCACCATTCACTGCTTGTATCTCGATGCCCGTCACGTCTTTAGCTCGAAAATGGGCCCACTCCTGGAAATGCCTGCTGATGGGCATCCGCAGCTCACGGTAGTCGGCCTTCGTCACCGCCCGAACCAGGTACACGTTCGCCGGACTGATGCCGTGCAGATAGAAGGTCGGGCGGGCGTCGCTGCCGATCTGGACACCCGAATGCGGACCCGGTATCTCCGCCACCGTATGATCGGACCCGACGTTGAGGATCTCTAGAGCCGTCCCTCTTCCTTCCTCGAAGGGCATCAGGACCGTGGAGGAAAGCACCACCCATTCGTCAGCAGCGCGATAGTAGATGCCCCGTGGAGCGGGAATCCCGGTCAGGTCCATGTTCCCGGACGGGCTTGGCGTCGGGTTGTCCTGCGCGATCAACGCAACCCCGAGGAGCATTGCGCAGGCGGCTGAAGAAGCGAGCAGCGATTGACTGGTCATGGCCAAAGACCTCCTGAAAGTTGGACGAAGGCTTGACCGAAATTACTACAGCGCGGAATTACTTCTCGGCGGGCGGCTGCTGGGCTTCTTCGCGCGCGTCTTTGCTGATTTGCTTCTTGTCGTTGTGAAAGTTCTGCCACTCGCCTTGCACCGGCGGCTGTAGCATTACCCCGTCCGCGGTGCATCCCACGCTGAGGATCGAAAAGATCGCGACGACAATTACGGCCAAAATCCGCATACTTGGCCAATGTAGCATACGGCGCGATCGATTTACATCGGAACCTGCTGGTGCGGCGCTAACTCTACCCCGGCCGCCATTCTGTAACATTTACAACACATCCTGATAGATGCTAGTTGCTGGGATCGGTTCAGGACTGCCAGTCCTTGAAAATCTTTGCGTCGAAGACAAAAAGATGGAAAATCGGCTATCATGAGCCTTACTACCACCCGATAAGGTATGTAAGGTAGCGGTTATGAATTCATCTGTATCTTCGCAGCAGGGCCAGGGCTTGGAGCTCGATCTGGCAAGGTTCCGCAAAAGGTCGGGCGTGTCGCTGGAGGAAATTGCGCAAAGCACCAAAATCAGCTCGCGATTCCTGCAAGCGATTGAGGGCGAGCAGTTCGAGCAGCTTCCGGGCGGAATCTTCAGCACCAGTTATCTGCGACAGTACGCGGAGGCGATTGGATACGACGAAGTAGCGCTGGTAGCATTTTACAACCAGAAGATGAATCCTTCCGAGCCGATTTCCAAAGGCCCGCAAACCGAAACCGGCAGCCGCAGTCTCCTGGATCGCTGGCTGCGAACCGCTGCGCAAGCACCTCGCTAGGCGAGCGGCATTCCAATATCTCTCGCGCTCACAGAGCTATATCCCGCACAGAATTCTCTCCTTACTCCCTCTCATTGAAACTTCGCGAGCCGATATGAGAGCAGGGAGGCCACTCATGAACGAGATCCTCACCGCTGAAAGATTTTAGTCACACCGAAATGAAGATATCTCGTCCGGATTCTGCTTCCACTTCACAATTGGCGCGACCTGCGGCTGCTCCCGCCTGGGAGGCTTCAGCTTCGAAACAGCCGGTTCAGCCAAGCGCGGCATCCGATCGCGCGCAACTCTCCAGTGTGAGTAGCTATCTTGCCTCTGCCCTGAGTGGTTCTCCGGCCCAAGTGGCGAAGGTGAGCGAACTGAGCGCCGCTGTTTCTGGCGGGCGGTACCAGGTGGAGGCGTATGCGGTTAGCGGCAGTATCATTCGGCACACCATCGATTTCGGCGGAGCTGGCTACTTGGCGGTGACCAGATAAGGCCAGCGATGATGTCGAACGCCACCCAGGAAGTCGAGCGAGTCCGCCAGGCGCGCTGCATTCTCGAACGGATGCGAGCGCGGCTGCTGCGACCCACCTTTCAGGCGTTGGATTCGAGCGCCACGGATCTCAACCTTGCCTTGGAATGTCTCCAACAACTCGATGTCAGTTTAAAATCACCCATCTGGCAAGGGTTAGCGCGCAGAAAACTGGAAAAGGAAGTGGTGGCCTTGCGCAACGCGGTTCGATCGGTGGAGGAATTGCTGAAGAATGCGGGAAAGTTCTATTCCGGCTTGGCGCGCTTGATAGCGCCCGATGAAGCCCCGGCCAACTATACAGCAGCGGGCACCAGCGCCGCGCCGCCTCAGATCGCTGCGGCCAGCGTAGTAATACACGGCTAACGGACATGGGAAATCTAACAACGTCTTTAATCAATGCCAGCAATGCGCTGCAGGTGTACGGGAGCGCGTTAGACGTCACGGAGAACAATGTCACCAACGCGAATAGTCCGGGATATGCCCGGCAGACAGCCACACTCGAAGCGCAGCCGTTTGATCTAATCACTGGAGCGCCGGGGGGAGTGATGTTGGGGCCCACCGAAAGCTCGCGGAACCAGTTCGCCGAACAGTCCGTGCGCGATCAGCAGACCACTTCCGGTTACGACCAGCAAAAAGTCTCGGATCTCAGCACCGCGCAAAACTACTTCAGTCTTTCCACCACCTCGGGCATCGCTCCTGCCATCAGCGCTCTCTTTCAGAGCTTCTCTCAATTGAGCGTCACTCCCAACGACACAGTGGCGCGTCAGACTGTGCTGAATAACGCCACCACCGTGGCGCAGGATTTTAATGACACCGCCAACGGGTTGCTCAGCCAAACCAATGACCTGCATCAGGCCACCAGCAGCACCATCACCAGCATCAACCAGCTGGCGGGCACAATCGCCCAAATCAATTCGGAAAACACCAAAGATCCGACCGGGGGAGTTGACGCGGGCGTGGACGCGCAACTGAACTCAGCGCTCGAACAGTTGTCGCAGTACGTCAACTTCACCGTGCTGCAACAACCAAATGGACCCTTGTCGGTTTACGTGGGCGGCCAAACGCCTCTGGTGGTGGGCGCTCAAACCTACGCTATCCAAGGCGATTTCTCGACGCCGCAGACCGCGATCCTCAGCAGCTCAGGGGCTGATATCTCTGACCAGATCACGGGCGGGCAGCTTGGCGCCGAACTGGATGACAACAACAATGTCCTGCCGTCCTACGTAACCGGCCTCAATAACCTGGCCCAGACCTTGGCTGATCAGGTCAATACGGCGCTCAACAACGGAATCGATGAAAACGGCGCGGCTCCGGTTACCAATATGTTCTCCTATAACGCTGCCAACGGAGCCGCGGCCACGCTCGCCGTCAACCCGCTCACGCCCGATCAAATCGCCGCGGCATTGCCAGGCGCTCCGGGCGGCAACGGCAATGCTTTAGCGCTGGCCGCGCTCGCGACCGCCCCAGTTGTCAACGGCTACACATTCGCTCAAGACTATGGCAATCTGGGGGGCCAAGTGGGAAGCGATCTTTCAGCGGCACAGAATAACAGCACCACCGATCAATCTCTGTTGAGCCAGGCGGAGTCCCTGCGCCAGCAGATCTCGGGAGTGTCGCTCGATACGGAGGCCGAAAGTCTTCTGCAGTACAACCGCTCCTACGACGCTATTTCCAAGATGTTGGGCGTTTTGAACTCGCTGAGCCTCGACATAGTCAACCTCCTGCCGCCCATCAGCAGTTCGTAGCCTACGCGAATGGTGAAGACCATGCACGAAAGGAATTCCTATGATCAGCACTCTGAATCCGGCAGCTCAAAACTTCCTCGCCGGCCTCAATCAGATTCAGCAAAGGCTGCAAACCGCGCAGACGCAGCTCACCACCGGCCTCCAGATCAACAATGTCTCGGATTCGCCATCCCAGATCGCCGACATCTGGCAACTCAATTCGCAATTGGACCAAACCCAACAAACCGACACGAACCTGGGCCAAGTGTCGACGGAAGTGAACACGGCGCAGTCCGCTCTGCAATCGGCCGTCACCCTGGTCGAGCAGGCCGAAACTTACGGAGCTCAAGGAGCCAGCGACACCTCCAGCGCAACCACGAGACAGGACCTGGCGAACGAACTGGGCGCGATACTGCAACAACTGGTTTCCACCGCCAACACCACCGTTCAAGGGCGCTACATCTTCGCCGGCGATACCGACCAGACCACTCCCTATTCCATCGATCTCACCCAGAGCAGTCCGGTGAGCGCGTACCAGGGGTCAGCGTCCACCCGGCAGATCCAGGGTCCGGATGGCACAGCCTTCCCCGTTGCTCTCACCGCCCAGCAGATCTTCGACAGTTCCAACGCGCAAACCAACGTCTTCGCCTCCATCACCAGCCTGATCCAGGGGCTGCAAGCCAATAGCGACACCCAGATCAGTTCCGCGGTGAGCGACGTTCAGAGCGCGGACACCTACCTCAATCAACAACTGGCTTTTTATGGAACCGTGCAGGACCGCGTGGCTGGCGCGCTCAGCTTCGGCCAAAATTACACTACGCAATTACAAACGCAACTGAGCGGAGTGCAAGACGCCGACGAAGCCGGCGCCATCACCAATATGACCCAGGCGCAGACTCAGCTACAGGCCGCGCTGCAATCGGAGGCTCAACTGCCGCGAACCACGCTCTTCGATTTTCTAACCTAAGGCTCCGGCCGGGTTCTTGAAGCACCTACATGAAAGGACGACGAGATCACCCGGTTGGAAGAGTCCACCAGCGCCTGCGCGCCAAACGGCAAACGCCAGTCCGTCACCTCGACATCGCGAACCCCCTCTTGGGTGTCCAACGGAGTGACCGACCACAGAGGATATTGTGCAAATCGCAGGAACACCACCACCGGATGCGCTTGGCGCGCTGCGTCGATGGCCGGACCTGCCGCCGGCTTATATATAATTGTCCCCGCCGCGGGATCGAAGTCCTTCATTACGTTCACGACAAACCTCATCACGAACTCCGGCCGTTCAATCCAGCCTTGCCACTCCAGCGGACTCACTCCGGCAGACGGGAACGCAGCAGCCCGAATGGGAGGGCCGCCCTGATAAATGCGCGATTCCAAAATCTCCACGGCCCGCTGATGCCAAAGGAACCGCCCGCAATCGTAAATTAGAAAAAACGACAGTGCGAAGATCGCCAAACCGCGCCCGCTTCCGGGCTGCGCCCCAATCTCTCCACTTACCAGCCTTCCTATCATTGGCGCCACCCAGCCGAGCAGAAGAACCGCCCATACCAGCAGATCGAAGAGATTGATCAGATCCAGGTGAAACCACTGCGACGAAAACGGGAACAGCAAACGGATACCGTAGACATTGGTCCAATCCAGCAGCAGATGGCTGGCAACCCCAATCAGGGCAAGCCCCCAGGCCACCGCCCAGCCTCGCATGGTCCTCCCGATCGCGCAGGCGATCAGTGCGCACAATAGCGCCATAACCGGTGCGGCCGCGATGGAATGCGTAATTCCGCGATGCTGCTCAAAATAGTACAGGGGGCCGCGCACGATTGTCAGAAAATCGATATCCGGGATGTTCGCTGATAAGACCAGCACCAGAGTAGCTCGCGGATACCAGCGGTTTAAGCCCGAGCGGCTCAACATCAAACCGGTTAGCGAGTGTGTGAGGTTGTCCATGCTGCTGCATCGACATGGGCAGGGACGCTGGCGGGTCGTCGAGCGCGAAACCCGGTCGGGACCAGAAGAGTAAGAGCGTTGGGAACAATTTCCACCCGTGCCGGCGCCAAGCCCGCGTATTCGCCGTCCACCTGCAGATGGATCTCGCGATCTCCCGGCGCCAGGAACGCGGCCTGGCGGGTCCGAAGAATGGTAATCCCGCGTATGCTCCGCTGTTGGTGAACCACCACCGCCAGCATATATTTCAAAAAGCCCAGCGAACTCTCGCCTTCGAACAGCACCATCTCGAACTCGTCATCCAAGAGCGAAATGGTGGGCGCGATTTCGAGATCGCCTCCATAATTCCGGACCCGGCTCAGCAGAGCGAAGCTCGCGCGATACTCGCGTCCATCGGCCTGCACCGTAAACTCAGGAATGCGTCGCCCGAGCTTGGAGAATCCACCCACCCAGTAGGCCACTTTCCCGACCGCTTCTTTCATTCGCGAATTCAAGTGGAAAACGATATCGGCGTCCAAGCCGGCGCCCGCCATCAACAGGAAATGCCGTTGCAAGCTGTTGGCGTCGCTCGATATCATTCCCAGCGCCACGCGTTCCTGCACCGTCTCGGCCAGAGCGGCAGCGGCGCGCTCCATCGTATTGCCGATCCCTAGCTCATTAGCGAGCACGTTAGCGGTTCCCGCCGGAAGAATGCCCAACGGAACATCCGAATTCACCATTCCGTTCACCGCTTCGTTGATGGTTCCGTCGCCGCCCGCCACCAGAATCAGATCCGCTCCACGATCGACAGCGCTACGGGCGATCTCGCCTGCGTGACCGGGCCCAGTGGTGGCAATGGAATCGACAGTAATCCCGTGCGCGTCTAGCAGCTCGATGGACCGTCGAAGCGCATGGGTGCGCCGCCTGAGTCCGCCCGCGTAAGGATTATAAATGAGAACGGTCTGCCGGTAGGTCTCGATAGTACCCTAATTATAGTAGATGCGCACGCAAAAGCTAGAAGGAAAGCCCGTCCAAGAAGAAATCGACGATCTGCGCGAGAAGCTGCGTCACCACGAGTATTTGTACCACGTGCTGGATCGGCCCGAGATCAGCGACGCCGAATACGACCGCATGATGCGGCGGCTCAAGGAACTCGAAGGGGAGCGCCCCGATCTTGTCACGCCCGATTCGCCCACCCAGCGGGTGGGAGGAAAAGCGCGCGAGGGCTTCGTCAAGGTGCGGCACAGCTCGCCGCTCCTCAGCCTGGACAATGCGCTGAATGAAGACGAAATGCGCGCGTTCGACCAACGTGTGCGCGAACTGCTCAAGGGTGAACCCTACGAATATGTCGCCGAACTCAAGCTGGACGGCCTATCGATGGCCGTGCACTACGAAAACGGCCGCATGGCCCGGGCCATCACGCGCGGCGACGGGCAGGTAGGCGAAGACGTTACGGAAAATGCCCGCACCATACGCTCGCTGCCTCTGCGCGTGAAGTCGAAGCTCCCTGCGTTTGAAGTACGCGGCGAAGCGCTCATGACGTTGCAGGCTTTCGAACGGATGAATGCCCGGCAATTGGAGAATGGATTGCCTGCCTTCGCGAATCCGCGCAACGCGGCAGCGGGTTCCCTGCGGGCTTTGGAGCCGGCCCTAACGGCGTCGCGGCGGCTCGAATACTCCGCGTACTTTTTGCTGGTGGACGGCCACTTCGTTCGCGACAGCCACTGGGAATCTCTTGACGAGTTGTCCACGATGGGGTTCAAGGTGAACTCGCATCGCAAAAAGTGCGCTGGCTTGGACGACGTGCTCGAGTTCTATCGCCATTGGGAATCCAAGCGTCCCTCGCTTGCGTATGAGATCGACGGAGTGGTGGTGAAAGTGGATTCCATCCGTCAGCAGCAGTCGCTGGGCTGGACCGCCAAAGCGCCGCGCTGGGCCATCGCATTCAAATTCCCAGCGCATCAAGAACAAACCGTCGTCGAAAACATCGGCGTTCAGGTGGGCCGCACCGGCGCGCTTACGCCGGTGGCCCATCTGAAGGCGGTCAGCATCAGCGGCGTCACGGTGACGCGGGCCACCTTGCACAACGAGGATGAGATCGCGCGTCTGGGCGTCGAGATCGGCGACACCGTGCTGGTGGAACGCAGTGGCGATGTAATTCCGAAGGTTGTGCGCGTGGTAAGCCAAGGCCCCGACCGCCGTCCGTTTCGGATGCCCAAACACTGTCCGGTGTGCGGCGGCGAAATCGTGCGTGAAGAGGGTGAAGCGGCCAGCCGCTGCATCAACACCAATTGCCCGGCCCGGCTGAAGGAATCCGTGCTGCACTTCGCCGCCCGCGGCGTCATGGATATCGATGGCATGGGCGACGTGCTAGTGGATCAATTGGTCACTCGCGGCATCGTCAAAAGCGTGGCCGACATTTACGACCTGACCCTCGAACAGTTGATGGAGCTGGATCGCATGGGGCAAAAATCGGCCGAGAAGGTGCTGCGCAATATCGACGCGTCCCGAAAGCAGCCTCTGCCGCGCGTGCTCAATGGCCTGGGCATTCCCTTCGTGGGTGAGCGCACCGCGCAGATTCTGGCCGAAGCGTTCGGCAGCCTGGATACCATCGCCGCTGCGGATGAAGAGACGCTCCAGCAGGCCGAAGAAGTTGGTCCGAAAGTGTCGCAAAGCATCCGGCAGTTCTTCCACGAGCGACGGAATCGCGAACTGGTGGAGCGGCTGCGACAGGCTGGGTTGACCTTCGAGCACGCCATCAAGAAGAAAGCCGTTGGAAAATTGGCAGGCAAAGTCTTCGTGCTCACGGGCACCCTTCCAACGCTCACGCGGGAGGACGCTAAAGAGCGCATCGAAGCCGCCGGCGGCAAAGTCACGGGTTCGGTAAGCAAGAAGACGGACTATGTCGTCGCGGGCGAAGATCCCGGCTCGAAGCTCGACAAGGCCAATTCATTGGGTGTTCCCGTACTCGGCGAGCCCGAGCTACTCGCCCTGTTGCAGTAGACTTGGTACGGAGCTGTAGACCCACTGGGAAAACTCATTCACACCAAGATCATCCCCACGCTTCTTTCATGGGGACCCGGTGGCGTCTTCCTGCTCGCGGTCGCCGACTCTACCGGCGTTCCGATGGTAGGCGGCGTGGACGCGCTGATCGTCTTGATGGCGATCGTGAATCGCTCACAGGCATATCTCGCCGCGCTCACCGCGATTGCCGGTTCCTTGATTGGCAGCTTGATCCTGTTCCTGATCGCGCGCAAAGGCGGCGAAGAATACCATCGGCACCACACCTCCAGCCCGAGAGGCGCGAAGCTGCGAGCCTGGTTTCATGAATACGGGCTGTTGACGGTCTTCATCCCAGCCTTCGTGCCCATTATCCCGCTGCCACTCAAGATTTTCATTATTTCCGCCGGCGCACTGGAAGAGAGCCCCGTTACCTTCTCCATCGTGTTGTTGGCGGCGCGGGTTCCCCGCTATATGTTCCTGGCGTGGCTCGGCTCGCGGCTCGGTAACGACACCCTACCCTACCTGCGCCAACACATTTGGGAACTGATTCTCCTAGCTTCAGGGCTCTTTATTTTGCTTTATCTAGCTGTGCGCATCATACACAACCATCGAATGAGTAAGTCCCCCGCTATTCTGCCAAAGTGAAAGTTACTTCGATGGGAGCGATCACTTCCACTGCATTCCCATTTAGCAAGGTCGGTTTGTAGATCCATTGCCGCACAGCTTCCAGGGCCGCGCGGGTCAGCATCGGATGACCGCTGACAACTTGCAGGTTCTGGATGGTCCCGTCCTTGCCAATAGTGCCAATCAAGCGAACCACGCCGGAGATCCTGGCTGATCTCGCGATGGGCGGATATTCCGGAATCACTTTCCGAACCAGTTTCGCCATTTGAACATCGCCCCCCATCGGAACCGGCGCAGCAGGCGGCTTTTGCACTGCCGCTGTGGGCTTCGGTGGCGGAGGTCCTGCCACGAAATTAGGAAGGTACGTTCCGATAGTGTTCGTTGCACCACCGCCGCCTATTCCAATTCCGAGCGTTGGCGGCGCTTCGGTCGTCAATTCAACCCCAGACGCCACTGGATGCGGGGCCATTCCAGCATCCCAACGAAATAAGGGCCGCGGCGCGACGGACGGAGTAGCGTTGGTGCTTGACCGGTTGTTCGTGGCTACCGGCTCAACCGGCGGCGGAGCTAACGGCGCAGGTCCAACCATAATGTCCTTCCAGTGAAATTGGGGTAAGTGGTCGCGATAAAGCAGCGGAATGAGCAGCGCCAAACTGACGACCAGTAACTCGGCGCCAAGCGATGCCACAAAATTCCACGGCCTCTTGTTTTCCTGAATTAATAACGATTGTTCAAACACGCTTGTATAGACACCGAGCGTAGTTGTTGGTTCCCGAGCACGAGTTCCCGCCGATTTTTCGGCCACCGCCGCTATTTCGGCAACCATGGTTCGGCAGACTACCACAATTGGCTGAAAACACAGGGAGAAACAATGGCCCGCCGCCTGCCTCTAAGGAGGGAGGTAGCGAGCGATGCTGCGGATCACGGTGCTGGACAATCCGGAGGCTCTGACGTTCCGGGTAGAAGGTAAGTTGGTCGGTCAATGGGCCGGAGAATTGGAGCGTTCCTGGAAACAGGCCGCCTCCATCCAGGGCCACCGCGCGCTCATCGTCGATCTTACGGAAACGCAGTTTATCGACGAAGAGGGCCGCCGCGTTTTGGCAAAGCTGTTCCGCGAGGGGGCGTTCTTTCGCACCGCGGGTCCAATGACAGAATCGATCGTGTCGGAAATTACCGGGAAATCAAGACCGGCATGGCAAAGCACGCTGGCGCAGTCCATCCTCCTTATGCTCATTGCCATAGCCGCGAAGGGCGCTCAACCCGCGCCGCCATCCGCTCCACTACGTCTGACATTGCGCGATGCGGTGGAAATGGCGCTAAAGCAGAATCCTCAGGTGCAGATTGCGAATCTAAACACGGCAGTGACCCAGGAAAACCAGATCGTGGCTCGGTCGGCGCTCTTGCCGCAGGCCAATCTTGCGGTCTCAGAAGCCGTACAGCGCGAAAATCTGGAAGCGTTCCTGGGCATGAAAGTTGCTGGCTTCCCGGGACACTCCGGGCCATTCTGGTTATTCCAGGGCGGCTCCAACGGTTCTGTCCCCATATTCGATTTGGCGGCCTGGCATCGGTGGCGTCAATCCAAAGAGAACACCACGGGCGCGCGCGCCGACGAGCTGACGGTCCGCGAGCAGAACGTGCAATTGGTGGTGTCGCAATATTTGGGGAGCTTGCGCGCGTCGGCCGACGTGAGCGCCGCCCAATCGCGCGTGGAATTGGCCAAGGCGCTCTTCGATCAAGCCAGCGACCTGCAGAAGAACGGCGTCGGCACCGCCATCGACACTCTGCGGGCCAACGTGCAGTACCAGAATGAACAACAGCGGCTGATCGAAGCTCGCACCGCGCTCGCAACTTCGCTTTTCGGTCTTTCACATTTGCTCAATGTCGAGCCGCATCAGCCGATCGAACTGACCGACTCGTCTGAGTTTTTTCACACGCCCTCATTCTCGGCCGATGAGACCATGGAGCGGGCCTTTGTCGAGAGGCCGGAAATGAAAGCCCTTGCATCGCAGATTCGCGCCACCGAGCTGGAGAAAAAAACGGCGCAAGACGCGCGCATACCGCGGCTGGCGTTGAACGGCCAGTGGAGCGAAGAAGGCCTTTCACCGGCAACCGCCATCCCCGTCTACAATGTCGCCGCCAGTCTGGATGTTCCGCTGTTCACTGGCGGCCGCATTCGGGCTCAGGTGGCGATCGAAGACCTCCAGTTGAAGAAGCTGGACCAGCAACAAACCGACCTGCGCAATCAAATCGCTCAAGAAGTGAAAACCGCAACGGCGCAACTGGACGCCGCCAAGAGCGAAGTGGACGTTGCCAATTTAGGCGTCGATCTGGCACAACAGGAAGTAACGCAGGCGCGCGACCGCTTCCAGGCCGGCGTGGCCAACAATATCGAAGTAATTACCGCGCAGGACGAGTTGGCTCGCGCGAACGACAATCAGATCGTAGCTCTGTATCGTTATAATCAAGCCCGCGCGGATCTGGCGCACGCCACCGGACAAATGGAATCGTTGTACGCCAAGTAAGAAGGGAAAGAATGGAATCGGAAACAGTGGATCAAGAACAAGAGCACGCGTTACGAAAACCGGAACCGCGGATCACCGAGACACGAGCGCTGCCGCCTCCCAAGAGCTCCTCGCGCAAGTTCGCCATCTTCGGAGCGTTGGTGGTGCTGGCAGGGATCGGCGTCTATCTGTGGGTGCATTCTTTGAATCGCATTTCTACCGACGACGCGCAAGTGGATGGGCACATCATCCCTATTTCGCCCAAGATCTATGGCAAAGTCCTGGAAGTGATGGTGGACGACAATCAGCAAGTGAAGCAGGGCCAAGTGCTGGTGCGCATCGACCCGCAGGATTTCCAAGCTAAGGTGGATCAGGCGCAGGCCGCCGTCGCCGTCGCTGAAAGCCAGGCTCAAGGAGCCAACGCCGGCATTCCTCTCGTTCGCGACACTACCGGCAGCAGCGTGACGGCCGCCGAAGCGCAGTTGAGCGCCGCGCGAGCCGATTACGATCAGGCGCAAGTGGAATCCGAGCGCGCCTCCACCGCCGATATCGCCGTGGCGCGCGCCAATGTCGAAACCGCGCAGGCTACCGCCGATCACGCACAAGCGGATCTGGATCGTATGAAGACGCTGGTCGACAAGGAAGAGATCTCGCGCCTGGAGTACGATTCCTACGCCTCGTCCACGCGAGTGGCCCTCAGCCAGTTGCAAGCGGCCAAGGACAAGCTCGCGTCCGTAACCAAGGACGCCGAAACCAAGAAGGCCGGTCTATATTCCGCGCAAGCCCGGATCGCACAGGCGCAGGCAGCCATCCTGCAGGCCAGGGCTACGCAACGGCAGGTTCCCGTTCGGGTGGCGGATGCCTCTTCCGCGGCGGCCAGTATTGGCCAAGCCCATGCCAACCTGGAAGCCGCAAAGTTGGATCTCAGCTACACCACCATCGTCGCCCCCGTGGATGGCGTGGTGACGAGGAAGAGTGTGGAAGTGGGGCAAGTGGTCCAGCAAGGCCAGGGACTGCTGATGCTGGTCCCCCTTCAGGATGTGTGGGTCACCGCCAATTTCAAAGAGACCCAACTGGCTGACGTTCACAACGGCCAAAAAGCCGAAGTAAAGGCGGACTTGAGCGGCAAAACTTATCCCGGCCACGTGGATTCCATCGCCGCCGCCACAGGCACCCGCATGAGCCTGCTGCCGCCCGAGAATGCGACGGGCAACTACGTGAAGGTGGTCCAAAGGATTCCGGTGAAGATCGTGCTCGATCCCATTCCGGGCGGCAATCAAGTGCTGCGTCCAGGAATGAACATCGAAGCGACCATTTTCACCAAGTAATTCCATCGCTATGCCGGCCGTTTTACGAACCGAAATAGTCGAACTGCGCACGCCCGCGCGTCCGGCCATAAACCCCTGGGTCATCGCCGGAACGGTGATGCTGGCTACGTTCATGGAAGTGCTGGACACCAGCGTGGCCAACGTCGCGCTGCCGCATATCGCGGGCAGCCTTTCTTCGAGCGTCGACGAAGCAACCTGGGTGCTCACCGCATACCTGGTGGCCAACGCGGTTGTGCTGCCGCTGAGCGGATGGTTCTCCACGCTGTTCGGACGCAAGCGCTTCTACATGTCCTGCGTGCTGCTGTTCACCGCCAGCTCCGCGATGTGCGGCCTCGCGCCCAGCCTTCCGATTCTCATCCTGTGCCGCGTCTTGCAGGGCTTGGGCGGCGGCGCGCTCCAGCCTGTTTCACAAGCCATCCTGCGCGAGACATTTCCGCGCGAAAAACAGGGCATGGCGATGGCAGTATACGGCATGGGCGTGGTGTTTGCGCCGGTCGTCGGCCCGACGCTCGGTGGCTGGATCACCGACAACTACACCTGGCGCTGGATCTTCCTGATCAACATTCCAGTCGGCATTTGTTCTTTGCTGCTGACGTCGCTACTGATCTTCGATCCGCCTTATTTGTTCCGCAAAACGCTGCGTGATGGTTTGAAGATCGACTATATGGGCCTGGGACTGCTCGCCACCGGGCTCGGCGCGCTCGAAATCATGTTGGACGAAGGCCAGCGTAACGATTGGTTCTCGTCGCACGGCATCGTCGCCGCCGCCATCGTCGCCGCCATCGGATTAATTGGCGTCGTAGTTTGGGAGCTGCGCCAGAAGGAGCCGGTGGTGGATTTTCGGCTGCTGAAGGACCGCACCTTCGCCATTTCCACCGCCAGCATGTTCATCCTCGGCTTTGTCTTGTATGGCAGCACTATGGCGCTGCCGCTGTTTCTGCAAACACTGCTGGGCTACACGGCGATGCAGAGCGGCATGGCGTTATCCCCGGGCGGCCTTGTGATCATGATCATGATGCCGATCGTCGGCATTCTGCTGTCGAAGATCCAAGCGCGCTGGCTGATTATTTGCGGACTCGTGATTTCCTCGCTGGGCCTGTTCGAGATGTCGCACTGGAATACGCAAATCAACTTCGGACATGCCGTCAGCGCGCGCGTGGTGCAAAGCCTGGGCCTGGCGTTCTTATTCGTGCCCATCAACACCGTTGCGTTTTCCTTCATCGCTAAGGCGAAAACCGGCTATGCCACGGGTTTGATCAACCTGGCGCGCAACATCGGCGGCAGCAGCGGCATCGCGATCTGCACCACGTTGATTGCGCGGCGCGAGCAATTCCATCAGCAGCGGTTGATCGACAATCTCTCGCCGTTCAACCCCGCCTATCAATCGGCGCTGGCTGGCGCGAAGCAACTATTTATCAACAACGGAGCGAACTCCAGTCAAGCCGCCGCGCAAGCGCAGGGGATGATTTACAGCACCATGCAGCAACAAGCCGCCATGCTTTCGTTCAACGAAGTCTTCTGGGTTCTGGGCGTATTGTTTCTCGCCACGATCCCGCTGATGTTCCTGATGAAGAAAATGGGGCCAGTCAAAGGCGCCGTCGCCATCGAATAAAAAAGGGGCGCCTCGATCGACGCCCGCGACGCAGTCCAAAATTTGCGTGAGTTACTTAGAAACTAACTCCAGGCAGAACCTGGGTGCCTTCCTCTTTTACCGATTCCAGGCTGCTCGGAGTAAGACCGAGCGCCTTCAGGATGGTGGGCGCGATCTGCAGCGTCTGCACTGGTCCCGGTACCGTACTCTGCTTAAAGCTGGGATTGGAAAGCAGCAGCATTACGTTGGTATCGTCATGCGCGAAACCTCCATGCTCGGCTAGTTTCTTGGTGCTGGCAGAGTAGGTAACGCCGATATTGGGCGTAACCAGAATGTCGGGCGTGCGCGGATCGCCATTCGGCGGTAACCCGGGCGCATTGAAAAGCTGCGTGATCCCCGTTCCCCAGAAAATCTCGCCGATGCCCGCGATATTCGCCGTGGCAGGCGATTGCGTTTCGAGCATGCCCACTGCGTTTGCAGTAGTGCAGCTGCTGGACAGCCAGACCAATGAGACGTCGTCTTCGGTGGGACCGATTCCGGTCGGGTTGGCCGGCGATTCGGAGAACGGTATGCAGCTCTCCAAAATGGTCGCTGGCGATGTTGTTACCGGGCCGGTTGTCGTGATCGGCGTGTAGCGGGAGGAATCCACGGGGCTCTGGCCATGCTTGGCGCTGATGATGATCAGAGTAGAGTCAAGCAATCCCTGGCTCTTGAGCTCCGACACCATTTTGCCGATTGCGGCATCCGCGAACTGAATCTCACCCACCAATTCCGGGGTAGGAGTGCCCATTCCATCCAGGTAACCGCCCGTCCCCACGCCCTTCTCGATCAGCTTCTGGCCCACGCTGACAGCCTGAAAGTTCATGCCGAACAATTCAGGCGTCTTGGTCTTATTCTTTCCGTCGTGCGTTTTGCCGTCGATCTCATTCAGGATCGCGTTTACCTTCAGCGTGTCGTAACACTGGATGTTCTGAAAGCTGTTCGTCCACGCAGTGAGGTCGGAGGTGGGATCGGGAATCTTAGAGCAGCTCAGACCGGTGGGCGTCGTGATACCCGGCAAGTTCACAACCGTCGAGTTGATCTCCGGCGAGTAGTAGTCGTCCACGTTTGTTCCGTCACCGGGACCTGAGACAGCCGAGTAGGCCGGATGCTTGTCAGACCAGGCGGTGTATCCGCCCGCTGCGTGCACCACTCCAAAAATCGTGTTGGTGCGTACGAAATTCCAGGGGTACACGGGCGCGCATCCCTTGCTCGGATCGCGGATCAGACGGTCGGGATCGATGGAAGCAATGCCGCCGTCGCCGGTGGGAGATCCTCCGCTGAGCAACGCTTGCTTTAGATCGATGCCTTCGTCGTATTCCGTAGTGGTACCCGTTGGAGCGCCATACGGTGTACATTTGCCACTGGCTACTCCGTTGCCCGTGGTTTTCGCGGGCGGATCGAGCGAGCGGTCATAGGCTACGTCGTAAAAGGCGCCCACCGTGCGTGGCGACCCGCCGGTTACCAGCGCCATCAAGCCGGGAAACGAGTCCGACGGCTTGGACGTGGATGTCCCGAGATAGTTAACTCCCTTTTGACCCAGTTCGGCGAGCGCCGGGCAGTACGGCGAACCGCCGTTCGCACCTGGAATTCCGGTAGAACAGTTAAGGAAATCCACCGCATGCATGCCATCGATGCTGATGAGCAAAACGTGCTGAATGCCTGTGCCGCTGGCCGTGGGTCCCGCTTCTTGAGCGCATATCGATAGGGGCAGAGCCAAACACGCTGTCATGAGAGCGCGGGCTGCCCGTTGCTGAATGAGCATATAGTTCCCTCCGGGAGGGATACTAACAGTCCGCTGGTTTCTTTCAGTTGAAAGGGATGTGAATTCTCAGTTACTAGGAGCCGCGAGCTACCGGATCATTTCGTCTTTTTCGACTTTGCCGTCCCGCACGTGAATCACCCGCCGCGCGCGATTGGCGATATCAGCCTCATGCGTCACCAGCACGATCGTGTTGCCCTGCTGCCACAGCCGCTCGAACAGCGTCATGATCTCATTGCCCGTGGCGGTATCCAGTGCGCCGGTCGGCTCATCCGCCAACAGAATCGACGGATTGTTCACCAAGGCCCGCGCCACAGCCACGCGCTGCCTCTGTCCGCCCGACAGCTCGTTCGGCCGGTGATTCATGCGCGATTCCAGATCCACTGCGCGCAATGCCGCTTTGGCGCGTTCCATCCGCTCTGCTTTGGGGACCCCGGCGTAAATCAACGGCAGTTCCACGTTGTGCAGCCCGGAAGCGCGCGCCAGCAGGTTGAACGTCTGGAACACGAATCCGATTTCCTTGTTGCGGATGTGCGCCAGCTCGTCGTCCTGCATGTCGCTGACTAAGTTGCCGTTGAGATAGTACAGACCGCGGGTAGGCGAATCCAGGCAGCCGATCAGATTCATCAGTGTCGACTTACCGGACCCCGAAGGACCCATGATCGCCACATATTCGCCTCGCCGGATCTCGATATCGACGCCCGAAACCGCGTGGATCTCCTGATCGCCCATCACGTACGTCTTCCACAGATCGTAGGTGCGGATGACAATTCCCTCGCGCTTTAAGCTTTCGCCGCGATCCAGCAGCTCCTGTGTCGCCGTCGCCATTAGCTTTCCGACTGCGCTGTCACCACTGTGTTATTGATTTTCACCTTAGCCAGATTTCGCAACGTGCGGATGATCTTGTAAGTGCCCGTGATGATCTGGTCGCCTTGATTCAAACCGCCCACCACTTCGATGTCCGTGGCGCCGGTTATTCCCGTGGTTACCGGCAGGAACTGCGCCTTGCCGTTTCTCACCACGAAGACGCCCTGCAGCTCTTCTTTCTTGGCCTTCTCGGTCACCGGATCGCTCGACGCTTCCACGCCCCCGCTCTTTTTCACCGGGTCCAGATCGCCGCGCTTGCGCACGGTCAGCGCCTGGATGGGAATAGTGAGCACGTTCTTCTTTGTCGCGGTGGTGATCTTCCCGGTGCAAGACAGTCCGGGCCGAATGTCATCCGGCGGATCGTCCAAGGCCACCACCACTTTGAAGTCCTTCGCTTCCTGATCGGAGGTGTTGCTCTGCGACGCAGCCACACCGCTGGATCGCAAAATGGCGGTGTCGCCGATCTCCGTCACGTGCCCGTGGAAAGTGCGGTTGGGCATTGCGTCGATGGTCACTTCCGCCTGCTGGTTCAGGCTCACATTCACGATGTCCGTCTCGTCCACTTTCACTTCGGCCGTGATCACCGACATGTCGGCGATGGTCATGATGGTGCTGGCCGCCGAGTTCTGCACGCCCGGCACCACGGTCTCGCCGGCGCGAACCGGCAAATTGGTCACGATCCCATCGATCGGCGAGGTGACATAATACTGCGACAAGATGTCCTTGTAGCGGTCCAAGTTCGCTTGCAATTGCGCAATCCGTTTTTGTGCCGAATCAAGCTGCTGCCGTGCCTGTACCTCCTGCGCCCTGGCTTGATTCAGCCGAGCCTCGGCCTCGCCCATCGCGGCAATCGCCGTATCGTACTCCGCCTTTTTCTGATCGAAATCCTGCTTGGCGAGCAGTTTTTCCTTGTATAATTCCGCGGATCGATCGTAATTGGCTTTGGTACGGTCCAGTTCCGCCCGGTTTTTTTCCAACGTCGCCTGCGCGGTGGTGACACCGTCCTCCTGCGACTTTAAGCCCGCTTCCGAAGCCGCCGAATCCGCGAGCGATGTTGCGATGCTCGCGTTCTGAGCCACCACATCGGCGTTGGCCTGCACGGACTGCATCTTCGCCACTATTTGGCCTTTGCGGACACGGTCGCCTTCCTTCACCATGATTTCGGTGATGGGCGCCGGGCCGATGGTGTTCGCGCCCAGGTTGATGTAGTTCTTCGGCTTAATCTCACCGGAAGCGGTAACGGTAGCCACCAAATCTTGCCGCACTACGCGGCCGGTCTGAACGTCCACGATGCCGCGCTGATTGTACTTAATACTGGCGAGCACACCACCGGTGACCAATACAACCAAGCCGATCGTCAGTAGGATCTTAGAGTTTGCCTTCACTTGGGACGGGTCTCCCCAGCAGGTTTAGACGTAACTATCGAATGTTTTGTTCGATTTAGTTTTATTTTATCATGCGCGGCGAAGAGACTGCCGTCGTATACCGGACCGTTAGGCACAGTCCGTAATCCGTCCGTAAAGTCGGACGATTCCCGTGAGCACTTGTCAGGACAGTCCGGCGCGTCTCAGAATGCGGCTTCCGTGGGCGGCGGGTCTGCTTGGAAACGGGGGTGGGCGGCGTAATAGAAGGGGTTGGTACGCATCAGGTGTCGTGCGTGGCGATCGAGTTGTTCTTTTGAAAAAACGAAGCCGTCATCCGCCGGATCCCAGGGAAGTCCTTTGTGTTGATGGCGCAGGAACAGTTCGGCGGCTTCGGTTAGTTGGCGGCGCTCCAGGCGGCGGCGCTCTTCTTGGATGTCGCGGAGCTGTTCGAGACCTTTTTGGAACTGGCGGGAGAGGCGCGAGCCGTGCAGGCCAAGCGTGGCCAGAGTTGGGATTAGGGTGTGGGGGTTGGGGTTGTGGGAGAGCAGTTCGGCTTCGAGGAGTGGGATGCGGTTGAGACGCCACGCGATGTTGGCGATTTCGTGGACGAGTTGAGTTTCTGTGGCGGTGGCGGGCTGATATTCATCGAGAAATTGCTGGATGTGGCGCTGGTAAGTGTCGGGGTCCTCGGTGGGCAGGACGGCGGTGCGGGCGGTGAGGCCATGGCTGAGGGCGTTGAGCGAGGACCGCTGCTTGCCCGTTTCGGTGCGCGGGCCGGTGGAGTGCGCAGAGTTGGCGCGGTTGGTGGCGGCGCGTCGCGCTTCCATTGGGTTCGCGCAAAACGGAGCGCGGCGCGAAACGGTCCCTGGCCTGTTTTGTGGTGCGCGCCGCGCCCTTTGCGCTTCTGCGGAATTCGCCCGCAACGAAGGCGTGGGTGGGCTTAATTTTTTGCTGGGAGGTGCGCCCGCACTTCTGCGGGCTAGCCAGCGTTGGACGGGATCCGTTGCAGTTACCGTTGTTTGAGCTTGGGCTGCTGTTTCCATTTGTACACCTCGGTCACTGGGATAGCACGGCCGGGGATGCAGTTGGTAGAGGGCCGGCATAGTTTGTTGAAGGGGAAATAGAAAGAGCGGGCGGAAGTTTGTGATTGGATCGGCGGGAGCGACGCCGGCATCCTTGATATTTGTGGAGCATCGGGGATATTTGTGGAGCTTCGGGCCTTGGAAAAAAATTTTGCGACGGCGGGAATTTCCTGGAGGGTCGAGAGTGAGGTCGAGCTGACCGTGTTGCATCGCCTGCCCCAGAGATGGCACGTATTAGGCATCTTGTCGAGATTATGATCGGTGCCGCGAGGTCGTGGTGATCGGCGTCGGCAATGGACCGCAGGGGCGGGCCCGTTTCAGGGAATGGACATAAGGAAAGCACAGGTCAGTGACGGCGACAAACTAGCCATTGGATTCCGTGGACGGCGTTTCGGAGAAATCCTTGCCGTTTCAGTGCGGCGCGTAGCGACCGGCTCGGAGTTTGCTCCGAGTAGCGCGTATTCCGACCAGAGCGTCCCAAACTTCCCAGATGCTGACGTCTGGACGGCGAGGCTCTCAAAGCTCGAAACGCGCCGAGAGCGTTGGCAGGCTAGATACTTCAAACTCCATGAAGAGAGACAGCGAACGAACATCGCGCTGCGAACCATCGCTCTCGTGGTCGGGCTTACGGCTTTGCCATTCGCCGTCTTAGCCCATTTCAAATTGTTAGAGCCTGCGGAATGGGTCAAGACGAGCGACTTAGGTGATCCGCAGAAAGCCGGTCCGTGCGGCCTGCCGGACACGAACGGAGACAATGCGAAGCTACTGACGGACGCATCGACCAAGGTCACCCGTGGATCGAAGCTTCAGCTGAAGATTCAGGAAACGGTGTTCCACTCTGGTCACTACCCTGTGGCGTTGGCTGTCAATTCAAGATGCGCGACGAGAAGTCCGGCAACACGCTGCAAGCCACCGCGTTAGTCCACGAAGTGTTTCTCCGGCTGGTGGATGTGGAACGCGTTACCTGGCAGGATCGGGCCCATTTCTTCACAGGGGCGGCGAATATGATGAGGCGGATTCTGGTGGACCGGGCCCGCGCCAAAGGCGTGGTCAAGCGGGGCGCAACGGCGCTGCATCTCAATTTGGACGACGCGCCGGAGATCGCCGC
>JBEKRO010000091.1:0-26973 GCA_049518655.1 Bryobacteraceae bacterium | reverse complement strand
ATCGGCCGCAATGGATGGTTGGACGGCACTCGTTCCTCCAACGATCCATATCCGAATAGCTCGTGCTGTGTCTGGTCTTCTCCGCGCATAAGGAAAAGACGATCTCAATTGCTTTTTGGATATTTCTCGGAATAGCTTTTCAGCAGCCTGTTAGATCTCCGACGCATTTTGGAGTAGTATTGTCGGACATCGGAGGAAAACATGGCCGAAACGGCACGAGACCTGGGACGACGGTGGTTTGAAGAGATCTGGAATCGCGGGAGGAGGGAGGCCATTGGGGAAATGATTACGCCCGCTTGCATCATTCATGATGGTGAAACGGATTCGCAGGGTCCGGAAGGTTTTTATCCTTTCTTCGATCGCATCACCGCAACGTTTTCCGATTTGCACGTCATCGTAGAAGACACCATCGCGGAGGGTAATAACGCCTGTATTCGCTGGTCATGCAGTGCGAAGCACACCGGCGGGGCATTGGGCATTCCTCCCAGCGGAAAGACAATTCATATCACCGGGATAACAATCCTGCGTGCAACTGAGGGTAAGATCGTCGAGGCTTGGCAAAACTGGGACATGCTGGGGATGATGGAACAGATCCAGAGCGACAAACAGATACAGAGCTCCGGTAAGAGAGCGGCGACGTACATCGGCGCATCCTGATTCCCACATTAGAACGACGCTGTGACCTTGAGCTCGACGCTCGACGACTCGTTGGGTTTTACATCCACGCTAACTGCCTGGTTGATCAAGGATGGCAAGCTGGACAAGAAACTGGCAACATTCATCTGTGGTTGATCAAAGGCAAACGCGTAATACTTTGTGGGACGCAGGTTGCGAATTTCGAAATGGCCGCCCTCGGTACACTGCGCGTATCGAACGGCCGCAACGTCTCCGCGTTGCAATGCAGGGTTCTCGGGAGCAACAACCACGGTTGCGTTGCCACAGTCTTCCACCGTGCCCCGGATGGTGCCGCCGTCCGATCGATAGACAACCTTGAGAGGAGCGGAATCCGGGCTGAATTCCACCATCTGGCCCATGATGTCCTGGTCGCCTAAGGTAATGGAAGCCGGATAGTATCCAAGACGCGTGAGCGCGTTTACCAGATAGCGTCCAGGATAAACGGCTTCGACCCAAGATTTGCCATTCTTGTCTGTGCGAGTGACTGGGACGGGAACGTCTCTACCACCTCCCATTTCAGGCCGAAGTATCAAGTCCGCCGAAATCTTGGTGGTGGAGTCCGATGTCAGGAGCAGGAAGTCAACGGGAACGTTGAACGGGGCATTCAGCCGAAGTTCCACATCTGGCGCATCGCGGCCAGCAATTGTCACGCCCGCTTTGGCTCGCAAGATGACTTCGCCATTTCGTACGGCCGATAATCGCCAGTCGCCATCGAATACGTTGGCAAACTCAAAGCTGCCATCCTGGGCGGACAAACTGGTTCGGACGGACGGGGGTTCGCCGTCATCGGTGCGAATCAGGCTCACAGCGAGCGAAGGCGCGGGATCGCCATTGCGCTCGCGGGCGATTCCACGAATCCTGTAAGCGTTCACCGCACGGAGCTTCACGTCCTGATCCAAAAGTTCCGCGCCGGGACGGATCACGATTTTCTGCGCGGCGCTCGCCTCCGTCACACCCGGAAACCAGGTCTTGCTCCAAGCATAGTGTTGGTCGCCCTCTGGTGCGGGAGGCGCAAGCTGGAGGGGCGGCCTCGCACTCAGAAGATAGCTGCCAGGTGCGACGTCGAACGAGAAGCTGCCGTTTGCATCGGTGACCGCAGTCTGACCCGTTCCGCTTCCTTTCATCAGCCACACATCGGCTCCCGCAACAGGGTGGTTGTCGCCGTCGAAGACTCGTCCCGAGATGCGCCCCCGGGGAACCAAGGAAAGCTTGAGCTGGACCGGATCGAGCCCGGCAACAACGCGAAAGGGCCGCCTGGCCGCTTCGTCTTGCACCGTCAGGAATCCGCTCTTGAACGCGATCGCGGTGTAGGTTCCATCCGCCACTCCTTCGATGCGGAAGGCGCCTTGGGTGTCGGAAGTCGTCTGGTAGGGGGGCTTGCCTCTATTCTCGATCTGGACCGAAGCTCCGCCGATGGGCGTCCCGGTGACAGAGTCGAGTACGGTACCCTCAATCACCTGACTGAAGAGCGCGGGGCCGAGCAACAGAAATGCGCCCAGGAGCTTCATTTCAAAATTGCAGCGTGCTTTATCGCCTGAGTCAAGCGATAAACGAAAGTACCAATTTTTCAGGTACACACGATCCATAGACGCCTGACGGCTTTCGGATTTTAATTAGACATGGCCCGATGCAACGAATGCAACAGCGTCGTCACGACGAAGGACGCGGAGTGCTATATCTGCGGACTGCCGGTTCCGGGGGCTAAGAAGAATTTCTTGCGCCGCAAGAGAGCGCCAAAGCCGAAGCCGCCCGTAACAGCGGTGAGCAACCTGCTCTTCATGGCCTCGTTGGCACTCACCGTGGTTTCGTTTCTTTGCGGTCAGAAAATGTCGCTGTCGTTCAGCGCGACACTATCCGGGGTTTTGTTGGTGGCGAGAATTATCTCGGACCGTTTGGCATCCAAGGATCGGCTAGCGCTGAGCCCAGTAACGGTCCCGCGCTTGGACCACTAGATCCTTGCGCTTCACCGTCAGTTGCAAATTGCGAAATTCCGAGACGCGAACCGGCTGATCGGAAACGAATCCCAAGTTGTATTGACTGCGCAGTTCGTTCTCGATGATCCCGAAGATCTGGTTAATGCTCAACTTTTTTGACACCTCAAAATAGCCGCCGCCGGTCTCTTTCGCCAAACGCTGCATATAGCCTTTACCCTCCGGATCTCCGTAGCCTCCATAGTAGGTTGCATCCGAGAAGAGGATCGAGTAAATAATTGTGTCGGCGCGCTGCGCGGCTTCAATCGCCGAAGCCAGCGTCTCGTCGCTGCCATTGTCCCCGCCGTCCGACAGGATAATCATCGCCTTGCGATTCTGCTGGCTGTTCATGATCTCCCGCGACGCCTTCACCACGGCGTCGAAAAGCAGCGTCCCTCCCCCGCGTTGCGCTTCCAGATCGCTCTTGCTGGGCGTGTCGACGTAGGGCAGCGATGCTTCCAGATCGCGGCGGGACGAGGTGGGCTGCTGGCGTGTCATCACCGCCATGTCGAATTGGGTGACAAATACCTTGTCTTTGCCTTCGCGCAAAACCTGATCCACAAACTGGAAGCTGGCGGCGCGCTCGCTCTCCAACACCCTTGCCTGGCTCATGCTGGTATCCACCATCAGGCCAATAGTCAGCGGCAAATCCGATTCGCGAGAAAAATACCGAATGTCTTCGGGACGCTTGTTCTCGGTGACGGAGAAATCGTCTTTGGTCAGGTCGTTGACGATTGCGCCCGACTTGGTCCGAACCGTGGCTAGAATATTGACCACCTTGACGTCGGTGGAAAAGGTTGGATCATCCTTGCCAGGGGTTTGATCGGAGCCGGGGGTCTGAGCGGAAAGCGGCAGCAGAAGGGCAAAGAGAATGACTGACTGGCGGCCGTGCAAAGGCATCTTTACTTGAATTGTCTCAGGTTTGAATTACGGTCTGCGATTGCCTGTTCGTGCCGTGCGTCGGCTTACTAGCCTAATAGAGCCGGGCCACGGTTATGCACGTCAACCAATCCCGCTCTTCCCAAGTGCCGGTATCCACCTTCTCGAATACTTTCCACTGATACAACCCACAGAGACTTCCGCACCAGGACGAAAGAGCGGTAAGCGCCAAGCTTCGACGTTGATTGAAATAGACGTCGGAAAGGCTAAATAGATCCGTCACACCGCGGAACTGTTCATCGCCAGTTCCAGGAGGGTTCCGATGCAAAGAGCGTTCGTCGAGGAATTGCTTGACCTGGTCGGCGTTGAGCAAAACATACGGTTTCCGGATCGAGAGTTCCCGTTCGAGTTGTCGTGGCGTGGCTGATCTGCGTTCAAAGTCTGCCAGCACCTCGCGAAAGTCTGCCTCACGCTCCTTCGGTGGCCGCACACAGGGCACTCCAGGGGTACCCGGCACCGTCGTCGCCCGAATCAGATACCGCTCATCGGCGCCCGGGCCATGGCTTGTCTTGGGATTGGTCAGCATCAGCGAGTAGATGGCATAAACGTCCTTCTCCCGCTCGGGATCGGTTACATTGCTCTCCTGAAAGCCACGAGCGATGGTTGCAATCATCAGCACCAAGTACGCGAGCCGGAACATCGTCGGCTTACCTATGCGCGTCGCGTTGCGACAATTTCCAGATAATCGCTGCTCCCCAGAACGGTGTCGTTCCGAGCGCAGTTGTGTTCCCGTATGAGCGCCGCCATTTCGCCCGCCAGCGCCTTTTGCGAAGCCGGGCTACTGGAGTGCTGGAAAGCCTCGATGGCCGGGCCGAAGTAAGTCCGCATGAACTCCACCCAATCTTCGGCCGATAGAGCCCGAAAGCGCACAGCCCGGCGTTGCACGTGCAAATCCTGGACGTAGGGACCAAGCCGGTCCGAGATCACCGCTTCGTCGCCCCACTCCACCGGCGCATCCACTCGCGATTCGGGCGCGGAATAGCGCGCCAGAAGCAGGAAGAGCTTTCCGAGCATCGAATCGGGAGGCCAGGTCGCCATGGCAATTTTTCCGCCGGGCCGGCAGACACGCGCCATTTCGGCGGCAGTCCGATGGGGATCCGGCGCGAAGATGCTGCCGAAGGTGCTGACCACTACGTCGAACGAGGCGTCGGGAAACGAGAGCGCCATGGCGTTGCCTTCCTGAAAATCGATGTTGAATCCTTCGGCTTGCGCCCGCTTCTGCGCGTATCCAAGAAGCGAGGGAACCAGGTCCACGCCGATTACCACCGCCCGGCGTCTTGCGGCGGAAATCGCAGTATTTCCAGACGCGGTGCCCACGTCGAGCACGCGATCGCCGGCATGCACCGGGATGGCCTCGCACAGTTGCTCGCCAACGATGGCGAGCTCCACGCCCATCTTGGGGAAATCTCCCGCTGCCCAGGTCTGACGAGCAGGTTGGGTTGCTGAATTCGTCTCTGTCATCCATCCGAAAGTCTACTCCAATCAGTATCCGCTCTGACGGAGCACATCCGAACCGCAGTATGCTGAACAGTCGAGCAATGTTTCGATAAGGAGACGTACTCATGCATGTCGGATACTGGCTTCAATACTGGTGGATGTTCCCGATAGCGCTCGGAATTTGTATCACGGTTTGAACAATCGGAGTATCGGGGGCCGTGATTTTTGTCCCCTTCTTTTCGATTGTTTTTCCCCTTCTTGGCCACCGTCTTGAACCGGTGCAGGCCGTAGAGGTGGGGCTGCTGACGGAGATCTTTGGCTTCGTGAGCTCGACGTCCGCCTTTTGGCGGGCGGGCCTGATCGACTTCAAGATCTCCACGTTTGCGCTTATGTTTGCTGTCCCTACGGCCGTGATCGGTGGGGTCTCGGCCCACATTCTGCCCTCGCATTGGCTCCTGGTGGTCGTTGGTGTTGGCCTTATCCTTTTTTCGTTTCTGTTGATTCGCGAGACCGGCGAGACTGGCAGCCATGAAGACAAGCACAGCACAGACACCGCCGAACACACCGACGGACGAGGGCGGGCCTACCGTTACCGCAGACAGAATGATGCCTGGCGCGCGAGTACGGCTGCCGTCGGTGGCGTGTTTCAAGGCTTGGTCGGATTCTCGGCCGGCGAGATGAGCACGGTGGAACAGGTGCTGCGGGGAATTCCCGTGCGTCTGGCGGCTGGAAACGCTCACTTGATCATCGCCGCAGCTTCCATTTCGGCTGCCATGACGCACCTGACCGTGGACGCCACGACAGGAGCCAAGATTCCCTGGAACATACTTGCCGCCACCGCGCCCGCGGTTCTGATCGGTGGCCAGATTGCTTCTATCGTAGCGGGCCGAATGCCGCAAGCCACGCTGAAGTTGGTGCTATCGTGCTTTCTGGCGCTGGTTGGAGTGATCAGTTTCTATCGCGCTTCGCTCGCGCCACAACTCCGCTGGCCGCCCTGGGTCGCCTTGACGCTCCTCGCCTTGGTCATAGCGGGGTTGATCTGGCTCTTGGTTCGGCCGCGCCCCAGGGTGTGCACCCAAGGCGGTGGCGCGTGCTGCTCCATCGCACCGCATGAGATCGAAAGCCAGCAGCCGGCTTCCGGCCAGCCTTCTGATAGGAGATCTTCGTGAGCTTCCGAAGAATCCTGATTGCCGTGGATTCCACGCCTCTCGCCGTCCATGCCTCCGAGCTGGGTATGGAACTTGCCACCGCGCTTGGCGCTGAGATCGCGTTTGTGCATGCGATCGAACCCGGTTTGTCGCAGGCTCCCGGCATCATGCCCAGCGATTTGATTGCGGAAGCCGAACGGGAGGGCAGAAGATTGATCGCCGGTTTCCGCCAGCTTCTGCCACCAACGCACTCGCCACTGGAGTTCATCCACGTTGGCAAGCCAGCATCTGAAATCGTCAGGACCGCCAAGGAATGGCCGGCGGACGTCATTGTGATCGGTAGCCATGGACGCCACGGAATCCAGCGTGCCCTGCTAGGAAGCGTCGCCGAGGCAGTGATGCGACATGCACCGTGTCCTGTCCTTATCGTAAGGGCGAAGGAATAACCGCCACCCGTAGTACTTTGGCCCGCACGGTACTTCAGTAGTACCAGCTCCCTGAAGTACAGGTGTTCTATCGACGGCCTCTAGGGCCACAGACTTAAATGTGGACATGGGCAGATGCATATATTGTCATAGCGTGGTGATCAGGGACGAAGACCAGTGCTACGTTTGCGGCGACCGTGCGCCCAAGCGCCTGCAGGCGGCGGCGAAGCGCCGGCCGGTGTCGCCTTTAACCAACGTCGTGTTCGTGGCTTCGCTCGCCTTTACGGCTTACTGTTTCTTTGGAGAACACAAGCTGTCGTTGCCGATGACTCTGGCGATTTCTTCCACTCTACTGCTGATCAGGATCGTCGCCGAACGGATCGCTAGCAAAGACGCGAATTGACGGCGCCGTCCGCGCGGGGCGACAATGCGGGAGCCCCAATGAATACCCGTTTCCGCGCCGAACACGTTGGCAGTCTGCTGCGGCCGCCCGAGTTGCTCGCAGCCCGATCCGCGCATGCCGCGGGACAAATACCGTTGGAAGAGCTGCGCCGGCGAGAGGATCAAGCTATCCTGGCGGCGCTGGAAAAGCAACGAACCATAGGCCTGGATGTTCTTTCCGACGGTGAAATGCGCCGTGGCTCCTGGCTCACCGATATGGCGGACGCCGTCGAGGGGTTTGTCCCCGCGAAGGTGACGCTGGAGTGGAAGGGCCCGGGCGGAGGCCTCGAGGGCAGCACCGCGCAAGCGGCCGGAGCGAAGTTGCGGAAAGTCCGTAAGCTCACCGCGCACGAGCTGCCTTTGTTGAAGCAATCGGCGTTGGGTGTGTTCAAGATCACCCTTCCCGCGCCATCCAATTTTGTCCTGGCCAGCTACAAGCCGGGCGTGACGGATGCCTTTTATCCTACGCATGCCGATCTGCTGCGGGACTTGGTGGGCATTGTGCGCGATGAAGTGCGCTGGCTGGTATCTGAAGGTGCGCGCTACATTCAGTTCGACGCGCCTTATTACTCGCATTATCTGGATCCTCACCAGCGGGAGCGATTGAAGGCGGCCGGTTTCGACCCCGATCAGGAACTGGAGCGCGCCATCGCCGGCGACAAGGCCGCGCTGCATGAGGTCCCACGAGGCAAGGTCACCGTGGCGTTGCACATTTGCCGGGGGAATAGCCGGAGCCGCTGGTACACCGAGGGCGGCTACGACGCAATTGCCGAGAAGGTATTCGGCTTGCTGGATGTCGACACGTTCCTGCTCGAGTACGATTCGGAGCGCTCTGGAGGATTTGAACCGCTTCGCCTGGTTCCGCGTAACAAGACTGTGGTGCTGGGATTGATCACGACAAAAGAAGCGAAACTCGAATCGCAAGACGAATTGCGGCGGCGCATCGACGAAGCGGCTCGCTATATTCCGCTCGAAAATCTGGCGCTCAGTCCGCAGTGCGGCTTCGCGTCGGTGGCGGCCGGCAATCTGTTATCGATTGACGATCAGTGGCGGAAGCTGGAGCTGGTGGTGGAGACGGCGCGCAAGGTGTGGGGGAAACCTTAGCCGCCCTCTCTATTCATCCCGCAAAGCTGTCATCGGATCGATGCTTACTGCACGCCGTGCCGGCCCGAGTGAGGCGATAAGTACGATCGCGGCTAGAAGAACCGAAGTAACCGCAAAAGTTGTGGTGTCAAGCTCGCTCATGCCATACAGCATCGATCGGATATAGCGCGTCAGCGCCCACGCTCCACCGAGACCCGCGACGATGGCCAACAGAACCAGCACGGTGGTTTCGCCCAGCACCATGCGCAGGACATCGGCCTGCCGCGCGCCCATCGCCATGCGGATGCCGATCTCGCGAGTGCGGCGCGTCACCAGGTACGACATGGTTCCGTAAACTCCGGCGGCGGCAAGAACAATGGCGATCATGGCGAAGCTCCCGAGCAGGATGAGCTGGAAACGCTCCGGCGCCAGCGCCGCGTCCCTGCGCTGATCCATGGTCTTCACGTCGGAGATGGGCTGGTCGCGATCGACTAAGCGGACCTGCTGTTCGATCGCGCGAACGGCTAGGTCGGGAGCAACAGATGTGCGCACAAGAAAGCCGCCACGATAAAGCGGAACGCCGGAGCAGCTACACCGATAGATCGTCGCCGGCGGGTCGGAACCCAACGACGCGCTGCGAATGTCGCTCACCACGCCTACGATGGTCCACGTGACGGGCTTCTCGCTAGGGCCCGGCGCGAGTTGGCGGCCCAACGGCTCTTCGCCGGGAAAAACCCGGCGCACAAACGCTTCGTTCACGATGACCGGTTCTCTTAGGAGTATGTCCGGCCGTGCGCCCGCACGGACTCCGATGAAATCGTGCGCGTCGAAAATCCGGCCGCGGTTCAGCCGAATTCCGAGCGTTTGGAAAAACTCCGGACTCACCAGGCTGTTGCTGATCATGGGGCGATCGCGAATAGGCACCAGAGGTCGGCCAACCACTTGAACCGCGCCGGCGTTCGGAAGACCGATCTCACTTAACGGAATGTCGGCCGAGAGTGCCGCCGAGCGCACTATCGGTAAATGGCGCACCCGTTCCAGGATTTCGAAAAGGAAGGGGTTGTCATTTCGGTCGAAGGAGAAGCCTACAGGGTTGACTCGAAAAGTGAGCAGGTGATCGGACGGGAAGCCAAGCTCGGTATGGGCCAGGTGCAAAAAACTACGGGTGAGCAGTCCGGCGCCGATCAATAGCACAAGTGAGACTCCGAGCTCCGCGACCACCAGGATCTTGCGCGTTCGAGCAGCGCCGCGGCCCGCGCTATGGGCGAGACCAGCGGACTTCAGAGCATCCCCAATCCGGATGCCCGCCGCGGAGAGCGCGGGTACGAAACCGAAGAGCACGCTGGTGGCGACCATCAGCGCCAGGGTGAATGCCAGCACCCGCCAATCCATCGAGATCGCCGGATAGCGCACCAGGATCGCTGGCTTCGAGGCGTCCAATAAGCGGACGGCAAGCCAAGCCAAACCGATGCCCAACGCGGCTCCCGGTATCGTGAGCACCAGGCTTTCGGTGAGCATCTGCCGAATGATGCGGCTGCGGCCGGAGCCGAGCGCCATTCGCACGGCAATCTCACGATAACGACTGCCGGCGCGCGCCAAGAGCAAATTGGCGATATTTGCGCAGGCGATCAGCAGCACCAGCGAGACCGCGCCACTGAGGACCAGAATCGCGGGCCGCAATGGACCGGCAAGATGCTCCTGCAGCGAAAAGGCGCTTAGGGTCAGATCCTGCCGGAAGCCGTTGTTGCGCATCGCCTCGGGATATGCCGCGCGCATCGCGAAACTCAGGCGCTTCATTTCGGTGGCAGCTTCCAGTTGCGTCACCTCGGGCTTGCGCCGCCCGAGCATCGAAACGATGAGAATGGGCCGGTTGGGCGCGAGGGGGAAGCTTTGGGTGGCTCTATCGAGTAGAAGGTTTGGCAACCATAAATTTGCTCCGCGAGGAAAGTCGAAGCCCTGCGGCATCACCCCGACGATGGTACGCGGCAGGCGGTCGAGCGCAATTGTTTTGCCGATAATCTGCGGATCGGCCCCAAAACGATTTCGCCAGAACTCGTAACTCAAGATGGCGACCGGAGCCGCCTTCGGCCCCTCTTCATCGCGGGTCAGGTAGCGCCCTATCAAAGGTTGCGTGCCCATCAGACGGAAGAAGGAGGGCGACGCGCTGGCGACATCCAGCCGCTCCGGTCTCTCGATCCCGGTCCAATTCACCGTGGCCGGATCGCATGTTCCGACTTCCTCAAAGATCCGGTTTTGATCGCGCAGCATGAAGTAGTCGGGCGCGGCGACGATTTCCTCCTGGGCGGGTCCGGTGCGTGCGCTGATCCAATCGATTCGGTCGGAGTTGGGGTAGGGAAGCGGCCGGATGAGAATGGAATTGGCCACGCTGAACACCGTGGTGTTCGCGCCGATGCAGACCGCCAGCGTGAGTGTGGCGGCCAAAGCCAGAAACGGATCGCGGCGCAGGTTGCGAATCGCGTAGCGGGAATCCTCCCAAAAACTTTCGATCAGCCTGGTCCCCCTGGCATCCCGGCATTCGTCTTTGTGCTGGGCGATCTGTCCAAACTCGCGCAATGCGGCCGTACGGGCTCCCTCCGGATCCATTCCCGCAGCGATGTTCTGCTCCATTTGTTGTTTAAAGTGAAAGCGGAGTTCGTCATCCAATTCGCGTTCTAACGCGGCGTGCTGGAATAGCGAACGAAAACGCAGGCGGAGTATTTTGAGCCAACGCACAGGAAGTCCTTCAAGCTCGCACAATGGCGGAGATAGCGCTGGATAGCCGCTCCCAACTGACAGCTTCCCGCCCCAGTTGCCGGCGGCCCGCTTTGGTCAATGAATAGTATTTGGCTCGGCGATTGTTATCGCTTTCGCCCCATTCGGCCTGAATCCAGGCCTGCTGCTCTAGCCGGTGGAGGGCTGGGTAAAGCGAACCTTGCTGGACTTGCAAAACGTCTTTGGACAACTGCTGGATGCGCTGCGCGATCGCCCAGCCGTGCATCGGCTCCAGCGCTAGCGTCTTGAGGATCAACAGGTCGAGAGTGCCCTGAACCAGATCGGTAGGTTTGCTCATGCCCGCTCCTCTAGGTAATCTACAACAGCTTACATCTGCTTTTGTAGATAATCAAGGGGAAGGCTCAGCTGAACTGGGGCGGGCCGGTTAGGCGCTCCCGCGCTATGCGCCCCCTGCGCTATGCGCCCGCGGTCTTCAGACATTCGGCGATTTCTTTTTCCGAAATGGCGCCTTCCCGGATCACTTTCCAGTAAGGCTCTGTGATGTCCACCGTGGTGGCGCCCAGACCGGCCAAGGGGCCCGCGTCCAACACCAGGTCCACGCTGCCATCCATGACGCCGAAGACATCGATGCCGCTGCGGCAGGTGGGCTGACCGGAGATATTGGCGCTGGTGGCCACCAGAGGCTGATCCAGCCAATCGAGCAGCGCTTGCGCTACCCGCGACCGCGACTGCCGGATGGCCAGGCGACCCGTGTTGCCCGTCACCTTGAGCGGCACTCTGGCCGACGAAGGAACGATCATTGTCAGCGGTCCGGGCCAGAAATGGCGCGCCAAAACGTAGAAGCGGGTGGAAAGGTCTTTCGCCAACTCCTCAGCCATGAAAGTGCTGTTCACCAGCATCGGCAAGGATCGATGGATCTCACGGCCCTTGGCGGAGAACACCCGTCCCACCGCATGAAGGTTCAACGGGTCAGCCACCAATACGTAGAGCGCCTCAGTGGGAATAGCGACGATGTCACCACGCCGCAAGTGCGCCGCAGCGCGTTCAATCGCTTCCGGCAGCGGATGGTCTTGATCGATTTGTATCAGGTCAGTCGCCAATGCTTATTCTCGTGAACCTACTAGGCTGAGGAACTCCCTCGACTTGGATTGGCTGCGGAGAGCGGCGTCGCGATAAGAACAAACGTTACAGGGTTAGTGTACCGCATCGGGTTCAGCCGGTTCAAAAATGTTTGTCCACGCTTTGTGCCGCTATAATCGGTAGTGTGATTCGCCCCACCTTCGTCGCGGCCGCCGCCGTGAGCCTCGTTTTGCTTGCGGGCTGCAAGAAAGACATCCAGAACCAAGACGCCGTTCGCCAGGGTGTCATGAGCTACTTGTCGAAGCGCTCGGACCTGCTCGCCATGGACGTCAGCATCAGTTCGGTGGCGTTTAGTCAGGACGAAGCTACTGCTCAAGTGCACTTTCAGGCTAAGGGAAATAGCTCGCCAGCAGCTGGAATGACGATGCAGTATGTGTTGGAGCGCAAAGATGGCCAGTGGGTGGTGAAGGGCCGCGCGGGATCGAACGCGGCTCACGGGGCGGGCGCAACCGGCGTAAATATCGCGCCGCCTGGACAGGGAACGGCGCCCGGTTCGCTGGACGGAATGCCGCGCATCGCCACGCCCGGCGGGCCGGAGTCCACTAGCCTGCCGCCTGGACATCCTTCGGTCGGCTCTGATTCAACCAGTCGGCAAAAGTGAGACTACCTAAATGAAACGAGTTGCCGTCCTCGGTGGCGGTCCGGCCGGAGCTTTTGCAGCGGAGCGCCTGGCGCGAGCGGGCGTCGAAACCGTTGTCTTAGATGAAAAGCTAGCTTGGGAAAAACCGTGCGGCGGAGGGCTGACCTACAAAGCCTACTCGCGCTATCCGTTTTTGCTCGAAAATAATGTGCCGAAGAAGATCATCCATGAGACCTGCCTTGCGGCGGATCCGGCCGGAGCTGTTCACATGGACTTGAGCAGTCCGCTGCTGATCTATTCGCGCATGGATCTGAATCGCATGCTGCTGGATCGCGCCGAACAGGCCGGCGCACAACTGGAAAAGACGCGCGTCCTCGGGATTGAACGCGGCGGCCGTGGATGGCGTCTGAAGACAAGGCAGGGTACGCTGGACGCGGATTTTTGCATTGTGGCGACGGGCGCGCGCAATTCGTTGCGCAACGTAGGCACGGAATGGACGGCCGCGGACACGATGTACGCGCTGGGATACTACGTGGCGTCCGCCCAGGATCACATCGATATCCAGTTTCTGCCAAACCTGGAAGGTTACATCTGGGTGTTCCCGCGCTGTGGCCATCTTTCGGTGGGGATCTGTGGCAAGGGTGAAACGGCGCAGGCCTTGCGCGCGCGGCTGGAGCAGTACATGACTCAAAAGGGCATCTCGTACAAAGACGCTTCCTTTTACGGCCACATGCTGCCCTCTCTCGAACACTCGGGTTGGAAAAATAATCGCTTGGCGGGCGAAGGCTGGCTGGCGGTGGGCGATGCCGGAGGGCTGGTGGATCCGATCACCGGTGAAGGTTTGTACTACGCCATGCGATCGGGCGATCTGGCGAGCCAAGTGGTTCTGAACGAATCGCAGTCCCTGGCTGAGCGGGCGCAAGCCTACCGCAACCTGCTGCGTCGTGACTTTACGGCCGACCTCGAGTTTGGCGCGACGCTCGCCAAGCGCGTTTTCCTGGGACGATTCCTATTTAGCGCCGTCCCCTCGCGCATGGTGGATTTCATCCGGCGCAGCCCACGATTCCGCGTATTGATCCAGGATCTGTTCGCCGGGACTCAGCCCTATCTGGGTTTGAAGAGCCGTCTGTTCCGGAACCTCAACGGAACGCTGCAGGAAGTGCTCATGAACGTGTTTCTGCAAAGAGTGATCCCCGAAGAAACTTAAGTGCAGTAGTCCATGACCCACGCCAAATCCGACGAATTGTTTGCCTGCGCTCAGAAGCTAATACCGGGCGGCGTGAATTCGCCCGTGCGGGCTTTTCGCGGCGTTGGAGGGACGCCTCCGTTCATCGCTCGCGGCGAAGGATCTCGCATTTATGACGTCGATGGCAACCAGTACATCGATTACGTGCTGTCTTGGGGACCGCTGATCCTGGGCCACTGTTTCCCGCCAGTGATGGACGCGTTGCGCGAAGTCCTGGCGATTGGAACCAGCTTTGGCGCACCCACCGAACGGGAAGTGGAACTCGCCGAACTGATTCACGAATGCGTGCCTTCTATCGAAATGGTGCGCCTGGTAAATTCCGGGACCGAAGCCACCATGAGCGCGCTCCGCGTGGCGCGAGGATTCACGGGGCGCGACCTTACCATCAAATTTGAAGGTTGCTATCACGGCCACGTGGATTCGTTGCTGGTGAAAGCTGGATCGGGCATGGCGACCCTCGGAATCGCCGATACCGCGGGTGTGCCCCAGGCGTTCGCGGCCACCACCATCGCGCTGCCGTTCAACTCGATCCCCGCGGTGGAATCGGCGTTCAGGGAGCATGGCAGCAAGATCGCGGCCGTTATCGTAGAGCCAGTGGTCGGCAATATGGGCTGCGTGCCTCCGCGCGAGGGCTTTCTGGAAGCGCTGCGTGAGATCACTGCCCGGCACGGCGCCTTGTTGATCTTCGATGAAGTGATGACCGGGTTTCGCCTCGCCTTGGGCGGAGCGCAGGAGCGCTTTGGAATCCGGCCCGATCTCACTACCTTGGGGAAGATCGTCGGAGGCGGGATGCCGCTGGCTGCCTACGGTGGGCGCGCCGACATCATGAGCAAGGTGGCGCCTACCGGTCCCATTTACCAGGCTGGGACATTGTCGGGCAATCCCATGGCGGTCAGCGCCGGCATTGCCATGCTGCGGTATCTGAAGGCCCACCCCGAGGTCTATGAAATCATCGAAAGCAGGGCTGCGCAGCTGACTGCGAATGTACCGGCCGGCGTCACGGTGAACCGGGTGGGGTCCATGTTCACGTTTTTCTTCACCTCCGAGCCCGTGACGGACTGGGAATCGGCCAAGCGCGCCGACACTGGCCGTTTTCGCCAATTCTTCCACTGGATGTTGGACCGGGGAATCTATCTGGCACCCTCACAATTCGAGGCCGGGTTTGTCTCGGCCGCGCACAGCGAGCAGGACATCAGTAGGACCGTGGAAGCTGCTGCCCAGTACTTCGCGACCGAGGCTACGGTCTAAGGCCCTGCCAAATTCGGTAAAATGGAGTATATATGTCTGACACCACAGCGACCCCGTCCCACTTAGGGTTGGATCTCGCGAGTTTTGATTTACCCGCTTGGAAGAAAGCTATCGGTGGCGTTTGCGCCGTGCTGTTGGCGATCCTCTTCTTTGTCTCAGGAGCTTGGAAACTGAGCGATCCGTACCGGTGGTCCCAGTTCCTGAATGAGTTCCGCGTCCCTGGGGCGTTCGCGCTGCCGGGCGCGCTGGCGCTCGGTATTGGCGAAACATTAGGCGCGGTTCTTATCCTGGTACCCCGGTTTCGGCGCTGGGGAGCCCTGCTCATCGGCCTCCTGCTGGTCGTCTTCATGGTCTACATTGGAGCGAACTATAGCGCGCTGGTGGGCAAGGATTGCAGTTGTTTCCCACTGGTGAAGCGGACGGTAGGGCCGGCATTTTTCCTAGGCGACGGAGCGATGTTCCTGATGGCGGTAGTGGCCGGGATGTGGGCCCGCACATCAGAAAGCCTTCGCGGCGCGCTGGTTATCTTAGGAGCGGTAGTGGTCTTCGCGGGCGCTTCCTTCGGCGTGAACATGGCGCGCGAGTCTGGTTTGAAGGCTCCGGCTTCCATCACCGTGGATGGCAAGCCTTTATCGCTGCAACAGGGGAACACGTTCCTGTTTTTCTACGATCCCACCTGTACGCACTGCGAGGCGGCTGCCCGAAAGATGGCGAAGCTGAACTGGAAGGACACCAATGTTGTCGCCATTCCAATCGATACCCCACAATTCGCCGCGTCATTTTTGCATGACACCGGATTCAAGGCCGGGACTTCGAACGATCTGGATCTGTTGAAAGGGACCTTCAAATTCGCCACCGCGCCGTACGGCGTTGCACTGGTTCGAGGCCGCCAAAAGGCGGCCGTGGATGTCGGGGCTTTTGAGACGGACGGCCAACCAGCTGCTTTGCTGCACAGCTTGGGCTTTGTGGAATAGTTCGTGGAATGAGCTCAGCCTTCTTCCGGCAGAACTTCGGCCGTGGGTTCCATTTGCGCCAGCGCTTGCGTGGCCACTTCCAGAAGCTCTGAGGCAAGCCAGGTAAAATCCGTACCCGGGTACATCCGGGGCAGTTGGTATTTCCACTTTTTTTCAAACGACGCGATCCGGCGGGCCTGCTGTCTGATGGGCAGCTTGCCTAGGCCGGCTAAATCGATCAGCGTTGTCACCAACACGCTCTCGGCACGAATCAAAACGTAGAGGCACTTCCGGCTTTTGCTCAATCTCTGCACGGACTCAAGGATGAAGTTGGCGCGGCCTGGCTCGTATTGGGCAGCCAGCTCGGTCAGGCCTTCCGCCTGGAGCCGGGCCTTCGTGGCTTCCAAGACTTCGCCCAGAGCTGGGCGCACGGTCCGGAAGAAAGTGGCCACGGTTTTCGGATGCAGAATATCGTAAGTTAACTCCGTGCGCATCTTGCCTCGGAATGGCTGGCTGGCACGATACACCAGCATCGGATATGCTGTCTTGACGTTGCCGAAAGCTCGCGAGTCCACGAAGTAATACGAGGGCACACGTTCCCTCAGCAGGGTCTGGATGGCTATGGACACACGGGCAAAGGCGGGGAAAAACCCCGGTGTGCGTTCGTCGGGCGCCGCGAGCCAGCCCAATCCCGGCTTAGGAAAGCTGGCCCCGTATTCAAAGAGCAAACTGGTTGAGCATACATTGCAGCCGTCACGACCTTCGGTACAGCGCGGCGGCGCGATCACGCAAGTCAAACGAAAGACGAGCGATGATTGCGTTAAATTTTTCCGCTGGGAATGTGACTCGCGAGCGATGCTAGCCCAAGGAGGGCGCCGCGTTCCGCACGCCACGCAGTAGTTCCCTGGCTGCGTCCGGCTGTTCAGACTCTGCCCGCGCGAAACATATGGAGAAATGGAAAGCGCTGCCCTTTCCGGGTTCGCTGGTGACCCATATTCGGCCGCCCATTAAATCCAATAGACGCATCGAGATGCTCAAGCCAAGTCCAGTGCCGCCGTATTTTCGGGTCATCGATCCGTCGGCCTGCGCGAAGGGCTGAAAAATAACGCTGTGCTTTTCCTGGGGAATGCCGATGCCAGTGTCAATTACCGAAAAGTGCACTTGGATCTCGCGCGAGCCGTTGGATTCGACGTTTGCCGTTACCAGCACGCTGCCGGCCGGTGTGAACTTCAGCGCGTTCCCTACCAGGTTCACCAGGATCTGCCGCAAACGTGCGGGATCCCCGGTAACTTGCCGGGGAATCTCGGGCGAAATCTCGCAAGCGAGCGTCAAGCTCTTCTGTGTGGCCTGATTCTCGAAAAACCGAGTGGTTTCCGCAATCAACCGCGGGAGATCGAACGGAACATGGTCGAGTTGAACGCTCTTTGCTTCCATTTTGGAGAAATCGAGCACGTCATTGAGCAGGTACAGCAGCGAGATCGCAGAGTGGCGTGAGGTCTCGAGCAGATCGCGTTGTTCCGGGCTGAGCTTCGTATCGAGCGCCAGCTCCGTCATTGCGATGATGCCGTTCATTGGCGTGCGAAGCTCGTGACTGATGTTCGCCAGGAAGTGACCCTTGGCTTCATTTGCCGCCTCCGCCAGCTTCTTCGAGGATTCCAGAAGTCGCCGGTCTTCAAAAGCTTTGCGGTATTGGGCGCTTAACTGCCGGCCTTGCGCCAACAAAAATGCCAGGCAAACCACATTGATGAGAGCCATACCGTAGCCCTCGCCGCCGAGCGAAAGATCAATCACGATAGGCGGGATGAGCAACGGCAAAACGTGGCAGTAGAGATACAAGGGCCTCGGAGTGAGAGAGACGATCGCTCCAAAACTGATAGCGAGGATGCAAAACGTCAGCAGCAGTGAATTCCATTGGGAAAACCCGTTGGAGACGTAACTGTAGCAGCTGAACAACCCCCAAGCGCTCGAAAAGGTAAGGAGCGTGGCGCAGAAAGCCAGCCGCCAAGCTCGGGGGTTCCCAGGATAGATTTGATTCTTGCGGAGAACCAGGAACAGACGTACTAAGTAAGCGCCCATTGTTGTCACGGCAAAAAGCGTTACCGCCAGCACGTGAACTCTGGAATAATTCCCTGCCAATAAGGCGAACTGAGCCAGACCGAGACCGGCCCAAATGCCGGCCAGCGAATGACGCGCGATATCGGCGTCCTGTTGAAAGCTCAGGTCAACGCGCTGAGCCGATTCAGCGGTAGTGTCTGGCACGCAACAGTCTATCGACAAATGAAAGCAAAAGCTTAAGGTTTATCATTGTGCGTCCCTGTTTACAGGGTTACAGTCAATTCGCGGTCAGCTGGACGCTCTTTTGTTCTGCTTCGTCAATCGACAAGCTGGAACCTTGGGCCACGCAAGCGGCCAAATCATCCGGATTGTATATGTCGCAAGGTGGGGAATCCAGCCACGTAAGAAGGATGTACTTTCCGGGCGGGATGCCTCGCAGCAAGAAATTGCCGTACTCGTCAGCCTGCGTCGTTTGATAGTCTTGGACGCGTCCGGAGGGCGGATCGGGAATCAGGGCAACGGTGGCGCCGCTCGCGACCACCTTGGGATCTGCCGTCACGGCTCTTCCGATCACCTGACCACCCTGGGAGCTGAGCCTCACGTCGAGCGAAGGCGCGGGATCGCCGGGCGATGCCTCCAGGCCCTGTCCCAGCCGCTCGGCATTGGCGATGCGTACCGACTTGATGTAGGAGTTCTCCGGTCCATTCAACACATACAAATCGTAGATCTCATCGGGAACGAATGGAACGGAGAATTCGCCCTTCTCCGACACCTTGGCCTGCGTCGCCGAGGCCGTTGCGCGGCGCGGCTGCAGTGAAATCATCAGCCCCTCGGGCAGGGTGCTATCGTCGTCATCGACGTGAACTTTTCCGGTCCAAAGGCTCTCGGCGCCGATGACCAGATCTGCGTTCGCAACGTCGGAATCGCCAATATTGATCGGAACGCGGCCTGTCAGCGCCACGCCGTCTTCGGTACCCGAAGCCAGCAACAAATAGGGGCCCGACGTCACGCCCTGGATGTCGAAGTTCTGATCCTTGTCGACGGTCACATTGATAGGAGCGCTTACCGACGCGGTATTGTCGGGATCGTTCAGTCGCAATGTCACGCTAGGGCTCGCGATGACGGCGCCCTTGACGGCGCTGACGACGTGCCCGCGAACATGCACGGTGTGGACTAACGTGAGGAAAATATCGATGCCCGCATCTTCATCGCCAGGCGCTATTTTCACTGGGACGGCGTCGGCCATCTTCTGCACTTGCGGGAAGAATGTGACCGCATAACTCAACTCGGGCAGCGGATTACCCAGCACATCGGTACGCGTCTGTTCCTCGGCGCCGGGCGGCCGGGGCGGTGCTTGATACAAAGCCGCCACGTAATAGGTACCCGGTTCCAGGCCGTGCACGCGGTACTCGCCGCGATCGTCGGTGCGTGTGCTCGCGGCGGTTGCATAGCCGTGACGTCCCCGGTCGTAATAGGAGCGATAGAGCTGGATGGCCACGTTGACGGCGGGTTCTGCGTCGTCAAATTTCACTTTGCCGCTCACCACGCCCTGAGGCGTCATGCGAAACACAAACGAACTGATGGTCTCGCCCGAATTAACGGAAAAGATCGGCGGCATTTTGTAGTCCCCGATATGGCCCGATGAAAGCGGCAGATAGCCGTCGCGTTGGACCGTGATTACGTAACGCCCGGGCGCTACTTTGGGAAACGAGAACGCGCCGCTATCGTCGGTGGTTTGATAGAGCGCCATGCCCTTGGAATCGGCGGGCCGCAGTACTACTTGCGCGCGACGCAACGTCTGCCCCGTGGCGCCGCTGAGGACGGTTCCCTGGATGATCCCGGGAGCCTCTGCCTCAGGCGGCTGGGTGGTCGGCGGGGGCGATATTGCGGGCGGCTGGCTGGGGGGCCCATCTTGGCAGAGCGCGGAGCCTAGGCCCCAAACCATCAGTAGGCACAACTTGAACGCGCGTGGCGAGAGGTCCACTGAACTTATGACGCAATCTGCGGCCATTGCGTTGGTTGGCGCAAAGCGGAAGGGTGATAATAAGAGAGGAGAGGAAGCGGGACGAATGACCATTCAGATCACTAAACCCGAGGTAGTGGCGATCATCACTCAGCGTCTTCAGAGCGGCGTGTTTAAGGATGCAGAAGATGTGATCTTCCAGGCCCTCCAGTCTTCCCCGCCGCCCCCGCCCGAAGTGCCACCCAGCAAAAGCTTGCAGGAAGTATTCGAAGTCGCAAGGGGCCTGGCGGACGATATTGATTTCAGCCGCAATCCATCCACCGGACGTCCAGTTGATCTAGCGTGAGTGGATTTCTCCCCGACACGAACGTCCCTTCGGAACTGATTCGCACTCGTCCTGACCCCCGTGTAGGGATGTGGGTCTACGCGAAAGACGAAAGATCGCTCTACTTGAGCGTTGTATCACTCGGCGAGCTGCGGCGAGGGCTTGTTAAGCTCCCGCCAAGCAGGCGGCGCAGTGACTTGGAACGGTGGTTCGAAAAAGACCTGCTTCCCCGGTTTCATGGACGAATATTGCCAGTGACTCGCTCGATCGCTGACCGCTGGGGCATATTGGATGGACAATGCCAGCTGAGTGGCACGCCGCTAAGCACTGCAGACGGCATGATCGCAGCAACAGCCCTCGAACACGAACTCACTCTAGTCACGCGCAACGTAAAGGACTTCGCCGGATTGGGCGTTGAAGTTTATAACCCCTGGGACGCCCTGTAGCATTAGTCCCGCCTCAGTGCCTCTATTGGATTGGATGCTCGTCGCGCAAGCAAGGTTAGTGTTTGCTCGCGAGCGTTTCAGAAATAGCGGCGATCGCGGTGGCGCACTGCTCGCGGGAGACATCGAAGTGTGTGACAGCGCGCATTTGGCGCAAATTGATTCCGTTCATCAGCACCTTCCGAGTTTTGAGCTCGGCCGTCAATTCCGTGGTGGCGAGTCCGGTACCGCTGACGTCGAAGATGACGATGTTGGTTTGCACACGCGCCGGATCGATCTGGATTCCGGGAAGTTTCGCCAACTCGGTCGCAAGGAAACGCGCGTTGGCGTGGTCTTCGCCCAACCGGTGCGGCATCTCTTCCAGCGCGATCAGTCCCGCCGCGGCAAGCACGCCCGCCTGCCGCATAGCGCCGCCCAAGCGCTTGCGATAACCGCGCGCGCGATCGATTGCCTCCCCCGTTCCCACCAACATGGATCCCACCGGCGCGCCCAGGCCTTTCGACAAACAAAACATCACCGAATCGGCGGGAGCCGCGAGGTCGCGAACCGGCCGGTTCAGATGGCAAGCGGCGTTGAAGATGCGCGCCCCATCCAGATGCACCTTGATGCCGCGCTCGTGCGCGTTCGCGCAGATGTCTTCGAAAACATCCATGGGATAAACCGCGCCGCCCGCCATGTTGTGCGTGTTCTCGATTTCAATCAGCGTGGTAGGAGCGCAATGCGTGCTCGTGGGGCGGATGGCGGCCTCAATATCCTTCCAGTGCAGGATGCCGTCGCTCGACGCAACCGGCCGCACCAGGCAGCCCGAAAACCACGCCAGCATCGAGAGCTCCCAATCGAGCAAGTGCGCGCGCGATTCCGAGATCACTTCCTGGCCGTGGTCGGTGTGCATCTTCACCGCGATGGTGTTGCCCATGGTGCCGCTGGGCACAAAAACGCCCGCTTCTTTGCCCATGATTTCCGCCGCCCGTTTTTCGAGACGATTGACGGTCGGGTCTTCGCGATAAACATCATCGCCCACTTCGGCTTCGGCCATGGCGCGGCGCATCTCGGGCGTGGGTCGTGTAACCGTGTCGCTTCTCAGGTCAATCATTGGTTTGAACTTACATGGTTTGAACTTAAGTGATGAACTCGGCGAAAACTTCATTGGAAAAAAGCACGCCGCGATCCGTGAGCCGCAGCCGTGCACCGTCGCGAGCCAGCAGGCCCTCGGCGATGAACCTTCGGATGGGTTGGTCGAACTTGAGCCACTCTTCGGCCAGCGGCTGGATGCCTTGCGTAAGGCGCAGTCCGACGAAGAAGCGCTCCTCTGCGGCATGAGCGGGCGTGGCATCAATGCGTGCAGTTTGCCCGTTCTCGATTCGCTCCACGTATTCGCTGGGCGATTCGATGTTTTGGCCGCGCACCGCTCCGTCAAACGAGTGAGCATCGGCACCGAAGCCGGCATACGGCTGCAATTGCCAGTACTTCAAATTGTGCAGCGATTCATAGCCGGGCCGCGCAAAGTTCGAAATCTCGTAGCGCTGAATCCCGATGCGTGCCAGATGCTCGACCGCTGCTTCATAAAGTTCAGCCGTAAGTTCGTCGCCTGGCACATCCGGCGCGCCATAGCGTTTCCCGTTCAGCAAAACCTCGCTGCCCAGGCGGCTGTCTTCGTCAATTTCAAGCATGTACACCGACACATGTGGAGGTTGCAGCCGCTCGATCCACGCCAACGATTCAGACCAGGATGCGCGCGTTTGTCCTGGAAGGCCGGCGATCAAATCGATATTGATGTTCGCTAGGCCCACGGACCGCAGCACGCTAATCTCGCGCTCTACGATCTCCGCCGTGTGTTTGCGTCCTGTGCGAGCCAATTCACGCTGCACAAAGGACTGCACACCCAGGCTCACACGATTGATTCCGGCCTGGACCCACGCCGCCGCGCATTCTGTGTTGATTGTGCCCGGCGCGACTTCGATGGTCGACTCCTTCCAGGTCCCACACCCAGGAATCGACGCCAGAATCCGATCCAGGTCGCCCGGCGCCATGCCACTCGGCGTGCCGCCGCCAAGGTACACCGTTTCAGGCTGCCAGGGCCATTGGTGCCCGACAATCTCGGCCACAAGAGCGTCCACATATCTGGGCTCCAGTTCGCGCGGAAAAACTCCCGAGGCGAAGTTGCAATAGGTACACTTTTGCGCGCAGAACGGATAAGAAATATAAACGCCGGGCATCTAGAGCGAGACTTCTTCGCCCAATTGCTTGGCGATAGCATCCTGGATCAGTTCGGTCAGCGTCTGGTGGCTGGACGGCAACACGAAATCATTCGCCGCGCTGTCCCAATCCAGCTTGTAGCTCTTGGAATGCGCTGAAACCCAAATCTGGTGGACCGGCGCGTTGGGGCTGATCACAAACTTGCCGGGCGGCTCTTCGAACTCAATGGCGAGGGCGCCGCCGTTAAAATCCACTTCGAAGTCCGCACCGTCGGTAGCCGCAGCCAGCCGGCGATACAGCGCCTCCAGCGACTGGTCGGCCCGGTTCTTAAATTCCTGATCGTCCATGACTTGCCCCAACCTTGATTTGTCCGAACTTTGATTTTAGCTGAAACGAGCGCAGCGTCCGCGAAAATGCGCGACTTTGGGCCACCTTGCCGCATCTGTTACCCTTGGAAAGTTGCTCATGATGGAGTCGGCCTGTCTTCGACACACTCAGATCCCGCATACCTCGGCCCTTTTCTCCGATTTTCAGTACCACTTCGACAAGGTCGCGCGGTTCTATGCCCACAATCCGCACGATGGCCGGAGTTATGCCGTTGCGGCGCGTGAGATTGCCTATCCCGACGACCGGCGGGCGGCGCTGGTAGCGGCCCTCCGCGCGAGCAACAGTGAAACGGCTTCGCTCGATTTGCTGGCGCGTCCTGGGACGGTCGCGGTGGTCACTGGGCAGCAGGTTGGGCTATTTTCGGGACCGGCCTACACCATCTACAAGGCCCTTACGGCCGTTCGGCTGGCCGCTCGATTGAGCGAGCAAGGCATTCCGGCAGTTCCGATGTTTTGGCTCGCAACCGAAGACCACGACGTGGCGGAAGTGAATCACACGTTCGTCTTCGGGCCGGATCATCGTCCGATCCAGCTCAGCGTGGCCGCGAATGCCGGATCCGAGCGGCCCGTGGGAGGGATTCCGATCGCCGCACCTCCGGTGGATGGCTTGCGCCAGGCGCTGGCTGGTTTTCCGTACGGCGAAGAAGTAGCGGAGCTGGCGCGCGCGGCTTATCCAGCCGGCGTAACTTTTGGCAGGGCTTTCCGCGCGTTGCTGGAGCGACTGCTCGCCGGGCGGGGCTTGCTGTTCGTGGATCCGCTGGATGAATCCATACGGCGCTTGGCTGCGCCCTTGCTCCAAGAGACCGTTCGCCAAGATGACGGCCTGCATGCGAAATTGATTGAGCGCGGCCAGAATTTGGAATCGGCGGGCTATCACGCGCAGGTGCATGTAGAGGCGAAAACATCGCTCGTATTTCTGCTGGATGGCGAGCGGCGGGCCACTCTGCGCCGGCAAAACGGCGAGTACGCGTCTAAAGAGAAACGCTCGGGGGAACGCAAATATTCGGCTGCGGAGCTGATTGATCGCGCGGAACAATTATCGCCGAATGCGTTGTTGCGGCCGGTGGTGCAGGATTACGTACTTCCTACCGTCGCCTACGTCGGCGGCCCGGCGGAATTAGCGTACATGGCGCAATCGCAGGTGCTGTATCGCGAACTGCTGGGCCGGATGCCGGTGATGGTGTCGCGCGGCGGATTCACACTGCTGGACGCCCGCACCACGAAATTGATGGACCGCTATGGCCTCACCGTTCCGGCATTTTTCCACGGCGAGGACGGTGTACGCGACGTGATCGCAAAGAAACTTATTCCGCCCGCGCTGACGGAGGAGTTTGGCGACGTGGGACGCACGGTTTCGCAATCGGTGGAGCGGTTGCGCGACGATCTGGCGGCGTTCGATGCGACGCTCGCTGCGGCAGCGAATAAGAGCCTGGCCAAGATCGCGTACCAGCTTTCGAAGTTGGAGCACAAGACCGCGCGCGAGACGCTGAAGCGCAACCAGCGTGCCGTCGCCGACGCGAGCTACATGTCCGGGCTGATTTTTCCAGACAAGCATCTGCAAGAGCGTTATTACTCGATCCTGCCATTTCTCGCCAGGCACGGCGTGAGCGATTTGATGGACACGCTGTACGAGCACGTACGGCTGGAGTGTCCGGATCACCAAGTGCTGGTGGTCTGACGCTTTCGATTCCTGCTGTTATACTCGAAATCGTTACCATTGCCAACAACGAAGTTCCTATTTTGGAATATCAACCGGAAGGCTGTTGCCCAAGTGGTCGCCGAGCTAGCGATGACACTAAAAGTGGACGTCGTGATACTGGCGGAGTCCGCGATTTCTCCGAGTAGCTTGTTGGCGACGCTCAACAGCGCTGCCGGTAGCGGCTTTCATCTCAGTAGTGGCGTCAGCAAGGGCATCACCATTCTTACGCGTTTCAGTCGGGAGTTTCTCCGGCCAGTCTTTGAGAGCGATCATGTTTCCATGGGCCGCCTCATGTTGCCTGCGCGATCCGAGATATTGTTAGCCGCTGTACACCTTCCAAGTAAGCTTTATTGGTCAAATGAGAGCCAATCTTTCGAGTGCGTAGAGTTAGCCCGGCGAATTGCGGAGGAAGAGGATCGTCTAGGCCATCAACGTACTGTGCTCGTGGGCGATATGAATATGAATCCGTTTGAGCCCGGTCTTGTGTCGAGTATCGGATTGAACGCGGTAACGTCGCGCCGGATTGCGGAGCGTGAGACCAGAACAGTACAAGGTCGAGCCTACCGGCTTTTCTACAATCCCATGTGGGGCCATTTCGGGGACGTACGCGGCGATACAGCGGGCTCGTACTTTTACGATAGCGCCGAGCATTTGAACTACTTCTGGAACGTATTCGATCAAGTGCTACTTCGACCCGAGCTGGCGAAGCGGTTCAATTCGGATCAACTCAGCATTGTAAAATCCGTCGGCGCACGATTCCTTGTGCGCGGGGATGGCCGTCCCGATGCTACACTTTATTCGGATCATCTTCCGATCGTTTTTGAACTGGACTTCTGAGAATTTCGCATGGCTGCACACGCCGATCTTTGGGGAGAAATAGCACCAAGCGCAGTCCGGACGCCTGTCTCGATATTACGGGAGCAGGCGGCACTACTGGGTGTCAAGACGAACCACTTGGTCGAGGGACAGGTTGAGACTCAGATATCGGGACGAACCTTCTATCACTCTTTCAACTTGGTGGTGCCGGCGCTCGAAAACTATTCCTACGAACTGTTCAAGATCTATCACGGAGTAAACATATATCCTGTCCACGTTGGACCTCAAATTGATGCCTTAGCGAATGAAGAGGCTTTCGTAACTTGGCTCGGTCAGAAGCTCTCGTCGCCTGAGACGAAGCGCATTATCGGAAACCTTCTCGCGCAGGCAAATAGCTAGGTATTGCTGCGTTGGTGGCCGAGGTGGGGGTCAAACCATTGACGGTGCAACGGGTCGTGCAAGTTGCGCATTCTAGGTTGCCGGGGATGCGTTTTACGCCACGGTTGCCAGGGCTGCTTTGCCGAGGTTTGCCGACGGCATCAAGCTAGCGCCCCATCAGTTCTCTAGCCATCCTTGGCCCATTTTGCTCCATGAAAAAAATGGCCGCGATCACGGGGATGGCGGCCATTCACAAAGGTCAAGAAATGGAAGATCTTCGTCCTAGTGGTTAGCTAGTCCAAAAACGGTTGCGATTTACTGGAGCGCGCCGGGAGGCTTGGTCGCGGCGGTTGGTGGTTGAATGGGCATTGGGATCTGACGGATCATTCCGAACCGAGCCATCAATGCCATAGTGCGGGCCGCTGCTCCGTCGAAGGAGAGGTTGCATTGATCGAACGTCGTGTTCGACTCTGCCCACTCTCCTCCTTCGAAAATTACGGTGCACTTGGAATAGCGGCAATTGTGGAAGTGCTTACCATCAAGCACTATCGCCTTGCCGCTCAAGACCTCACCTGAGGTGGACCCCATCGTTTGGACAAAAATTCGGCAGTCCTTAGATGGTGTGGCGGGCTGACCAAGACGGCGGCCGTGAGGCCGCCATCCATTCCGGGCTTGAATCGGCGCTCGGGTCGTA
>JBEKRO010000090.1:0-26999 GCA_049518655.1 Bryobacteraceae bacterium | reverse complement strand
CAATTTCGCTGAAGTGATGCCGCACATGCAGGCGCTGACGGATGCTGGTCTCGCAGCCGATATCCAGGCGTCCTATCAATGGCTCAAAAGCGGTGAGGCGAAGGATTTACCGGTAGGCGCCACCGGATATTGCATGGGCGGACGAGTCTCCATTCTGGCCGCGCTCACGGTCCCTCTGGGATGCGCGATCTCCTACTATGGCGGCGGCATCGCCCCGGGCGGAATGTTCCCGAGTCTGGCGGACCGCCTCAAAGACTTGAATGCTCCGACCCTCTATTTCTGGGGTGGATTAGACGCGCACATCGGGCCGGATGCGGTGCAGGCTGTGACCACCAAGTTGAACGAGGCGAAGAAGGATTACGTGAACGTCGTGTTTTCCAAGGCCGATCACGGCTTCTTCTGCGACGCCCGCGCCAGCTATAATCCGGTGGCCGCAAAAGAGGCTTGGCCGCTGACGCTGGAATTTCTGAAGATCCACCTGGCCGGCGCAGCCAAGAAGGCCGACGCCTAGCCGCGTTCGCCGATCCTGTAAGTTACAAGTGGTGGACGCCGCTCCAGCACAGTTGGATGCCCAGCGTGATGAGCCACACCGAGAGTACGATGCGGAATGCCCGCTGCGGGGTGACGGCCGCGACATAAGTGCCGGCGAACGCACCGAAAACCCCGCCGATCACTAGCTTTATTAAGATGGCCAGGTCATAGTTGCCGGCAGTGAGTTGAAAGCCGCTGCCGACCAGCGACACGCACAGGCCAAAGAACAGATCCGTTCCTACCACGCGCGCGGCTGCCAGGGGCGTCATCCACAGTAGCGCTAGCGATCCGATAGCGCCCGCACCTGCGGACGAAAATCCCACTTCTGCCCCGATCGGCAGTGCGATCAGAGGAAGCCAGCGCGATAAGTCACGACCGCCGCTTCGCGCGGGATGCAACCACAAACGATAGAGGTTGGCAGCTGCCATGATCACTACGGTGGATCCTAATGCCGCGTAGAGAATTCCCTGCGAGCCCTTGGTGTTGAGTTTCGCCAGCATATAGGAACCGGTGAGAACGCCCGGAAGGCCGCCTAACAGAAGAAAACCCAGTACCCGATAGTCCACCTGCTTGCGATAAATCTGCATGGGAACAACGAGCATTTTCACAGCGACGCTGAACGCGAGCGCCGTGCCCACGGCGTGTGCCGGGGTGACGTGCATGAAAAGAATGAGAACGGGCGCAGTGATTACTCCCGCTCCGACGCCCGTGACGCCGATGGCAACCGCGATGATGAATCCGAGAACGATTTCCACGGGTTACTCGCTTTGAATGTGGATGCCGCACTCCAGCTTTTGGCCACTCCAGCGGCCCGAGCGCGGATTATCCGGATCGACCGGCGGCGTAGTGCAAGGCGCACAACCAATGCTGGTGTAGCCCTGTTCGTAGAGCGGCAACACAGGAATGCTGCGCTGTTTCAAGTAGGCCCAAACGTCCGCGTTGGTCCAATCGGCGAGAGGGCTTACCTTTAACAATTGATGCCCGGTGGGCAATTTGAAATGATCTACCGCCTGTAAATTCGCGCGTGTTGGCGATTGGTCGCGACGCAGTGCCGTGAACCACACGCCATAATCGCCGAGGCCACGGAACAGTGGCTCCACCTTGCGAATGCCGCAGCAACGGTCGGGCGCGGTCTGGTTGAGGATGCCGAACCGCGACTCCTGCTCCTCCACGGGCATCTTCGATTCCAGACTCACCAGGTTCAGATGCATCCGCTCGGTCATCTGGTCGCGGTAGGCGTATGTCTCGGGGAAATGATATCCCGTCTCGAGAAACAGCACGGGGATATTGGGTTGCTGCGCAATCACCAGATCGACCAGCGCCATGCATTCGGTCTGAAAGCTGCAGGTGACGCAAGCTGCGCCACCGTTTTCAGCGAATACGCCGCGAATCAAAGCGGTCGCGTCACTTATTTTTTGCTCAAGCGGGATTTTCTGGTCCAACGTCACGGTTGCCCCATCCTTCGCTACTTAGATGCCTTCGCCGCCGGTCAGCGATTCATTCCGCAACAGGATCTCGGTCTCTTCGAGCGAGGCGATCACGAAGTCCGCTGCTTCCGAATCGTCTCTTGGCAGATCCCAATCCGGGCGTTTGCTCGAAACCAGCAAGACCAACAAACCCGCGTGTTCGAGCGCGACCAGCGTCTCAGCGGGAGCGTGCTCGACAACTGTCACCGCGCATCCGCGATCGAAAAGCCTCCGCTCCAAAAGCCACGCCAGCGCTCGCCGGTCGCCTAGCGATACGGTTTCGCCGCCATGCCGATAGCGCGCGATCCGTTCCACCGGCGTTACCCGCTCTTGCCGGAGATCCAGCACCACGGCTTTGGAACGCTCGCGTTCCACGATTACAGGCGCGAGAATCATTCCTGCGCCGACCGTGGCATTGGTTTCCGGATCGATCAGGATCACGCTGCCCGTGGACCGATTCTGGCTATAGGCGTCGAAATAAATCGGGCGGCTGGTTTCGATGCGCAGCACGCCGATGCCGTTCATCTCCAAGCTCTCGGCCGCTTCGTGCTCGAGCGTTTTGATGTTGACGCGATGCTTTACCGCCTTCACTTCCGCCGGCAGAGTTTGCGTAGTGTGTTTCAATATGTAGCGCCGGCTCAGATCGAGAGGCTGTTCGTTCATCCACACCACAGTGGCGTCGAACTGGCGCGCTACTTCGGGCGATTTTTGAGTCGAGGACAGCATGTCGCCGCGGCTGATATCCACTTCGTCTTCGAGCGTCAGCGTCACCGACATGGGCGCCACCGCTTCTTCCAGGCGGCCATCGAAAGTTTCGATGCTTTTCACCCGGGAGCGCTGGCCCGAGGGCAGCGCCAGAATGCTATCGCCGGGGCGAACAGCGCCGGAAACCAGTTGTCCGGCATAGCCTCGGAAATCCTGGTTCGGACGTATGACGCGTTGCACCGGAAAACGAAACGCGGCGCTGCGGGTGCGATGGTGAACGGGAACAGTCTCGAGAAACTCCAGCAGACTGGGTCCTTCAAACCAAGGCATGTGCCGGCTGGGCCGCACCACATTGTCGCCTTCCAGCGCGCTGATCGGCAGGAAGTACACATGCGGAGCGGTTTGTTGTAAGACGAGCCGCCCGATAAATTCCCGATATTCAGCTTCGATGGAGCGGAACACACCTTCGTCGTAATTCACCGCATCCATTTTGTTCACGGCGACCACGAAATTCGGGATGCCCAACAGCGACGCGATGAAGCCATGCCGGCGCGATTGCTGCAAAACGCCGTTGCGCGCGTCGATCAGAATGACGGCTAAATCGGCCGTGGACGCGCCGGTGGCCATGTTGCGCGTGTACTGCTCGTGTCCCGGTGTGTCGGCAATGATGAACTTCCGCCGCGCCGTGGCGAAATAGCGATAGGCCACGTCGATCGTGATGCCCTGTTCCCGCTCGGCTCGCAGACCATCGGTGAGCAGCGAAAAATCGATAGGACCGGCCGACCGGTTCACTGAAGCCTTGGTCACTGCCTTGATCTGATCTTCATACACGTTTTGCGAATCGAAGAGCAGACGGCCGATCAGAGTAGATTTGCCATCGTCCACACTGCCGGCGGTGGTAAATCGTAGCAGGTCCTTCGCCTGCTCCGCGGCGAGAAAATCTTCAATCTGGAACGCGACGGGCTTAGCAAGAGCGGCCATTAAAAGTATCCCTCGCGCTTTTTGATTTCCATGGAGCCATCCTGATCGTGATCGATGACGCGATTCTCGCGTTCGGATCGCCGGAATGATACTAACTCTTCAATAATCTTCGGAATGGTGTCGGCATCGGACCGGATAGCGCCCGTGCATGGGCTGCAACCCAGTGACCGCATGCGGCAGCGCACCATTTGCGGCTTTTCTCCCGGCAACACAGGAATGAACGGCTGCTCCAGCATGATCAGTGAATCGCCGCGTACCAGCACCTCGCGCTCCTTGGCGAAATACATGGGGACGATAGGGATACTTTCGGCGTGGATGTATTGCCAGATGTCCATCTCGGTCCAGTTCGATAGCGGAAAGATGCGAAGACTCTCACCCGGATGAATGCGCGCGTTGAAGAGATTCCAAAGCTCCGGACGCTGGTTCTTCGGATCCCACTGGCCTTTTTCGTCACGAAAGGAAAAGATGCGTTCCTTGGCCCGGGATTTCTCTTCATCGCGCCTTGCTCCGCCGATTGCGGCGTCGAAACCGCCTTGCCGCAGACCGTCGAGCAGTCCTTTGGTCTTCAACAAGCCGCAGCAACGCTGCGTTCCCAAGCGATAAGGGTTCGCGCCGTCGTCGATGGCTTCGCGATTGGTGTAAACAATCAACTTCGCGCCAATCTCGGCCGTGTAGCGATCGCGGAACTCGATCATCTCGCGAAACTTGTAAGTGGTGTCGATGTGCAGCAGCGGAAATGGGATCGGGGCTGGGTGGAAAGCTTTTTGCGCCAGCCGCAACAGCACCGAGGAATCCTTTCCAATGGAATACAGCATCACCGGACGCTGAAACTCGGACGCGACCTCCCGCATGATGTGGATGCTCTCGGCTTCGAGCAAACGCAAATGGCCCAACTGCGACATAGGAGAAAAGTGTAACCGAAGACAGTCTAACAAACAATCTACCTAATGTCTATTGAGATTAGGACCATGTTAGCTAAGTCCTTCATTTCTAATGTCGTCTAGGAAGCGAGTGCCAGTACTACTAGGGTATCCAAAGTCCCAGAAGGGGTCGGCGGCCGAGGTTTCCCAGACCCGTTTGTCGCGATGAGTGAGCATGGCTTCGAAGCGCCGGTCCAGGTTGGTGACCTCGGAATCCAGCCCGACCATGGAGATGATCCCGCGCAGGTCGAGGTCGTTGCGATAATCCTCCAGGCCGAACTTGTAGCCGCGCTCCACTTCGGCGACGAATTTGCCCCAGCGCTCGATCAATCCTTTACGCCCGGCACGAATGACGTGTTCGGGATAGCCGTTGTCGCGCAGATAGGCGGTCATTTCTTCGTCGGTCATAGCGTGTCAATCGTACGGACGGCTGGCTTGCCGCCGGAAATAGCGCTCGCCATTGTTGGGGATGAAGAAAGTTCGGATAGTGCCGTTGCGATTGTAGGCGCCGAAGTAGCCGTGCCGGCGATCGAAGCGGCTGAACTCGCCATTGGGACGCCGCGCTTCGAGGATAGGCCCACCGGGCGGGGTATCGCGCAGTTCTTGCGCCAGCCGCAGATATTCGCCCTTGCTGATCGCGCCGAATTCTGGCCCGTGCTTCAGATAATGTTCGTCGAGTTGCTGCCGGCTGCGGAATCCTGGACCCGAGGCCAGTAGCAGAAGGCTGAAAAGCAGAAAGCCGATAAGCCTGGCGGCGCGCTTGGTCACCAGACCATTAGATCATTTTGGCGGCAGGGTCACATCGGCAGCAGGGCTTTGGGCTGCGTCATGCTGAACCAATTGTTGGAATTGTCCTTATTGTCCTTTAGGATGCATTCAACGCCGTAGAAGCGGTCGGCGGGCGGCGAGAGAAACTCCACGCCTTTGGCCCTCAATTCCTCATAAGTCGTCCGGCAATCGTCCACCTGCAGGACGCCGCCGCTCAATCCCGTCTTCTCCATCAGACTCTTGAGCGTCGCCGCGACCTCTGGCTTCATATTCGGACCATCCACTTTGGGCAGGATGATCTGTAGATCGGGTTGCCCTTTGGGACTCACGGTCAGCCAGCGGTAGCCGTTGTCCATAGTCTGGTCCATACGGACCTCAAACCCCAGCTTGTTGACATAAAAATCGCGCGCTGCGTGCTGATCGAAAACCAAGATCCCTACATGCGAAAAACGTTGAATGGTGGATTCAGCATACGGGAGAGCCGCGGGGATTACTTCTCGGATCTTGCGATCAGCCAATCCCGCCGAAAAAATGCTGGAAACAGGCCGGCATGTAGTACAAAGGCCAATATCGTCCGGAGGTGCCGAAAACGCCCCGAGATTCGCGCCGGAAGGCAGCGGGCGAAAGGCCCGTTAGCGAACGAAAGCGGGCGCTGCAGGAGCCCAGGCTTTCGTAGCCCGTTTCGAAACAGATGTCGGTGACGCTGTGGTTGCCGGACAGAAGCAGCTTCTTGGCGTGCTCGATACGAAGCCGCGCCACAAACTGGTGCAGGGTTTCATGGAAGGCGTCCGCGAATAGGCGATGGAAGTAAAAAGGGCGAGAGTCGGGCGCAAGCCGCGGCTTCGCTGAGGGACACTCGCTCGTTGAATCGGGCGGCGAGACAATCGCGCGCCAGGCACAGATGGGACAGGGTGGCGGGATGGAAGCGATAATGCCTCATCTGGTAAGCATAAGAAGTCGGTGCGCAAAGATCCACCCGCACGCAACCGCAGCCAGAGCCAGGCGCCCGATCCATGTTGGTAAACTTCTCCCCTCCGGTTTCCACCAGCAGCAACCTGTTGTCATCACCGCACCGAGTGCGTGGCCGGCCGCGAGAAACCAGAAGACGATCAAACTTTGCGTTGAAGTTATGTACAGAAGGATCGCGAAGCCCACCTGTGCAATGAGGAGTTGCCCCAGCGAAACAGGATTTGTCAGCGGGTTGAGGCCTCCCCGCCGTATTTCTGTCAAGGGCATAAGCGTTTCGTGGCCCGAATCAAGGGCTTGCACCCCGAACGTCGCGATATGGATCTACTACGTGTTTGGACGGTGAAACTGGATCATGCCGGACAAACAAAGGACCCTGCTCCAGGCTTCGCATAACAGCAACGGCATCGTCCTCGGTGGGGAACTCCTCGACGTACTTACCGGGATACTCCGAATCTCCAACACGGTACGAAAGCCCCACGCTAAGTCGGAACTTGATGGCATCACCCATATATCCCGCGCGAAATGGGGTGACCACTCCCGACTGGAAAACCCCTGCGACCATTGGCCACCGTACAGATAAATTGTGCTTTCGAAGGGCGCGATAGCGCAACATCAACACGGCTATCACCCATGCCGCGACAGCTAGGACCGCGACATACTTGATATTCATCGATGCCGCCAGGGTAAGTTATGGAATCGCCCACTTGCGCTGGATGGGCAGGCCAAACCGCTGGAGCACGGCTTCGACGTCTTTTTCGCTTAGGCGGGAGGCGTCGAATTCCACTGATAACCTGTCAAGCGACGGTGCAATCTGCACCCGCTCAATGCCGTACCAACTGTGAACATCGCCGATGCCATCGGCATCCTGGTCCGTCAATGGCCGAACGAGATCGTATTCAAGCTGAACCTTAGTCATTCCGAGTCCTCAGGATATCATTTACTCTTCAACTTCCATTCAATCTGGCGGATCATTCCCAGCCAGATTTCAGCGTCGTGTCCAGCGAGCCCGAGACGCCGCACCAGCCGCCGGATTTTAGCGTCGGCGCCTTCCGTGTGCACGTAGCCCGACTTTTCCAAGACTTCGGTCAGCAGTACCGTCAGCCGATCCAGTTCCTCCGCCGTGGCTGGTTTTCGTTTGTCGGGAGTAGGCGGCGCCGGATTGCGCACCAGCTCATAAAGGCACACTGCAACTGCCTGGCCGAGATTCATGGAGCCCTCAGTCCCGATGCGCAGCAGCCATTGGCAGTAGCTCATGTCTTCGTTGGAAAGGCCGAACTTCTCGGAACCGAACAACAGAGCGACGGGCACGGCGGCCAGGCGCTTGCGAATCAATCGACCACCGTACTCCACGGCGCGTAGCGTGTGCTGTAGTTCGCGATGGCCTAGCGATGTGGTTCCCACCACCAGGCTGCAATCGGCAATCGCATCGGCGAGCGTTGGGAATTCTTGGGCGTCGCGCAGGATTCTGTGGGCATGCACAGCGGAGCGAGCCTCTTGAAACGCCACGTGATACGGATTCACCAGCCGAAGCTGCCCGAATCCGAAGTTACTCATGGCTCGAGCCGCCGCGCCGATATTGAGCGGGTTCCGGGGCGAGACCAGGACCACCCGCAGATTGTTGTGGAAACTATTGCTCGAGGTACGTGTAGCCGTTGAGGCCCTCTTCGTAGAATTTGAGCAGCCGCCCCGACTCTTCGTAGCCGATCTTCCCATCGCGCAGCGCCATCTCCACGTCGCGGCGGAACTCCTCCAGCAGCACCTTGGAATTGAACTGGACGTAATCCAGCACCTCGCGCACCGTATCGCCGCGAATCACAGCGTCCAGAATGACGTCGCCGCCCGGCCCCAGGCTCACATGCACTGCGTTGGTGTCGCCGAACAGGTTGTGAAGGTCGCCCAGGATCTCCTGATACGCCCCCACCAGGAAGGCGCCCATTAGGTATGGCTCGCCATTGAAAGTATGCAGCGGGAGCGTGCGTTTTACGTCCCGCCGGTCGATGAACTGATCGATCTTGCCGTCCGAATCGCAGGAGATATCGCCCAGTACGCCGCTGCGCGTTGGGATCTCATTGAGCCGGTGAATCGGCATGATGGGAAAGAGCTGCTTCACGGCCCAACTGTCGGGCATGCTTTGGAACAGCGAGAAATTGCAGAAATAGGTGTCGGACAGCATGCCGTCCAGACCCTCCAGCTCCTCGGGAAAATAGTCGAGCTCTTTGGCCATGCGATGCACGCGCCGGCAGATAGCCCAATACAACGTCTCGGCCTGGCTGCGTTGCTTGAGCGGCAGGTAGCCCAGGCTGAACAGGTTCAGCGCCGAGTCCAGCGCCTGTTGCGCGTCGTGAAAGCTTTCGAGCAAATTCTTCGAGCTGAGCGAGCGGTACGTTTCTTGCAGATCGATCAGCGGCTGCTCGGCGTCCTCCGGCACCGGTGTGAAGGCATCCTCGCCGAAGCCGCTCACGCCCAGTACGTTAAACACCAACACACTGTGATAGGCGGCGATGGCACGCCCGCTTTCGGAAACGATAGTCGGGTGCGGTACCTCGGCTTCGTCGCAAACGTTCTGAATGTGATAGACGACGTCGTTAGCGTATTCCTGCAGCGTGTAATTGACGCTGGATTCAAAATCGGTCTGCGAGCCATCATAATCGATGCCCAGCCCGCCGCCCACATCCAGGTATTTCAGCCCAGCGCCCGCGCGTTTCAGCTCCGTGTAGATGCGCGCTCCCTCCATTACGGCGGCCTTGATCTGCCGGATGTTAGTGATCTGGCTGCCGAGGTGGAAGTGCAACAGCTCCAGGCAATCCTCCATACCGGCGGCTTTCATTTGATCCAGAGCCTGCAGGGCTTCGCTTACCGTTAGTCCGAATTTGGAACGATAACCACCGGAGGATTTCCAGCGCCCCGATCCTTTGCTCGCCAGCTTGAGCCGCAAGCCGATGGTAGGCCGCACGCCGACGCGCTGGGAATGTTTCAGGATCAAGTCCAGTTCCGTATACTTTTCGACCACCGGGATGATCTGTCGGCCGATTTTCTTGGCCAGCATTACCATCTCGATGTACTCGTCGTCCTTGAAGCCGTTGCAGATGATGGGTGTTTCATTGTCGGCCACGGCCAGCACCGCTAGCAGCTCCGGCTTCGAGCCGGCTTCCAGTCCAAAATGATAAGGCCGTCCAAACTGGAAGACCTCCTCCACCACTTGCCGCTGCTGGTTCACCTTGATGGGATAGACGCAGCGGTAATCGCCCTTGTAGTTGTGTTCGGCGATGGCGCTCTGGAACGCCTGGTACATTTCGCCCAGACGGTGCTTCAGTATTTCGGCGAAGCGGATCAAGATGGGGAGCCCAATGCCGCGCAACTCCAGTTTTTCCATCAGCTCGCGCAGATCGATGCCGCGTGCTGGCTCCTTACTGGGATGCACCCACAGGTGCCCGTTCGCCCCGACGGAAAAATAGCCTTTGCCCCAACTGGCGACATCGTAAAGTTCGCTGGCGTCGGTGACGGTCCACCGCTCGGTTGGCTCATAAACGGTGGCTTCACTAAGTTTCAATTCGCGGTTACCTCCGGGGACACGCCGCACCTTGTAAGCCAGGCGCTAAAACTCAGTGTCCTGCGAATTGCCGTCCAGGGCAAGTAAATTCTTAACTTGGCCGGAGTTTGAACGTTTGGTTACGACGGTTGCAGGCCGCTGCTGCCGTTCCCGTGGCGCTCATACCAGCGTCGGACGATGTCGCTGAGGGCATCGAGCTTCGCGTCAGTGTGCTTTTGGCTCTCTGCGAGAGCTTGCATAGTCTCGGTTAGTTTGACGCTCTGTTCCGCGACCTTCTGGAGGGCAACTTCCGCGCGATCCATGCGGTCGTTCATCAGCACCTGAGCCGTTAACAGGTGGCGCTGGCTGTTCGCGAGCTGATTCAGGGTCGACTCCACCTGGTTGAAACGCTCGTCGGGGTTAGACTGGGGGTTCACGTAACCCCATTGTACGCCTGAGTCGAGCTATTTCGGCATCGCCTGGAGTTGCGGAACCTGCGCATTCGCCGGCAGAACCGGCGTTCGGGCGACGTTTAGCACCATTGCAAGCATCGCGTAATAGCCATTGAGCGCCGTTACACTGACCACGCCCTGCTCGCCGAGTTTCTTCACCGCACGATCGTACGTGGCATCGCTGACGCTCTTGTTGTGATCCAGTTCGGTCCAGAAATCGTAGACTATCTCTTCGTCTTCGGGCAGGCCTTCGGGCCGCCGTCCCTCGGCGATCGCGTTGACGGTTTCCCGCTTCAAGCCCGCCTTCAACGCACGCGAATAATGGGCGGTCCATTCGAACTGTTGGGTCCAATCTCTGGCCGCCAGAAGAATCACAAGTTCGGTCAGCTTCGTGCCCAAGACACCGTCGTTGCGGAAGTACGTAGCCATCGCGACCGCCTGTTCCGCCAGCTTCGGCTCCCGCAGCAAAGCGATGAAGGGTCCGCCCACTCCAAAGGACCCTCCCTGCATGTCCGCCACCGCCTTCTTTTGGGCGTCAGTCAGCTTGTCCGGAGGTATCATTGGCAGGCGTTCCTGCGCCGCGGCGATACCAACCAATACCAACGATGCAAGGAGAGTCGAAATCAGTTTGTTTGACATAAGTTGAACCTTTAGACTCGAAACGTGTCGGCGCGCCAGGTCACGATCGCCTTCTTGATCTCCTTCGGCTGCATCTTCGACGCCAGCACTCGGGTCACCAGTGCGGGCAGCTCGTCGTCAGAGGCAAAACGCAGTGCGATCAACTGCGATTCGGTTAGTTCCGGAATGCGCCCTCTCAGTTCCGCGGACAGCAGCGCCTCTAGCCGCATCCGTTCTTCGAGGCGAATCAGGCGATCTTGCACTCGCAGCGGATTCGACCGAATCAAGAAAACCGCAACGAAGAACAATACGCCCATGAACAGCAGTATCCAAGCATCCAATTGCGGATAATGCCGCACCACGTTGATGATGGCCAGCACCAACAACATGATCGAACCGGGGGCCAGGAAAAAGTGAAACGGCGGATGGAACCGCGTGTGATTGGCATAAGTTTGCAGCGTCTTCTCAGCCAAGGTGCCTCCTTTAAGAAAAGCATGCGGGCATGCTTCTTTGACTTTGCTTCGTATCGCTTTGTATCATCATACTTCCTACACGGTTGCATGCAGGACCGTTCTCACAACGTACTCATGAGGATAGAAAGTAAGGAGAGGTAGCGATGAAGCTTCCATCGAAAAGATTGTGGATGTATAGCGGCGCGGTGGCTTTGTTAAGCGCCACGGTGCCGTTTGGAGGCGTGGCCTTCGCGCAGGCTAAGCCGCAGATGGCTGACGACGTCTTCAAGAATATTCAGGTTCTGAAAGGTCTCACAGTCGACGAGTTTATGGGCACCATGGGCCTTTTTTCGGCCGCGCTGAACGTTTGTTGTGGCGACTGCCACGTCGGCGCCGGTGGCTCCAATCCGCAGTGGGACAAAGACCCGCCGCGAAAATTGATCGCGCGCCAGATGGTGCGGATCATGAACAAAGTCAATAAAGAAAGCTTCAACGGCAGCCAGGTGGTGACGTGCTGGACCTGCCATCGCGGCAACACACCCCCCGCCACCACGCCCGCCATCGATGCCATCTACAGTGATCCGGTACCGATGTATCCCGACGTCCTGCCGAAGGCTTCGGCCAGCGCCGTGGTGCCGAGCATCGATCAGATTCTCGACAAGTATATTCAGGCTCTCGGTGGCGCCGACGCCCTTTCGAAGCTGACCAGCTACTCCGGCACAGGAACCAGCACCACCTTTGGACAGGACAAAGCAAATCCAGCGGAGATCCATGCGAAAGCGCCGGATAAGTTCGTCACCATCGTGCATCAGCGGGAAGGCGATATGGTCCGAACGTACGATGGCCACGATGCGTGGGTCGTGCTGCCGCTTACGGTCACCGGGGAGTACCAACTGACAGCCAGCGCGGCCGAGGGCGGCAAACTGGATGGTGAACTGGCGTTTCCAGGGAACATCAAGGGGTTCTTGACGAACTGGAAAGTGAGCTACCCAGCCAATATCGATGGTAAAGATGTCAACGTCGTACAGGGAAGCGGTCCGCTCGGTTTTATCGCAACGTTCTATTTCGACAAGCAGACAGGCCTGCTGACGCGCATGGTGCGCTACGCAAATTCAGCGGTTGGCCGTGTGCCCACGCAAATCGATTTCTCCGATTATCGCCCGGTGGCAGGCGTCATGATGCCGTTCAAGCGAACCTACGGATGGGTGAGTGGGCGCGAGGAATACACGCTGACCGAAATTAAGCCGAACGTCCCTGTGGATGACGCGAAGTTCGTCAAACCACCGCCACCGCCGCTGCCGCCGAAGTAACGCTAAGCCCGGCCTTCGTTGTTGAAGGATGCGGGCCCTCGCGCCAAAGCAGCGAGAATTCCTGAGAATCGCTTGAATTCATTGCCCCAAATGTGTTAGGGTAACGTCTTTGGGGCGGCAGTTTTGGGGCGTGCTGTAGCTATCGGAAGGCGCCTTCTCGCAGTCTGTAAGTTCCCTTCTTCAAGACATAATGGAATCGACGTTACACGACCTGGGTCAACTCCTGCTAAAAGCAGTCCCGACCATTTTCCTTTTGTTGGTGGTTCACTTTTACCTGAAGCGAATGTTCTTCCGCCCCATGGCGGAGGTGCTGGCCAGGCGGCGCGCGGCCACCGAGGGTCTGCGCGAGTCGGCCGAAGCGATGCGTGCCAAGGCGGGCGAGCAAACCAAGTCCATCGAAGATCAACTGCGCCAGGCGCGCGAGGCGATCTATCAAGAGCAGGAAGAGGCGCGCCGAGGTTGGATCGGCGATCAGGGTGCCCAGTTGGAACAAGCCAGACAACAAGCTCGCGAGCTGATCCATCAATCGAAGCAGCAGCTGGATGCCGAGTCTGCCGCCGCGCAGAGCCAACTGGCGGGCACAGCGGATGGTCTGGCCGATCAGATCGCCAATGCGTTGCTCGAAAGGTCGTCCGCATAATGCGCAGAGCAACTCTGGCTGTCGCCCTGGGCTTGGTCTTCGCCTGCTGCGCGCTTTCGCAGGAATCGCCGGCAGCTACCCAAAAGACGGAAGCCGAGCAAGGCGATTCCTGGATTTGGTGGAAGTGGGCTAATTTCGCGATCCTGGCGGCTGGGCTAGGCTATCTAATCGGAAAGAATGTTCCGCCGTTGTTTCGCAAGCAATCGGATGAAATCCAAAACGCGCTCGCCGAGGCCGCACGAATCAAGCAGGAAGCAGCCGCTTACGCAGCCGGCGTGGAGGCGCGGTTGGCGAATCTGCAGCGCGAAATCGAAAACTTGCGGGTGACTGCTCACGCTGAAATGACCACTGAAAGCGAGAGGGTGCGCCGTGAGACCGAGCATCACATGCAGAGAATCCGGGAGCAATCCGTGCAGGAAGTCGCGCTGATGACGCGGGGCGCCAAGGACGGTCTGCGGAAGTACGCCGCTGAACTCGCGCTTGGCTTGGCCGAGCAGCGCATTCGCGCGCGCATGAACCCGGAGACGCAGGAAAAGCTGGCGAACGGATTCCTTCACGATTTGCACCAACATGGAACACCGCAGGCGGCGAACTGATCTATGGCTTCCGCCGTCGCCAACCGATACGCCCGCGCCCTGGTGGATATTGTCATGGCGTCCGGTTCGCCTCTGAAGCCGGAGGACGCCGTGACGCAACTGCGCGCCGTTGAGGCGCTCATTCAGGAATCGCCCGAGTTGCGAACGGCGCTGCTGACACCCGCCATTCAAAATTCTCGCAAGCGCGCCGTGATGGCCAATCTGCTGGGCAGAATCGGTGGATCGCCTCTGATCCGGAATTTCGTGTACGTGGTGATCGATCACCGCCGCATCGGCATTATGGGTGAAATTCGTGAGGCGTTTGAGCTGCAGCTGGACGAACGCCTGGGGTTTGTACGCGCCGAAGTGTCGTCGGCCGCGCCGCTCAACGCGCCGCAGAGCGCGGGTCTGGAATCGGAGCTGTCGAAGCTGACCGGAAAGCGCATGCGCCTGCGATTTGACGTCGATCCGTCGCTGCTGGGCGGCGTGGTGGCGCGCATCGGCTCGACGGTGTACGACGGATCGGTCCGCGGGGAGCTGCGGCAATTGGGGAGAAAGCTGGCCTCAAATTCTTTTTGAATAGGACGGCCAAATAGGGGATGGAATTGACTTATGGCTCAGATCCAAGCTGATGAAATCGCGCGCCTTCTGCGCGGTGAAATTGAGCACTACGAAAAGGCAGTCAGTGTTTCCGAAACCGGATCGGTGATCTCGGTTGGTGACGGTATCGCCCGTGTTTACGGGCTCGAAAACGTCATGTCCGGCGAGATGGTGGAGTTTCCGCACGGGGTCACCGGCATCGCCCTCAACCTGGAGGAAGACCAGGTGGGAACCGTGCTTCTGGGCGAATATCAGGAGATCAAGGAAGGCGACGAAGTTCGCCGCACCGGCAAAATCATGGCCGTGCCGGTGGGTGAAGGGCTGGTGGGCCGAGTGGTGAACGCGCTCGGCGAACCGATCGACGGTAAGGGCCCTATTTCGACCAGCGAGACGCGCCCAGTGGAAGCCATCGCTCCCGGTGTGGTTGACCGCCGGGGGGTGAAAGAGCCGCTGCAAACCGGCATCAAGGCCATCGACTCCATGATCCCGATCGGCCGCGGCCAGCGCGAGCTGATCATCGGTGATCGCCAAACTGGCAAGACCGCCGTCGCGCTGGACGCCATCATCAATCAGAAGGGCGGCGACGTTATTTGCATCTACGTCGCTATCGGCCAGAAGCGCTCCACGGTGGCGCAGGTGGTGAAGACCCTGGAAGACTTCGGCGCCATGGAGTACACCATCGTCGTAGCCGCCACGGCTTCCGATCCAGCGCCCATGCAGTACATCGCGCCCTATTCCGGATGCGCCATGGGCGAGTTTTTCCGTGACACCAAGCGCCACGCGCTCTGCATTTACGACGATCTTTCGAAACACGCCGCGGCCTACCGCGAAATTTCGCTGCTGCTGCGCCGTCCGCCTGGACGCGAAGCGTATCCCGGCGACGTATTTTACCTTCATAGCCGGTTGCTGGAGCGCGCGGCCAAGCTGAATGAGGAAAAAGGCGGCGGGTCGCTTACTGCTCTGCCCATCATCGAAACGCAAGCCGGCGACATCTCGGCCTACATTCCAACCAACGTGATTTCCATCACCGATGGCCAGATCTTTCTTTTGGCCGATCTGTTCAACTCCGACGTTCGCCCCGCCATCGACGTCGGCCTTTCAGTGAGCCGCGTGGGCGGAAGCGCGCAGATCAAGGCGATGCGCCAAGTGGCCGGTTCGTTGCGCTTGGATCTGGCGCAATATCGCGAGCTGGCGGCGTTTGCTCTTTTCGGCTCCGAGTTGGACAAGGCATCGCAACAGCAGTTGGGCCGCGGCAAACGGCTGGTGGAAATTTTGAAGCAGCCGCAATATAAACCGGTCCCGGTGGAAAAGCAGGTGGTGATCATATTCGCCGGCACCAGCGGCTTGCTCGACGACCTGGCGGTAGAGCACATCCGACCGTTTGAAGCGGAGTTGAACCGTTTCCTCGATTCCTCGCAAACCGCGTTGCTTCAGGCGATCCGCGAAAAGAAGACGCTGGACGACCAGGTGAAGGCCAAGCTCAACACGGTCCTGAAGGAATTCAAGGAGCGCTTCGTTTCGCAGCACAAGGAGGCTCTCGTCACCGCTTAACCCATGCCCAGCCTGATCGACTTACGCCGGCGCATCCGGTCGGTGAAAAACACGCAGCAGATCACCAAGGCCATGAAAGTGGTTTCGGCGGCGAAGTTGCGTCGCGCGCAGGATCGCGTCCTGGCCGCCCGGCCCTATGCGCAAATCATCCAGCGCATGCTGGCGAATGTGGCGCAAGCGGCGGCCGAACAAAACGCCGCGGAAGAGATCGAACTGCTGGCCCGGCGGCCCGAGAAACGGATTCTGTTGCTGGTGATTACGGCCGATCGCGGCTTGGCGGGCGCGTTCAACTCCAACGTCATCCGCCTGGCGCAGAAGTTTATTGCCCAGCACCGCGAGGCTGAAGTTCGATTGGAGTTGATTGGGCGGAAAGGGCGGGACTTCTTCAAGAGGCGTCAGGCAAACATCAGCGGCGAATACACCACGCTCTTTCAGAAAGCTCCGCGTTATGAAGACGCTCTGGAGATCGCGCGCAAGGTGATCGAAATGTTCCGCAAGGCGGAAATCGATTCCGTTTATCTGGTAGTGAACAACTTCAAGAGCATGATGGCGTCGCTACTCGTCACCACGCGCCTGCTCCCGGTAGAGCTTCCCGAGAAGCAGGAGCAGATCGACTACATCTACGAACAGCCCCCCGGCGAGCTTCTCGCCGCGCTGTTGCCGCGTTACATTGAATCGCAGATTTACCGTTCCATGCTGGAGTCTGACGCCGCTCAACACGCTGCGCGTATGACCGCCATGGAAGCTGCCAGCACCAACGCCTCCGACGTCATCAGCGCGCTGACGTTGAACATGAACCGCGTTCGGCAGGCCAGTATCACCCGAGAGATCATCGAAATCGTGAGCGGCGCGGCGGCACTAGATTAGAGAGGTATTTATGGCAACCACAACAGAGACGCAGGTCATAGGCAAGGTCATCCAGGTGGCCGGCCCGGCCGTCGACATTCAGTTTCCCGAGCACCAGATTCCCGTCATCAACACGGCCATCCACATCACCAGCGAGGGTTTTGCGACCAGCGTGCCCATCGACGTGATGGTGGAAGTGGCGCAGCACATTGGCGAAGGCCGCGTGCGTACCATCGCGCTGCAACCAACCGACGGCATGGTGCGAGGCATGAAAGCCGTCAGCCTCGGCCACGGCGTCGAGGTCCCGGTTGGAAATGAGACGCTGGGCCGCGTCATGAACGTCATCGGGCAGCCGGTGGACAATATGGGTCCGGTGAATACCGCTCAGAAGTGGCCCATTCATCGGCAGGCGCCGGCTTTCGACGAACAGGCCACCGAGCTACAGATGTTCGAGACGGGCATCAAGGTAATCGATTTGCTCGAACCTTACCTCCGCGGTGGAAAAATCGGGCTGTTCGGCGGCGCGGGCGTCGGCAAGACCGTCGTCATCATGGAGCTGATCAACAACATCGCTCTCAAACATGGCGGTGTGTCCGTGTTTTCTGGTGTGGGCGAGCGCACCCGCGAAGGGAACGACCTCTGGACGGAAATGCAGGAGTCGGGTGTGCTGGATCCGCACGATTACACTAAGTCCAAGGTCGCGCTCATCTACGGACAAATGACCGAGCCGCCCGGCGCCCGCCTGCGCGTGGGTCTCACCGGCCTCACCGTCGCCGAATACTTCCGCGATGAAGGCGGGCAAGACGTGCTGCTGTTCATCGATAATATTTTCCGCTTCACGCAAGCCGGTTCCGAAGTATCAGCGTTGCTTGGCCGCATGCCCTCGGCCGTCGGCTACCAGCCCAACCTGGCCACCGAGATGGGCGAACTGCAGGAACGCATCACTTCCACCAAGAAGGGTTCCATCACGTCGGTTCAGGCTATTTACGTGCCTGCCGACGACTATACCGATCCCGCACCGGCCACCACCTTCGCGCATTTAGACGCCACCACCAACCTGACGCGCAGCCTGGTGGAGCAAGGCATTTATCCGGCCGTCGATCCACTGGCCTCCAGCTCCCGTATTCTCGATCCGCGCATCGTCGGCGAGGAGCATTACGCCGTCGCGCAGCAAGTGAAACAGATTCTGCAACGCTACAAAGATCTGCAAGATATTATCGCTATCCTCGGCATCGACGAGCTGTCGGACGACGACAAGCAAACCGTAGCGCGCGCCCGCAAGATCCAGAAATTCCTTTCGCAGCCGTTCCACGTGGCCGAGCAGTTCACCGGAATCAAGGGCAAGTATGTGTCGCTGGCCGATACGGTGCGCAGCTTCAAGGAAGTGGTGGAAGGCAAGCACGACGAATTGCCCGAGCAAGCCTTCTACATGCAGGGCGACATCGAAGACGTGAAGAAGCGCGCCGAAGAGCTAAAGAAGCAGGGCGGCGCTTAATCGATGGCGGACACGTTCGATATCGAGATTGCCACGCCGGAGCGGCTGCTGGCGCACGAGAAAGCGGTTCGCGCGCAGATTCCCGCTAAGGACGGCTATATCGGCGTGCTGCCGGATCACGCGGCGTTGCTCTCCGAGCTCGGGATCGGCGCTCTCACCTATACAACCCCCGAGGATCATCGCTTCAGCATCGCCGTTTGCGGCGGTTTCCTCGAGATTCACAACAACGTCATCCGCGTGCTAACGGATGTTGCCGAAAAGGGCCATGAGATCGACGTGACGAAGGCCGAGCAGGCCTTGAAGCAGGCGCAGGATGCCATGATCAATCCGGCGCTCGGAATCGACATCGCATCGGCCCTGATCGCCGCCCGCCACGCGCAGGCCCGCATCGACGCGGCTCGCAAAGCAGCCGCCAAAGAAGAGTAGCCGCCGCTCTCAGATAGAATAGAGAGAGCGAAATGTTTCGCGCCATCTTCTATCTTCTTCTCACGGTGGTAGTGATTACCGTGCTGAAGAGCATCATCGGGATCGTCCTCAGAGGAGTTTCCGAGGCGATGAAGCCCGGTTCCAGCGCTCCGGGCGCGCCGCCGCGTTCCTCCAACCAAGTCCCGCTCACTGGCGAGCTAAAGAAAGATCCGGTCTGTGGAACTTACATCGCAGCGGCCACTTCCATCAAGGAAAAAGTGGGAGGCCAGACCTTCCATTTCTGCTCCCAGGAATGCCGCGATAAGTACGTTGCTTCGCTGGCTCGCTAGCCGGGCCGGTTTCGCGCTCGCGCTCTCGCCGGCGTTCGCGCAGCCCGTTTTCTACAAGGACGTTCTTCCGATCCTCCAGCAGCATTGCCAGGAATGCCACCGGCCCGGCGAAATTGCGCCTATGCCGTTTCTCACCTATTCCGACACCCGGCCGTGGGCCAAAGCGATGCGAGAACAAACGATAGCGCGCAAAATGCCCCCCTGGTTCGCCGATGCCGCATACGGCCACTTCGCGAATGACCGCTCACTCTCGCAGACGCAGATCGATACCATCGCGGCTTGGGTGAACCGGGGCGCTCCGGCCGGCGATCCCAAGGATGCTCCACCACCGCGCCAGTGGCCGCAAGGTTGGAATATTGGAACGCCCGATGCAGTTTTTGAAATGCCTTCGGCTTTCTCGATTCCAGCCGCAGGCGCAGTGGATTACCAGTATTTGATCCTGCCCACGCACTTCACCGAGGACCGCTGGGTCCAAAAGGTAGAGGTGCGGCCGGGCGATCGTTCCACCGTCCACCATGCAGTGGTCTACATTCGCGAGCCGGGATCGAAGTGGCTGGAAGGGGAGCCGCGCGAAACAGCCTTCTCCGTACCTATCGCGAAGGGTTTCACCACCAGCGATATTCTGATGGTCTACACGCCAGGAAATTCGTTTGACGATTGGAAACCCGGCATCGCCAAGCGAATCAAAGCAGGCTCTGACCTGGTGCTCCAGATGCACTACACAGCACGTGGCAAAGCCGCCGAAGACCGCACACGCATCGGTATTATCTTCGCCAAGCAAGCTCCCCAGCAAGCCGTGCTCTCGCTGCAGATGAGTAACGACCGTTTTGTGATTCCTCCCGGCGATTCCAACTATCGCGTGCAGGTCTCGGGCACCTTGCCGAACGACGCGCTGCTCATCAGCATGTTCCCGCACATGCATCTGCGTGGCAAAGCCTTTGAGTATCTGATCACCGAACCCAATGGGCATGTGGAGACGCTGCTCAAAGTGAATCACTACGATTTCCAGTGGCAGCTGAACTATCGTCTGGCTGAACCCCGGCTACTCAAAGCGGGTACGCACCTCACCTGGGTTGGATATTTCGACAACTCGCCCAACAATCCCGGCAATCCCGATCCCACGGCGGAGGTTCGTTATGGCGAACAAAGTTGGGAAGAGATGATGATCGGTTTTTTCGATGTGGTAGTGGATGCAAACATCGACAAGCCTAAGTTCTTTGAGCGCAAACCATCTTCCGCCGCTATCACCGTTAGCAGATAAAAAATGACGAAAAAGCTTGTCGTTCCCGGGCATGGGCAGTACACTGGAGCTTCTGGCGCTCTTATGTGGGGAAAACAAAACGACGGACAAATGATTCAGAACCAACCGGCTCAACCTGCGCAGCCAGCACCAGCTCCTGCGCCGATCAGTCACCATCATCAGGCGCCGGCGCCTGTTCCAACCGCAACCGTGTTTGGCAAATCCATGAAGATCATCGGCGAGGTTACAAGCGATGAGGAACTCTTTCTGGACGGCGATCTGGATGGCAAGCTCTACCTGCGCAACCGTTTGACCGTAGGGCCGAACAGCAAAGTGAATGCGAACATCAAGGCCCAGGAAATCATCGTCTTTGGCACCATCAAGGGCAACGTCGAATCGGAAAGCCGCGTCTCGCTGCGGACCGGGGCTTCTATCGTCGGCGATATCAAGACCGCCGGCATCGTGATCGAAGACGGAGCGTATTTTAAAGGCGGTATCGACATCTCGAAAAACGGCGAGAGCAAACCGGCGCCCAAGGCACAGGGCGCGTCGGCCGGCCAGAAGCACTAGGGCAGTTGCAACAGTTTTACGGTTAGGTGCGTCCTACTGAGTGAGGCCGCACCCTTAGCAATGAGGAACATGTGACCGGAACTGGGGCGCTCGTTGGAAGGCGCGCGCCCCTCTGATCGCTGTTCTATTGATTGCCTGCCAGGCTTCTTAATTTGTTATCAATACGCTTGCGCATGGAGCGTTCAGGCTTGAGATTGAGCGCCGATTGATAAGCCATGCGGGCTTCAGCGGAATGCTGCCGGGCGGCTTCGAGATCGCCGATGCGTTCAAACAGGGCCGGATCCTGCGAATCCTGCTTGGTCACCTGTTGTAGCTGATCGAGCGCGCCCTCACGATCGTTGGTCTTGGCAAGCACATCGGCCAGCGCGATACGCGCCGCCACGTAATCGGGCTTGGCTTCAAGCACCTTCCGGTATTCCTCAACGGCCTGAGCATTGTCGCCTTGAGTGGCCAGCGCGCCGGCCAAGCTGAGACGCGACGGCAGATAGTCTGGCGATTCGCGCAGGTTCTCGCGCCACAGATCGATGGCTTCTTTCCCGCGGGTCTTATCATCCGCCAATAGCAAGGCCAGGTTGTGTCGCGCAGGCAGCAGACTCGGATTCTTTTGTAAGGCTTGCCGGTAAAGTTGCTCGGCTTCGCTGCGCTTGCCTTCCGACGCCTTTAGCGTTCCCAGCGCATTGTAGGGCTCGGCCGTATTGGGCGCGAGCATCTCCGCCTTCGTATACGCAGTCTCCGCGTCTTTGCGACGATTCAAGCGCTGGTAAACCAGACCCAGGTTATACGGCAAGTAGCTGTATTGCGGTGTCAGCCGGATGGCTTCCTGATAGGCGCGGATCGCCGATCGATAGTCCCCAGTCTCGACGTAAGCCAAAGCGATGTTGTGCAGTGGATACGACCAGTGCTGCGCACGGCGCACCGCATCGCGAAATGCCGGGATGGCCTTTTCGTACTGCGCCTGTTCCAGATACGCGATGCCGAGCGCGTTGAACCCATACGCGGCGCCCGGGTCGATGCGAACCGCCTGCTCTAACAGATTCGCGGCCTCTGGGAATTTCTTGTCGAATAACAGCGCGCGGCCCTGGAAGAAATCCTGCCGGCCTTCTAGGAACAGCGACTCTTGCGTCAACGTGCGTGCGGCGTCCATATACCGCGCTCCACTTTGGAATTCATCCCGCGATTGCGGCGTCTCATCGCCTGCCAGATATCGCAGTAAGACTTCCTGGCCCTTGTTTTCCAAGGCCACGCGAAGCTGATTCTCGCGCTCTTGATATTGTTCGGGCGTCGCCAGTGGCTTGAGGTCCTGCAGCGCCGTGAAAGCATTATTCGGATCGGTGGGCAGGATCTGGCCCGCGTTGATGGCCGACGTAAAGCGATCCACCGTAGCCTGCGACTGCGCGGTGGCCGGCACTTGCGCTTGCGGCGTGCCCCCAGCCATGAAGAGAGGCTCGCCAGTGCGCGAGTCCAGGATCACTCGCCAATGCGCGACGTCTATGCCCGGCTTCCTGGTGTCAGAAAGCCGCATCATATTGTCGTAGGTGCCAAACTCACGCGGATGCTGCTTGTTCGCCGTTGCCATCGGCACTTGATCGCTCACGTACTTGATCAACTCGTCGGCATCCACCACTCCGTCTTTGTTTTCGTCCGCCGCGCCTTCCAGTCCCTTGATCACGAAATAGCTGAAGACGCCGTGTCCCCCGCCAAACTCGGGCCCTTCGAGCGAAACCTCGCGCGGACGGCTGGCAAGCAATCCGAAGAGATCGCCCTGGATATCGCCCAGCTGCTGGACGTTGGAGGCGACGGTCGTATTGTGGATGGTCCCAATGGTCCCGGCTTTGCACACATCGACGAACAGCAACACGCGGCCCACCTTGCTGAGCTGCTCTTCAAACAGCGATTGCAGTTCGTTCATGCCGAGCGCGGTGCTCGTCAGATCTTGCGGATCGGAATCGTAAGTGAGAATGAACGCGTTCTTGCTGCCCGGTGTTTCCACGGTGCCGTGCCCGGCGATCAGGATCACCACCGTATCGTTCTTACCGGCGCGACGCTTCAGGAAATCCTGGAAGCCGTTGCGCACCGCGGCGGTGGTGGCCTTATCGTCGGTCAGCAGCAGCACATTGCCGCTGGGGACGCTGCCGCCTAGCGGACTTTCCAGCAGCTTTCCGAACACGCTGGCGTCCGCATTGGCGAACTGCAGCGACAGCTCCGGTTTGGCATATTTGGAAATACCAACCAGCAGCGCGTAAGTCTGCCCTCCGGTCTGCGCCGCAGCCGTGGCGGCCGACACTTGATCGGAGAGCGCCTGCTCCAGGTCGAAGATCTTGCTCTTCACCCATACCGCGTCCGGCCACTGTTCGCGAAGCTCGTAGTAGGCGTTCAGCGCGTTCGCGATCAGCTTGTGGTTCTCAAAGATGGTTGCTTCGGTTACCAAAGCCGCCTGATCTTTCGGATTCGCCGCGAGCACCGTTTCATAGGGCGCAAGCTCGGCTTGCACATCGGCCGCGAGTTTGTCGTGCGGCGTCGGTGGAACCTCGGGCTTGTTCAGCCCCCGCGTCATGCTGACGCCGTAGTGCTGCTGGCTGGCTGCGGCGACGCGCAACGTTTGCGGCAATGTGCAGGCGCGCGCGGGCTGCTCAGTGATCTTCCCGGAGCGCACTTTGGGAGCCTTGGCATCCAGGCGCACTTCGCCGGAAGCCGTCAGCGTGTCCAAGGATTTGCCGGGACAAAACAGGAACGATGCCGGACCGCCTTCGGTCCTTAAGCCGTCGCCCGCGAATAGCAGATCGCCAGGACGGGCGGCGAGCGGAGTTTCGGTGTCGGCGCGAAGCAGCTTGCTGCCGGTCGCCGTTAGAACCAAGCCAACCGGTTCCTCCTTCGTATCGGCGAAGGCATTGTCGGCGAAGGTCATCGCCGCGCACAGCAGTATCAAAACAAACTTAGGCATTCACTGCGGCCTTCACCACCAGCGACTTCACGGTGTACAGATCGATAGGCAGAGCCTTCCCTCGCACCGGCGCCTGCCCCAGATGCGACGTTTCCACCAGTGAACCCAGCCTTGCCTGCGTTGTTCCGGTCATCAACAGCTTCGTATGGTGCTCCTTGTTCAGGCTCTCCAGCCTGGACGCCAGGTTCACTGTGTCCCCTAACACCGTGTACTCCATTTTATCGGCTGAACCCACATTTCCCACTACAGCCGGACCGGTGTGGATCCCGGCTCCGGTCTCAAAGCGACTGCGGGCGGTAACCATCCGCGTGGCGCAACGAACCGCCCTCAGGGGATGATCGCCCGGCTCGGCGCCTTCATCGTCATCCGAAAATACGGCCAAAATGCCATCGCCAATGAACTTATTCACATGCCCGTGATACATCACGATGATCCCCACCATCATGCCCATGTATTCGTTCAGAAGCTGGACGACAACTTCGGGTCCCTGCTCCTCCGACACCTGCTCGGTGAATGCGGTGAAGCCCCGGATGTCGGTGAACAGGATGGTCACTTCCATGCGTTTACCCGACAAGGCGATTGAGTCGGACTCTTCGAGCGACGAGGCCAGTTGTTTTCCCACGAAGAGCGATACCGCCCGGTGAAAGAGATTGCCCCGAGTTTCCTCGGTCGCATAGCGATACACCAGGGAAGCGATCAAGCTCACCGAAGTCGCCAACAACACTTCGGAGGTCGACAGGATGAATCCCTCTTCGAACAAAAAGTGCGTCGCAACCAGGATGGCCAAAACTTCGAGCAACACAAAAGCCACCGCCCGGCTGGCGACGAACGAAGTAACGATCGCTACCGTCACGCTTGTGGCCACAAGCAGCGCCAGCACCAGTCCCCATTGCGGCGCTGGGACCAGGTAGCTCCGGGTGAGTAAGGTGCGCACGGTGTTGGCATGGATCTCCACGCCGGGCATGGTCCATTTGGAGCCGCTAAAGAGCGTGTAGAACGGCGTGTCGAAACGGTCGTCCACGAAATCGGTACCCACCAGCACGATTTTGCCTTCCACCCACTTCCGGAGCTGATCCTGGTTTCCGGCCTTGGCGGCAGCCTCAAAATCAGCCAGGGAAACGCTAGGGAACGTGTTAGGGGGACCGGCATAGTTGATGGCGATGGAGCGCCGCGGAGAGATAGGCACTGTGCGGCCCTGAAGCACCAGCTCGCCCTTCTGGAATTGCACCTCCGTGCCGATGTATTTCTCGACAGTTCGCATGGCCAGAGAGCGCGCAGAGGGAGGGTCAGCAGGGTTGGTGGATGGGGCCTCGATCAGCTCCTGGTTGCGAATGAAATCATCGTCGTCGGCGGTTAGATTGGCGAACGCGCCCAGACCCAGAGCCCCGGCCACCATGTTGACCGGAATGGATTGCGATTGTTTGTTGGAATTGAGCTCGGACACATAGCCGACGACCACGGGAACCGGAGACGTGCTGATGGCGCCGGCCAGGAGTTCGTCTGCATTGGGCTGCCACTGATCGATGGGAATACCGAATGCCAAGTCGAGGGCGATCACTTTGGCGCCGGCCTGGCCGGCAGCACGGATGGCGTTGGCGTAATGCTCATTCCAGAACACCCGCAGTTCGGGAAAGGTGTCCATGGCTTTCTTGTCGGCTGTAAGCAGGACGATGTTGGAGATGGTGGGCCGGCCGCGCAGGAAATCCCGCACAATGAAATGCGCATCATAGGCTTTGAGGTTGAGGATTCGAAAGAAGCGGATATCGCTCAGCAAGGACGCACCCAACACGCTGCCTACGGCAAGAACCGCGCAGAGGGCCCAATGCCTCCACTTCTTCTTCATGTTAACCTGCATCTTACTACGACAGTGCGGCCATCGCGCTTTAGAGTGGCAAGAACAATTTCTATCGTCCGCGTGTTTTTGCTGTTCCTCCTGATTGCCCTTGCCGGAAGGTCGCAAACCACCCAGGGCCTCATTTCAGGACAACTGGTGGATTCGGTCACCGGCCGTCCCATCCCTGCGGCGAACGTAATCTTTGCGAGCGCCACTACGAATCTGGCGGGCGGGGCAGCGAGCGATCCCTCCGGTTACTACTACTTGCCGCTGCTTTCGCCTGGAACGTATCAGATCCGTGTCACATCGCCGGCGTACCAGTCCCAGGAAGTCCAAGAGCTGGAATTGACCGTGGCGGCGCGCATTGAGCTCGATTTCCGGTTGCGGCCCCTGAGCGATGTTTGGGAATCGGGCCAGTATAAGAGCGTCTTTCTTCCAGGACAAAAAACCATCGTACCGTTTTATGGTCCCGACTTCGATCCCAGCAAGTCCGGATCGTTCGAGGCGCAGAAGGGCCGGCGGGAGCCGCTCGAATCCACCGTGTCGGAAGTCATCGACTCCGACGAAATCAACAATCTTCCGCTCCAAGGCCGCGACGTCTACTCGCTGCTGGTGACACAGCCGGGAGTTACGTCCGATTCGGCAACCGGGCGCGGGCTGGGCCTTTCGGTGAACGGGCAGCGTCCGTCGTCGTCCAACTATTTGCTGGACGGCCTGGAGAACAACAATTACCTGATTACTGGTCCGCTGGTGACCGTGGCGCCGGAGGCGATTCAGGAATATCGCATCTCGACCAACAACTTTTCCGCCGAGTACGGGCGCACGTCGGGATTCCTGGCCAACGCGATTACGCGCACGGGCGGCGAGCAGTTTCATGGCGTCGCGTATTTTTATCTGGAGAATGAAGCGCTGAACGCCACGGCGTTCCAGCAGAATTTGATTGGCGCGCCACGCAGTATCGACAAGCAAGACCAGCCTGGGTTCTTCGTGGGCGGCCCGGTGCTCAAGAATCGTCTGTTCTTCTCCAGCGCCTATGAATACTTTCGAAGCCGCGGGTCGGGAGCGCCTTATCCGTTTGATCTTCCCACCCCGAACCTGCTGAGTTTCACGGCATCGAATTCTATCGCCCGGCAATTGCTCACTGAATATCCCAGCCCGGCGACCACCACAGGCGCCGCGCTGACGCAGGTGGAAATGCTGGCGCCTCCCGTGGCGGTGAATCGCACGCTGGCTATCGAGCGGCTGGACTAC
>JBEKRO010000089.1:0-28763 GCA_049518655.1 Bryobacteraceae bacterium | reverse complement strand
TCCCTGAACGGCTCGTTCCAGTTCTACCACCGCTTCCTTCCGGCGGCCCGATCCTAGGAGATAATAGAGCCCGCTGCTTAAGTGACAGTGCGGCGAAGCGGAGTCGTCAGTCGTCGCCAGCGTGAACCGGTGAGCGGCCTCCTTCCAGTCGTAGTCATGGGTCGCAGCGAGAACACCCAGGACGACGTGCGCTTCCGGAAGCGAAGGGTCCAGTTCCAGCGCACTTTGCGCCATCGCGCGGGCGGCTGGTGCGGCCTCGCGCATCGGCGTCATCCCCACGGTGGTTCGGCCAAAAAGATAGTCGGCGTAGATCGCCTTGGCCAAGGCGTACTGGGGATCGAGCGCGATGGCCTGCTCGTAGAACACCCTGGCTTGATCCATCGATTCCCTCGTCACCTTCCAGTGGAAATGCCTGGCCTTCAGGAGGGCTTCGTATGCGGGAAGCTTGGGGGTATAACGCAGCTTCGCGGCAGCCTGCGGCGACAGCTTAGTGTGGAGCGCTTCGGCGATGGCCGCTGAGATCTCGTCCTGCACGGCGAATACATCTGCCAACTCGCGGTCGTAGCGTTCCGACCACAGATGGCTTCCATCCGCGGCCGTGATCAACTGCGCGGTGACCCGGATGCGATTGCCCGAACGACGCACGCTGCCTTCGAGAACATGGGCCACGCCCAACGTCTCGGCGATCTTGCGGACGTCGGCGTTCTGTCCTTTGAAAGCGAAGGCGGAGGTGCGTGCGATCACTTTGAGGCCGGGGATCTTTACCAGAGCGTTGATGATCTCTTCGGCCAAGCCATCGCTGAAGTACTCCTGCTCTTTGTCCGCGCTCATGTTGGCGAAGGGCAGGACCGCAATCGAGGGCTGCTTCTCCGCCGGCTTGGCCGTCACCTGCTGCAGCGCTTCCCGCAACTCGGCCATGGTCTGAAAACGGCGTGCCGCTTGCTTCTCAAGACACCGCATGACCACGCGTTCCAGCGCCGGCGGAGCATCCAACCGGCGCGGCTCCTTGTGCAGTACCGCCGCCATGGTCGAGATCGCGCTCTCGCCCTCAAAGGCCCGCCGCCCGCTGAGCATCTCGTACAACACCGCCCCAAAAGAGAAAACATCCGAGCGCGCGTCAGCCGGCTTGCCCTCGGCCTGTTCCGGCGACATGTAAGCGGCGGTACCGAGAATGGTTCCGGCCAGGGTCTGTGCGTCCAGAGTCTGAGTAACCGACGCCTCCTTCACCTCCGAAACCTTCGCCAGCCCGAAATCGAGCAGTTTCACGCCTTCCCTTGTCACCAGAATGTTGGCCGGCTTCAGATCCCGATGCGTGATCCCTTTGGCGTGTGCGGCTTCGAGCGCAGCGGCCATCTGCAACGCCAGCCGCAGTGCTTCTTCGACGGGCAGCGGTCCGCTGAGAACGGCGCCATCGACAAATTCCATCACCAGATAATCCGGGCCGACGTCGTGCAGCGTGCAAATATGCGGATGGTTCAGGGCCGCAATAGCGCGCGCCTCTTGCTCGAAGCGGTCGCTGTGAGGCCCTTTCAGAGCCTTGATCGCAACGATGCGACCAAGGCGCGTGTCGGTGGCCTTGTAGACCTCACCCATGCCGCCCGCGCCGATGGGCGCTAGGATCTCATAAGGTCCCAAGCGAGTCCCAGCAGCAAGGCCCATGCGACTCAACTCCGCTTAGGTTCCCAACTCTTGCCGAATCTCCTGCGCCACCGCGCGCGCCCGGTCCGCCGCGCCGATCGCGAAGCTGATAGCGCCCACGCGGGGGTGCCCACCGCCACCGTAGCGCTCGCAGATTGTCGCCAGGTTGTGTTTCACTGGCTCCGTCGCCCAGGGATTGGAACCCACCGAGACTTTGGTGCGGAAGCTGGAAGTGCTCACCGATACCGTATAGGTGACGGCCGGGAACAGATAATACGGGATGAATTTGTTGTAGCCTTCCAAATCGTCCCCAATGAGATCGAAGAACACCACGCCGTTGCCGGTCTGAGCGCGCTTCTGGATGAGATCGATGGAACGGATATGGCGCTCGTACAAAGGCGCGTAAAGCTTCTTAATTTCCTGCTGCTGAACAATCTCGCCTAGCTGACAGCTCCGCATCCACCCGATGATCTTGTGGATGATCTCGGAGCCTGGCGCGCCTTCGATCACCAGCGTCAGCTTCATGGCCGGCGCCTTCAGCTCCACGGCCTCCTGCGCGCTGGCGTAGCGCGCGCCATCGATGATGTCCGCCCATTGCACCAGCTCGGCCAAGTCCGGCGCATCGTATCCGAATCGCTGGCGCGCCACGTCGGCGATAAACATAGTGCAGGAGCTGTAAGAGGGATCGTAAAGCTTGTGGCCGCTATGGTCGCCACGGAAGTGCTCGGCGTCTTCCGGGCTCAGGAACGCGCTCTGGTGATGATCGAACCACCAGGTCAGCCGCGGATTGGGCGAATACTTGAAATCGACAATCGCATTGACGTCGCCGTCGAAAAGGCCATCCTCAAAGAGCTGGGAAGCCTTGTGCGCCAAGCCGGTAAATACAAAATCGGCGCCTGGAGCGTATTTTCCCTCGTAAAAGCGGCTAAAATAAGCCGCCGAGGCCGCACCGTCGAAACAGTGATCGTGGTAGAGAACCCTCACCCGCATGAATTCATATCCGTGGCACGTGGAAAACTATCCAGCTTGCCTCATTTTGGGTTCTAAAAGCAAGTGAGGGGTAAATGTAGGTGCAAGCTCGCCGCTATTCAACGTTGTAATCGTTGCGCAGTGCTTCCAGATTCTTGAGTGCTAGCGACCGAAAAGGCGAGTCCATATCCGCGCACTGCTTGCTGAACTTTACCGCTTCTATCGCGCGGCCTTTGTCGGCCAGTTCGCCCGCCAGCGCATAGTTGGCGTAACCCAGGTAGAAGTACGCCGCGGCGAGCAGCCGTTGATCCTGATGGATGTAGCTCAGAGCCACCCGCAGATAGCGGTCCGACAATCCATAGCGCGCCTGCTTGCCATAGACCACGCCAGCCAGCCAGCTTGCCCAGCCGGTAAACTTGGCTTTCTTCTTTTCCCATTCCGAGGGCGTGATATCGGGCGGCTGCGGTTTGCCTTGCACCAGCTCCAGGATATGCAGCGAGTAAGTCAGAACCTGCGGCAGATTCCGCTCCAGGCTCATATCGTGATCGGCGATGGTCATCAGAAAATCGATATTGTCCGGATCCTGGACCAAACCTTCCTGGGCCAATTGAATGGCCTTCTGCGGATTCAGGGTGGCCAGTTCGATGACCGTTTGCTTCTTCGTCAGCACCAGGAACTTACTCTGCGGATTGCGCTCCTGCAAGAGCAGTGTCAACTCGGCGCGTTTAAGGTCGTCCGTCTGCGCCGCGGCGAGCGTTGCAATGGTATATTCCGAATAATCCAGAACCTCTCGCGCGAAAGTCGTCTGCTTGGTCCAGTCGGGAAGGTCGTCCGGATCGGAAGGTTTAGGAAGCATCAGGGTTCGCGAAGCGAGGTCCCATGCCAAGGGTGCATATTTCGCCCGCAGCTCAGGATCATTCTGCGCCTCGGCCGCTTTCAATGCGTCATGCGCGGAGTCCAGATCGTTCGGATCGGCCGCCAGCAACCCTTCAGCGGTTGCTATGACGCGATCCCACTGGTTCGCCTCCATGTAGATGGGAAGCAGTTGCTCGTAAACCCAGGCGATGGAGGAGGTCTTGGGATATTCGAGGACATATTTTTCGAGCAGCGCCAGCTTGCGCGGTTGCGTTGGCTCCTGTTCGATCCTCTGCAGAAGGATGCCGTCCTGGCTTTCGGGATCGACATCCAGCTTGTGCCGGTCCGCTGCCAGCGCGGCGCTAGCGAGCAACAGGGCGAGCGCGGGAACAGAGATCTTTATGAATCTCACTCCACGTGAATTCGGAACCTTTCTGGGGGAACTTTAGCGTTCAACCTTAGCACCTAGGTACTGCAAATTCGCGTAGGCAGATGCTGTACGGGATCTCAAGATGGGAACTTGAGCAGGCTGGCCAGGGACGCAATTACTTGATCCAAAGCCTCATTGGAGGGCACACTTCCCTGGGCCAACGTTGCGTTTCCGCCACCACGTCCGCCGGCCTCGCTGAGCGCGCGTTTGAGCAGATCGCCAGCGTGAATGCCGTTGTCTTTCGAAGCAGCGAGCAGAACGGAAGGCGGATTTTCCGTGGCAGCCAGGTAAATCGCTGGCCCCGCGGCAGTGAAGCTTTGCGCCTCGGTTCGAGATTCCTCCAAGAGCGATTCCGCGCGGCGCAGCACGCGTCGAATGCCATCCGGGCCGGGAGTGGTCGCCGCATATAACTCGCGCCCACTGGCCTGCGCTAGATCGGTGGCTAGGCGACGCCGCGTTCGATCGGTTTCCTGGAGCTTCTCGCGCTGAGCTTCCACCAGGGCGGGTGTCTCATCCAAAGGCGAGGAAAAAACTCGAGCGATTTGCGACAGCGCTTCAAAATCGGCGCGAGCGCGTTCCACGGCCCGGCCGCCGCACAGAAACTCAATCCGCAGATTGCCGCGAATCCGATCCAGCCGGCGCAGCAGGATGGGACCAATTTCGCCCGTCGCGCGAACGTGCGTACCGCCGCAAGCGCTGCGATCCAGATCTTGGATCGAAATAATGCGAACTTCGCCTTCGCGTTCGGTTGGTTTGCGCAGCCCCAAATCTTCCGACGATTGCTGGAAGCCTATAGTCACTGGCCGATTCTCGAATACGATTTGGTTGGCGCGGCGTTCGGCCTCTCGAAGCTGCTCCGGCTCCAGCCCCCGGGCGACATCAATCGTGCTGGATTCCGCGCCCAGATGAAAACTGACGGTGGGGGCATCGAACATTTCCAGCAGCACGGCCGACAACAAGTGCTGGCCGGTATGTTGCTGCATGTGATCGAAACGGCGGGTGCGATCGATGCGGCCGTCCACCTCGCCCTGCCCCACTTCCATAGCACTCAGAGGAGCGCTGAGAACATGCGCAATGCGGTCCCCTTCATCGATCACTTCGACGACATTCGATCCGCCTAGTTGCCCGGTATCGAAGGGCTGGCCGCCGGACGTGGGATAAAACGCCGTGCGATCGAGAGAGATCCGTTGCTGGTCCGGACTCGCGTCCACTATGCGAGCCCGGAATTCGGTGAGATAGCTGTCTTGATAATAGAGCCGCTCCGTCATTGCACCGCGAGCGGGATGGGATCGCTCGAAATATTGTCTTCCAAGATCACGGACATCTTACTGTTGCCGCTTGCAACCCCTGCAGGAATAGTGACGTTGATCTGATACAGTCCGGAAAAGTTCGGGGTCAGACCGGTAAAAAGGGGCGTAGCGCAAGGCGCCTGGAAGAACGGCGACTCTGGACCGAAGCAGACCTGCGTGGTTCCCGGCACCGTGGCCAGCGGTGGAGTGGCGGGCGACGCAGTTCCGGAGGGAACCAGAGGCGAAGTAGGTCCGAGGCCGATAGCGTAAATCACGATGGTGTCTCCCACATGGACCGGGCTGGATGATGTGCCGGTTAGCATGCCCTCGGGCGTAGTAATAGCGTAGCCCCCGGTCCCGGGGACCAAGAAAAACTGAGGCGCTTGGGCACCGATATTCACGTAAATCATGTTTCCCGGCGTGCCATTGCGAACAATCTGGACGGTACCGTCTCCGGTGGCTGCATTAATCGGGATCTCGAAATTGATTTGACCTGAAGACGTGTAAAATAACGGCGCGGCTGTCCCATTCACCAGCACCTGAACATTGTCCAGTGTTGTCTGAAGAGGCAAGCTGCCCGCCGAGGTCGGGGCATCGAAGGTGAATTGATTTCCATATACCGATACGACGTCGCCCTGAGCGATCGGCTCTCCAACGGCAAAGGTCTCGTTTGCCACCACGCCTCCCACCGCCGCAACGGGTGGCCCTTGCGCCGCGACAACGAGCTGCACGGGGATAACCAGGTTTCCGTTGACGCCATTGCTTGCGACGGTCACCGTGCCGGTGTAGGTGTTCGGCGAAAGCCCGGTGGGATCGGCGGTAACGCTGATGCCTCCGTTGATCGTGGCGGCCGAAAGCCATGTTCCGCTGCTGGCGGCCGTCGCTGTGACGCCAGAGACGGTCAGAGCGCCTTGCCCGGCATCCGTCACGGCCACGTTCGCAGTCTGCGCTTTTGTGCCTTGCGCGGCATTGAACGACAGCGAACTGCTGCTGGCCTGAGCGATGGGCTGCGTGGTGACATTCAGCGAAACGGCGACCTGCTTATTGTCGGGCGCAAAGGATGAGCCGGCAATGGTAATGGTTCCGTTGTAATCGGTTGCGGCCATGCTGCTTCCCGCGGTGGCCGTAACGGTGGTCACGTAGGCGCCAGTGGCCGCATTCGCCGAGGTAGACGTGGTTAACCACGATGCATTGCTGATGGTCGGCTTGATCGGCCCATTTGTGGTGAAAGTTGCGGATGTGGAGCCACCGGGCGCCAGATAGAAGACCAGATTGCTGGGAACGTCACCGCCCACTTGCGCCGTGACAGTGAAGCTCTGGGGCGAATCGACGGCGTTGGGGTCCGAGAGTGTAATGATGCCCGTGTAAGTTCCCGCAGCAAGTGAAGAGGTCTGAAACGCAATCGACACAGGGTAGCATCCGCCACGCAGCCCGCACACTTGCGATGGGCCGACGGTAGCAACCAGCCAGGAGACCGAAGAGGAAGCCTGCAGATTCAGCGTGCCACTGCCAATATTGAACGTGTCCAGACTATATGGCGTACCGTTTGTTCCAACCGGAACGGAAACGGTGAGAGACGTTTGAAAAAGATTCAGCCGGGGCGCGGCGCTCAGGCCCGACACGAACAGAAGCGGCAGAAAAAATCGCACGCTGAGAGTATTCTTAAGAATCACGGAAGCTCCTTACCCTTGGTAGTGTTCAAATCGAGTGGCTTAAAATCCAGGTTTGGGACGCGGGCGGTGCAGCCGTGTACTGCAGGCCGCATACCATTGTTGCAAATCATCGCTGTGTTGCAAACCAAGGCTCTTCATTGAGACTCGGATCGCCTGCCGGATGTGTTTCGCCACAACCGCTGAGGCATTGAGAAACATTTTCTGAAAGCGTTCATTCCTTCGGTTCGGTGATCTCGAAGTCCACCTTCAAGAATTGCCAGTCCGGAAGTTCGTAGACGCGCATTTTGGTGGGAACTTCCACGCTCACATCCTTGAGTTCGGTGGGGCCGAGACGAGCAACCTGCGCGGGAAACGTGATGAGCGGAGGATCGCCTGGCTTAGCCGCTGTGGTGCTTAGTTTAACCGTCATCTTCACGTCACCCACGTCGGCTTCCGAGTGATTGACGACACCCAACTGGACGATCAGATGCCCGGGACTTCTCTCGGTAACCCGAAAGCCAACCAGCTCGATGTATTTCGCGATCGGATTGGACGTGTTGCTCGCCGTGAAGTGCGCCGGAACTGCGGGCGCGGACTTCGCTTGCTTGTCGGGCGAAGGGGAAGAAGAGCAGCCAGCGAGAAATACCGCTAGAAAGAGCCAACCGAGCCGCATCGAATTTATCATAGCAGCGCTCCTTTGCGCCGGAGCGCCGAGTTGGATCTCGCGGAGTTACCTGTCCATTGGGACCATCAGGCTTCTTCGGGCAGCGCGCCGGGAACGTCCAGTTCCGAGCTGCTTTTCGTCGCTCGCCATCGCAAGAACAGAAGCAATGGGATGGCTGCGGCCATGGAGGCCAGGCCGTCCACCAGCAACAGACCCCGGATGCCGAACATTCGGAATCCCTGTCCATCCGCCCAGGTCATATAGACAATGGCGCCGTTGCTGGCCGCGGCGAATAGTGCGAGCTGCGTGGCCGCCGTCGGATTTCGGATTCCCACCAATTGCAGGCCCAACGCTGAAAACGCCGCATAAGAGACGCCAGCCAAGCAGTTGTAGGCAAGCACGCCAGCAGTGAAAGTAACTTGCGTGTGGGGTGTCGCGGCCATCCAAAGAGCACACAGACCCGCGAGTGTTCCACCAGCTATGTAGAGCACACCACGATCCACACGATCTGCGATATAGCCGCCCACGATTGAACCGATGGCGCTTGTGACCGCAGCTCCGGCACCGGTAGTCCAGACCACCCACTGCGTGCTCACGTGGAACTCGTTCCCCAGACCGGCGAACAGATTGATGGCCGCAACGCAACTCACCGGCGCCAGGAAGAGAAGAAAGCCGGTCAGGACCTGGGGCTGCCTGGACGTCTGCACCACACTTCGAAATGTGCCGCCAAGGATCTGGCGCAAGCCGAGCTGAGGTTCGGAGGGTTGTGGAAAACGCAACAAGAATAATGTGGACAACACCGTCGCGAAGGCGATCATCATCCCCAATGTCCGGTACGGCACGCGGGACGCTGACCACATGACAGCCATCGCTCCCAAAGCCCCGCCGCCCAGGTTGGCCGCATTGATCCAGCCGCCCACTCTTCCGCGCTCCGCATCCTGGACGAACTCGGAGGCCCAACCGGTGACGGCGCTGCTCTGAAGCACAATAGCCAATTCAGCGAGCAAAGCAAGAACGGTGAATAGCGATAGCCGGGCTGGAGAAAAAAGCCACAAAGCGGACCCGAGGCTCGCGGCGGAAACGATCGCGAATGCAAATGCATATGTACGGCGGGTAAAGCCAACGTCAACGATGGGCGTGATCAGAAACGTCCAAAAGGTGGGCGACATCGCGATAGCGCTTACGGTAGCGATGCGATCGACACTGACGCCAGCCTTACTCAACAAAAAGGGCAGGGCCGTTATGACAAAGCCAGCGACTAGGCCGAAGGTCAGGGCGCCCATGCCAATCAGCCACGCAGGAGGCGGTTTGGAATTTGTGTACGCCGTCTTCATCCTTTTTCCTCGTTCACGCCAGTATACAATCCGGCGACTTCTGAGGAGACAATCGGCGCGCACGTGCCGGAAACTATCTGTCAGATCACGCGGTTGGAGCGTTATTTGCGCGCGGCGCCAAGACCAGCGGTCGGCGTGTGCATTTTTCGGCCTTCACCTTCAACTAGCATGTTTTCTACGCTTTCTGCCGATAAATTTCGATAGTGAAACACGTCGGCGCAGACCACCATGGAGCGCGGAGGCCCACTTGGGTGATCCTCCTCATCGCCCTGCTGCTCTGTGCGATGCCCCTGGTCCGCAGCGCAACGTGGCATGGGGACGCGGAGTTCCATACGGTCCTGGAGTTCGTTGCGACGCTGCTCGCGCTCATCACCGGCGCCATGGCCCTGGTGCGCTATTACGCAAAACGCAGTAGCATGTTTTTGCTGATCGGCAGCGGGTTTTTGGGGGCCAGTCTCCTGGATGCCTATCATGCGCTCATTACGTCCTCGTTTCTAGCAGGGCGCACCCCTTCCGGCCTTTCAGCCCTGACCCACTGGAGCGGGGCGGTTTCACAGGTGTTTCTGTCCTTGGTGCTGTTGGCCAGCTTAGTGGCCTGGAAGCGACGGCCGACCCCAGGCCGATCCGCGGAGAGTCTTGTCTATCTCGCAGTTGGCAGTTGGACTGTGGCCAGCTTTCTCTTCTTTCTGTGGGTTCCGCTACAGCCGGCCTATTATCCGAATTTCATTGTGCACCGCCCGACTGAGTTGGTGCCGGCTCTCTTTTTCACTCTAGCGGCCGTTGGATATTTCCGGAACGGCTGCTGGAGGTCCGACGATTTTGAACATTGGGTATTGCTTTCGCTAATTGTATCGGCAGTCAGCCAGCTCATCTATTTGTCCATCTATAACAAGACCGGGGACAGCCTGTTTATCATGGGGCATGTGTTCAAAATCGTCAGCTACGGCTTTGTGCTGAATGGGCTTCTGGCCAGCACCTTTTCGGCTTTCCGGCAGGAAGCCGAACAGGCGGCGCGCCTGGGGGAACAGGCGACTCATCTCCAGGACGCGAACCACTGGCTGGCAGTGGAGGTTTCGGAACGCCAAAAAGCGGAAACGGAGTTGCGGAGGGCACACGATGAATTAGAGGCGCGAGTCAAGGCACGCACCGCGGATCTGGCACACGCCAACAATCTGCTGCAACTGGAAGTCGAAGAACGCTCCCGGGCGGAGACATCCGCCGAAGCGGCCAGCCGCGCGAAGAGCGAGTTCTTGGCCAATATGAGTCATGAAATTCGCACGCCGATGAACGGCATCATTGGGATGACGGAGCTAACCCTGGATACGGAGCTGGACCCGACACAGCGCGAATACTTGAACGCGGTTAAGTATTCGGCCGACTCTTTGCTGATCGTGATCAACGACATCCTGGACTTTTCCAAGATTGAAGTTGGCAAACTCAGCCTGGATCCCATCGAGTTCAATCTGAGAGACCATCTGGGACAGGCGATGAAGACCATCGCGATCCGCGCCCATCAGAAGAATCTAGAACTGGCGTACTTCGTCCCGCCGGAACTTCCGGACTTTTTCGTCGGGGATCCAGTCCGGCTAAGGCAAGTTGTTTTGAACCTGGTCGGCAATGCCATTAAGTTCACTGACCGGGGCGAGGTGGTACTGCGCGTAGAGGCCGAATCACAAGACGAAGAGGGTGTGACCTTGCACTACGCTGTCGCCGATACGGGAATTGGAATTCCCCCCGACAAACAGAAACTGATTTTTGAGCCCTTCAGTCAAGCCGATACATCGACCACGCGCAAATACGGCGGTACGGGGTTAGGGCTCAGCATCTCGATTCGCTTAATTGAAATGATGGGAGGACGAATCTGGCTGGAAAGCGAAGAGGGCCGAGGAAGCACATTCCACTTCACGGTACGCCTCGGAAACGCGATCGCTCAGGCGTTGCGAACAGACAGCTTGGAGCCGGCCTTGCTCGACGAGTTGCGAGTCCTCATCGTCGATGACAATGCCACCAACCGTCAGATACTGGAAACCACCCTCGGCTACTGGCGGATGAAAACTTCTTGCGCCGCTGGGGCCGAAGATGCGATCCGTCTTCTGAAAGATGCGAAGGCGGCTGGGATGCCGTTCGGGCTCATGGTGACGGATTGCCACATGCCCGGCGTGGATGGCTTTACGTTGATGGAGCGCGTTCAGAAATTGCCCGAACTCGAAGGGCTGATTACCGTCATGCTTACCTCGGGCGGACAGCGCGGCGACGCCATTCACTGCAAAGAGCTGGGCATTGCAGCCTACCTGATCAAGCCGGTCTTGCAATCCGATCTTCTGGAAGCTCTCCTCACGGTGTTAGCCTCGCGTGAGAAGCCGGCGGAGCCCGTCAAACTTGTAACACGCCACAGCCTGCGAGAGGGACGGCCGCCGCTTCGCATACTTCTCACGGAAGACAACGCGGTCAACCAACGTTTGGCATCGCGACTCCTGGAGAAAGAAGGACACGTGGTAGTGCTGGCGGAAGACGGGGCCAAGGCTTTGAAGGCGTGCCATGAAAACACCTTCGACCTGATCCTGATGGACGTGCAGATGCCCGTGATGGATGGGCTGGAAGCAACGGCTGCGATTCGGCGGACGGAGCAAGCCACCGGGCATCATATTCCCATCATCGCCATGACCGCGCACGCGATGACGGGTGACCGCCAGCGCTTCCTGAAAGCAGGAATGGACGGGTATGTGTCCAAACCGATCCACTCCGGGGAGTTGTTGGAGGCGATCGAGTCGGTGCTTGTTACTCCCGGCGCCTAGCCTGCGGGCGACGGTACTCACGGCGTTACACTCTGAGAGGGTGGATGGCGGGTGACAACGAAAGTACACAACATCGGCTTGAGGGTCTCGGGCTGCAGGCTCTGGACGAGAATCAGGCTTGTCCCGTTTGCAGCGGCTGTGGCTGCCTGCGCGTGTTTACTATGTATCAAGGCCTCCGGACAATGGATCAACTACCCCACCCGTGGAATCCCGCGATCGGCTGACGGCAAGCCCAACCTCTCTGCGCCAGCCCCGAAAATGGCGGACGGAAAGCCCGATTTTTCCGGCGTCTGGGAGCAGCTGAACGCGCGCACCACCGCCTACTATCTGGATGGAATTAGCATTCCATGGCAACCTTGGGCGAAGGCGCTGTTCGACAAAAATACCGCCAACAACCAGATCGATAACCCCGAGTCAAAGTGCCTGCCGCGAGGCACGCCCAAAGCAGACGCGTTCGACTTGCACAAAATCGTACAAACTCCGGAACTGCTCGTAATTCTGTACGAATATCAGACCACTTATCGCCAAATCTTCCTCGACCGGCGTGAGCTACCCAAAGATCCCAATCCCTCCTGGGCGGGATACTCGGCCGGACATTGGGAGGGCGACACACTGGTGGTGGAATCCAACGGCTTCAACGGGAAGGCCTGGCTTTCCGGACGGGGCAATCCGACAAGCGACGCCATGCATTTGACCGAGCGAATGCGCCGGCGCGACTTCGGGCACATGGACATTCAGCTGACTATCGACGATCCGAAAGCCTACACGAAACCGTGGACTGCCGAGCTGCATCCGGAGCTGATTCCGGATACGGAAATCATGGAGTTCGTGTGCAACGAGAACGAAAGAGATTTGCGACACCTGGTAGGGAAGTAAGGCTTACTTCTTTGAAGTAATTCTGCGCGGTCACTTCGCGGCGCGTACGGTAAGATTGTTCAAAGCTATCATGCCCTTACTCACCGGGACTACTCTGGGCCCCTACGAGATCCTGGCGCCCATTGGTGCGGGCGGAATGGGTGAGGTTTATAAGGCGCGCGACACGCGACTGGATCGCATCGTCGCCATCAAGCTTTCCCGGGAACAGTTTTCAGGCCGCTTTGAGCGTGAGGCGCGCGCAGTGGCGGCGCTGAATCATCCTAACGTCTGCCAGCTTTATGACGTCGGGCCGAATTACCTGGTCATGGAATTCGTTGAGGGATCGCCACTGGCTCCCGTGGATAGCCCGCGCAAGCTCCTCGATATTGCGGTTCAAATCTCGGATGGGATGGCTGCCGCGCACGCTGCTGGAATTATTCATCGCGATCTGAAGCCGGACAACATTTTCGTGACGCGCGAGGGTCGAGTGAAGATTCTCGATTTCGGTCTCGCCAGGACATCCGTAGTAGAGCATGGGCCCGACACCGCCACCCGCACCATCGCAATTACTGACGCCGGCACCGCCGTCGGGACCATCGCTTATATGAGCCCGGAGCAGGCGCGTGGAGCCGCGCATCTTACGCCCGCGTCGGATCAGTTTTCGTTCGGGCTGATTCTGTATGAACTGGCGGTAGGGAAGCGGCCCTTCGACCGTGGGAGCAAGGCTGAGACCATGGCGGCAATCATCCGGGAGGACCCGGAACCGCTTCCCGCAAGCGTGCCGGCACCCTTACGTTGGATCATCGATCGCCTCCTATCCAAGGAGCCTTCAGAGCGCTACGACTCGACGCGCGATCTGCATCGCGAGTTGCGGCAGGTCCGCGAGCGGCTTTCCGAAGCTCGAACCAGTGCGGCGGAGATAGTCAGCGCAGCGGGAACCCGCAAAACAAAGCACGTTGCGCTACCGCTGGGAATCGGTGCAGCATGCCTTTTGCTGGGAGCCGCGCTCATCTTCGCGCTCCTTCCGCCGCAGCAATATGACGTTTCGACCTACAAGTTCACTCCAATTGCGCGCGACGAAAGGATGGAGGTTGAGCCAGAGTGGTCGCCGGACGGAAAAAGCCTAGCTTACATGGTCATAATCCACGGTATTGGCCAAATTTTCACCAAAACAATTGGCGCACCCGACGCCGCGAAGCTCACCAAGGCCAGCGAAACTTGTCGGGCGCCGTTCTGGTCTCCCGACGGTTCAACCATCTATTACACGTCCTCGAAGGGCTTGTGGGCACTCGGAGCGTCCGGAGGAAGTCCTGAACTGGTGCTGGAAAAAGTCACGGCCGCCACCATTCATCCGGACGGGACAACGTTTGCGTTCGTGCGCGACGGCAAGCTCTGGGTTGGTGCCCTTAAAGGGCAGCCGAAACAAATCGCGCAGGAATCGTTTTCGGGAGTAGACGGCGCGGTTCTTCTGAAGTTTTCACCGGACGGCGCTAAACTCGCCGTGGTGACAAGCCTCGGAGGTAGTCTTCGGGTTCTAGCGTATCCCGCCGGCGGCTGGCGAAACTTAGGAACCTACAGTCCACAGAGTCTGACGTGGCTGCCTGACAGCCGGCATGTTGTCGTCAGCAAGAACGAAGATGCAAAGACACTGTATATCGTGGATACGACGCGCGGCAGTGTGCGCGTCTTGTATAACAGCCCCGTTTCAATGCTACAAGCGACGGTTTCGCCGGATGGAAAACGAATGGCATACGTTGCTGGCGATTACGAGTGGAATGTGCTCGACATATCTTTAGCAGATCGGAGCGTGCATACCTTCGTAGCCGGGGGTGGCGCAGCATGGTGGCCCGACTGGGCGCCTTCCGGGACACACTTTATTTATTCCAGCGACCGGGATGGCCCCTTCGCCATTGTTGATCAGTCCACGAAAGAAGGGTTTACTCGCCGGCTCGCCGAGGCTCCTTCTGGATCCGTGGTAGACAACCCGCTTTGGGCGCCCGACGGCATCCGATTCGTCTTCTTTTCGGCGAGTTCGCTGGAGGGTGCCAGGCTCACACTTTCCAATGCGTCGGGCGGACGGGCTACGACCTTGGATTCCGGAGTGGTTCTAGGGATGTCTGCGTGGTCACCTGACGGCCAGTGGGTTGCTTACGGACGCCTGAAGGCGGGGGCTGTTCAATTGGCTAAGGCCCGGCCGGGCTCCGCGGAAAGCCCGGTGATTTTGTGCAGTTTGGAGGGTCGAGATCTTGCCGGCTATCGAAGGATGCAATGGTCTCCTACTGGAGACTGGATCCTTTATCCGACGCTAACTGAAAGTGGGGGTCTTGCGCTGATATCGCCCGACGGCCATACGAGCCGCAATCTGACTTCGCGTCGGTTCACGAACTATGGATTCTCGAAAGATGGCAGCCAAGTTCTCGGCATCTATCGGAACACCAGCCCGGAGGGCGCGGAATGGCAAATGTATTCGGTGGACGTGAAGTCCGGCGCGGAGAAACTTCTAGGCGCGCTGGATTTGCCGCCGGCAACCGAGGGAATGGCGGGTTTTAGCCTCCATCCGGATGGGAAAAGCTTCCTGATCTCGATCGCGAAATGGCCCTATGACATCTGGATGCTGGAAGGATTCGACCAAAACCGGAGTTGGGTGGACCGGCTCCTCCGCCGGTGATACCGCTTTAGAATGGTTACTTCTTGCGGACCGCTTTTCGTTCGGCGTTTCCGGTGTGGTACGAAAATCCCGTCACTGCGCCCTGGGCGTCCTTCATGAATTCGATCCAGTCTCCGTTGGTCCGCGACACAAAGACGGTCTCTGAGTTAGCCACCAGCGGTAGTCTGGTCGGATTCGCGCCCTGCTGCAAGAACAGCAGATCGTTCTCGATTGTGATCACGGCCTCGCGTCCCGGTGCGAACTCGTAAGTCCCCGCATACTTCGAGAGGATGTCCGGCGCCAGTTTGGTCGCAGTAACGGCGCCGATCATGTGCGGGACGGAGCGGTCATTCTCGCAGACGGTCTCGAGTAGCTCGGTATCCGGCGCGAACGTCTTGTCGATCTTGATCGAAAACGGCCGGGTAAACGCCCCAGGATCGTCGATCGTCATGTCCAGGTCCATATGTCCGAAATCGCGGCGGTGGAAACGCTCGGTAATGCGCAGCGCTTCCGTCTGAGGATGGCCTTCCACGTCGAGCCAGCTTTTATCATTGAAGCCCGCGCTATTCACCACCAACGTGTCACCTTCCCAATGCCCGACTGAGTAGCCCAACCAAGTAGGATTGGGGTCTTTCGGAAGCTCACGGCCGTCGGTAAAGATGGTTCGATAAATGCTGTTGGTGCTGCCCTGATAGAGAATCACAAATAGTCCCGGAGTTTGGACGAAGCGCGCCAAATCTACAGTATGGTAGTAGGGAAAAGGATCCGGAAGGCAAGTCGCGCGCGGGGCGTCCTTTCCCATATCGCGGACCCGCTGCTGGTACAGCGCCTCAGCCCACGGCTGAATGTCTTTGGGGCTCAGGTCTCTCGCGATATTCCGATCGTAGCCTCCCATCCCCGGTCCCCTCCAGATGCCGGACAGATCTGGTTTTCCATCTGCTGTGCGAGGCGCGGGCGCGGCCAGATTCGGCTTGCCGTCCGGAGTTCGAGGGATGCCAGGCGTGGGGTAGTTGAGCCACTGCGCGGCAAGCGGCACCGAAAGTCCGAACACGGCTAACGCGACGGCGATTTTGTTCACGATCATCCAAAAAGAACATACCTGTCTGATTGTGTCAAGGAGCAGGCAACTCCGGACGCCCGAAAACACCAAGCTGACCTGCTAAGGGCTGGCCCGCATGCCATACTGATGCCATGCGTCGGACTGTTCTCGGTTTGCTTCTCACCGCGATGTCGCTCTGCGCGGATTCGGGCGCTGGAGTCCACTGGACCGTGCCGCCCAGTTGGAAGTCTGAAGCCCAGCGGCCGATGCGTCTGGCCACCTACACCGTCGCGCCGGGCGCTGAGTGTGGCGTGTACTTCTTCGGAGCCGGCCAAGGCGGCAGCGTGGACGCGAACCTGGACCGCTGGATCGGCCAGTTTCTGCAAGCGGATGGAAAACCGTCCAAAGCGGCGGCAAAGATCGCCAAACGTGCCATTCGCGGTTGGCTGGTCACCACAGTGGATGTCGCGGGCGCTTACACCGGAATGGGCGGCCCAACGGCGCAGGCGGGGCCAGCCATGGCTGGATACCGGATGCTGGGAGCCATTGTGGAAGGGCCGCAAGGATCGATTTTCTTTAAGTTTACGGGCCCGGCGAAGACCATTGCCGCCAATCAGGCGGCATTCGACAAAATCCTCGAATCGCTTGGCCCAGTGAGATAATCAAACCGAAGTAGTATGTTTCGGGCCATCAAGGAACAGATCGACACCGTTTTCCACGGCGATCCAGCCGCCAAAAGCGCGGTGGAGATTTTCTTCTGTTACCCCGGCTTTCACTCCATCCTGCTGCATCGCGCGGCTCACCGGCTGTACACCGGGGGCCTTCCACTGCTGGCGCGAATCGTTTCGCAATTCAATCGAAGCGTTACGGGGATTGAGATCCATCCTGGCGCCACTATCGGAAGACGCTGCTTCATCGATCACGGCATGGGCGTGGTGATCGGCGAAACGGCGGAGATCGGCGACGATGCGCTGCTCTATCAAGGCGTCACATTGGGTGGAACCGGCAAGGAGAAAGGCAAGCGCCATCCGACCATCGGCAACAATGTTGTCATTGGCACCGGCGCAAAAATCCTGGGCAACATCACGATCGGCGATCACACCAAGATCGGCGCCGGTTCCGTGGTGATCCACTCGGTGCCGGATCACTCTACCGTAGTGGGCGTGCCGGGGCGCGTAGTGCGGTCGCGCGTGGACACCGGCGTGGATACGGGCGACTATCTCGAACACGGCACTCTTCCCGATCCCGAGGGTCAATTGATCGACGATCTCACCAAGCGCATCGAGCAACTGGAGGCGCAAATCAAGCTGCTAGCCGAGGATCGCCTGGCAAAGCGATGATTTCTGGGCTTCGTCTTGTTATTGCCGTTGGTCTGACTGTTGTTGCACTGAGCGCCGCCCCCAACAAATACACTTATTGGGTGCAGTCTTGCACGGATCCGGCATCTCTATGCCAGCCCGATGATCCGCAACTCGCGCAATGGGCCTTCGAGGCGTGGCAGAAAGCCTCCGGCGATAAGCTCGAATTTACGCGTGTCAAGGATCGCGATCGCGCGCGCATACGCTTATATTGGGCTTCCGCCGAGCAAGGCATGTACGGCGAAACCAGGCCGATGGCTTTCGAAGGACACCTGGGCGCGGAGGTTTACGTGCGGCCATCTCCTCTGCCCGTAAGTGGCGACCGGTTGCTGCGCGACGCCATCGTGTACTTGACCTGCCTGCATGAATCGGGACACGCGTTGGGGCTCGCGCACACTGCGGTGTTCGCCGACATCATGTACAGCTTACAATTCGGCGGCGACATAGAAGAGTATTTTGGGCGATACAGGAGGAAGCTCGATTCACGCGGAGACATCGCAAAGAATTCAGGATTGAGCGCGGCGGAGCGGGCACGGCTGATCGAGATTCTTACAGAACCGCGACCGTAAGCCCCCCCAGGGCCGAGGGAGCCGATCAGTGCCCGCTCGGCGCTTCTTCCGCCTCGGCCTTCAGCGGGAAATGCGCGCCCTGCGGGATGGGCGCGAGCATATTCTCTTTGCGGTAGATCAGCGTGGAGACGTTGTAGCTGGCGATTTCAAAACCGTGGCCGTGCGTGATAGCATCGGTGGGGCAAGCTTCCACGCAGTAGCCGCAGAAGATGCAGCGTGAATAATCGATGTTGTAAACCTGGGCGTAACGCTCGCCCCCGCTGATGCGCAGCGTTTCGGTATTCTCCGCAGCTTCAATATAAATGCAATCGGCCGGGCAGGCAGCCGCGCACAGAAAGCAGGCCACACACTTCTCGAGTCCGTTTTCATCGCGCTGCAGCACGTGCGCGCCGCGATAGCGTTCCTGGAACTTGGGCGCCGTGTCGGGATAATCCTCGGTGATGGTGGGGTTCATCATTTCGCCCAGGGTGATAGACATGCCCTTGGCGATGGCTGCGGCGGATCCGAACGCTTCAGAGATTTTGGAGGCCATTTGGAAATTTCATTATCGCAGGTCTTGCTATTTTCAGGTCCCGGACCGGGCCTAGTTCTTGGAGCCTCAACCGGCCTTCCATTCGGGCACCTGATCTTCGGGTCCGAAAGGCAAAACGCCCACCCGGACGCCGATCTCTTCAAAATCGCGCTTCGAGAATCCGTTAAACGATCGGGCGACGGTGCCGTCGCGCTCCAGCAGAAACAGAGACGGAACCGATGTGATGCCATAAGCATTGCTGGCGGGATAATCTTCGCTCGATGAATCCAGCAGCGTGGGGAACGTCAAGCCGAAGCGCTGCAGGAAACCGCGCGTGGCGCCGGCATCGTCTTGCGAGATCCCGATCACTTGCAGCGCGTGGTTTGCTGCCAAGCGCTCCAAATAAGGAGCAGTGAGCTGGCATACTGGGCAACTAATCTTGTAAAAAGCCAAAAGCGCGGGGCCACCGGACAAAATATCTTCCAGCGTTCGCGTAGATCCATCCAAGCCTGACAACTGGAAGGGCGGAGCTTTTGCGCCTGCCGCCACTAGACCTTTCTTGCGACGGCCAAACATGCAGAAGGCTTATGCGCCTTCCTTTTGTTGCTGGATGAAAGTCAGAATGTCGAAGTGCTTGATTTCGCGATCGGGGAAGAAGCTGTTGATGGCTTCCTGCTCTTCATTGAAGATCTGAAACACGGTAGAGAGCTTGGTGAGCAGCACCAGCTCCAGGTTTCGGCGGTTCAGATTCGACAACTTGAGCGTGCCCCCCGCTTTTTGCAGCGCCATATGGCAAATCACCATGGTGCCCAGGCCCGTGCTATCGATGTACTCAACGTCCTTCAGGTTCAGAAGTTGCTGCAAGTTTCCCGCGGCGGTTTCGGCATTGACTCTTTCGCGAAGATCCGACGCTCCTCCAACCGCCAGCTTCCCGCTCAGGTCGAGGATTCTGACACCTTCTTTATCGCGAGACGCAATCTCAAGGTGGGCCATAGCTGTTCTTTCTTACCGCGCGCAACGGAAAGGTGCGTCCTGTGCGCTCCTTCTAGTATACCCGCTCGGAGACCGCTGGGACTGGGGCCTCCCCCGCTACGTTGTTTGGAGGTATCGCCGTCCAGCGGCCCACCGGCAACAGCACCATGAAGCGCGTACCTTCCTTGAGAGTGCTTTCCACCGTTACCGCTCCGCCGTGCGCTTTGGCGATCCATGCCACGAAGCTGAGGCCGAGCCCGAGGCCCTTCTCCGAATCAGCCGAAGGCACCCGATAGAAGCGGTCGAAAATGTGCGGCAAATGGCTGGGCGAAATTCCCACTCCGGTGTCTTCCACAATCAGCTTCACGTGATCGAAGCTAGGAATCAGGCTCACCTTCACCACACCGCCGGCCGGCGTGTATTTGATGGCATTGCCCAGGAGATTGGAGACCAGCCGCTCGATCTGAATCCGGTCCGCGCTCACGGTGCAATTGGCGGGCACCGTCGCGGAAAGCCGGACGCCTTCGGCTTCGGCCGGAATCTGGTGCTGATCCACCAGATCGCGAATGAGATCGGCCAAATCGATCTCGGTCTTTTGCAGCGCCAGCTGCCCGGACTCGGCTTGCGAAAGCATCAGGAGCGCCCGAACAATGTTGGAGAGACGTTCCACGCCTTCCAGCGCGTCGGCCATGGCCTCGCGATATTGCTCCACCGTCTCGGCCGTAAACAGCGCCACTTCGAGTTGCCCGCGAACCACGGTGAGTGGCGTGCGCAGCTCGTGCGACACGTCGGTTGAAAACTGACGGATCTGCTCGAAGGAATGGTTCAAGCGCGTCATCATGTGGTTGAAGGCTTCAATCAGGCGATCCAGTTCGTCACCGGTATTGCGCGCGGGAATCTGCACATCGAGATTGGAGTGTGTGATGTGCTGTGCCGCGTCTGCCACCGAATTCACCGGCTCCAATGCGCGGCCGGCCAGGAACCATCCCAGAACGCCGCTGAGCACGATGACCAGCGGAACCCAGGCGAAGTAGTCCCAGGTGAAATTGCTGATCACTTTGTCGTTGTAATCGATGGCGCGGCCGATGGCCAGGTAATACTTGTGCCCATCGTGATCCACCCACAGGCCGGAACGGATCATGTAGGGAACACCGCTAACATCCTTGCGCTCGCGGATGGCGGGTTTGCCGGACTGAAGAATGGCGCGGATCTCAGACGGCGGATCGATGCCGATCGACTCATAAATTTCCGAGTTCTGGAGCTTATGCCCCGCCGTGTCGGCCAGCATGTAGACGCGCTGGACGCGGCGGACGGTGAAGCTTTCATCCGGATCTTTTTCGTCGTAAAACCAATTCGGTCCTTCCGGACCAGTGCGCAAGTAACCCTTGGCGGCGCCCCATTCCTCGTCCAGCACGCTTTCCATCTGGTTCTGGAAGGTGCCGCTCAAGACTTGGCGAAACAACATGCCCAGAAGCACCAACAGAATACTGAAGAAGATGACGTAACTCAGTGCCAGGCGGAAGCGGAGTCCGCGAGTCCAGCCGAGGGCTTTGCCAGGAGTAATCATATGGCGTGTCTGATCATGTGACCTGTTCCACCGGCATCTCCACGGACTTTTCGGGCGTGTCCAGCATATAGCCAATCCCCCGCACAGTATGGATCATTTTGACGGTAAATTTATCGTCGATCTTGCTGCGCAGATGCCGGATGTACACATCGACGATGTTAGTGAGCCCGTCATAGTCCATGTCCCAGACGTGTTCGACAATCATGGTGCGGCTGAGCGGGCGCCCGCGATTGCGCATCAGATATTCCAGGATGCTGAATTCCTTGGGCGCCAGCTCGATGTTTTCGTTGGAGCGCGTTACCTTGCGGCGGATGCAGTCGAGCAGCAAGTCACCCACTTGCAATCGTTCCGGCATGGGCTGGCCGCGACGCAGGCGCGCTCGCACACGGGCTAACAGCTCCACGAATGCAAACGGCTTTACCAGGTAATCGTCGGCGCCCAGTTCCAGACCTTTGACGCGATCATCCACGGCGTCGCGCGCGCTCAGGATCAAAACCGGAGGGCTGGACTTACGATTGCGAATCTTTTGCAGCACCGTGAGGCCGTCCATGTCGGGCAGCATCAGGTCGAGAATGATCAGATCATACTCAGCGCCGTGAACAAGATCCACGGCAGTAGAGCCGTTGCCGGCGACGTCCACCGCGTAACCCGCGCTTTCCAGGCCGCGGGACAAGAAGTCCTGAATCCGTTTTTCGTCCTCGACAACCAGTATTCTCATAGGTTTGGGCCTGTCGCAGCTCTAGCAGGTTGAGCGGGTCCAGCGACTCGATCCTCTATATCGCTGCGATCCTCTATATCTTTATTAAACCACTCACACGGCGAATGTCGAGCAACAGAATGAATTGCGACGCGTCTCACTCTTGGGAGCGTGCATGAAGAAGCCGGGCGCAATTGTCGTGATTACTATCGGACTCCTGGTCGCTGCCGGCTGCAGCCGCCAGGACACCGATCGTGCCAAGTCCGAGAGCCGCGAGGCGCAGGATAAAGCGCAACGGCAGTTGGAAGAGACAAAAGCCAAATTGCGCCAGGAATTGAAGCATGCCGACGATCAAACCCGCCAGGATCTGGACAAGGCACGCGACCAGGTACGGCATGCGTTAAGCCAATCGGAGCGGGACGCGGAGCACGCCCGGGACAAGCTGCGCGAACGCGAAGACGAGCGCGAAAAAGACCAGAGCGACAAAGACGACAGCCACCGATAAGCCGGGCCGGAGCCTATGGCTTCGCTTCGAATACTAAATTGAACGGCGTCTGCGTCGCTCGCCGGAATTGCGTGAAACCCGCCGAAGTTACTACCTCGCGTAGTCGTCGCTCCCCGGCCTGCGCTCCCAACGCCGTGCCCACTTCCTGAGCCAGTGAGGCCGGGACGCATAACATCGTGGACGCGGAGTAGAACAACCGGCCGACCGGATTGTGGTTCGCCTCCGTCGCATCTTCCGCGAAGGGCTCCACGATCATCCACGTGCCGTCTGGCTTGAGCGCGGATCGCACATAGCGGGCGACGCCGGCCGGGTCTCCCATATCGTGCAGGCAATCGAAGAACGCGACGAAATCGTAATCTTTTCCGGGGAACGCCTTCGCCGACGCAACTTCGAATGTAATGCGATCGCCAATGCCTTCCCGAGCCGCGGTAGCGCGGGCCAGCTCGATGGACTGCTCATGGTAATCGAACCCGTGCAGTTTCGAGTTCGGATAAGCCTGCGCCATAAGAATCGTTGAGGAACCAAGCCCGCATCCTATGTCCGCGATCTTGGCGCCCTGCTTCAATTTCGCTTCCACGCCGTCCAAGGCGGGAATCCAATTCGTGATCAGATTCGCGATGTAGTTCGGGCGGAAGAATCGCTCGGTGCCGTGATAAAGGTCATGATGATGCTCGTGCCAGCCAACACCCTGGCCAGTTTGAAACGCGTGCTCGATTTTGCCGGCGTCATGAAAGCATGCCGAGATGATTTGAAACGCACCGGGCAGGTATGCCGGGCTGTTGTCGACAGCCAGCGCGAATGCCTGCTCCGGGGGAAGCAAGTAGGTTCCGGCCGCGGCGTCATAGCTGACGTAGCCGCTTGCGGCGTTGGCATTGAGCCATTCGCGGACGTATCGTTCATGGCTTCCGGTGCGCTGGGCAAGCTCGGCGGGAGTCACGGGCCGTGAATCCGCCATTGCTTTGTACAATCCCAGCCTGTCGCCAAGCAGGACTAGCACTGCGTGCATGGCGGCTCCCATGTCGCCAACTGCCTGGCCCATGAACTGGTGCAATTTATCCATATCGAGCGCCGGGGCGGCGTGTGGTGTGCTCATGTAGTTGCTCCTTAAGACCGGTGAGTGAAATGAAGATCACTCAGCGGAATGTTCACCGCTTACGATCTTACCCGGAAGCCAGGAGCTATGGGTAGACTAGATCGGCCTGCGTTCAGTGGTCTTGCCGGGCCTTTTCCCGGTCCTCTTTTTCCTTCTGTTTCCAACCTTCCGACGCTTTGCGAGCACTTTCTTGCAGCTGGCGCTCGGCAGCGGCGGCGGCTTTTTCTGCGTGCTTGGCCACTTCGTGAGCCGCTTCGCCAACTTTGAACGCCGCGGAATTCCGGTCGCGTTCCTCTCGTTCCCGTTGCGCTTCTCGCTCGCGTTGGCTGGTGCAAGAGCAAGCACCCAGGCTCAACAAAGTCAGCAATGCCATTTGAGACCGCATTACTCTCAATATAGCTGTTGACGCTTGGCCGATTCGAACTGCCCGTTGAGTAGAGCAAGAGCGACGATTATCGATCGTCGCCTCACGCGCGTTCTTCAAAAGCCAAGTGATATAGTAATCGAGCGCCCCGCATCCAGGCTTGAGAATCACTATGGACTTGACACACATCCATCTTTTACTGAATCATTTTCCGACCATCGGCTATATCATTGGCGGCGGTTTGTTTCTGCTTTCCCTCATCACGAACAGCGACGATCTGAAGCGTGCCAGCTTGGTTGTCCTGCTGGGAATCGCTCTCATCGCGATCCCCACCTATATGAGCGGCAATGGCGCGCAGGATGGCATCAAGTCGCTGCCGGGCGTATCGAAATCGATGATAGAAGCCCATGAAGGAGCGGCATTGGTCGCCATTGCATTCATGTTGGTCACCGGAGCGTTTGCCTGGCTGGGACTATGGCAATTCCGCCGCCTCGCACGCATACCGAACTGGAATCTGGCAGTGATCCTGGTCCTGACTCTGGTGTCCCTCGGCTTGATGGTCCGCGCCTCCAATCTGGGCGGCGAAATTCGCCACCCGGAAATCCGGGCCGCCCAGGCAATGGTCACACCGGAGGGCGCCCTGGGCCGCACCGTGGGCTCGTTCGTCACGGATACCCCGTGGATGTGGCCTACTTGCGAAACCCTGCATTTCGTTGGCCTGAGCCTTTTGTGTGGCGTGGTGTTTCTGGTGGATCTGCGGGTTCTCGGAGTCATGAAAGGCGTATCCTTCGCTTCCTTGCACCGTCTTTTGCCTTGGGCTGCATTGGGATTCGGCATGAACATCGGCACTGGTATGTTGTTCTTCGTGGGAATTCCCGGCCAGTACATACACAATGCCGCCTTCTACTGGAAAATAGGACTGGCGATGCTGGCCGGGGCGAACGCGTTGTATTTTACTATTCTCGATGAACCGTGGTCCCTGGGACCTAAGGACGATGCACCGCTTACAGCCAAAATCGCCGCAGCGTCCGCCATGGTCCTGTGGATCGGCGTTATGTATTGCGGAAGCATGCTGCCATTCTTAGGCAACTCATTCTAGCCGGGTGTGAATCAGGAGCGCACAGCGCGGGACGTGCTCGCTGGGTGAAGAAAACAATCGCGGCCTGCTGCGTTGTGCGCGATGTCTACTGAAGGAGGGGAGTTGAAGCCATGTCATTGGTTGTCGGGACCATTCTCTGGGTGGTCGTCATAACGGTCGTGGTCGCGATTGTCGGCTACGCATTGGATAGAAGCACGGCGCGCCAGGAACGTAAGGAATAATGCTCGTAAGGAATAACGAACGCAAGGAATAACACATGCACGATTTTCTTGTTTTCCTCGAAAACATGGCTTTCAGCCAATGGGTGAAAAACGCCCCCACCATTTGGGCCTTCCCGACGATTCTCATCGTCCACACGCTGGGGATGTCCATCGTGGCTGGAGTCAGCGCCATTATTAGCCTGGTTGTGCTGGGTCTCTGGCCTGCCGTTCCAATCAAGCCCTTCGAGCGCGCGTTCCCGCTTTTGTGGTGGGGGTTCGGCATAAACGCAGTAACCGGAACCATGATGCTGGTTGCCGACGCCACAACCAAGCTCACCACTCTGGATTTTTACCTCAAGATGGCATTCGTGTTTGCAGGATTATACGTTCTCATACGAATGCGCCGGCAGATATTCGAGGATCCGCAGCTCGACAAGGCCCCGGTGACCGGCAATGCAAAAATGCTGGCTTGGGCTTCGCTGGCCTGCTGGTTTGGCGCAATCACCACCGGCCGCTTGCTGGCCTATGTCAAGTAGCCGGCGTCCCCGAGAGTGGGTCAGTTAGCGCGCGGAGACGAACTTCGACGGGCCGGCGACTATACGTCCCGACGGATTGGTACACGCTACGCCGTCAGGGGAGATCTATCGATTGCCTGCCACATATCAGCAATAGCGTTAGACGGCCAAGTGTCGGTTGCGCAACGCCGAGTTCAGGACCACGCGCCGGAGAGTCGACGACCGCAGGGAGGGCGCAATACGTCCTCAGCGGCTCCGTCACCTGGCCGAACGCCCGATCTGGAGGCACGAACTATTCGTACCGTAAAGCGACCATCGGATCGACCCGAGCCGCCTTCCTTGCAGGCAGGTAGCAGGCCAGCATCGACACCACCGTCAGCAGCACCATCGCGATCGATAACACCGCCGCATCCACTGAGCGCACGTCATAGAGGAAACCGGCCAGAACCCGTCCGAGCGCCAGCGCCAGCAGCAGCCCGCACCCCGATCCGATCGCCGTTACCATCAATCCTTCCCGCAGGATCATGTGCTGGGTCTCCGCGGAGCTTGCTCCCAGCGCCATGCGAATACCAATCTCCCGAGTGCGCCGCGCCACTGTGTAGATTCTGACGCCATAAAGCCCGATGATTGCCAGCAGCAGCGCGGCCGTCCCGAAAATCCCCAGAATGCGAGCGCCGGTTTCCACCACCCACAGATCCAGACTCTCATCCAGCTGATCGCGAAGCGTCTTCAGCTCTAACACCGGCAAGCCATCGTCGACTGCACGGATTTCCCTGCGCACGGTTTGAAGCATGCGGGCCTGCGCTTCCCTTCCGCTTGCCGCCACTTTCAGGTGAATGTGCATGTCCGCCCGATACTCCGGCCCGAACGGAACGTACAGGTGGGGCCGTAGCTCGCTGCCAACGATCCGTTCTTGTACGTTGCCAACCACGCCCACCACCTCCAGGTCTTGCGAATCATCGCGGTGGAGGTGCTGGCCCACTGCGTCGCCCTTTGGCCACAGCCGCTCGGCGGCGAGCTTGTCGATAACGGCGACGTGCCGCGACGATCCGCTCGTCATCTCCGAGGGTAGAAACGATCGGCCGAGAAGCAGTGGGACGCCTAGCGTCCGGAAGTAATCTTCCGTAACTATGTTGTGCTCCGCCCACACCTCGACGGCCTGCGGACTGCCTCCGGCGGGGCGTATCCTCGCAATGTTGGTGACACGTCCGAACGGAACCGTCCACGCAAGACTGACGGACTCCACTCCCGGAACGCTCTTCAGCCGTGCCAGGAGCGCTGCGTAAATCTGCCGCCCACGAATCTCGCCATAACCCGCCAGGCTGGGATCGACCTCCGCGACTACTCCGCTTTCCAGAGAAAATCCCGGCTCCACATGCACCGCCCGCATCGCGCTGCGAACAAAAAGTCCGCTCGCCGTCAGCATCATCAGCGAAAGCGAGAGCTGCGCCATCACCAGCACGTTCCGGCGCGAGAACAGGCGTCGCAACCCTCCGCCCGCGTCTTCGCCGCCGGTCTTCAGGTCCAACATCACGTCCGGTCGCGAGAGCCTCCACGCCGGCCACAGACCGAACACGATGGTGCTGAGCATACAGAAAGCCATGGTCGCCGTCAGGACCCGAATGTCCGGTTTTGAGGAGAAAACCAAATCAAACGGAGCAACCGAAGCGAACGACCGAAAGAGCAGCGCGCTGCCACAGGAAGCCACCAGCAGCCCAGCCGCTCCGCCTAAGATCGCAAGCAGGAATCCTTCCGTACAAAGCTGCCGCACGATTCGCCCGCGCCCGCCGCCAATGGCCAGCCGGATCGCGATCTCCCTGTGGCGTGCGGCTCCCCGGGCCAGCATCATGTTGGCGAGATTGAGCGAAGCAATCAACAGAACCACGGCCGGCATTGACATCGTCAACAGGATGACCAGCGGAACGGACTGCCCCTCGTCCGCCGGGTTCGGTGAGACGCTCAGCCGGGCCAGCGGATGCACCATAAATGTCTGGTCCTTGTTCTCGGCCGGGTACGCCTTCTCCATCTGAGACGCCACTACGGCGAGTTGGACATTGGCCTCTCGCTCCCTCAGCCCGGACTTCAACCGGCCGATCAAAATCAAGTAGGGAATGTCGCGTTCGCTCAGGGAGTGCCCGCGTCCCTCTAGTCCGTTCGCCAGCACTGCGGTGCCCAGCGGCAGGTACAATTCGGTGCTGATCAACGGCACCGTTCCCGTGAATCCCCGCGGGGCGATCCCGACCACTGTGAATATCTTTCCGTTGATGCGCAGAGTCTTTCCTAGTAGCTCCGGATCGGAGCCGTGCTTTTGCCAGTACGAATAGCTGAGAATCGCCACTTGTATTCCAGCGTTGGGTTTCTCTTCAGCGGTTGTGAATGTGCGGCCTTTGAATAACGGAACACCCATGGTGGCGAAGTAGTTCGAAGACACGATGTCGGCGAAGACGTGGCGCGTTGTTTCGCCCTCAGTCAACCCCAGCTGCGCGATATTGTGCGCGGCCAGGATCGAGAAGACGGAATTCTGCTCTCGCAAGTCGGCATAGTTCGGGTAAGAAAACGCGCGCGAGGCCTCCGGCTTGTGAATGTCCACGCTATAGCAGCCGACAATTTCCTTGGGATTGTGAATATTGAGGGGCTGCAGAAGAACGGCGTTAACCAAACTGAACATTGCGGTGTTCGCACCGATGCCCAATGCCAGTGTCAATACCGCGACCGCAGTAAAGCCCGGCGCCCTGCGCAGCACTCTCGCCGCATACCGGATGTCCCGTAGCGTCGTTTCCATGGCAGCTCCTGTTCGCGAGTCTCTCACTTTGTCCTTCACTTGCTCCGGGCTTTCGAACTCAATTCGCGCGGCCCGTACCGCTTCCTCCCGCGATAGACCCCGCGCCATGTTTCGCTCGATCAAGATTTCGAAGTACGCATGTACCTCGTTGTCCAGTTCTTGCTCTGCCTGGTCTGGATTCCGAAATCGCCGATAGAGGCTTGCGGCCCGGTGAACCCAAGACACAGTTATGCCTCTTCCCCGTGGGGTGAACCCCTCCACTGAGACAATCCGCGATTGACACACCTGCCATTTAATGATTTTCGCTACTCAAACAGCCTCTTCTCCTTCAAAATAGCCCTCGGCTGGTGAAGCGGAGGTGGGC
>JBEKRO010000088.1:0-29643 GCA_049518655.1 Bryobacteraceae bacterium | reverse complement strand
ATGCCACCCATAGATCCTCCTGCTTCTCCCGATCCTTCTTGCGCCCCATGCCCATAGACAAAAGACGTTCAAAACACAATCAAGGTCACATGTTTTGGAAGGTTTTTACCACGGGCTGCTAGCAGCCACGCTCAATTTGAGCACGGATGAATTGAGAGGTGGCCTACTCGGTTGTTGTCAAGCACGTCCAGCAACCTATGCAGGTAGTCGCTTCCATGTTTGGACCACCTTCCAAAAAGCCTCAGCCCGAATCCCCAACGCAAGGCCAAATCCACTTGGGTTCGTGCGGAGCGTTGGGCCCTGCCAAAACCACAAAGTTTTGGAACTGCGGCGCGGAAGACCGACACTGAGACTTTGAATCAGTAGCAGCCCTCAAAACCCAAAGTAAATCTATATCTCCGCCGCACGTGCGTGCGGATTGTGGGCTCGCTCACTGAGAACAATTGCTTGGCGAGAAAGGGCGTCAACATGCCTGTCCTGGGAATCAATGGTGGACTTGTTTCATTTGAAAAGTCCATTCTCCAATGCGTCGAGTAGCGTATTGGGGGCCATGCACACATCCGGCCCACAAATATCCCTTTTGCAGTGCAAAGAGAGAAAACAAAGGCCCAGCGGCTGGTCTCCAACTGATCCAAGCGAATCAGTGACGCCAGGGTAGTTAGCGATTTCCAGGTTCGGGACACTTCTTGGCAGGGCGTATGATCGGCTGAGTTGGAGTCAGCCGATCAATCCAAGTTCATCCCTTTGATTTTGCTGGGGAAGAAAACATTTGAGTGTTCTTCTGTTTTCCGTCATAATCTTCGCAACGCCTCCGCGGGCAAAGGTGGAGGACTTATCACTTCTTGCTTCTACTGCTGCCGAATGGCGATCGCCAGCAGCGAATTTACCTTAACCACCTCATGCTCCAGTGGTCTCATCGCTAGAGACTTGTGGCGACTCCCGAAAGGCCGAAATTATCGAGTTTCCACATATCTCAATTCCCGCTGAAGCCAATCGCGTGCCAGTGAAGCGACTTTTTCAAGAGCACCAGGCTCTTCGAAAAGATGCGTCGCGCCAGGAACAATTTCGAGCGTTTTCTCTTCCATGCGCAATTGCCGAAATGCATTCTCGTTCATTTCGATGACCGGCGTGTCCTCGCCTCCGACGATCAGCAGCGTTGAAGCTTTGACCCGAGGCAGGGATGTACCCGCGAGATCCGGCCGGCCGCCGCGCGAAACTACCGCAAACACGTCGCCTCGACGCTGAGCCGCCGCGACGAGGGCTGCCGCTGCGCCAGTGCTGGCTCCGAAATAGCCGACCAGCAGATCCCGCGTATCTTTGTCTTTCTTCAGCCATGCGGTTGCTTCCGACAATCGCCGCGCAAGCAAGGCAATGTCAAATCGGAGCTCCGCGGTCTGGACGTCAATCCGCTCCTCCTCTGCAGTCAGCAAGTCAAACAAGAGCGTAGCCAGGCCGCCTTGTTGTAGCACTCGCGCGACATACTGGTTGCGAGGGCTATGCCTGCTGCTGCCGCTGCCATGCGCAAATGCGATGACTGCGGTCGCCTTTTCGGGAATTACCAGGTCCCCTTCCAACCCGGCGGGAGGAATGAGGACACTACGTTCTGTTAACTCGCCTGTTGTTTTCATCGCCCATTTCCCTTCGTTTCCAGCTTGAGATTCCACACGCCAACAGTCCCATGCCAAAAGGCAGCGCTACGGGTCGTACCGTTCGGCTAGAACGAACAAACCCCTTCGAGATCTGCGATTCATTCTGCAAGCCGGCTTCCAATCTCCGGTTCGCATGGCATTCTCTTGGCTGCCAACTTGCAGGGCTAATGCTGGAGAGTGCCATGATCACTTTCAAGCGTATTCTGTTTCCGGTTGATTTTTCCAAGCAAGATCACGAGGCAGCTCCATTCGTCAAGGCGATGGCGGAGCGCTTCCATTCAGAGGTTATCCTGCTGCACGCAGCTGAGTTTTTTCCCCTCGGGTATGGGACTCCAGACGCGATCGTTCTTGAGCCCATGATGGACCTAGAGAGTCTTATGAACGTGCGGAGGGAACAACTTGACCAACATCTATCGGCCGATCTCGCCGGCCTTTGCGTCCGACGGACGGCCGAACTTGGGGACCCCGCCAGAGAGATCGCGAAATATGCACGCGAGCAGAAAATCGATCTGATCATGATGCCAACGCATGGATATGGGCCATTCCGCAGATTCTTACTGGGCTCGGTGACCGCAAAAGTTTTGCATGACATGGATTGTCCCGTTTGGACGGGCGTACACACGGATCAACTTTGGTCGCAGAATCACGATCGCTGGCGCCGGTTTCTGTGCGCTGTGGATGCTGATCCTAGGGATGCGCCTCTACTCCGATGGGCGGTTCAGTTTTCCGCCGAACAGAAAGCTGAGCTCCAGGTTGTGCATGCCTTACCAGCGGCCGAGCCGATTCCGCCCGGCCAGGAACCTGCTTCGCTTCGTGGTTTTCTGTTGGACACCGCCGAACAGCGCATCGCGAATTTACAATCCGAAGCAGGCACCGAACTTGACATCCTGTTGCGGTTCGGGAGAGTGGAGAACGTTGTACGCGATGCTGCTCTGGCACACGAAGCAGACTTGGTGCTGATCGGCCGAGGTGTGATTCACAGGACGCTTGGCCGCCTCCGCACCGCGGCTTACGCAATCATCCGCGAAGCTCCCTGCCCAGTAATCAGCATTTGAGCAAGGACCCTGAGTAAAATCACGCACCTATCTCTTCGGATAGTCGAGCAAAACAGAAAGAGAGCCGCACTGCTTGTGGAAAAACAGGAGGTGTAAGTGCGATGTGCTAAGCACTTAGGGCTTGGTGGAAACTTTCAGCTGCGTCAACTTACTCGCGGAAACGAAAACTATCCTGGTAACCGGCTTGCGACCATAAGTGTGGGACCGGCAATGTCGAACACGTGCGAGCGGAAGAAACAGCAAGCGTGCAGCAACACCTCGACGGCCACTACACGCTCCCCCAAGGGCGAACCAAACATCGCTTGCTGAACGCAAGCGGCTGGAAGCCGCCGCGACGCAAGATCATGAGCAGATTCGAGCCTTGGCGTCGCGCCTCCTGAGTGCTCAAGAAGATGAGCGCCGAAGGCTGTCGCGTGAGATTCATGACGACTTCTGCCAGGAACTTGCGCCACTGACCTTTGACTTAGGCGAGCTGCTCTCGGAGCCGCTCCGCGAGGCATCTCGTAGCCGACTTCAAGAGCTTCAGAGCCGGCTCACCAAACTATCGGCAGCCGCACGCCATCTCGCCCACCAGCTTCATCCCTCCGCGTTGGAGGACGTGGGCCTCGCTGCCTCCTTGAGAGCTCTTTGCGAAGAGTTTTCGCATCGCAGCGGCATTGTTGTGAAGTTCACGAAGCGGCAAGTGCCGAATCGGTTGCCACCTGGGATCATGTCCTGCCTGTATCGAATCGCGCAAGAAGGCTTACGGAATGCCGTCAAACATTCGGGCGCTAAGCACGTCATTGTCAGGCTGGTCACAACTAAACACCAGATTACGCTGGTGATTCGAGACGACGGCGCGGGATTCGACCTTCGATTTGCGAAAGGAAAGGCTGGGCTCGGACTAGCCAGCATGGAGGAACGTATCCGGCTGGTTGACGGCAACGTCTCGATCGAGTCGGTGCCTGGCCGTGGCGCCAGCATCGTAGCCACGGCTCCACTACTGAGGATCGCATCATGAGCCGCGCTCGCGTTCTCGTGGCTGATGATCACGTTTTGATTCAGGAGGGACTCAGAAGAATGCTGGAGCCTCAGTACGAAGTGGTGGGAGCAGTCAGCGATGGCAAATCCCTGGTGGATTCGGCTCTTCGTCTCAAACCTGACTTGATTGTTCTGGATATCACTATGCCGCTGCTTAGGTGTCGATGCCGCACGCCAGATTCACAAGCGTTTGCCTCGGACAAAGCTGCTATTTCTGACTGTCCATGCAAATCCAGCGTATCTCCGGGAAGCATTGAGCGCTGGCGCAACGGGGTACATTCTCAAGTCATCCACTCGAGAGCAAATCCTGGGCGCGGTCACGAAAGCTCTGGCCGGACAGACCCATATATCGCCTGGGATCGCAGAGGGACGAACCGCCAAGGAGGTCGGGGCCGCGCTGGGCATCTCGCATAAGACGGTGGCGTTCCACAGAAACAACGTAAAACGAAAGCTGGGAGTGCGGAAAACTGTCGAGCTGATCAAGCGTGCGATTGATGAGGGCCTGATTTAATGTGTCAGCGGCGTGAAATCTTAAGATTTCTATAGCAACCCAGTCTTTTGACTAGCTCCGTCTTTGAGACTCTTCCCCTAGTATTGCTTCTAGGAATCGGCAACATGTAGCGAGCTTCGCAACCAGCTCCTCTGCGGGAGCCCGACCCATATGTCCACGGTAATCCAAATAGGAAGGACCCATATGGCCAACGTTGCTGTGGAGAAGTGTCCTAGCTCGGGAGCGCTTCCCGAAACCCTGTGGCGAAGAATGAACGCCATCACCGATGAGATCCGACAACGAGCCTTTAGCTTATTTGAGGGGCGCGGCCGGACAATCGGCATGGATTTGGGCGACTGGCTGCAAGCGGAGCGAGAAGTCGCGTGGTCCCCGGCATCCGAATTAGTCGAGAAGCAGGACGACTTTTGCGTCCGCCTTGCTTTGCCTGGGTTTGACGCGAGGGACTTGGATGTCACCGCAACTCCGAATGCGTTGATCGTCGAAGCCGAGTCTGCTCACACCCACGAAGGCAAAGAAGGCGAGGTGTGCTTGTGTGAGTTTTCCGGAAAGAAGCTGTTTCGACGCCTTGATCTGCCCTCGGAGATTGATGTCAACAAGGTGACAGCATCCTTGGATAAGGGAATTCTCGAGATCGATGCGCCGAAGGCCGCGCAATCGAAGAGACTGCAGGCAGTTGCGTAAAGCAGACGGTGCAGAGACCAATAATTGAAGCGAAGGAAAGAGGTGTTGCGATGTCAGAAGTGAAAGTTAGCAAGGAACAATCACTGACGAAACGTGAGATGCCAACAGGCGAGCTTTTCACCTCGGCATTTCCATTCGACAGATTCTTCGGATTGAGCCCATTCTCTTGGATGCGGGAAATGACCCGAGAAATGGATCGAGTGCTCCGCGGGGGCACAGCATTGACGGACGGTTGGGCGCCCACAGTGGACATCCAACAGTGCAATGGCACGCTGACGGTGACAGCTGAGCTGCCCGGACTCCAAAAGGAGGAAGTGAAGGTCGAGATAACTGATGAGGCGCTCATCATCGAGGGTGAGAGAAAACGGGAACACAAAGAGGATCACGAAGGCTACCATCGATGGGAACGCAGCTACGGCCACTTCTACCGGTCAATCCCGCTGCCGGAGGGAGCCAAGACGGATCAGGCAAAGGCCGAGTTGGACAATGGTGTCTTGAAAGTCTCAATGCCGGTCCCCGAGGTCAAGAAGAGAGTTCGCCAAGTAACGATCGAGGAAGGGACAAAGGCGAAGCCTGCGACAGCGTAGAAATCAGCCGAACCCGCAGCAAAAAGCAGCAAAGCGAATCGTGAAAGCCTAGAATTGGACATCGATCGCAAACACTTGGCCGTCGAAATGCAATAAATAGGCACGCGCACCGCGCCGTTTGTTTAAAGGAGAGATAAATGCGAATCGTATGTTTGGTCGCTTTTCTCCTGAGCTCGGTTCTACTGCCGGCCCAGGAAACCGCAACGAAGATCAAGAAAGTTCCGGCGAGCCCAACCTCAGCCGCTTCAGGGAAGGAAATGTTCGACGCGTATTGCGCTTCCTGTCACGGTGTGGACGGAAAAGGCAATGGCCCGGCAGCCCCCGCACTCAAGAAGCAGCCTACCGACCTAACCTTGCTGGCTCAAAAGAATGGCGGCGAGTTCCCGACTATGCATGTCATGAGTTCGATACGGGATGTGACTCAAAACGTGCATGGGTCCAAAGACATGCCGGTCTGGGGCCCTATTCTCTCATCGGTGAGCTCGAATAGCCCGGCCATCGTCACGCAACGGATTAGTAACCTCACGAAGTACATCGAATCGTTGCAAATGAAGTGAGGTCTCATTGCCAGTTCCGCGCTTACTTTCATGACAGCATCTCACCTCCCCCGGCCCGCATTAGGGAAAAACTTTCGTGAAGACCGAGCACCGGACGCCCGAGAAACAGCACGCTCGTTGCAGCGTTGGGCCATCGTCTTAGCCGGAGGAGACGGCGTCCGGTTGCGCGGTCTCACGCGTCTGATCTGTGGCGACGACCGGCCCAAACAGTTTTGTCCGCTCCTAAGCGAGTACACCTTGCTGGAGGGTGCTAGGCAACGAGCTGAAAGGAGCATCCGGCCAGAACAGATCCTGTTCGCAGTGACAAAAGCGCACCAGGACTATTATCTTCCGGACCTTGCGCGCCACCCCTGTCATAGAATCGTGCAGCCCTGCAACAGAGGGACGGCTCCCCCTATCCTCTATAGCCTTCTGCACATTGCACAAATTGACCCAGATGCGATTGTAGCTGTCCTTCCGTGCGATCACTATTATTCCGACGAGAATGCCTTTACTCTTGCACTCGAGTCGTCTTTCGAAATTGCGGTGATGCGGTCTCGATCCGTCGTATTGCTGGGAGCGCGGCCGAATGGTCCGGAAGTCGAATACGGTTGGATTGAGGTCGGAGCAGCAGTACATGGGGAACTGTTCGAAGTCCATGGCTTCCACGAAAAGCCGCCACTTCACGTCGCTGAGCACTTATTCAAGAGTGGTGGTCTTTGGAATACGTTCGTAATGGTCGGGCATGTAGACGCCTTCTTGCGGATGAGCTGGGCCGCCGCTCCCGGATTGGTTGAGGTGTTCCAGCCCACGGTGTCTGGCTCACGATGTAAGAGCGAAACACGGATTCCTGAATCGCTCTACGATTGGGTTTCTCCCATGGACTTTTCGCGGCAGGTCTTGTCGCTCGGAGCGAGACATCTGGTTACGCTCCGGCTTGGAGACATGGAGTGGCATGATCTAGGAGATCCCGACCGCGTTGTTTCAACCCTGCTCGCCAGAAATGAGGAGTTACCGCCGTGGGCCAGCCGCTGGCAAGCGGCGAGGAGAGGGGTGGCCGGTTCTGCTCCACTTTCCAACAGTGCAGTCGCATAAAGTACCGCCCGGCCTGAGGGGATTTCCCCGGTTCCTGTGTCAGATCCCTCAGCAAACATCCTCCGAAGAGCTAAGCGACAAATCCGGCTGCCACAATACGGGTTGGGAGAGCACGTTTTGTGGCGACCGATCTAGACGTAGCCTTAGAGGCCTGTTTCGCTCCCCAAACAAACCCTAGGCTCTGCCGGAGTTCAGCCACGCTAAACGGCACGGGGATGGAATGAAAAGCGCCGGCGTCGGCCATCTCGGGCCAGTCAATGTGGTCTGCAAAACCATGACAGAGGATAGGGAACGCTCGTGGGAAGGTTTTCAAGACGGACCTCAGTGCCTCATCCCACGGAAGGCCCAAACTACTCGGGTTGAAGAGCACAGCCACCACATCGTCAGGAGGGTTCGGGCAATTCTGCAGGTTGCTGACCTCCTGAAACGCCAATTCAAACTCCGACGCCAAACAACCGAGCACGAAACGCTCTATGGGGAGACTTCCAACCAGGATCACAGTTCCGTGTGCCATACGCGAGTTCGGGGCAATTTTGATGCCGATCCAAGAGATAGGGTGCTGGATGCCTCATCACGTGCGGTCACTGACAAGGAACGACGACAATGGTCTCAGCACGTCAGTGTTATGAAGATGTCAGAACTTCTCATCGTCGTCTGTTTGGCGCTAGCCATGACACCGGGCTGTCTCGTGCGGCGACGTACTGTCACGGCTCTGGCTAGACGGCCCACTAGCCCGATGCTGGCTGCGACCAAGGACGAACTGATCCAGCGTGTTCACGAACTGTCCGATCCGATCCAGTCGTATATGATGAAGGCCGATCTCTCGCCATCCGTTCTCGATCGGTCCAAGGGCGTCGCCACCGACTATGCCACGGTTGGCGCGCACGTCGTGTTTCGAAGACCGGATGACATTCGCATCCTGGGACAAGATCCGATGTTCGGCAGCACAATTTTCGATATGGTTTCCAACGGCGATGAGTTTCGCGTCTCCATACCACCCAAGCACCGATTTGTTATCGGTCACAGCGGCACGCCAGGAACATCGGGAAACAAACTGGAGAATCTCCGTCCGGACGCACTTCTGACGTCTTTGATGATCTACCCGCCAGATTCCAAGACTGACTTAGCGCTCATCGAGAATGACCCTGAACGGGCCTTGTATATCTTGTTGGTCATCCGGCACGATCAGGCGGAACCTACGCTCGCTCGCCAAATCTATTTCGACGGTCGCACCCTGCGAGTTTCGCGGCAAAAGACTTTCGACGCTTCCGGCAGCCTCGTCAGTGATGCGAGGTATTCCGATTGGAAGAGTTATGATGGCGTGTCTTTTCCGTCTGGAATTGACATCCAGCGTCCGAAGGACAACTACGAAGTGCAGTTGAGCGTAGTAACGATGAGAATAAATTCGCCCGACGTGACGGCAGAGAAGTTCATACTGAAACCTCCGCCGGATGTGCAGGTACAAGAGCTGAAGTGAAGTAAAGGATGCGGGGCGTATTGATCGAACGATCGCCCGGCAACAAGCTTGCAGGTCTAAGTTGTCATGGAACTCAAGGGAAAGAAGATCGCTCTCTTCGCGGACCAGCATTTAGAGCCCCGGCAGAGTACTTGCTTAGCCAAGGTGGGGCTTCGCCTAAGGATTGGTGCCATAATTCAGGTGGTAAATCCGGGTTGCCTTGCAGTTGCCCAAAGGGAGCTGCGTGGATGGTAAAGAAAAGAACATCCTCGAGTTTGAAGCTGCGCCGCCAGCAGCATCGTGAGATCCGCGCTTTGACGACGCGTCTTCTGACAGTCCAGGATGAAGAGCGCAGAAAGTTGTCCCGGGACCTTCACGACGACTTCTGCCAGCGGCTGGCTGCCTTGGGTTTCGAGGTCACCCTCCTTGAGGCAGAGCCCATGCCCGATGCAATTCGACGCCAGCTTCAAGGGTTTCAAACACGTCTGGCTGACTTGTCCGGAGCTGTGCGCAATCTGGCGTATCAGCTACACCCCTCGATCCTGGAGGATCTGGGTTTGGTCCCGTCCCTTCGGGCCTTGTGCGAAGAGATTTCGCACCGTAACGGCATGGGCGTCGCATTCAGAACCAAGAATGTGCCGGGAACTCTTTCAAGGGAGATCAAGTCATGTGTATATCGCGTCACTCAGGAGGCCTTGGGAAACGCCTCCAAACACTCGGGCGCGGAACACGCCAATGTCGTGCTTAGAGGGACAAAAGAGGGCGTCGTTCTGACGATCCAAGACAATGGCATAGGATTCGACCCGCAATCAGCTAAGCGTAAAGGTGGGCTCGGCTTGATCAGCATGAAGGAACGTGTACGACTTGTGAACGGTCAGATATCGATCCAGTCAGAATCTGGCCGTGGTTCCAAGATCATCGTCACGGCCCCGTGCCCTGGCACCAACTCATGAAACGGTCCCGTGTTCTCCTGGCTGACGATCACGTACTGATATTGGAGGGCCTCCGGAAGATTCTCGAGCCGTATCACGAGGTCGTTGGTGCAGTTAGCGACGGCAGATCCCTGGTCGATTCGGCTCTTCGCCTCAAGCCTGAGCTGATCGTTCTGGATGTCACTATGCCGTTCCTTACCGGTGTCGATGCCGCCCGCCAGATCCACAAGCGTTTGCCTCGGACAAAGCTGCTATTTTTGACTGTCCATGCCAATCCAGCGTATCTCCGGGAAGCATGGAGTGCCGGCGCTACTGGGTACATTCTCAAGTCGTCCACTCGCGAGCAAATCCTGGACGCGGTCACGAAGGCTTTGGCCGGGCAGACCTATATATCGCCCGGAATCGTCGCCGAAGACTTCGACCTGTCGCGGTGGCGGGGGGGAAAGGGCGTAGAGTCCGCTGCGGCACTAACTTCGCGCGAGAGGGAGATTCTTCGAACGCTTGCGGAAGGGCGAACTGCCAAGGAGGCCGGCGCTGCGCTGGGCATTTCGCACAAGACCGTTGCTTTCCACAGAAATAACGTCAAACGAAAGCTTGGTGTGCGGAAAACCGTCGAGCTGATCAAGCGGGCGATTGATGAGGGCTTGATTTAGTGTGTCAGCGGCGTGAAAATTTTAAGTTTGTATAGAAACCTAGTCTTTTGCCTAGCTCCCGCTTAGTGACTCCTCGCCTAGTATTGTTGGTGGGACCGGCAACACATAGCGAAATCAGTTCCCCTTCGGGGAACCCGATCACATGTGTGCGGCATCCAAACGGACGAAGTAGGAAGGAACGGAATATGGCCAACGTTGCTGTTGAGAAGTGTCCTGACTCGGGAGCGCTCCCCGAAACGCTGTGGCAAAGAATGAACGCGATCACCGATGAGATCCGGCAACGAGCCTTTGGCTTATTTGAGGGGCACGGCCGGACAATCGGCATGGACCTGAGTGACTGGCTGCAAGCGGAGCGAGAACTCATATGGTCCCCGGCATCTGAATTGGTAGAGAAGAATGACAACTTTTGCGCCCGCCTCGCTCTGCCCGGCTTTGACGCGAAAGATTTGGAGGTTACCGCGACTCCGAGTGCATTGATCGTCCATGCCGAGTCCGCTCACACGCACGAGGGTAAAGAAGGTGACGTGTGCTTGTGTGAGTTTTCCGGAAAGAAGCTGTTTCGACGCCTTGATCTTCCCTCCGAGATCGATGTCAATAAAGTGACAGCCTCCTTGGACAAGGGAATTCTCGAGATCGATGCGCCGAAAGCCCTTAGCAAGGAACAACCGCTGCCGAAAGCGAAACCTGCGACAGCTTAGTAGTCAGCGACATGGGAAAGAGCCCTCGCAGCCCGCAACGAACAGCCAGTATGGCGAATCGGGAAAGCCTAAAGGCGGACGCTAGACCGGAAGAACGCTCACCGCTCCGCTGGGGGATTATCCTGGCGGGAGGCGACGGCGTCCGGCTGCGTAGCCTCACACGCTTCATTTGTGGCGACGATCGTCCCAAACAATTTTGTCCGCTCCTCGGTGAAGGCACGCTCCTGTCAAACGCGTGCGAACGCGCTGAGAGAAGCGTCAGGAGTGAGCAAATACTCGTCGCGGTGACCAAAGCGCATCAGGATTACTATCTTCGGGACCTAGGTCACCGTCCATGCCACAGAATCGTACAGCCATCGAATAAGGGTACGGCCCCCGCTATTGCGTATAGCCTTCTGAACATCGCACAAGCGCATTCTGACGCGACTGTAGCCATCCTCCCGTGCGATCACTACTATTCCGATGAACGCTTGTTTACGTTGGCGCTGGAGTCAGCTTTCGAAATAGCGGAGATTCGACCAAGATCAATCGTCCTGCTCGGTGCGAAGCCGAATGGCCCGGAAGTCGAATACGGCTGGATCGAGGTAGGAGCAACGATAGACGGGAAACTGTCCCACGTCCGAGGCTTCCACGAGAAGCCGCCACTTCCTGTGGCTGAGTGCCTGCTCAACAGCGGTGGCCTTTGGAATACCTTCGTGATGGTCGGGCGCGTAGATGCTTTCTTGGAAATGGCTCGGTCAGCTGTTCCAGGCCTGATAGAGGTCTTCGAATTAGCAACACGAGGGTCACAGCGGAATGGCGAAACCCGGATTTCTGATTCGCTGTACGATTGGGTCTCACCTACAGACTTCTCGCGACAGATCTTATCGCCAGCCGCCCGGCGCCTGGTCGCGCTCCGGCTCGAGAATATCGAGTGGCATGACTTAGGAGATCCCGACCGCGTGCTTTCAACCCTGCTCGCCAGGAACACGGAGCTACCGTCGTGGGCCAGGCGGTGGCATGCGGCTAAGATAGCGGCGGGCGGCTCCACTCCACGCTCCCAGAGTGCGGTCGCGTAGAGCCCGGCGTGGGGGATTTTCCCCACCTGCGGGTTTTTGCGGCCTTGGATCTCTCAGCGAGTGGGTATGTCCAAGGGCTAAGCAACGAGGTCCGGCTGCCACAACACGGGCGGTGGAACGCGCTCTTTGGCGGCCGTTCTAGATCGCACAAGCTTGGAGCTCTGTTTCGCGCCCCAAACAAAGCCTAGACTCTGCCGGACCTCGGCCACGCTAAACGGCATGGGTAGCGAATGAAAAGCACCCGCGTCAGCCACTTCAGGCCAGTCGATATTATCTGCAAAACCATGACAGAGGATAGGGAACGCCCTTGGGAAGGCGTTCAAGACGGATTTCAGCGCTTCGTCCCACGGAAGGCCCAAACTAGTCGGGTTAAAGAGCACCGCCACTGCATCGTCAGGTGGGTTTAGGTTCGGGGAATTTTGGAGGTTGTCAACCTTCTGGAATGACCATCCAAACTCCGATGCCAGACAATCGAGCACCAGACGCTCTATCGGTAGACTTCCTACCAGGACTACAGTTCCGTGCGACATGCGCGAGTTTACTGCAATTTGGATACCGATGCAGGATGCCACTCGAATATCTAGCCAATCGAACGATCGCCCGGCAACAAGCTTGCAGGTCTAAGTTGTCATGGAACTCAAGGGAAAGAAGATCGCTCTCTTCGTGGACAGCCTATACGAAGACCTGGAGGTCTGGTATCCGCTGCTGCGCTTCCAAGAGGAGGACGCACAAGTTGTAATCGTAGCCGCTGAAGCTAACACGGTTTACGAGAGCAAGCATGGTTATCCGGTTAAGAGTCAACAGGCGTATCGCGATGTTTACGCGTCAGACTTTGACGGCGTGATCATCCCGGGAGGTTATGCGCCCGATCACATCCGCCGGCACGCGAAAGCCATTCAATTCGTGCATGACATGAACAGGGAAGGAAAGCTGGTAGCCGCCATCTGCCACGGCCCCTGGGTGCTGTGCTCGGCCGGTATCCTGACGGGCCGAAAAGCAACATGCTTCTTCGCGATCAGAGATGATCTGGTCAACGCCGGAGCCCACTATGAAGACGCTGAAGTGGTGGTCGATCGGAATATAGTAACCTCGCGCAGGCCGGAGGACCTGCCGGCATTTTGCCGAGCCTCCATCCGTGCGCTGGCCGCAGTCAGCACAAGGTGAACTCTGGATCCACAGTTCGATGCCAGCCTACCGTGTCTTTTCGCGGAAGCGTGCTAAGCGCTGGGTCGCTGAGCTGAGCCCATTTTCATCCCGCAGCAGCAGACGCTTGCCCTAAATCTGGCTTATCGAGATTGTGCTTCTTGATCTTGTATCGGAGTCTGTCGCGACTAATACGCAGAATGCGAGCAGCCTGGGTCTGATTGCCCCCAGCCCATTCCAGAGCACGCATGACCAGTAGGCGTTCTTGTACCGCGAAGCTGTCCGCCTCCAGAACAGGCAACGGCGTCGCCGATAGTTCTTTATGTCCGGACGGGGCCTGTAAATACGCATGCAGGTCCGGAGCGTCAATCAAGTCGCTCATGGTCATCATGGCAGCGTACCCGATGACATTTTCAAGCTCCCGCACATTTCCGGGCCAGGAATGCTGGGCAAGCCTGATTTGCGCGCGCTGGGTCAATCCGCGGATCTTCTTCCCGTATTGAGCGGCGAAGCGCGCAACGAAATGGCGCTGAAGCAAGGGAAGGTCTTCTTTTCGCTCAGTCAACCGCGGCATCTGAATCTCCACCATAGAGAGGCGGTAGTAGAGGTCCTCCCGAAAACGCCTCTCGGTGATGGCGGCGCGCAGATCGTGATTCGTGGCGGCAATGACGCGCACATTGACTTGATGCGCTCGCAACGCTCCCACACGTTGCACTTCCTGGTTCTGCAAGACCCGCAGGAGCTTCGCCTGGGTGCCTAGTGGCATATCTCCAATCTCGTCCAGGAAGAGCGTGCCTCCATGCGCATGTTCGAACAGACCGGGCTTGTCCTGCGTGGCTCCAGTGAAGGAGCCTTTCACGTGGCCAAACAACTCGCTCTCAAACAGCGTCTCCACCACAGCCGAGCAGTTCAGCACAATATACCGGCCGGATGCTACCGGGCTAAGGTTGTGGATCGCGCGGGCGGCTAAGTCTTTACCGGTTCCCGTCTCGCCTGTTATTAGCAAAGAGCGGTAGTGAGGGGCCACACGCCGCATGCGTGAAAACATCTCCCACATCAGCGGGCTCCGACCTATGATTCCTTCAAATACTGAGTTCGTTCGCAACTCGTCTTCGAGCTGGAACGAACGTTGCCGCTTCCTGGCTTCATCCACCAACTGGCCCATGCGCTCACGCAACGTTCCGAGCGCAATCGGTTTGTTGAGGTAATCGCTCGCGCCCTTTTGGATTGCTTCGACAGCGGATTCGGCGGAGTAGTGCGCCGTCATGAGGATGACATCTGTAGCAGGGTCGACTTCCATGATCCGCTCCAGCACGGCCATGCCGCTCATTTTCGGCATCACCAAATCGGTGAGCACGATGTTTGGGCGCCGGTCGCAAAAGAGATCAAGACCTTCCTCCGGATCGGATGCAGTGAAAATCTCTAGGCCAGACTGCGCCAGGGCTTCCGAGAGTAGTTCCAGGCTCCCTGAGTTATCGTCAATGATGAGGAGTGAAACCGACGATTGAGCGGCAGCGGACATCTGGAGCCTTTATCCTACTCCCTTTACCCGGTTGCCACGTTGGAACCTCTAACAGGCCTTTGTAAGTTCTTGTATCGATTTATTGTTGGCTGCGTGTTCTTTGGCATTGGAACTTCGAGTGCACACCTACATGAAAGGTCACGATATGGAAACGATCGATACGATGAAGAGCCGGCGCGCAGTGCGAGAGTATTCTGATGCTCCGGTTGCGCGCGAAACGATAGAACGTCTAGCAGGCGCTGCGATCCTTGCGCCCAGCGCCATGAATCTTCAGCCATGGGCTTTTGCCGCGATCTTGGACCGTGATGCAATTTCGGGTTACGCAAAACGGATCAAGGAATGGCTCCTTGCCAATTTCTCTCAAACTTCGCTACCTCCATCCCTCCGCACGCTGATCGAACCGGAAAGCTACAACGTGCTCCACAATGCTCCTGCCTTAGTACTGGTGTTAGCTAAGTCGATGGAACCACAGGCGTCCGAGGATTGCTGCCTTGCCGCGGAAAACCTAATGCTGGCGGCGCGCGACGAGGGGCTAGGGACCTGTTGGATCGGACTCTCTCGGCCCTGGTTTAACCTGCCGGAGACCAAACGCGAACTAAGCTTACCTGAACAATATGAAGTAGTTGCACCCATTATTTTGGGCCAACCTAAGGCATGGCCCGAGTCGCACGGGCGCAATCCCGCCGAGATCCATTGGATATGATCTTGGCAGAAGAGCTGCTCATAGCGAGAGCGAGGCCTTTGTGCGTTCCGGCGACGAATTCTTCAATTTGTACAACCACGACTTCGTCCGCGTTTCGGTAGCGACACCGAGCGTCCGCGTCGCCGACCCTACTTTCAACGCAGGAGAAACCATTTCGCTGATGCGGCAAGCCGCTCGATCCCAATCGGTCCTGGTGCTCTTCCCGGAGTTAGGGATCTCGGGCTACTCCTGCGACGACCTGTTTCACCAGAGAGCTCTGCTCGACGGGTGTCGCCACGGCCTGGAACAGATCCTCGAAGCGTCCCGGCACTTGCCGCTCGTGACAGTCGTCGGTGCGCCCCTCCAGGTGGATCATCTGCTCTACAACTGTGCCGTGGTCATCGGAGATGGCCGAATTCTAGGAGTCATTCCAAAGACCTACCTGCCGAACTACCGTGAATTTTATGAGCAGCGCTATTTTGCTGCGGCCGACGCTACCACTACCAGTGAAATCGAACTGTTGGGACAGAGCCGCATTCCGTTTGGCAATCGGCTACTCTTTCAGGTCGACGAACAGACATTGCTGAGGTTCTACGTGGAAATTTGCGAAGATCTCTGGGTGCCGATTCCGCCGTCCTGCGAGGCGGCCCTCGCTGGAGCTACAGTCCTCTTAAACCTGTCTGGATCGAACGTCACGATTGGCAAAGCGGATTACCGCCGGCAACTGGCGCTGGGACAGTCGGCGAAGTGCCTCGCGGCCTATCTCTACGCGTCGGCGGGACCAGGTGAATCGACCACGGACCTCGCTTGGGATGGTCACGCGATGATTTGCGAGAACGGCAACCTCATAGCCGAATCGCGCCGCTTCTGCTACGAGCCGCAGATCACCACGTCCGAGATCGATCTGGAACGGCTTTCTCAGGAGCGGATGCGGCAAACGAGCTTTGGACAGTCGGTAATTCGCGAACAGTACCGGCTTCGCGACTTTCGAACGATTCGCTGCTCTATGAAGTTGCCCCGCGAAGGGCGTCTACTTCCGAACAGAGATTACGAGCGTTTTCCTTACGTGCCCGCCGAGACGGAACGCCGCGACGAGAGGTGCCGCGAGGTTTGTCAGATCCAGGTGCAAGGCCTCGTCAAACGGCTGCAGGCGACCGGCATCCAGCGCGTGGTGATCGGCGTGTCCGGAGGACTGGACTCGACACAGGCTTTGCTAGCCTGCGCGCAGGCCATGGATGTGCTCAAGCTCCCGCGCAGCAACATTCTCGGGTATACGATGCCTGGCTTTGGCACCAGCGCTCGCACGCTGGAGCAAGCTCACCGCCTGATGCACGCCATCGGCTGTTCTGCCCACGAACTCGATATACGGCCGAGCTGCATCCAAACGCTGAATGATATTGGTCACCCTGTGCACGATGGCGGCGAGGTTTACGACGTCACTTACGAGAATGTGCAGGCCGGCGAGCGAACCAGCCATTTATTCCGGCTCGCGAATCTTCACCATGCGCTAGTTGTGGGGACCAGCGATCTGAGCGAGTTGGCGCTTGGGTGGTGCACATATGGCGTGGGAGACCAGATGTCGCACTATGCCGTAAATGTAAGTGTGCCAAAGACGCTGATGGCGCACGTCGTCCGATGGATCGCGCAGAGCGGGACGTTTGGAAAGGATGGCGGTGACACGCTGTTGGCAATCTTGGCAACCAAGTTTAGCCCTGAGTTGGTGCCCAGCGACGGAGAGGATGCCCAGGCCACGCAAGAAACCGAAGCCGTGATCGGCCCTTATGATCTCCAAGACTTCCACCTGTATTACGCGTTGCGTTTCGGATACAGCCCGGCCAAAGTGGCTTTCCTAGCCTACTGCGCTTGGCACGATCTGTCTCGGGGCTCCTGGCCCGACATCCCAACCGAGAACCGAAGACAATACGACATCGGCCAGATTAAGGCGCACCTGCGAACGTTGCTCACGCGTTTCTTTGGGTTCGCCCAGTTCAAGCGGACTTGCATCCCGAACGGTCCCAAAGTGGGCTCCGGCGGGTCCTTATCGCCGCGCGGAGACTATCGCGCTCCGAGCGACAGCGAAGCCACGGTCTGGCTCAAGCAACTCGAGTTAATCCCTGACGCAGCCGAGAGCAATGCGCCGGCAGGTCAGCTCCGTTCGTAACGGCCGATGTACTCAGTTTCGGCTAAAGCATGTTTGCGCAGCGCTTTATCGACCGCGGATCGTTTGGCTCCTGGAGACAAGCCAAGAGTTGGCGTATCGAGCGCGAACAACCGGAAAAAGTAACGGTGGGGACCGCCACCCTTAGGAGGACAGGGCCCTCCGTACCCGCGTCTTCGGAAATCGTTTGGTCCCGACTTGCCCAGCGAAGCGTGCTCGTTGCCTTCCGGAAACGAGTGGATGTAGGCCGGAATGTCCCAAATGAGCCAGTGATTGAATGTTCCGCCCGGCGCGTCGCGATCGTCCATGATCAGAGCGAAGCCCTTCGTTTCGGAAGGCTCGCCCGACCAGCGCAAAGGCGGCGAGATGTCGTTTCCATCACATGTGAACCGGCTTGGTATCTCCGCCCCGTCGGCAAAGCCCTCGATTATCAGTTTGAATGACATACGCATCGACGCATTGCACGTCCTATGCCAGCACTCGTGAGCACTTGGTCTGAAGAATGCAGACACTTCCGCGTGGAAGTGAAGTCTCAATCTCATTGGGAGCATTTCGCCCACGGCTCCGACATTGGCGTGCGTGGCATCGGAACGACGAAAGCGGAGGCTTTCGAGCAGGCGGCAGTCGCACTTACAGCCGTCCTGACCGATCCATCGCAGGTAGTCGCCAGGAGCGAAGTGAGAATTGAGCGTGAAGCCGCCGACAGCGAGGCGCTTTTGGTTGAGTGGCTCAACGCACTGGTTTACGAAATGGCTGTTCGCGGAATGATCTTTAGCCGCTTTGCGGTTCGGCTGGAAGCAAATCGCCTACATGGCTCGGCTTGGGGAGAAGATATCGACATCGCGCGGCATGAGCCGGCCGTTGAGGTCAAAGGCGCTACTTATACCAGCCTGTTTGTTGGCCAGACCGCCGATGGCGCTTGGGTAGCGCAATGCGTGGTTGATGTTTGAGGTGCATCCGATGGAAACAACACTCTTGCAGCGAATTTCCGAATCTGAATGGCGCATCGATCCTCAAGGGAAGATGCGCGTTCCGGCCGTTCTCTTTGCCAGCGAAGAGCTGATCCGCGAGATGGACGCGAAAGTCTATGAGCAGATCGTGAATGTCGCCTCGCTGCCTGGTATCCAGAAAGCCGCCTATGCGATGCCCGACGCCCACTGGGGCTATGGATTTCCGATCGGGGGCGTCGCGGCGTTTGATCCGGATGAGGGCGGAGTGGTGTCCGCCGGAGGTGTTGGATTCGACATTTCCTGCGGCGTGCGCACGCTGCTGACGGGGTTGAAAGCCGGCGATTTGCCGCCGATCCAGCACTCGTTAGCAGATGCACTCTACCGGCACATTCCTGCGGGAGTCGGCAGCCATGGATTGCTGAACTTTAGTGATCAGGAGTTGGACGAGATGTTGGCAGGAGGCGCCCAATGGGCCCTGCGACTGGGCTACGGAACAGCCGCCGATCTGGAACGCACGGAAGAGCACGGCACAATGGCCGGTGCGCAGCCCGATGCAGTGTCCGACTTCGCCAAGAACCGGCAGCGGCGCGAGATGGGCACACTCGGTTCGGGGAATCACTATCTGGAGGTCCAAAAAGTGGTGGCGATCTTCGATCAGCCATCCGCCGAAGCCTTCGGAATCCACCCAGGAGACGTCGTGGTGAGCATCCATTGTGGCTCCCGTGGACTTGGTCACCAGATTGGGACGGAGTTTCTTCGCGATATGGTAGCCCAGGCTGCGGAATACGGAATCGAGCTTCCCGATCGCGAATTGGCGTGCGCGCCCATTCGATCGCGGATCGGCGAGAAATATCTGGGTGCGATGCGGGCGGCCATCAATTGCGCTCTCGCGAATCGCCAGATCATAACGCAACTTGTCCGCCGGGCGTTCGCCGAAGTGGCTCCTCAGGCAGAACTCACGGTTCTGTACGACGTTTCACATAACACCTGCAAAGTCGAAGAGCACAAAGTGAATGGACACAGCAAGCAGGTGTTCATCCATCGGAAGGGCGCGACACGCGCGTTCGGGCCCAATCATCCCGAGGTTCCCGAAGCTCTTCGCGCCACCGGGCAACCGGTCCTCATAGGGGGCACGATGGGCACAGCGTCGTATATCTTAGTTGGCACTTCAGAGGGCGAAGCCCGCTCATTCAGCTCCTCGTGTCACGGCGCGGGACGCCAGATGAGCCGTCACCAGGCGATAAAGCACTGGCGTGGGCGGCAGTTAATCGACGAGCTGGCGAGCCGCGGCATTTTGATTCGCTCGCCTTCGGCGCGCGGTGTAGCCGAGGAAGCTCCGGGAGCTTACAAAGATGTGACCGCAGTGGTCGAGGCGTCAGAGAAGGCTGGGCTTTCGCGACGTGTTGCCCGACTTGAACCGCTGATTTGTATTAAAGGCTAGGGCATCCGATGATCTTGTTTGCCTTTGAAGCATATCAGGCCATGGGGGCGGCGCTGGCTAAATCTGGGACGCTAGGGCGTTTCCGGGTCGGGCGTTTCGAGAACGGTGAGTTGCACCTAGGTCTCCAGACCCTGGTTCGCAATGAGAATTGTTTCGTGCTTGGCTCGATTTCCCCTCCCGATGAGCAATTGCTCTCGGTCCTGCTGCTCGCCCACACGTTGAAGAAAGAAGGGGCGCGCCGCGTAACGGCAATTCTCCCCTACCTGGCGTACACCAGAGACGATAAAGACAAGCCAGGTGAAAGCCTGGCAACTGCTTGGGCCGGCGCGCTCGCGCAAGCTTCTGGAGTCGACGAGGTGATTACCGTCGATGTGCATAGTGAAAGGGCCAAGGGGCTGTTTCCGATATCGGTACGTTCGCTCTCTCCCGCGACCCTGTTTGCAGAGGAGTTGAAACGATGTGGCTTGAGTGGAGCCACAATCGTCGCCCCGGATGAAGGAGCGATCGGCCGTTGCGAGGCCGTGCAGAAGGCTGCTGGCACGGGTTCCGGCAAGATTCCTTATTTCGAGAAGCAGCGCACCGCCGCGGGAATCACGCACACCGGCCTTATCGGAGCTGTTGGGCGGCAGGCTGTGATCGTCGATGACATTCTGGACACCGGTGGCACACTACTGTCCGCCTGCGAAAAACTACGCGAATCCGGAGTGGAGGAGATCACGGTTATGGTGACGCACGGCCTCTTTACGGGCGAACGATGGAAACAGTTGCGGCGGCTCGGCGTGAAAAGGATCTTCTGCACGGACTCAGTTCCACTCGCCGCCGGCGTGTGTGGTGACGACATTGAGAGGCTCAAGGTCACACCTCTCCTTGCCGAGGAGTTATGCTCAACCGCGAAGACCTAAATCGGTTGGACGGCCATTCATTTGCTCTAGATCTACGACATGAACAACCAACAGCAGGATTCAACTGAGACGCTATGTTCCCACTGCGGAGCGCAGGCGAACTGGCGCTTTGTCGATGAAGGCAAAGAGGTGGTGGAAATTCTTTGCCCGGACTGCGGCCGATTCGAAGTGCCGCGGGCTGAGTTCGAGCAGGCCGAGTTTGATATTGCGCAGACCGAAGAGAGGCGAACGTAAATAATCTACTTGCGAGCGGACTTCGCGGGCAGCACGCTGAGTGCAGCGGCTGATAGAGCCTGCTTGCGCGGGTGGATTATTTTGACCGTACTGGCCTGCGGCCCTTTGTCGCCTTGCTCTTCGTGGAAGTGGACCTTTGTTCCGACGCGGAGCTGCGGGAAATGGCCGTCGAGCACGCTCGCTTGGTGGAAGTAAACCGCGCGGCCGTCGTCCGTTTCAAGAAACCCATAGCCCTGTTGCGGCGAGATTTCCTTTACGACTGCTTCCTGCGCTCCCTGCTTGGTTTTCACGGCGCCTTCCTGTCGGCGCGCGTAGTCTTGGAGCTGGCGGCCCATCTCCTGAAATGCTTCGTGAATTGCCCGCTTTGGATTCTTGTGCACTAGAACTGATTTCGCTTCGCGCCTCGATTTCTGAGTCTGCATGTCCTCGAGAGTCCCATGCAGGCTAGGGATGTGTTTCACCACCAGTTCCTCATTGGGCACTCCAAGATCGATGCGCACGTGAAAGAGCTTACTCGACGTGGCACGCTGCGGGCGCTCCACAACTACGCGGCAACTGCTAATCCGGCTATAAAAGCGCTCGAGCTTCGCGGCTTCCTTTTGAACGTAGTCATCGAGTCCGGCATGATCTTCAATATTTCGGAAAGTTACTTGAACGGGGAGTAACATTGGGCCTCCTCCTGTTATTGGGCTCTAACAAGATGTCTGCACTTCACGTGCCGCGCGCGAGTCCTGATCGAATGCGATCGAGGTCGCGGTCTAAACACGTGCTGAAACTGACCGGATAGGGAACCGGTGTGGGCTCGATCGCCCGAAGATGATCCGGCAGGCGGGTCAACTCGTGTTGAAAACGCCGCCGGGACTCCTCGATATCGATAGGCGTAATTGGAACTCCGGATCGCACAACCGGTTGCAACAGCGGCTCGCCTGGCAGCGGTTCGTCATACCTCCCAATCACATCGCCGATCATGCGCCCGTTTTCGACTCGTCGAAATACCTGCTTTCGGCCGGGATGCAGCACTTTGCTTGTGGAAAGCTTCAGCCGACCCTTGCCGCCGTACTCGACCAGCTTGTACGCCATATCGAGATGGGAAGCGTCTTCCATTACCGCTAGTTTGGTTCCGACGCCAAACGCGTCGATTGGCGCGCCGGAATTCACGAGTTTCTGGATCTCGTATTCGTCCAGACTGCTGGATGCGAAGATCGTCACATCTTGTAGGCCGGCTTCATCCAGAAGTTTGCGCGCTTCCGAGGCGAGCGCGCCAAGATCGCCGGAATCGAGGCGCACGGCGCGCACGTGGAACCGGTCGCCCAGCTTGCGGCTGAGATCGACGACCTTGCGGACGCCCGCGAGCGTGTCATAGGTGTCAACCAGGAGTGTTGTCTCCGGATACATGGACGCGAACGCCTCAAACGACGCGACCTCGCTGTCGTGAGCCTGCACGTAGCTATGAGCCATGGTGCCGAATAAAGGAATCCCGTACATCTGACCGGCCAGGACATTCGAAGTCCCTGCGCCGCCCGCAAGGTAGGTACCTCGCGCAACCTTGACGGCCGCGTCGGTTCCATGGGCGCGGCGCGAACCGAAATCTACGACGCTGCGGCCTCGTGCAGCTTCGACCACGCGCGCGGCTTTGGCGGCTGCCAGGCTCTGAAAGTGGATCTGGTTCAATACATAGGTCTCCATCAGTTGCGCTTCGATGATCGGAGCAATCACCTGAACGATCGGCTCGTTCGGAAAAACCAGCGTTCCTTCGGGTAAGGCATAAACATCCCCAGTGAATCGAAGATCCTTTAGCCGGCCGAGGAACTCTTCCGTAAACTCGTCAGTCTGTCGCACGTAGTTCAGTTCTTCATCCTCAAAGTGAAAGTTCGCGAGAAACTCCAGGACGTCGCCGATTCCGGCCGCGACGACGTAGTTGCGGTTCGCGGCCATCTTGCGAAAGGTCAACTCAAACACAGCCGTCCCATCCATGTGCTCGGCTGCATACGCCTGCGCCATCGTCAATTCGTACAGATCCGTGAATAGGGCGGATGTGCGCATGGGATTTACGAATTTCGAACCGCTTCTTCGACCCGCTGCGCCAGCGCAGAATATGAATCGCCCTGAAGTCGGATGGGTGGCCCAAACCTGACTTCAACCCGGCCTGGATGCGGCCACTTGGCATTACGTGGAAGCACTCGATCGAATCCTCGCAGTCGAATGGGTACAACCTGAAGCTGCAAGCGCGAGGCGATCATTCCGACACCCGGAAAGAACCGCCCAATTTCACCCGTTGTAGCGCGTTCGCCTTCAGGGAAGATCAAGATCGACCAGCCCTCTTCCACGAGTTCGCCCATGTATCGGATCGATTCTCCCGCGCCCGCCTCGGTTTGCGGGATCGGGAATCCGTTAAAGAGAAGAGCGATCAGCCAATATAGGAAGCTGTTTGTCCGGTGCTCGAGACGCGAGTACTTCTCCGGATGGAAGTGCGCGTCGAAATATTCCTTCCACATGGCAGGCGCGATCCAGCGCCGCCAGCGGGGAGGCAGGCTCGCCAGGATGATCGGCGTGTCGAAGTGACTCTGGTGATTTGCTGCAAAGATGACAGGGCCGGAAAGGGAATCCAAGTTCTCTAGGCCGAAGACTCTCCTTCGAGCGATCATCCCAGCAATGGGAAGAAGGATGGCCTCGAGACAGATGCCGCGGATCAGTTTTGCGATCCAGCTGCGATTGTAGGAGGGGAAGGCTGTTTCCTCCGCCAGCGGCAGAGGGCTAGCCAGATCGGCCACTTTTATTACTGAGGCGAAGGCGCGCTCATCTAGGGTTGCACCAAGCTTCTCTTCCAGATCCATCATGAGTTCCACGCGATCAAGCGAACTGAGGCCGAGTTCTTCCATCGTGGTGTCAGGGCTGATGGTGCGTCCCGGCGCATATTTTTCGATCAAGCCGGCGAGAAGTGAGCTTGGCCTCGATACGGGCTGCCCAGCGCCCCGCTGGACGATATCCGCGATCTCCGACCGCCGCAGCTTGCTAGTGGTCTTCGTGCGCGGCAACTCTGCTCCCGGCCAAACGGAAACGGAGCGAATCTTCTGATGCTCTTCTAGCTTCGCATTCGCCTGGCGCACAACATCATCCGCATTGGCGCCGGGATTCAAAACGAGCACCGCATGTACGCGATCCTTGCCGATCACTGCGGATTCTCGAACTCCGGGCAGCAGGTTCAACACGGCCTCGACATCCTCGGGAAACACTTTCAAGCCCTCGGGCGTAACGATGATCTCCTTCTTGCGTCCACGAATGACGAGATTGCCCTCGTTGTCCCGCTCGCCGTAGTCGCCGGTGTGAAACCAGCCGTCTCGAAACGCTTCCGACGTCTGCTGGGGCGCTTCAAAGTAGCCCGGAGTTACGCTATCGCCTCGGACCAGGACTTCACCGTCTTCGGCGATTCTCAGATCCACACCGATAAGTGGTCTTCCCGCGGTTCCGTGCCGAACATGAAAGGGATGGCTGAAACTAATCACTGGCGCGGTCTCGGTGAGGCCATAGCCTTGCACCACCACAAAGCCGAGGTTCGCCCAGAATCGCTCGATGTCGGCGGGTAGGGGCGCTCCTCCGGAAACCAGGCAGCAGAACTTCCAGCCGAACATTCGATGAATTGCCCGAAATCGCCACCAGCGAAGGGGCCAGGCACCGTAGGAGTCGACCGAATTCGCAGCCTCGGGGAAGCGATGAACCACGAAATCGCGCAGGACCTCGAGAACCTTGGGGACTGACACGATGATCGCGATGCGGCGACGCCGAATCTGCCGCGCAATCTCGTGCGGGCTGGTGCTGGAGATGAACACGACGGAAGCAGGAATCAGTGGCGGAACAAAGGTCGCGAGCGATTGGCCGAACAGGTGGCTCATCGGTAGCAGGTTGAGAATGCGCAACGGGGCGAAAGGCCGGACATACTTGCGATAGGGCGCGATCTGATCCTCAATCGGCCGGAGTTGGGCGGCCAGGTTGCGATGTGTGATGATGACGCCTTTCGGCTCGGCAGTAGTGCCCGAAGTGAAGACGATTTCGGCGACGTCATCTGCATAGAGCGGAACCGGCTCGAGATTGGTGGGTTCTCCCGCTTGCTCGATTCCCGATAGCCGCCAGACTGGGAGTTCGCTCGTGGATGGGACGTTTGGGACTCGATCTCCAAGCAACACCAAACGCGGCTGCACCTTCTGCACAAGCTTGCGAAATAGTTCGGGGGACGATTGCGGTTCCACCGGGACGACGATGACACCTTCCAGCAGACAGCCCCATAGCGCTGCAATCCAGCCGGGCCGGCTTTCGGACCAGATCATGGCGGCGTCGCCCTTTTTTATTCCGTTCGCCCGAAGGCGCGCGACAAAAGATCTGGCCAAGCTAGCAACGTCCTGGTACCCGAAGGTGAAGCCTCGAAAACCGTCGTCGTGGATGATGAATTCGTCGCGATACTGCGCGATGCGGCCAAAGAACTGCGGCAATTCACTCAAAGCCCGCGCTCGCTCCATCGGGATCGCGACTGGCGGTTTAGCATCTCGAAGTGCAGATGGCATTGGGCTCTCTAATCGCTAGTGAGGCATTTTTCGCGCCAGACGCAAATAGGGCACCGGCGTGCCTTCCTTCTGATGGAAGTGCGTATGGCGGAACACTGTGCAGTAGCCCCGCAAACGAGCACTCTGGAGATATCCGGCTCACTCCGGCGATACTACGACAATCCGGCAATCCGGCAACGGATGTACGAGTTTCTGGGCGGAGGAGATCTGCAGCATGCCAATGCCAAATATATCGCCGCCGCCGATGGCTATTCCGACTATCACTTATTGTCGAATCCCTGCGACCTGCCTGAATACCTGGACGGTGCTCTGGAGGTGGACCGCTCGCTCTGGGATACACAGTCTCTAATCGCGGATATCGATCTCGAATACCACAACTTTGACTACCCCGCCGCACCCTGGCGAGATCCGGAGCGAGCTTTTCAATTGCAGCAGCCTGTACTCGACGCGACGCTGCAAACTCTCGGAAAGGCCGCCATCGGGCCTCTGGTACTAGTCAGCGGGCGAGGCTACCACCTGGTCTGGGCCATTCGCCGCAATTCAAAAGCGTTCGATCGCTTAGTCGGGCTAGGCCACGTCCCATCGAGTTTAAGAGCCAAATACGCGCAAGCCTGCGCGTCCGATGGATCGAGCGTCGATCCGGAATCAGGTGCGGCCTTTTCCGGACTCGGCTTGGTCATGGAGTTTGTCGGACATCGTGTGCTGGAAGCCTCGATGGAAACGTGCATTCTGCCAGTCCAACCCGCGGCGATCGAAGTTGGGCCGGGGATCCGTGGGCGCGAGATCATCTCGTTCGATCTTTCCGAATATGGCGATCCTTTACACACGCGGCATATCCGCATTCCGTTCAGCGCTTACCTAAAGCCCAAGCAACTGGAATGGATGTTGGGCGAAGCCGAGATCTGCCGTCTATTGCCGATCTTCGAAATCCCGCTCGCTGGTATGTCGCAGGCGCAGGCAATGGCCGCGATGCGTAATCCCGATAAGGTGCTCGAAATCGCAAGGCACGTCTCAGTACAAATCCCCGATCAATCCGAAACCATGGAACAACTGCTGGACCACTACGAACAGTCTGAACTCGCAAGATTTCACACTCAGTTCTATGGCCAGCTTGGACAAGAGGTTGAACGTTCCGACGTTCTAGCGCCGCCGTGCGTGCGATTTGTTCTGGAGCGCCCGAACGACTGGTTACTAAAGCCCGCGGCGCTTCAGCACGTGGTGCGAGTGCTGATGGCGCTCGGCTGGAGTCCGTCCGACATCGCCCACCGAATTTGCCGCGCTTATTCCAACGATTGCGGCTGGGGCGACACGTGGGAACGGCTGGACCCCTGCGATCGGTCCATTTTCTATACACGGTTGTTTGCTGGGATGATTACCACCGGCCTCGACCAACTGATTGACTTCAACTGCGCCTCACACCAGGAGAAGGGCTACTGTATGATCCCGGAGTGTTCCTCCAACCTCCTCCCGTATCGCGACATGTTGTTGGGCAGGAGGAAGCAAAGATGAGCGACTGGGCGATGGGTCTTTCGACGGGCTGTTTTTGGCAAACGAGTATTTTCGAATGTCTGGAAGACATCCGTAATTCCGGATTTAGCCGCATCGAGATCTGTTCGGCTCCCACGCACCTGGACTACCATGACGTCGAACGAGTCAAGTGTGCGGCTGGTTTAATCGACCGCCTCGGTCTGGAAGCCTATTCATTCCACGCCCCGTTTTCGGATCATATCGATATCACCTCCCCGGATCGCCAGGCTCGCGATTTCGCGCGGAACGAGTTGTTCAAGGCCGCGGAAACGGCCGCGCTTCTGAAAGTCCGGTACTTCATCGTTCATCCTGGGCCTGAAAACTCGAAGCTACCCGATCACGAGCGTTTTTGGCGCCTTCAGCATGCGGTTGACGTTCTCAACCAGACGTATGCTCACTGCCGGCACCTGGGTATCGGTCTCGTGTTGGAGAACATGCTTCCGCACTTGTTCGCCGGCCGAATTCGAGACCTCCTGTGGATTTTAGGCGCTCTCGACACATTCAAAGTTGGTATTTGCCTGGACACAGGGCACGCACACCTCGGAGAAGACTTACCGGCGGTGGTTCACAAGCTGTCCGGCCATCTCTGGATGGTGCACGCCAGCGACAATCACCGCCACTACGACGATCACCTTCCTCCGGGAGACGGAACAATCAATTGGGCGGCATTGCTAGCTCACCTCAACGATTTACACTTCACTGGCACGTTCATGTTGGAAATCGCCGGGACGGGTGAACCAGAAAAGATCCTGGAAGGGGCGCGCCGAGGGCGCACATTCCTTCGCGATCTCTCGCATCGTCTGCGAGTTCCGGCGTGAGCGGCGTACGTTGAAACAAGACAGTATCGCTACGCTGCTCGCCGCATACCAAGATTCGGTTTCACGTGCTGTCTGTTGAACCCACCATACGTCAAATAGGCGCCCAAAACGAATGAAATGGAGGCGTACAAGTAGTAGAGCCGTTCGTATTGAAAACTATCCCAAAATCCGCTGGTCGTTCCCGGCGACAACAGGAGCACGCCTTTGATCAGCGCTATCCAGCCGAGCAGTGTAACTGTCACGGGAACTGCGCCGCCCGACCATACGTTGTGACTGAGGACAATTGCGAGGCCGGCAACAAGCGTGATGATTCCACCGATGAATAACAACGCCGGGCTATGAACGAGTGTGTTTTCGATCTCTACCATAGCTAACTTATGAGTGAACATAATCAGCGACACGATCAGGCAGTAGAGACCCAACATTCTGGCGATGAAAACGGTACGTGGAGACATGGCATCCTCCTTTAAGGTTCTGAGTATTCCGGCGCCGGGGTTCGCTCCGGCTTCTTCTCGCGTTCTTCGGTGAGCGTCGCTTCGGTTAACAGCAACGTGCTAGCAACCGAAACTGCATTCTCGAGCGCCACGCGGACGACCTTGGTGGCATCAATGATGCCGGCCTCGACCAAATCGACGTATTTACAGGTGGAAGCATCCAGGCCCATGTTGCCTTGGCCGGTCCGCATGCGATCGACCACCACTCCGCCGTCGAGCGCGGAGTTTTCAGCGATCTGACGCGTGGGCGCCTCAAGCGCTCTTTTGAGAATCCGCAAACCGGTCTTTTCGTCTTCTTGAGCATTAATCTCCTCAGCGGCTTCCTTCAGCTTCTTGGCCTCGGATTCCGACGGCGCGCCAACACGAATGACGGCAACTCCGCCCGTCAACTTCGCCAGCCGCTCACGCAGCTTTTCCTTGTCGTAGTCGGAGGTAGTCTCTTCAATCTGCTTGCGAAGCTCGCGACAGCGGCCCTCAATCGCGGACTTTTCTCCCGCTCCTCCTACGATCGTTGTCGTGTCTTTGTCGATCACCACGCGCTTGGCTTTGCCGAGCTGCTCCATGGTGACGTTTTCGAGCTTGATGCCCAGCTCTTCGGCGATGAGCTGACCGCCGGTCAGAATGGCGATATCTTGCAGCATCGCTTTGCGCCGATCCCCAAATCCAGGGGCTTTTACCGCGGCACAGGGCAGCGTTCCGCGGATCTTGTTCAAAACGTTCCGCGGATCTTGTTCAAAACCAGCGTGGCAAGCGCCTCCGCTTCGACGTCTTCCGAGATAATCAGCAATGGTTTACCGGCCCGAACGACTTGCTCGAGCAGCGGCAACAGGTCCTTCACGTTGCTGATCTTCTTTTCGTGCAGCAGGATGAGCGGATCGTCCAGGGCGGCCTTCATTGCTTCAGGGTCCGTCACAAAGTAGGGCGAGATGAAGCCGCGATCAAACTGCATGCCCTCGACAATCTCGAGCACGGTTTCGGTGGTCTTGGATTCCTCGACCGTGATGGCGCCTTCCGCTCCGACCTTCTCGACCGCCTCGGCCACCATATCGCCGATCACTGAGTTATTGTGCGCAGAAATCGCCGCAACCTGCGCCTTTTCACGCTTACTAGTAACCGGGCGGGACAAGGCCCGAAGCGAATCCACCGCCGCTTTCAACCCGCGAGTGAGTCCGCGCTTCAGATCGACAGCGCTTGCGCCCGCTGCCACATTGCGAACTCCTTCGGTTAGAATCGCGTGCGCGAGTAAGGTGGACGTGGTGGTACCGTCGCCGACCGCCTCTCCGGT
>JBEKRO010000087.1:0-29915 GCA_049518655.1 Bryobacteraceae bacterium | reverse complement strand
CGGGTCCTTCCTGCGCAGTATTTATCAGGGCGGCAAGCCCGAAGGAAACGAGCAGGTGCAGCGTTTCTTCGACGGCCTGGGCAATCTCTCCGCGCGGGAAGGCAACAAGCTGTTCTGGGTGCTAGGCGTGGATATGGCGCACATGGGCCGCCGTTACGGGGACCAAATGATCGCACGCGCCGAGGAAGGCGAGATGGCGGCGGTCGCCGAACGCGACAAACTGCGGATCGAGCGGCTCACCCAGTCCGATGCTCATGGCTTTTGGGATCTCATACAGGAGAATCAGGACGATCTGAAATGGTGCGGTTCGGCGCCCATCTATACCTTTCTAAAGGCGGTTCCACAGGCTCGTGGTACCCTGCGGCGCTACCAGCAGTGGAACATCGACGAGCAGAGCGTGGTTAGCTTCGCGGCCATTGGCTTTCGGGGATAGTTAGTACTAAAACTAGCCCGTACGGTGTTTCCATAGCCTTGGACATCTTCCGCCGTTACGCTTGATTCATGCCAAGAGAAGTCTACGCCTTAACTTGGGGTAGCTGAGCCGACCGGCTAAGGCCGTCGCTTACTCTGGCCGTGCCGCAACCCAATAGCCGGGACGCGTGCGGACTTCCAGATTGGGGCGATTTACAATGACCTTGATCTCGTGGAACCCGCCTTCGGTTTGATTGTTGGGCGAATAGCTCAACAAATATTGGCTGTGCAGCTCGTCGCTGATCCCTTCCACCGCCTTCTCCAGACTTTTCTCGCCGATGAAAGAGTATTCCCGGCCGCCAGTAAAGCGCGTGAAAACGTCCAGCGTGTCGTCCACAAAAACGCTCTTCGCCGCCTTGAATATGTCGACGAAAACCGGGATGTAGTTGCCCATGTAGTAGTTCTGGTCAACAGTGCTGGGAGTGGCTTGATAGCCGCCGGGCAGGTGCTGCGCCTCGGGAGGAATCGAAGGAGGACGCGGTGGCATGCCCTTGTCAGTAAGCGCCGCCACGATGGTAGAGATGTCTAAAGAATAAATCGAAACATTGGCAAATTGAGTCTCGGTAAGGGCTTCACGCGTCCGCAGCTCGCTGCCCCGGTCCCGCTTTTCGGCAATCAGCAGCAACACGCGACGCCGGTCCGGCGGCCGATTCTTCAGCATGCGGACGCTTTGATTTACGGCGTCCACCACCGCGTGGTTCGAACTGCCGGGTGTCATTTTCTTCATCGCCTCGGAGACCTTGGTGCCCTCTTTGGTGAAATCCTGCATCACCTCAATGCGATGATCGAAGCCCACCACGGCAATTTCTCCATCCTGGCCCGCAACCAGCTGGTTCAGCATGGTTCCGATGTTTTGGATTTTGGGCAGGAAGTCGGTCAGGTTGGAGCTACGCTGCACCGCCACCACCAGCGAAAGGGGTTCATCCCGCACGTCGGCGTTGACCTTCTGCAGTTTGTTGTTATCGTAAAGCGTGAAATCCTGCAGTTGCAGTCCGTTGACGAAATTACCATTGCGGTCACGCACCGTGGTCGGAGCGATCACGATGTTGGTGTTCACCACGATCGTGTTCGCGTCGCGAGTGGAAATGGGCGAAGGCAAGAGCGGCGCGGTTGATCCTGGCTGAGCCCCGGGCGCCTTGGCCGGATCCAGCGTCCCAGGAGCTTGAGCAAATCCACCTGGAATAAGTACAGCGGCGCAAACCAAGAAAATCGGCGCGTGGCGCATAAGTCTAGTGTGGCACATCCCCATCATGAGCCGTCCTCCCTTCCAAAAGATCCAGCACGTGAGGGACCAGTTTCGCGATTGCATCCAGGGACTGGACCGCACCTTTGGGCGACCCTGGCAGATTTACGATGAGCGTGCGTCCCCGTAGTCCGGCCAGCCCTCGCGACAACACGGCCGTAGGTGTGAATTTGAGCCCCTCGGAACGCATGAGCTCGCCGAGCCCGGGAATTTCTCGCTCGATGATCCCTCGCGTCGCTTCCGGTGTGACATCTCGCGGGGCCACGCCGGTTCCACCGGTAGTAAGGATCAGGGATACCTCGCCCGAATCAGCCAGACGGCGCAGGGCGTCTGCGATCTGGGGCGACTCGTCGGGGACCAACTCGCGCGCGCTCACCGTCCATCCGAGTGACTCCACTCGCTGGCGCACTGCTGGGCCCGAGCGGTCTTCGCGCGTTCCTGTGATCGCCGAGTCGCTCACCGTAATTACCGCGACTCGGATCATGCCTGCGGCGCCGCGTGACGCCGGTAGTCCCCGCTCTTGCCGCCGGTCTTTTCCATCAAGTACAGGTCTTGAATCTCGATACCTTTGTCCAGCGCCTTGGTCATGTCGTAGACCGTCAGGGCCGCGACCGACGCCGCGGTCAGCGCCTCCATCTCAACACCCGTGGCGGCCATCGTGGCGACGCTCGACATGATCCGCACGCCATCACTTTCGAGCGTCACTTCGACGTCCACATGCGAGAGCATGAGCGGATGGCACAGCGGGATCAAGTCCGAAGTCCTCTTCGCGGCCGAGATGCCCGCCACGCGCGCGATTTCGAGGGGGTTGCCCTTGGGATTGCTGGGCAACTGCGCGATCACCGACGGCTGCATCTTTACGAACGCATGCGCGCGCGCCGTGCGCTTGGTGGGCGATTTGGCGGAAACATCCACCATTCGCGCCACCCCCGCGTCATCGTAATGGCTAAGCTTCCTTTTGGTGGTCATAAGAACGATAGGAGCGGCTACTTCAGGAGCACCTGAATCCAATCCCCGGCCGTCCAGGTCTCACGGTCGGGTTCCGTTACCAAGAAGGCGTTGGCGCGGGCGAGCGATGGCACATCCCCCGAACCCTGCCAGGCCATGGGCGTAATTTGGGAGCCATCCGCGCTCAAGACGGCGGGCAGGAACCGCGTCAGCCCGGTTTTCTGCCGAAAATCCTGCGACAGCTTACTCCAAACCAGCGGGAGGCTCGCCTCCTTCTGACCTCCCAGGAGTTCCACGGCCGATCGGGCGAAGATTTCGAAAGTGACCATGGTGGACGCGGGGTTGCCAGGAAGGCCAAAGAAAAACTTGTCGCGCGCTTTGCCGAACACCAAAGGCTGCCCCGGCATAATCAGGACGCGATCGAAATAGAACTCGGCGCCCAAATCCGCCAGCACGCGCTCCACGATGTCGTACTTGCCGGCCGAGACGCCGCCGGAGAGGAGAAGCATGTCGAGACGCAGCCCGTGTTCGGTAAGCTCGCGAGTGGCCTGGTACAAGTCGCGCGCAATGGGCAGAATGTTCGGGCATCCGCCGGCGCGCTTCACCTGAACCGCCAGGGATTCGACATTTGAGTTGCGAATCTGGTAATCGAGCGGGGTTTCGTTCACTTCAACGATCTCGTCGCCCGTGGCCAGAATCGCCACCCGAGGACGCGGATAAACCGGAACGTGGGTGGCGCCCACCATGGCAAGCAACGCGATTTCGGCGAAACCTAAGCGCCGACCAGGTTCGAGCAGTACTTCGCTCTCCCGCGCCTGCGAAGCCTTGGGGCTCACATTCTCGCCGTGCGTCAAAGTCCGTGGCACGGTCAAGCGATCGCCCTGAACAGTGCAATGCTCCACCATTACTACCGAGTCGGCGCCGCGCGGCAGCGGAGCCCCGGTCATGATTTCCAGCGCCTCGCCCGGCTGAACTTCACCTGCGAACACTTCACCGGCGCGAACTTCGCCGATGACGAACAACTCGCCAGGCAAATCCGCGGCACGCACAGCAAATCCATCGCGCACTGAACGCGAGAGCGTAGGGTAATCGCGGTCCGAGGCAATCGGTTCGGCGAGCACTCGGCCAGCCGCTTCGGACAGACTGACTTGCTCGATTTCATGGCCAGGGCGGGACGCGCGCAGCTGGTCTTCGCTCAACTGGCGAAGGACACACTGGCGGGCCTGTTCGAAGGTGAGCGTGGCCACAACCGTATTGTACCTTCGGATGATTGTGCCTTTGGGAGGATCGGATGCCGGGGTTTCCGTTACGGCTGCAAATTCAATTAGTTTCGCCAGTACTGGCTCGTACTTTTGGTACTGGGCGAACCCCACTTCGGAAGCTGAACTCGCAACAGGCAAGAAAATCGGGAAATTTCGTTGACACCTGATGCCGGGGCCGTGCCAGGTGGCGAGAAGGATTCAACGGGAAAATTGGTACAAGTAGTACAAACCCGGAATCGATAGTTGCTGGCTCGGCCGTATACTACGCTAATGAAGAACGAGCCTGCTGGAAAACGCCCTGCCGGTGGTTGGCTCGGCCCAAGGCCTGTTCCCGAGGGCCTGCTCCGCAGCAGGGCTATTTCCGGATCGCGACCCGCCGTCGAAGTTTACGGCTGGCAAGTTCGCGAAAAACCCCTTTCCATCAAAATTCCCATCGATATCGTCGAGCGGCTCCAAGAGGACATTCTATATGGCCTCGGCATGCGCACCCCATGCGATGTCATGGGTCTTCTCATCGGACGCGTTGCAAAAGAATATAGCTCCACGATCACGATCCACGATTATGTTTTGGCGGGCTATACCAGCGACGCCGTCGGTTCTCGGTTGTGGAGCGATGAGCGGCTCGCCGACATGATTAAGCCATGGAGCAAGGCCACTTCCGCAACCTACGTCGTAGGTTTCTTCCGGTCCCAGAGTGAGGACTGGCCGGAGATTACCAAGGAAGATTTGAAGGGCGCCAAGCGGCTGCTCAGGCGCACTCCGAACGTCTTCTTGTTGATTCGATCCGGGCTAAGCCGCAGCTATGCCGGAAGACTTTTCTTGCGGCCCTCCCGTCCCGCCAGACTGGACGAGGAGTATGGCGAGTTTCCCCTGAACGCCGGCATTCTTCGAGCTCAATGGGACGCGACAGATTCAAAGTGCGAGGCGTCGGGGCTGCACTTTATAGCGGGGAACCCACTGCAAGGAAAGGAGCGTCCAGAACCGCCGAGATACATCCAGGAAATTGTGGACGCGGTCTTCGAGCCTATGGCGCCGTCGAGTGACGACTCCATTATCAAGACCCCCATCCAGCCGGCCGCGAGCCAGATCGTCGAAATGCAGCCTCACGAAAGCGCTGAGGCAGCGGATGCTCCGAAACGCAGCCTATGGGCGAAACTGTTCCGGCGCGCATCGGAGGAGACACTGCACCTGGAGCCAGTTGCTTTGAGCATCACACGGGGCGCTCCCGCGGCGGAGCCTGCGGAAGCATTGCAATCGGAAGTCGCCGCGGAGCTTCCGGCGACCGAGGAAGCGCCGAGCGTCGAGCCAGTTGCAGCGGCGAGCGGCGTGGAAATTCCCGATGGTCCGACGGCGCCAGTGAAGCCCGGTCTTTGGGCGCGTCTGTTCCGGCGCACGGTCGAGGAAGCGCAGAGCATCGAGCCAGTTGTTGTAAACAACGCATTGGACCTTCCCTCGACAGAGTCGGGCGAAGCATTGCAATCAGAGATTGCGCATCAGGAAACTCCGCGCGTAGAGCCGATTGCAGCGGCGAGCAACGTGGAAATCCCCGATGTTGCGGCGGAGCCTGCACAGCAGAGTCTATTTGCGAAGGTGTTCCGGCCCACGACGGAAGAAGCACCGCACGTCGAACCAGTTACTCTGAACAACCCGTGGAACACTCCCTGGACGGAGGCCGCCGACGCCCCCTCGACTGAGGAAGCTCGGGAGGAACCCGCCGAAGCACTGGAATCCGAGGTTGCGGAGGAGCCCGTCAAGCAGAGCCTATGGGCAAGGCTGTTCGGTCCCGCGCCGGAGCAGTTCCCGCATGTCGAGCCAATTGCAGCCAACAACACAGAGGACACTGCCTGGGCGGAGGCTGCCGACGCCCCCTCGATGGAAGAAGCTTGGGAGGACCCTGCCGCAGCGTTTCAATCCGATGTTGAAACGGAGCCGGCTGAGCGGAGCCTGTGGGCGAAATTGTTCCGGCCGGCGACGGAGCATCCTCCACGCGTCGAGCCTGCTTCCGCGAGTGGCCGCTTGGATTTCGGAAGCGGATCAATTGCAGAGGAACCTTTGCAATCTGCGGCTTTCGCAGACAATCCCCCCCCGCCGCCTCCTTCGCGGCATTCGTGGCTTGGCGTTGCCGCCACCTGGACGATTGCCGTCGGTCTCACCATGTGGTGCATGAGCGGACGGGGTCCATTCAGTCAGCGGCGGCCGGAGGCCAGAGAAACCGAAACCCGCCCGGCGGTCATCGCCAACCCGATCGGCCTACAAGTGGACAGCGCAGGAGGGTTGCTGGAGATCGCTTGGGATCCTATTTCCGTCGCGGCGATGACTTCGAGCGGAGGTTTTCTAACCATTCGGGACGGCAACGTCCTGAAGGAAGTTCGTCTCGATTCCGGCGAAATCCGAAGCGGGCACCTCTACTACGGCCCCCGCAACACGGATCTTGGCATCCGGCTGGAGGTAGCGCGGAACGATGGCGCGATGGCCAGTGAATCGATTCGCGTCGTGGGTCCGCCTCCGCGGGGCCGGCTCTCCGTCAAATAGAGTCTGCGGGGTTATGGCCGCAACCGTGTTGTACCTTTGGATGTAATGCTACGCCCCGGCCGCTTCCAACTGGACAGCCGCGAGGTGTGCCTCCGGACAGTCCGTCTGGAGGCCTCCCAAGACAATTTCACGCGCTGTCTTGCGTGGTTGTCGCCGGACGAAACGGCGCGCGCCGAAAGGTTCCACTTCCCCCAGCATCGCCAGGCATTTGTTCTGGGACGCGCAGTACTGCGTGCGCTGCTTGGCAGTTACCTGGGCATCCCGGCCGCGGGAGTCCGATTCGTCTATGGGCCGCAGGGCAAGCCCGCGCTCGAAAGTGATGCGTGCGCGCTGCGATTCAACGCGTCCAATTCCGGGAACCTGGCCGCCTATGTTTTCACCACCGGGTGCGAGATCGGCATCGATATCGAACAGCATCGCGCTCTTCCCGACTTCGAAAACATCGCTCACAGGTTCTTTTCGCCAGACGAGGCCGCTGAACTGCTGGGGCTTCCCGCGAGCGAAAAGACCGCTGCTTTCTTCCACTGCTGGACCCGAAAGGAAGCCTATATCAAGGCGATGGGTGGCGGCCTTGCCATTCCGCTGGACAGCTTTCGGGTCACACTTCAGCCCGGCGTCGCCGCGCGGATAGTGTCGCTCGGGGGAAGCGACGAGGCAGCGCGCGGCTGGACGCTCGATAGCTTCGATCCAGCGCCAGGTTATGCGGGTGCAGTTGCGTATCCTGATGGATTGCGTCCAATACAGGCGGGTCCCCTCGTATCCGTGGACGACCTGTTAGTTGACTGCGGATAGTGTTCGTCGCGGCCTGAACGCAGAAGCGCGCTACATTATGATTACTGACCAACGTCGGTCGGCGTAAGGCTTCATGGATTCTACCGCTGCGATCTCCGTTCCGATCGGCATGCCATCTGAATAGCTCGCTGGGCGGGCCGTGGTCCGAAACCTTGCTCCCGCTCACGAAAGGAAACCTGCATGCTGATCCAGGTCGGCTATGAGTTAGTCTTTGACTGTGTCCAAGAGACGCCGATGATCCTGATGGTCAACATCCATTACTCGCGCGCCTCCGATATCGTCAGCCCCGATCTCCTGACTACTGATCCCTTAACGCAAGTCACGTCTTATCGCGATCGTTTTGGAAACTGGTGCAGCCGCATTGTGGCGCCCATCGGTAAGATTCGGTTGAAAGGTATGGGTGTGATCAGAGACTCGGGACAACCGGAGAGACTGGCCACCTCAGCCCAGCAGGTAGCTTTACAGGACTTGCCGGAAGACACTCTTGTCTTTCTCATGGGCAGCCGCTATTGCGAAACCGATTTGCTTTCGAATGTAGCGTGGGCACAATTCGGCCAGACGCCGCTCGGTGGGCCGCGTGTCCAGGCGATTTGCGATTTTGTTCACGACCATATCACCTTCAACTATCAGAACGCCCGGCCCACACGCACCGCCTGGGAGGCGTTCAATGAGCGGACGGGAGTCTGCCGGGATTTTACGCACTTAGCCGTTGCCTTCTGCCGCGCGATGAATATTCCCGCGCGCTACTGTACCGGATACCTCGGCGACATGGGGCAGCCGCCTCCTTACGGAGCGATGGATTTTGCGGCTTGGATGGAAGTCTATCTCGATGGTGGCTGGCAGACATTCGATCCGCGAAACAATGCGCCCAGGATCGGACGAACCCTGATCGCGCAAGGCCGCGATGCGGCAGATGTCGCCATCACCACTACGTTCGGCCCGTGTACTCTCGAAAGCTTTCAAGTCTGGACCGACGAGATTGCGGAGAGGGCGTCCGCGCTTCGTTAGTCCGCGTTAGCCGATTCACGTGCCTGGTGAACCGCCAGCCGCTATTGACGCCGGAGTCCGCCATTTGCGACGATAAACGCGTCTAAGCCCCCGTCGGGCGCAAAAGGAGCATGCCGCTGTTGTACTTAAGAAAGTGGGGAGCAGTTGCTCTTCTGGCTTTTGGTGGCGTGCTACTGCTTTCTGGCGACGCGCCGGCCAAGCTCACTCGCGACGACGCGCAGAAGCTGAAAAGTCCCGTGGCTAATACCAAGAAATCGATCGCGCGCGGCCGCGTGATCTTCATGCAGAATTGCACCAGCTGTCATGGGGAAAACGGCAAGGCCGAAGGGTCGCTGGTAGCCGATGCCACTGACCTCACGTCGCCGCAACTCTACAAGAGCGGTACCAGCGAAGGCGAGATCTTTCACAGCGTCCGCGACGGGGCGGGCGATCAGATGCCCGCGTTCAAGGGGCAGCTCGACAGCGAGACTGACATTTGGAATTTGGTAAATTTTATCCGCAGCCTGTGGCCGGAGTCCCAACGGCCGGCAGTCCAAGACGATGGCAAGTAGCAAGAGGAGAATCAACATGAGCGAGAACGTCCAGAAAAGCGAGAACAAAACGAACGGCCAGCCCGAGCCGGAATCCCGTCCCTCTCGGCGGGGCCTGTTTGCTTCGGTAGGTGCGGGCGCCGTGGCGGCAGCGCTTGTGAATCCAGGCAAGATCTTTGCCGCCAGCACTCCTCCCATTCCGTCCATTCGCATTCCCAAGGAGATCACCGACACGCTGGCCGAAGCCACGCACGTGGGCGACTTCAGCGAGAAGGGCGGAATCACGGGCGCGGAAGTTTTCGCCAAGTCCTGCAAGGACGAAGACCTCGCTGCGCTGTTCTGCTGTCCGGGCAATTATCAGATCATTAACGCGATTTCGGCGGCGGGGATTCCGGCGTTCGGCGGACGCTCGGAAGGCTCCATGACGTCGGCCGCGGACGGATTTTCGCGCTGCACCGGCGAAGTCACAGCGTGTTCCGGCACGGAAGGCCCGGGGTTCACCAACATGATTATGAACATCGCGGTCGCGCATCGCGCGCGCACGCCGCTGTTGGTGCTCGCCAGCAACGTAACCATCGCCACCGACGATCGGGAGTACTTTATTCAGACCGGTTATCAGCAGCCGACCACCGAAGGGCTGAAGAAATACGGCAAGCGGCTGATTGCGCCGGATCGCGTCCACGAATATGCGGCGTATGCGTTTCGAAATTTGAAGACGGGAGTGCCGGGGCCGGTGCATCTGGATTTCCCCGGCGAGATTTATCGCGCGCGCTTCACCGAGGCGTCGCAATTGAAAGAGTATTACGGGAAAGAGAAATATCGCACCGAGTCGCGGCCCCATCCTGCCCCCAAGGACTTGGCACAAGCTGTCGACATGATCAATCGCGCCGAGCGTCCGGTGATTGTCGCTGGGCATGGCGTATTTTTCCGCAAAGCTTGGGAGCCGTTGATGGTGGCGGCCGAGAAGAACGACATCGCCGTGGTGACGTCTGGACCGATGCGCGGGCATTTTCCGGACGAGCACCGGTTGTCCGCCAGCCTGTCACCGGACGCGTTTATGAGCGCGGACCTGGTGGTCTTCGTCGGCCAGTACAGCATGCCGACCAAGCAGGAGTGGCGCTTCAATCCGGAAGCGAAAGCGATTCGCGTGAATCCCACGGCGGAAGACCTGGGCCGTAATTGGCCGCTGGATTTGGGAATCGTGTCCGACGAAGCCGCGTTTCTGGAAGGCCTCGCCAGCGATCTGCCGCAAAAGAAGCGCGACGCGTGGGTGGGCGAGTTGGCGTCCGCGCGGCAAAAGTACGAGAAGCGCTTACTCGATGAGTACGAGCAAGGTGTAAAGCACAGCCAGGCCACGAATACGCTGCACCAAGCCGTGATCTGCAAGGAAGTGCACGACTTTCTCTACAAGGGCAGCATCGATCCAAAACAGACCGTCACCGGTTGGGGCGGTTGGACGATCGGCAATTGCGGAGCGCGTTGGCTGCGTGCCTATCGGCCTGGGCAGGAAGTGAACTGTCCTTATCAATACTCGGCCGTGGGGCCGGACTTAGCGATGATGATCGGCGCGGGCGCAGCCGTTCAGTTGGGCGTGGGACCGCAAGCGCCGTATAAAGGCGCACCGGTGCTAGTGCTCACCAGCGACGCCGGCATCACGTACAGTATGTTCGAACTGGATACCGCGGCCAAGTACAAAATCCCGATCGTTTGCGTGGTGTTCAACAACAATGCGTGGGGCATGTGGCCCAGCGCGGTGGGAACGCCGCGATCCATGCACATGTACCTGTTCCAGGAGAACCTGCGCTACGACAAGATGGCCGAGGGCCTGGGCGCGCGCGGCGAATATGTGCGCACGCAAGATGAATTCCGCAGAGCTCTGAAGACCAGCTACGAAGTAGCCGCCAAGGAGCGAGTGTCCACTTTGATCAACGTGCAAGCTCTCAAGGAATTCACTTCGGGTAAGGATTATCCTCCCGGCAACATCATCAATCCCGAGCCGAGTGTGGGAGCGCTTGCCCACTAAGAGTCCGGTCAAGAAGACCACGAAGAAGCTTCCCGCGAAATCGCGAGATGCTTCGGTAGCACTGGTAACAGGCATTCTCGAAGGCTACGCCGCAAAGGCCGTTTTCCGGGGATTCAGCGCGCACCCGGGAGCCGGAGGTAAAGCCATTTATCGCATGGTCTGGCATCATGACCGCCCATTCGAAATGTTGCTGGACGTCGGACAAAAGACTCTGCTTTTTCCCGAAGTGCTGCCTGGCGTCCCGGCGCGCTCGCCGATGTACCGCGAACTGCAAGCGTTCTTGAAGCTGCGCCAATCGGAGGAATTACCTGAGCATCGCCGCGTCAATCCCGCCAAGGCGCGCCTGGCATCGGTCAACAAGCGGGGAATTGTTTCGGTAACGGTCACGGCAAAGGATGGCGACTTCGACTACGCCACGCGCAAAATCATCCACATCGTCCACGAAATCTTCCTGATCTTCCTGGTGGATGGTCCTTACTTCGAGTACATGGTGGAACATCTCGGACTAGATGTGGACAGGTACTAAGAAAGAAGCCGACAGGATTCTCGCATTCGTGAGGCGAGCGCAGAGAACCGGCTGATTCTTCTACATAATTAACCGATGGCCGCCAATAGCGGGCAGGCTTCTTCAACGGGCCCTTCTCCGGATGGTTCACAAGCTTGCTAAACTAGGGAAATCTCCTTGGGCCTCCCTTGAGGACTATTGTGACCAAACGGAATTCAGGATCTGAGCTGCACGTGTCAGCAAAGCCTAGTCCGGACCAGGTCCGGACGCAAGTGGACAAGATGCTGGCCAGCCGTCTGTTTGCGCGCTCGGAGCGTTTGTGCCGATTCCTGCGCTTCTGCGTGGATCTGACGTTGGACGAAAAAAGCGATCAACTCAAAGAACAACTGGTCGGAGTGGAGGTGTTCGACCGCAAGGGCGATTACGATCCACGGACCGATCCCATTGTGCGCGTGGAGGCTCGACGCCTGCGATCGAAGTTGAAGGAGTACTACACGTCATCCGGCAGACCGGATTGCGTGCTGATTGAATTGCCGAAAGGCGCCTATGTGCCGGCGTTCAGGATGCGGAGTCCCGGCCAGTCCCAGCATGTCCGGCCGCAGCCCGTCGCCGCCGGGGCCGAGGAACGATCGATTGCCGTACTTCCTTTCACTAACCTCACTCCAGAAGCGGGAACCGATTACTTCAGCGACGGTCTTACAGAAGAGCTGATCCATTTGCTCACCCGCATTCCACGGCTGCGAGTGGTGGCGTGGAGTTCGATGTCGCAGTTGCGCGGCCGGGAGCAGGATCTCGCAGGCATCCGTCAAGAGCTGAGGGTTGCTACCGTGTTGCGCGGCAGCGTTCGCAGGACGCATGCGCGGGTGCGAGTGACCGCTCAGTTGATCGACACCGAATCCGGCAACTATCTTTGGTCCGAAGCGTATGACCGGCAGTTGGAAAATGTACTTGCGATTCAGGAAGAGATGGCACGCGCCATCGTCGATACGCTACAACTCACTTTGGCGTGGCGCGCCAGCGGCTTCGCGCGGCAGACTTCCAGCCCCGAGTGCTACAACCTGTGTCTGCAGGGGCGCTTTCACGCCAACAAGCGCACCCGCGACGGTTTGCAGCAAAGTGTTGCTTGTTTCGGGCAAGCCATCACCGCGGATAATCGCTCGGCGATTGCTTATTCCGGCTTGGCGGATGCTTACAGCTTGCTCACCGAACTTGGTTTCCTCGATCCGGTGGAAGCGACCCCCAAGGCCCGAGCCGCGGCCGAAAAGGCGCTCACGCTCGATCCGGGGTCAGCCGAGGCGCACGTATCGCTGGCCTTCGTCCGCTCACTGTTCGACTGGGACTGGGCCGGGGCGGAACCGCTCTATCGCCGGGCCATCGCTCTCAATCCCGGCTATTCGCGCGCGCGGCATTGGTTCGGGGACGACTTCCTGGCTGTGCTTGGCCGCTTCGACGAAGCGATTCCGGAGATCCGCATGGCGCGTCATCTGGATCCGCTCTCGCCCATTCTGGTGGAAAGCTGCGGATACGTGAAAATGATGCAACGGGACTATGCGGGCGCGCTGGAAGAATTCGATCAAGTGCTCCAGCTCGACCCGATGTTTTATCGAGTCTACAGCGCTAAGGCTCGAGTGTTCTCGCTCATGGGCCGTTATGAGGAAGCGATCGGACTGTTTGAGAGAGCTCGCGCGCTGGGCGGCGACGTTCCATCGGTATTGGCCGCATTGGGCGACACCCTGGCGCGCGCCGGATTCGTCTGGGAAGCCCGGAGCTTGTTGGACGAGCTCCAGGCAGCCGCCAAAACACGGTGGATTCCGGCTACGGCCTTCGCGGTGGTGAACATCGGCCTGGGTGATCACGCGGCCGCACTGGACCATTTGGAGATTGCGTGCGAGCGGCGGGAAATGGTGGGGGGGCTCAAGGTCCATCCAGCGTACGACCCGTTGCGTTCCGAGCCCCGTTTTCAAAGGATCCTGAAGCGAATTGGTTTCTTACCGTAAGCAGTTCGGTTAGGTTACTGCACCATTACTTCCGCCAGCGGCGGACTCGGGCCACAATACCTCATGGAACGAGCCTTCGTCGTCTTTCTTGCGCTGGCCTCGATCGCGCCAGCCGCCGACCTTTCCGATTCCCAAAATCTGTGCCCGGCGGAGCAATCCGCCCGAGACTGCGCCATCTCCTCCAACAACCTCGGAAGCACGTACTTCGCCACAGGAAAATTTCGCGAGGCGGAGCGGCTGTTTACGCGCGCCATATCGCTGTGGGCCACTGAAACCGCTCCCTCGGACGATTTGGCAAAGGCCTTTCACAATCTCGGGGCGGTCTATCGAGCAGAGGGGCGCAACGCGGATGCCGAGCGCTTCGACCTGCGAGCGCTGTATCTGCGGGAATCGCTGAGCGGATCCCGCGACGTTTCCCTGCTCCCCATTCTGAACGAGCTGGGCCTGGCGTACCTGGAGATGGCAGACTACGTTCAAGCGAAACAAACTTTGCAACGCGCCGTAGCGATTGTGCAGGCGGATCACGCGGAAAAGACAGAGAATGGCACGGATGCGTTTACCGCCTGGGGCGTGCTGTTGGAGACGGAAGGCAAGAACGCCGACGCGATCCAGTGGCTGGGCAAAGCGCTCGCATTGAGAGAAACCCTTGCCGGACCGGATAGCGTTCCGGCCGCCGATGCCGCCAACGATCTCGCGCTCGCCTACCGGCAGCAGGGCGATCTGGTGCAAGCCGAGAGCTTGTATCGTCGCGCGGTGGCCGTGTACCGGCACACTTCCAGCCCAACCAGCCTGGTGGCTGTACTGAACAACCTGGGGCGGGTACTGGCCGAGCAGTCCCAATACAAAGAAGCCGAGCAGTTCTACCGCGAAGCCATTAGCGTTGCCGAGCAGCGCCTGGGGCCGGAGCATCCCGAGGTCGCGGTTGGCCTGGGTAGTCTAGGAAAGTTGATGCTCGCGCGGCGCAAATTCTCCGATGCCGAACGGCTGCTGCAGCGCGCCGAGCAGATAGACCGGCAGAACTTCGCCGAGAACCATCCACGCATCGGCTACGACCTCTGTAACGAAGCCATGGTGGCTCTGGGACGCAGGCACTATGCGGATGCCGAGGCCCTGTTCAAGAAATCGGAGGAGATTCTCGACAAAAGCCTGCCACCGGACCACCCGGAGATCGGGAAACTTGTTGCAAACCTCGCGAATGTCTACCGTCTGCAAGGGCGGCTGGACGAATCTGAGCCACTTTATCGCCGGGCACTGAGCATCCTGGCGCAAGCGTGGGGACCGGAGAATCCGCAGCTGCTTGCCACTTTGCAGTCGTACGAAGCTGTATTGCGTGCACGTCAGGAGTACGCCGAGGCGGAAAGCGTCGAGGTGCGCAGCACGAAGATTCGCGTGGTGCAGGCTCTGCGAGATTCGAACTAGAGCGCGATACCTGGCCAGGACCGGTTTATTAATCCAGATGGCACAGCTTGCAGGCGAGCTGTAAATCGGCGGCATTGTTGGCAGCGAGCGTGAAACGCTGTCCGTCCGTGACCCATGACGACACATTACCGTTCACAGAACCATGCGGGACGTTCTCAGACCCGGCGTCGGCGCGCGACACCGACAATAGCGCATCGCGATTCCCGGCCCGGTACGCAATCTCGACACGCGCTCCCAGATTCCGAGCTCCGATCAACTGAATCGATGCAGGCGGCGCGGCCCGCAATGGCACATCAAGTCCCGTGTTCGCCCTCACCCAAGCACGCAGTTGCGCGGGATTCTGGCAATGAAAGGCCATCTCCTGCGTAGCCTCCCGCACCGGCGAACGAACCAGAGACAGCGCCACGGCGGCAATTACAACTGTCACGGCCATGGCCCATACCATCCCCCGATTGCTCCTGTTCGATGGCCTAGCCTGGGGAGCTTGAATCCGATTCCAGAGCTCCGGTGGTGCGGCGACCTCCCGCAGGCCACGCCGCAACTCTGGCTCCAACCACTCGTTTATCGGCACCACGATAACCTCCGTTCCAGGATCTTGTGCGCGCGATTCAACCGCGACGCCACAGTGCCCGGCGAACAACCCAGAATCTTCGCGATCTCGTCGTACGACAGGCCTTCGGTGTATCGCAGCACAATCACGATGCGATGCTCGGGCGCGAGCCTGGCCACCACATCCTGGACGCGCTGCTCTGTTTCGGCGCGCATCAGGTTGTGCAACACGCTTTCGGCGGGCGCGCGTACCGCATCCAGCAGCCCGTCCAGGAATGGCGCCATGCGACGTCCGCGCCGCTGATCGTCGATGCAGCTGTTCACCACCAGCCGGTAAAGCCAGGAATCGAAGCTGGCTTCCGAGCGATAGTCGCCGATGCGCGAGAGCAGCTTGAGGAACGTGTCCTGCGCGATGTCCATGGCCGCCGCCGGATTGCCCGAATAGCGCAAGGCGATGGAGTACACCCGGTCCTTGTAGGCTTCAAACAGCGCACGGAAGGCGTCGGCATCGCCACGCTGACAGGCTTCAATTACTTCGCGATCGTTTGCGTCCAACACCATGCCGGAATCACTCGCTTGGACGGTTGAGCGGCCTGAATCCTTCCCACTTTTCCAAAGCATGGGTTTTCTTATATGCTCATCTGAGTAGAACACAAGGAGACCCAGACATGTCATTACCCGCCGAGCTTACCCGCCGCGATTTTGCCACCATGACCACGGGAGCGCTATCGGTGTTGGGTGCGCTAAGCGCTAGCTCGCCAATGATGGCACAAACAGGCACGACGGCAGCCGCAGCAGCAACTGACGACGTTCCGCTCGATCTCGCCGAATGGAGTTTCTTCTGGGTGGGCGTGGAGCGAGCCGAAATTCCTCGCGGGACCGTGATCAACGGCAAGCAGATGTATGTCGAGTACCAGATACCGACGCACGTAAAACATCCTTACCCCATCGTGTTGGTGCACGGCGGAGGCGGCCAAGGCACGGACTGGATGTGCTGTCCCGACGGCCGCCCTGGCTGGGCCACGCTGCTGGTGCAAGAAGGCTACAAGGTCTACGTTGTCGATCGTCCGGGCCACGGCCGCTCACCTTATCATCCCGACCTCAACGGCCCGTTTCCACAGCAGAACATCACGCTCGATCAGATCTCAGGGATGTTCACGCCGCAACGCGCCAAGCGGCCCGACCCCACCGGTCTCGGCCTTGCAAAGCTTCACAATCAGTGGCCAGGCACCGGTGAAGTGGGCGCGACGGATTTGGCGCAACTGGTGGCCTCGCAGGGCGGATCGTATGTCGCCAATATCGAATTGACGCACACCGCTTGGCGTCAGCGCGGCGCCGAACTGCTCGATAAAACTGGACCCGCTATCATCATGACCCATTCGACCGGGGGACCATTCGGCTACCTGGTGGCGGAAGTGCGGCCCACTTTGGTGAGGGGCATTGTCGTCGTCGAAGGGGCGGGCACTCCTTTCGGCAAAGGCCCACAGGCCAGTAAATGGGGCATCACCACGATTCCGATGACGTACGAACCTCCGGTGAAAGATGCGTCCGAGCTGAAGACCAAGGAGATGCCTTCGCCGGAGCCGGGCGCCGGTCCCTACCAGATTCAAGAGGAGCCCGCGCACAAGCTGAAAAACCTGAAGGGCATCCCGATTGTCCTGGTCACATCGGAAGCATCCTTCGCATCCCCGGGAGCGCCAGGCGCGCTCGCGTTCCTGAAGCAAGCTGGATGCACCGCTGAAGAATTGCGCCTGGCGCAGCACGGCGTCCATGGTAACGGCCACATGATGATGGTGGAGAAAAACAACCGTGAGGTACTGCAGCCAATCCTCGATTGGATGGACAAGAATGTAGCCCCGCACGCCAAGCCCGCGCCAACGAGAAAGAATCCCGATGCCGTCGCGTTGAAACTATCCGAGCAGGGGCATTTCTGGGTTGGGACCGAGGCGAAGAAGATGCCATACGGCAGCATCGTCGCGGGCCAAATGTACGTGCAGTATTTGTTCCCGGCGCAGGTTCGCCATCAATATCCAGTTGTGTTGGTGCATGGTGGCGGCGGCCAAGGCACGCACTACATGGGACTCGGGAACGGGAAGCCCGGGTGGGTCCACTATTATTTGCAGGAAGGCTACAAGGTTTATCTGGTGGATCGCCAGGGGCATGGGCGCGCGCCGTATCATCCGGATGCGCTCGGCGCCATCGGTCCGCTACTGACATTCGACACGGTGACCGGCGATTTCATGCGTGCGGTGAACAATCCGAACCGGCGCTGGATGGGTACCGGCGATGCGGGCGATCCGCTGGTGGATCACTTCCAGGCCGGTCAAAATTCTCCGCCCGCGGACAATGTGATGGCGCACCGGCTGTGGGCCAGCCGAGGCGCGGAGATGCTCGACAAGATCGGGCCCGCGATCATCCAGGTCCATTCGGCGGGTGGCCCGTTCAGTTGGCTGGTGGCGAATGAGCGGCCGAATCTGGTGAAGGCGATTGTCAACGTGGAAGGCGCGGGCATGCCCTTCGGCTTCGGCGCGGCCTGGGGGCTCACGGACATTCCGCTGGCCTACGATCCGCCGGTGTCCGATCCGAAGGAAATTGTCACGCGAGATGTGGCGGCGTCCGGCATCACGCCGGCTTACAAACTGCAGGCCGATCCCGCGCGCAAACTGAAAAATTTGCAAGGCATTCCGATTGTGATGGTGACCGCCGCGTCGTCGGGACGCACGCAAGGACCGCCGGTGGTCGCGTTCCTGAAGCAATCCGGGTGCGACGCCGAAGAACTGCAACTCAAGGACAAGGAAATCCTCGGCAACGGGCATTTCATGATGCTAGAAACCAACAACCGGCAGGTGTTCGACGTGATCCGGGCGTGGGTGGAAGCGAAACTGCCGGCTTAGGCTTATATTTGCCAATACCCGCTTATGCTCTTGCGTTCCTGATTGGCGTCATCGCCGGGCTCCGCTCGATGACCGCGCCCGCAGCCGTAAGTTGGGCTGCGCGCCTAGGTTGGCTGCATGTGGAAAATACCTGGCTGGCATTTCTCGGTTTTGCCGCCACGCCTTATATAATTAGCGCGCTCGCCGTCGGCGAACTCATCGCCGACAAGCTTCCCAAAACGCCCAGCAGAAAATCGCCGCCCGGTTTCATCGCCCGCATCGTGACTGGGGCGCTGAGTGGAGCGGCGTTGGGAGCGAGCAGCGCATCCTGGATCGTCGGTCTGGTGGCAGCCGTGATTGGAGCGATCGTCGGAACCCTCGGCGGTTACGAGTTCCGCACCCGGCTGGTTCAAGCAACTGGGGGCAAGGATCTGCCTATCGCTCTGCTCGAAGACGTGATTGCAATCGCCGGCGCATTCGCGATCGTGTCGCGGTTTCCGTAGGCTGCTAGGATCAGTTTCAGTGGAAGAGCAACAGATCTATTCGGCCATTGGCCACGCCGGGTTTGAGCGGCTTACCGCCGCGTTTTATCGCCAGGTTCCGGGCGACGATGTGTTGGGACCGATGTACCCGGCGCACGATCTGGAAGGCGCGAAACAGCGGCTTCGGGATTTCCTCATTGGCCGCTTCGGCGGTCCGCAAACTTATATCGAACAGCGCGGCCATCCCCGCCTGCGCATCCGCCACGCGCCCTTTGCCATTGGACAAGCGGCTCGCGATCGCTGGCTGCATCTGATGAATCTGGCGCTTGATGAAGCAGCGCTGCCCGATGAGCCTCGGCAAATCCTGCAATCGTTCTTTGAGTCCACCACGACGTTCCTGAAGAACCGGCCCGGCGCCTAACACTGCTAAAATCAATTCGTGCCCTACTCCGACGTTCTCATTGCGCCGATGCGCGCCGATCTCACTCGTCACGGTGTACAGGAAGCCCGCACCCCCGCCGATGTCGACCGGCTTCTTTCGCCCGATAGCGGTGCAGTTTTGATGGTGGTGAATTCAGTATGCGGTTGCGCCGCTGGACGCGCCCGGCCGGCCGTCGGCATGGCGCTGAAGCACGCCGTGCGGCCCGCCCAAGTTGCCTCCGTTTTCGCCGGCGGTGACGAGGCAGCGGTGGCTCACTTGCGCAACATCTTGTCGGATTATCCACCGTCTTCGCCATCGATGGCCCTTTTCCAAAACGGAAAGCCGGTTTATGTGATCCATCGCAGCGACATCGAACGGCGCGAACCGGTGGAGATTGCACAGCTGCTGACGCAGGCTTTCGACCGCTTCTGCGCGCAGCCTGAGCCCGCTAAAAGTGATGCGTGAAAAGCGCAATCAAAAGGATGATTGGGATCGGGACGCCTATAAAATAGAGCAAAATGGATCGCATGTAATCTCCTTTTGCTAAACAAGCTTCACGTGATCGCGCTGCCTGCCCCCAATGGTGGCGGCGTAGCTCGCACAAAACGCGCCGATCAGAAGCGCCAGGAATATCCACAACAAAAGATGCGCTGTGGCTTTTCGCGCCGTGTCTTCAGCCTGCCTTGCATCGGCAATTGTGTCTGACACGCGCCTCTGGGCGTCACTAGCGCTCAGGCCCGTCTTTGCCGCCACCAATTGGACGAGGTAGGAAGTGTCCGCGGCGGACGCGTCCGTGCCTAAGAGCGAATGGGCGAAAATCTGTGCAGCTTCGGCCCTGGCGGCTAAGTCGTCGCTCGCGGAACCCGCCTGACCGGATCGGAACAAACGATCGACAAAATATGCGTTTCCCTCCAGCCCGCTACCCGACACTCCACCGGTGGAGGGATCGCCCGAGTTTGGAATGACGCCGACCATAGAGGCCGCGGCTGCCGCCAGGAACGCAACCGTCATTACTACAGCGACGGCCCATACCAGGAGCCCATTGGCAGTGTCACGAAAATGGACCTCGTCATTGTGGATGGCGTGCCATTTTGTGCGCAAACGCCCGGCGAGATAGCCGCCCATGGACGAGGCAACGGCCTCCGTGATGATGAGCCAGAGGATAGCGGCCGCTCCCACGGTTGCCGCGGACGCTCCGACGTTCGACCAAGGCGAGACCGCGGAGAGTCCAAACCCAGCACCCAGCGCCAGCATGATCAACGACAGGGCCGCCGCCACAAACGCTCCGCCAATCACCGCGCTCCACGAGACGCCGGAGGAATGCACATCCCCCCACTGGTCAAAAACCGCCGAATCAGAATGTTCTACAGAAGCTACTTGCATGTTTAATCTCCCTTGGGATGCGGGCCTTGGCCCGCTCCACCCTAACTGGCACGTTGACGATCCGCTTCAAACGTATTCTTCGCGATGGATAGCTTGTATTTCTCGACACGGTTGAATTGGTCCTGCGCCCGCGTCCATGGCTGGGCCGACCGTTGGATGACATCCAAGGACGGTTTGTTTCCTGACAAGAACATCAGATTACGTTGGCACCCCGGGAGCTGTCACCGGAGAGGACGCTTCCGATGGCATCGCGAATATGTGCCGACGCGCTGCGCGGGATCGTTGGAGTGATCGAAATCGGATATTTTTGGCTGCTGCTAAGGGCTTTAGAATGTGGTGGCCAGGGACGGAATCGAACAGCATTACACCGCCCTGACCATTCCCCTCACCGGTATTTGTCTCAACCCAGCCCTTGAGTTGAGATGAAACCACGAGCATTGAGTCGGCCCGGTATCCGGTTTGCCAGTAGTAACTTTCCCGCCGGGAAGAACGACGGAAGCGTGATCTGTGTCTGATCCGTTGCGGCTGTCGGAGCTGTCGCCGGCGCGGCAAGCGCTGGTGCGCCTTTGCCAAAGCGCCAACTACGCGCAAATCGAACAGCTCCAGGTCAACGATTCCGAACCGGTTTTTAATCCTGCACCAGTGGTTCTTTTGGATTTGAAACTAGATTCCGACGAAATGCCGCGTCCAGAAATGGCGCTTACCGACTTCATGTTAACTGCCGAATTCTGCCGGCTCATGGATAAGCTCGATGGCCTCAAGCACGGGATCATCGAGCGCATCGAGGTGCGGGCTGGGCTACCACGTCGGATGCTTTTTCGATCGAAGTTCAGTGGCGAAGAGGGCTAGCGATGATTTCCGTTGCCTGCTGGCCCGCATTTGGATTTAGTAATGCATCTCGCGAGAGATGCCGGATGTCAAAGAGGCGCATGTTGGAGCTGTTTGAGTTAGACGGGCGTGGGCGGTCGTATGTGGCCGTCACATTGCCGGGACAGCTTCATAGCTAATCAGGAAGTCTACTACCTTGGACGACCCGGTCACCGCCGAACCCTGGTCAGAGGAACCGGTGAAACTGATTGGTGGACCTCTACCCGGTCCGTTAGGCCATCCAGCCGCGCTCACCCGAGTGAGCGTGCAGAAGCACGGAAACACCGGCTGCTGGTAGACAAGCGGGTACACAGACATGCAGGCGCGTAGGCGCCTAAAAGCTGAAGGCAACTTCAGCGCCTAAGCCTACGGTGCAAAACGACGGGCCGGATCCAAACCGAACGACCAGTTTTCGTTTGCGAAGGGTGAGCACTTCAGGGGGTCAACCCCCTTTTTGTGCTTACTCTGAGCCTCACCACCCGAACTTAGAGGGAGGAAAAGAAAAAAAGCTAGAAGCATTTTCGATGTAAAATAATTCTACAGGTTCGGTTCGACACGCTGGCGCCACGGGCGCAGCTTCCGAAAGATCCCCCCAGATCAATTCTCGGAAGGTACGTGTATGCCAACCCATTCCACTGCACAGCACATCGCGCTGTGGCCGATCGAACGACTCATAGAGTATCCACGCAACCCGCGCAAAAACGACTCCGCTGTCGATCGCATGTGTGGCTCGATCCGCGAGTTTGGATTTTAAGATTCCCTGTTTGGTTCGAGGCGACGGCGAAGTCGTCGATGGCCACCTTTGCCTCAAGGCAGCGCGCAAGCTCGGCATCACTGAAATTCCGGTGATCCTGTGCGACGAGTGGTCAGTGGCGCAAGTCAAAGCGTTCCGGCTCATGGTCAACCGTTCGGTGACCTGGGCCGATTGGGACGAGGAGCTGCTCGCTCTCGAACTACAAGAGATCCAAGAATCGGACTTCGATCTAAGCCTGACGGGATTCAACCCGGGCGAGATCGATAAGCTGCTCGCTCTTGATGATGAGGAAAAAGCCAACGCCACGCCACCCCTTCCAGAATCGGCCGTATCGCGCACGGGTGAGCTTTGGCTTTTGGGGTCGCACCGCGTGCTGTGTGGAGACGCCACTACTCCGGAAGCTGTTGCCCGGTTGCTCGGCGAGCGGAAGCCGCGGCTCATGGTGACCGATCCGCCCTACGGAATCGAGCTCGATTCGGAATGGCGCGATCGCGCCGGTCTAAACGGCCATGGGCCGGCTGAGCCGAGCTACATGAAGAAGCGTACTGCAGGCCACAACGAAACCACCATCTCCGGTGACACGCGTGCCGATTGGTCCGAGGCTTTTGCCCTTGTTCCCAGTCTCGAGGTCGCGTACGTATGGCACGCGTCGAAGTTTACTCGCGAGGTGTTAAATGGCCTGCTGCGAATTGGATTCCTTCACCACCAGCAGATCATTTGGAATAAGCAACGAACTGTGCTGACGCGAACGCATTACTGGTTTCAGCATGAACCTTGCTGGTATGTCCGAAAGAAGAACGCGCCCTGGTTCGGCAAGGCCGGCCAGAACTCTACCATTTGGGATTCTCCGTCGCCCAAGTTCATCATGGGCGGCTCTGACGAGGGCAAGTACGATCACCCGACGCAGAAGCCTGTCGACTTGATGCGTCGCCCCATCCTGAACCACCTGCGGCGCGGCGAATTGGTCTATGAGCCATTCCTTGGCAGCGGAACGACGCTCGCGGCCGCAGAACTGACCGAACGCGTCTGCTACGGGATAGAACTGGATCCAAAATACGTCGATGTCGTCATTCAACGCTGGCAGCAGCTGACCGGGAAAGAAGCAACGCTCGACGGCGACGGCCGGACGTTCGGTGAGATCAAAGCGGAAAGGTTGGGAGCCGCGGCATGAGTGCTCAGTCTACAAAACGAGAAACGCCGCCGGTTTACTTCCCGACGGCGCATAGGCAGCGAAACAGACTGGTTTCAGGCTTTGATCGAGTAGCTGCGCTCCCCGTCCTCGCTCTTGCTGGATGTGACTGCCAGCCCCATCTTCTTCCGAATGGTCCCGGACAGGAAGCCACGGACAGAATGGGGTTGCCAGCCGGTGACTTTCATCAGTTCCTTCGCCATGACTCCGCCAGGCCGCTTCAGCAGTTCCAGAACCTTGTTGGTCTTACTGCCGTCGCGGGCACCGGTGGCTTTCTTAGCGCCTTTGGGCGCTTTCTTCGCAGGGGTAGCCTTATGGGCCGACTCCCCTTCTTCTTCGCAACGTGGGCGCCACGTGGCGCAACACGCGCCTTTTTGGTGGCTTTCGGCTGCTTGCCCAATGCTGGGGCTTGGCCGCTGCCGGTTTCTTCTGTAATCGATGTATTCATGTTTGCTCCTTGGGCGGAAATCTCCGCGATCACGACATGGATCACTCCGGTGCGCCCGGAAAGCAAGTGAATTCTGCGCATCGCGCCGCATGGCAGTGTGGCAATGAATAGTCGGCGTCTCGAAGACCGATTAAGACGACTGGAAAGCCGGCTCGCACCGACGAGCCATCTTGGCCCATTCGTACTGGAATATTACGAGCCAGATGGCGAAGTGACCAGTAGAGTCACCATCGCGAATGGGCGGGAAGAGTGGTGGTACGCACCTGGCCACGAGCCGCTGGATGCAAACGGAAGGAGTGGGATCGCTGGGCTTCAACAAGCCCAGATGTCCTCAGATGACCGGCCACGGGGCAAAATTCGGCCGCAAGAAAGAGGAAGCAATCGCCGCGCTGCTGACCCAACGCAACGTTGAGGAGGCGGCTCGCGCCGCCGGAATTGGGACCAGAACCCTCCTTCGTTGGCTGAAGCTTCCCGAGTTTGAAAACGCGTACCGCCAAGCGCGCCGAGACGCGTTTGGGCAGGCCATCGCCCGCCTCCAGCAGGGAACCTCAGCGGCGGTTACGACGTTGTTGAAAGTAATGATCGATCCCAGCGCGCCGGCGTCGGTTCGGGTGCGAGCGGCGGATTCAGTATTGAATCACGCAGCCAAGGCGATCGAGATCGAGGATATCGAGGCGCGCGTGACGGCTCTGGAAGCGGCGGCCAGCGGAGCCACCAGGCGATGAGAGCCATCGACACCCGGCTCAGCAAACTGGAGCAACGGCTTGGGATTGCGGGCGCCGCCCCGAGGTACCTGATCATATTGAACGACAGAGAACTGGCGCATACCGATGACACCGACATCTACATTAATATTCTCGATGAAGCCGGCTTCCTTCACACGGCCGGATTCGGAATGGTTGATTTTAGCCAGATCCCGCGCGGGCTGAGTCGCAAAGAAGCGGAGAGGTTTGTGCGCGAGAACGGCGCCAAGATCTGCGTTCACCGTGGTGCTCAAAATCCTGGTGGACCCAAGTTGGAAGGTGATCAGAAGCGTTCCGCGCAGAGCGTCGTGATAGAGCTTGAGGATAGAAGCGTTTACGGGAGCCAGGAATCAACATGAAGGCGATCGTCAACCGATTGCGTCGGCTGGAGAATGCAGCCGCGCCGGCTGAGCGCGACCTGGCGGCGGTTGAGACAATCCTGGCAGCCATGCGGCGTCGCTTAGGAGCAAGTTACGAGCCCCCCCGCTTCCCTCCAGAGAGCTTCACCGGTTGTCGCACGGTTGCTGACCGTATCCTACGCGCTCGCCAATTGAGATGTCACGACTAGAAGGCCGCCTGCGAAAACTCGAAGCGCGTTTGACCGATCGCAGTGGGCTTGTACCGCATACCTCGGAGTGGTTTGACTACTGGACGATAAGAATGGACAAGCTGATAAATGGCGAGCCGATCGATGGGAAGATTCCCTATACCGTCATCGATGTCTTGGTTGGGCGCGGTGACGCCGACGACCGGCAATCTTAACAAGTCCCATAGCTACCGATAATGGCGAACAACGTCCTGCCTTTGGTAATATGCACGCGGCCGTTGCGGCCGCCGTCGGTCGCTTTCCGGTCTAAACTTTAAATATGTGTAGTCATTTCTGGATTGGACCGGTGTTTTTTGGAGCTTGTTTGTTCGCGCAGGCCCAGTGGGTGAACCAACCGATTCCCGGGGCTCCTCGGACGCCGGATGGCAAGGTCAATATGACCGGGCCGGCTCCACGCGTGAATGGCAAGCCGGACCTATCGGGAATCTGGCAGGTGGAGGCTGAGCCCCGGGGTCCGGGCCTGTTCGGATTGGGCGAATCCCCCAATTCAAAGTATTTCAGGAACATCCTATCCGATTTCAAGCCTGGAGAAGAACCGCTTACGGCCGCGGGCGCGGAAATGCTACGTCAGCACGGCCAGGCGGGCCCGTACGGCAATCCCAGCCTGAACTGTCTGCCCGATGGGGTGCCCCACGCCGATCTGCTGCCGGAGCCATTTAAGATCATTCAGACGTCCGGCGTAATTGTGATGCTCTACGAAGTGGAGACCATTTTCCGTCAGGTGTTTACCGACGGACGGAAGCAGTTGGTGGATCCTTCGCCCGCATGGTTGGGGTATTCGGTGGGCAAGTGGGAAGGCGACACATTGGTGGTCGACACACGGGGATTCAACGACAGGAGCTGGCTGGATGCGCGCGGCCACGGGCACACCGAGGACATGCGCGTAGAGGAGCGGTTCGAACGGCGGGATTTCGGCCATCTGGATCTGGCCGTGACCATTGAGGATCCGAGGACCTTTACCAAGCCATTCACGATTCACTTCACCGAGCAGCTTCTTCCGGACACGGATGTGATCGAGCACATTTGCGCGGAAGACGAAAAGGACGCCCCGCACACCGCCAAAGCGGTCAGGTAAGCGAGCGCGGTCCTTTAGCTGTCAAAAGATCCATCCTACGACCGTGAGCGGCGTGCCATCGCTCATCAGGCGATCCCGATTGCTCTGGAGCGGGCCGCTGCGCAGGGTTGCCCTGGACAACTGACTTTCGATTGGAAGCACACGTCCATGGCGGGCCCACTAAGCGGCTACCATGGCGTTTGGTGTGTTCCAGCATCGCCATACGCTAGTGAAGCGGCGGCTGTCGAGGCGATTCGCTGGGCCCGTCAAGGCAAGGTTCCCTTTTGCGGGACGTGCGGAGGCTTTCAAACACGCGGTGCTCGAATTCGCGGGGAATTGTTATAGGGCTGTCTGCCGCAGAGCATGCCGAAACAGCGAAAGGAAGCGATTGCCTGGTGGTCTCGCGGGCCGGGCCGGAACTTCGCCGTCAAATTGCCGCGTAACGGCCAGTCGCGGATCTGCCGTTGTAGACGAGTGCCGATAATTGTTCATAACGTTCACAGAGTCCAATATCTGGTAAGCCTTCGATTAGTACTTCCGGGCGGCCTATCGAGGGATAGTTTCCGGATGCGCCGTTATCCGCCCGCGGCATCTCAAATTGCAACCGCCCGAACCTATCTCTCGTTCATCGGCGCGCCGGAGTCGGACCGCCTACCGTAGGGATACCGCGTGCCGAGAGCCATCGAGCTGGTATACCAAGCGCGCAACATCGGCGAGGTGCGGCACCGTGACGCGAGGAGTCCTGAGGCCGTGCCGAGGTCGAGATCCACCACGAGGAGACCAGCTCCGGGGCGCGCGTTGGTGTAGGATGTCATTAGGTCGTCCAACCGGAGGAATCGCATGAATGTCCGCCACCTCGTGCCGTCCGTGAGCCGCTGTCTCCTGTCCATGGGATCCCTCATGTTGGCGGCCGGCCTGCAGCAGCCGGTTCACGCGTCAGGCGTAGACCTCTCGAAGTTCAGGTCTATCGAACCGCAGTACATCGCGGCGCTGGGAGACCCCGGGGCCACCTCCGGCAACGGCGCGCAATCATGGGGCCTCTGGAGCCAGGACCCGGGCCCGCGCGGTTGCAAGCTGGACCGCTACGATAAATTGAAGGCGGCCGGCGGCGTGGCGCCGTCACAGTGGAAATTCGACGCTGCGGACTGGTGGCTGGAGGAACACGGCTTGATCATGGAGAAGCCGACCTTTCCGCTGCCTCCTGGGAAATACCTCGTCACGGGCGACCGCAAGGTGACGACCGTGCTGACAATTCAGCCCAAGGACAAGGACGGCAATCAGCGGTGGGAACTCGCCGACGGCGCGACCCTCTACGATGTCACCCATCTCGGATGCCGCTCCGCACGCTACACGCCGGCGACGGCTAACAACTCTTGCTCGCCCGCGAACGTTCGGACCACGGGTTTTCCGGTGAATCCAGGGGCGGCCATGCCCGTCGTGAACGGCTGCCGCAAGCAGGACTACGCGGTTCTCATCGTCGTTGGACTGCCCGCCACTCACTGAGTGGCCGCACGCAGGGCGCGACCGCTCGCCACGTGACCACGCCGACACCCGAACGATAGTTCTCCACCGAGTGGCCGGAGCGCTTCTAGAATAGATTCATAGCGGAAGGATCAGACTATTGCTCCCGAGTAACGCCATAGTGTTTACCGGGACCAGCGGGCGGATTGTCAGCAACCCTTCCAGAATAACCACTCAGGGATTCGGCTCTATGCCGATGCGGTCGTTGACGGCGGATGAAATTCGTTGGGTGCAGCCGAGGTAGCGCTCGGTCGTCTGTACCGAGACGTGGCCGAGGAGAAATTGGATCTGCTCCAGCTCGCCGCCAGCGGCACGACAGAGGCGAGCGCAACTCCGCCGGAGATCGTGCGGCGCGAGTTTGCTCACGCCAATTTTGGCCGCGAACTCCTTGACGACGTGCCAGACGAGCTTCTCCGTCACTCTTTCGCCCCAAACCCTGCCAGCGCTACTCACGCGGCGGAAGAGGCTGCCACTGGTAATTCCAGCAGATTTCATCCAGTCGCCCAGGAGACCGCGCACCCAATCGGGGACGGGGACGGTCCGAACGTGACCAGCCTTCCCACGCAGGTCCACGATTGCCCAATGCCCTTCACGCTGCTGGAGGTGATCGACTGTCAGAGCAGCAAGTTCGTGACGCCGAAGTCCGCAAGCCAGAAGGACGGCAAGTAAGGCCCGATCTCGTTTGCCCTTGATCCGGTCGCGATCTGGTGCCTGCCAGAGAGCTTGGCTTTGGTCGGCCGTTAACCAGTTGCCAAGCCTCACTCCGAGCTTCTTAACGCCTTTAACTCGCCGTATTCCGGCTGCCAAGTCTGCGCTGAGCAGCCCGCAATCCGCAGCTTCGTATGCGAGACGCCGGACTGCTCCGAGTCGAAGATTGATGGTGCCTGGGGCGAGGTTGCGAGACTCCAAATGCATCCGGTACCGGACAACCACGGTCTTGCTGAACGACAACCGCGGCTCCGAGCAATACCAATCCACGAATTCGTCGATCGCATGCCGGTAACCCCGCTGAGCGTCGGGACAAGAAAGACTGTTGAGGACGGCGGACTTTGCGACCTCGAGGTCCGGCAGTCGGAGGATCGTCTTGGGAGTACGAAGCTTCCCCTTGCTTCGAGTCTTATGCTTCATGACCAGTGGCCTCCAATCGCCACTAGCCTTCAATCGACAGGTCATTAACCCGCTCGGTCCGTGTAGCGCGTCACCCGAGCACTCCCGATAGAAACCTGTGGTTTCTGGAGAACTTCGCAGTCGATGACCACGGGATGCTGTTGGCCGTTGCTACCTGTGCGTCCACCGCGCGATGGAGCTTTCTTCGTGCGCTCACCTGCCGGCGTGAACGGCGCAACTTTACAAGAAAATGCCCCGGAGGCGAGTTGTAGGTTGGTCTTTCGCTGTGACGCCTCGCCTATTTTTTCAGTCCCGCGGCCCAGTTGAGGACGACGGTAACGGGCGCGGACTCTCCCTCGCTGGCCTCGGAATTTGTGGTCATCAGGAAGCGCTTCCCGTCCGCCGTACATCGTAGGAAAAGAGGGCGAGTCTCGGGATTCATGGCGTAGACGCCTACCCTCCTTCTGCTTGCGTACTTTGAGGGCGCGGAAGCGTGCTAGTTAATTCCTTGGAGTCGCTCGGCTTCCTCTCGGTGTTCAAAGCCTACCATCAGATCGTCAGCGTACCGGAAGACAATGACGATCGAGCGTTTCGCATTTCCTTCAGCAAGTGACGTCCAGTGCAGGCACAGGGGCTTTGCCTAACAACGCCATGTTGCCCCAAAAATGAACACTCTGCCCGAGAAAATTTTCCCTGCAGTGCCGCTGCCAGTGAGTAAGCTTTTCAGGGTTCGGCGTTCGTACATCTTGATCTATGTTTGACGAATTAGATCAGATGTCAACGTTCCGCCAATCTGGTGATTACCCCTACCGGGCATTTACATCTTCAATAGATAAAACGGCAGATGAGATGAAGATAGATGAAGGTGAACTGCCATCATTCGTTGCCTTCGAGTTTCCGTCGAAGCTCCGGGGACACTTTGTAGACGTGCATAAACAACCTGCCGCCTATGCTGGTGTCATATTCGATGTACCCGATGGTTTTCAATCGCTCCAAAATGTGTTCTACAAGCATGGATGGTAGGTTTAGTTCCGTCTCAATAGCCGTGTTGCCCACGACATATCCGTGACCTGCCTCGATTATTTCAACCAGTCATAACTGAGGATTTTAGGATGGCCGCGAACTCATTCGGCGTCCGATAACCCAAACTGCTGTGGGGCCGTTCGCCATTGTACTCATCTCGCCAG
>JBEKRO010000086.1:0-30187 GCA_049518655.1 Bryobacteraceae bacterium | reverse complement strand
TGATTCCGCATCGTCGCTTTTCAGCGCAGATGCGGCCTGAATCTGAGGGGAGGGCAACTCCGGCAGAAAGGGTGCTTCCGGCAGATCGACGCCGGTGCTTTTGCCGACAGACTCCATCAGGTTGGCGATACCGAGCGTGGGCGAAGCTTCCTCGAGAGCCGTCTTCCCTTGAGGTTCTACCACCTGTTCAGGAACAACCACCCGCTCCGGTTCTACCGCCGGCTCCGTTTGTACCGCCTCAGGCTGTGGCGGCTCTAACTTGGCCGGACGCCTAAAGGGGTTCTCCCGTGACTGTTTCGGGGCGAACTGCTCCGGATTAACTTTGTCGAGAGCCTGCTCGTCAACGGACGCACGAAGGCGCTCAAAGGATAGGCCGAAGTGCAGTTCCTGATGCTCCAAAGAGCAAAAGGACTGCCCTTTCAACATTTGGATGATCCCTAAGCGTTTCTTGCAATATTCGCAAACCATCTTAAGAGCGATTCGCCCACCTTATACTTCGGCAGAATTAAGCTAGGCCAGCAGGGTAAGATGCCCTAGGGCATCGCCCGTTTTGACCGTTGACCTTAGAGCGAGCCGCGCGCGGCCTTCTGTTGCGTGGGCAAGCCCGCCGCCGCGCGCTCCATTTCCGCCTTGCGCCTCTTCTCGTACTCCCTTGCCATGGTCTTACTTGTCGCACCGGTCGATTCCTGGAATCGCTTGCCCTGATACACGAACTCGCAGACGTAGAACTTCGACGCGTCACCCTTGCGTTTTGGCTTGTAGACCGCCATCACTTGCCGCCTTTCTTCGTTTCTTTCGTTTTTTTCGTACTGCCCTTCGGCCGGCCGCCTAGCTTGCCCCATTCCTGCATGCGCTTGACGAACTCCCGCTTCCCCCATTGCTTTATGCGGGCCTCGGCACTCCGTCGGCCCATCAAACTGGCTGCCTTGTTCACAGGGTCCATACCGTTATATCAACCTAACGATAGGTTAGTTGCAAGCGTTCTACTTGCAGGAGTCGCCTTTACCGGATTGACTGTCCAGAGGGCAATTGCTCGTGCCTGGCAATCCCACCACCAGTCGGCAGCGAGGCGAGCCAAGCGTCAAGGTCCTCCGGCTGGTACCGGACCAACGATCCGACCTTCAGGAACGCCGGTCCGCGCTTCAATAAGCGCCAGCGACGCAGCGACGCAACGCTGACGTTGAGTCGTTTCGAAACTTCGCTCTCTGTCATGAGATTGACCATGATTTCACCTCTGAGCGGAAAACCCGCGCAACAACCGCGCTTGCCTAACAGCGCCGGAGAAAGGGCTGAACTTCCTCTGCCGTCGGTCCGTCGGTCTTCAGCGCCTCCACTACTAAAGGCGATGGTAGGAGGAGTTCGGGACAAAAGAATTCGAACCTTGCAAAAGTTGGCATGTTCATCGGCGGTTGGCAAATGTTGCCACTTGTTTGCAAAGGTGGCAAATGGCGGCATCCACACGTGCTCCCACGAGCACTTTCCGCCACCAAACACCGGTTTTATCCGGGCCGACCTTTCCGTTTGCCCCCGGCAAGTGAGCGATAAAACAACCTCCTTTCGAAAGCACCTAGCCTGCGCTGCCGAAAGTCGTGGCGTTCTCGGCAGCATCCGAGCTGGCCTGTCGTGTTCGGCGGCTCCGCGTGCTGTGTACCCGCTGCGCGCCATCGATGCTTCCGCGATCACGAATCCTTTCCCGCATCTTTTCACGCACGATGTTTCAAAACAACCTCGGCCTTCTCTATCGCACCGGTCTCGAAGAACCGAACGATATCTACTTCATACATGCAGTTACAGTTCCCAACTAACCTTGCGGATTCGCCTGTGGACTCGCTCCAGCACGCTCTCGGGAATTCGCGGAGTCCCATACGCTCGCTTGAATCGTCGCTCCTCGTGGCCCCGTTCCAAAACATCCGGCTCGCCAGCAAAAATCCTCCGGATCGTTTTCTCACTTAGGCCCCACACTCAACAATCTCGGCGATTGAATAGTGTTACTCGAATCTATCCCGTCCTTGTCGATTCTCTTCGCTCCCTACAGCCCCTCGCCAAGACATTTGTCTCTCCAAAATCGGTTACAAATGCAGAATATGTGTAGTTCGCTGGGAAGTCCAATGTTATAGTGACGAACGTTGATGGCCATGGCGGATCAACCTAAACTCGTCGCGCGGCGTTCAACGTTGTTGATGTCTTGAATACGACCGTCCCCACCAGACCGTAGATTGGTGACGCTGATTCGCAGTATCAGCAACTGCATCTGAGGCGATCTCTTGTTCGAAATGCCCTTACCAAGAGATTTTGGAAGGAGTGTCAAGGACGCAAAAGACTCCTTTTGCTCGATCACAGCACGCGTAGCCGCCATCACCGTCCGCGTTGATTCGTCCCGCACCAACTGCGCTTAGTAAATCTCGCTGGTGGCATCATCCAGAATCACAATCAGGTCATACCAGCGATCGTCGTTGAGCCAGCGGTGCTGGCTGCCGTCGATGTGTAGCAGCACACCCGGCAATGGTCGCCGCTCTCGCCGTCTCCGCTGCTCGACCAACCCGGCTCCTTGCAAGGCTTGTTTGACCCACCTGAAGCTCAATGGAGTGCAGAATACGGGGTTGTCCTCGTATTGGAACCAACGGTCATACGGCAACTGTAGATGATCTCGGCGGGGCTTTGTCGTCCCCGACCAGTGCCAAATCCAGAGGTACAGACCCCCTAAGAACCACTCTCGCGCCCTCGCCAAGCCGGATGGACCCCAATCAAATCCCCGGCCACGGTCGGCGGCTCCTTCGGTCTGCTGGAGATAATGCGTGGCATGCACACAAACCAAGCTAGGGTCATCGACCTTTGCGTGAAGTACACCTGATCGCCTTCAAGGAAATCGAACGCCTCAATCTGCGGATTACCGAACTAGAGAATCAGAATCGCCAGCCGATTGAAAAAGAACTAATCGAGCCAGCGATCCACAACCCGCCGCCCGTAAGCCCGCCATCTCTCCCCAAACTGCCCGAGATGTTGAATGATCACCAGGTCGCCGAATACTTGAACATGAGCGTTGCGAGTGTTCGACGGTGGCGAACGTTTCGCAAAGGGCCGAAGTTCCTGAAGATCGGCTCTGCGGTTCGCTACAGGCGTGAGGACCTGGATGCGCGGCTCACCTCATGTCAAGGGCTGCCGTGACGATCTGGACCAACAGCGTTCCCGGTGGCGTTCTCGGTTGCGACAACATGGCGTTTTCCGGGGACTTCACGCCTGTGACAATGTCACAATGATTGGATCGAGGGCACGCGCGCTAGTGTCGGGCGGTAGACGGAGCGCAACTGTTACGTTTGTTAGCCCAATCTCGATCCGCTGAATAAGGGCGCGGATAATTTCACGCTTGCTGGTCCCGTCTGCATCGCTCAGCTGGTTCTGCACGTGGCTCCAAATTTAGGTAAGGCGGCTCTTAACCGATCGGAAGTGTACCTGCCGGGCTTCACCCGAAGATTGAGCAGCGATTTGGCTCGATTCATTCGAGCCGTCAACTACTCTTTCTCAATCGCCCCCTCTGCGAGACTGTCGATGAAGCGATCCATCCCTTTCTGTAGTTTGTACCGCGGCGCTATCAGCGCATGGACGTTCGCCTCGACTTCAGTTCGGTGGGTGCAGTCAGCGTGCGCTAACGGCTGCTGACAACAGTTGTCATCGCTTGTCGGGGAACGCATGAGGATTGGTTCCATCGTCATTCACTTGCCACGAATTTGGCCGCATGGGCTACTTCCGGCAAAACGCTCTCCATTACTTTCCGAAGCGACGCGTGCCTCCAGGGGTGCCTGGGCTTTGCCGTCTGCGTGCGGGGACACTTGGGGTAATGGATGGCGAAACAGGAGCGGACAATGGACGACCCCAATGGGTGTCGACACTCCAAAGAAGGGCTGATGGCGCAGAATCCCAGGCTAACCCGCGAGAGTCCAGTGCCCTATCGGCCAGACGGCGCGTCCTGAAGCAGCCGTTGGATTTGGATATCAGCCTGCGCGGCCGCTGACGGCCGCCTGTTCGATCGCGTGCAGAATGGCCATGGCAAAATCTTCCTGGTTGGCAGATCATGGTAGGTGACAATTTGCGCTGGCGATTCCGATGGCCACGCTACAGGTTCCACGCTAGGTTCGCGCCATGTCCCAGTCTCCAAACCCAGCCGCGCCGCAACAGGTGGCGCCTCTGCTTGCGAAGGCCACTGAGATGCTTCAGGCCGGGCGGCCAGCCGATGCGATCGTGCCCTTGCGCGATGCAGCGCTACTCGATCCGTCCAATCCTATCATCCAGCACGATCTCGGCCTCGCCTGCCTCGAGGCCGGCCGCATACCGGACGCCATCGAGGCATTGGAGCGGGCCGTCGCCAGCAACCCGCGCTACGCCGATGCATATTTCCGCCTGGGAATCGCCTTGGAGAAGCTCGGCAACATCGGCGGGGCAATCGTTGCCTACGAGCGCGCCACTGAGCTGCTCCCATCCCTGACCGAGGCATGGTTCCGCGCCGGCGCCCTGGTCTACGAACTTGGCCATCGCGACGAGGCGATCGGCTGTTTCCGCCGTGCGGCGGCAAACGGTGACAACAGCAGCTTCGCCCGCCTTGGCAAGGCGCGGGCGCTGCTGATCGAGGATCGCAATCAGGAAGCCGAACAGGTGCTGCGAAAGACGCTGGCGCTCGATCCGAGGAACGCCATGGCGCACGATCTGCTGGGCAATCTGCTCTCTGAGTTCGGCCGTTTCGACGAAGCCCGCGACTGCTTCCAATGCGCGATCGCGATCGCGCCGCTGCTGGCGGGAAGCTACTACGAGCTGGTCCGGTGTCGCCCCGTCACCAGCGATGACGACGGTTTGCTTCAACGGATGGAAACCGCACTGGCCACGCAGGGGCTGGAAGCGGCGCAACGCCTGCGGGTTCACCTCGCGATCGGCAAGGCGGCGGAGGATCTTGGCGACTACGCTTTGGCCATGCAGCATTTCGACGCCGCAGACGACGTGCGCCGGGGCTTGGCGTCGTTCGACTCGGCCGCGTTCTCCACCGAGATCGACCGCCTGATCTCCCGCTCGACACAGGAATTGATCGCGCGGGCGTCCGAACTCGGCATCGGCGATGCGACGCCTGTGCTGATCATCGGCATGCCGAGGTCCGGCACAACTCTGGTCGAGCAAATCGTTTCCATGCATCCCGAGGTGGGGGCCGGCGGCGAGTTGAATTTCTGGAGCGAACGCGGGGCGGCGTGGCGCCGATCCGGCGCGGCTGGGAACCAGACGCCGTTCCTCGCCAGGGCGGCGGCAGACTATCTCCGCGTGCTGCGCACGGTCGCGCCGAGGGCGGCGCGAGTGACCGACAAGATGCCGTTCAACTTCCTCTGGGCGGGACTGATCCACGTGGCATTTCCGCGCGGAACCATCATCCACTGCCGCCGGGCCGCAGTGGACACGGCGCTGTCGATCCATCAGACTCATTTCCATCCGAGCCTGGCGTTTCCGACCGGAGGCGCCGAATTGGTCGCGTATTTCCGCGGCTACCAGCGGCTCATCGACCATTGGCGGAGCGTGCTGCCGGCGGATCGCTTCATCGAGGTCGATTACGAGGATCTGACCCGCGAGCCCGAACCAGTGATCCGGCGAATCATCGCGGCCTGCGGACTGGCGTGGCACGACGCATGCCTGCGCCCCGAATGCAATCCTCGGGCCGTGAAGACCCCCAGCAAGTGGCAGACCCGGCAGCCGATCTATCGCACCTCCGTCGCGCGCTGGCGACGCTACGAACCCTGGCTGGGGCCCCTGCTCGCGCTCGTCGACGACGGGCCAGAACTGGAAGCGGGGATCGCCCGATTGTAATTCGGCTGATGTAACCCCCTCACTGGAAAGAAACGAAGACAACGTCCACGAAACCGGCCCAGCTTAACGCGGAGCTGCGCGCGTCACAATCCGCGATAACGCGTCACAATCCGCGAAAAGAATTCCATCCGTGTCATTGAACTGTGATGCGAATCATCATCAGTCTGTAAAGATTCGCGACTAGTATATGCAGGACGGGGATCGTTTTTCACCCCGATCCCGCACGGCTAATCCCGGTTGCGCGACGAAAAAAAATTCCAAGGAGGGACCCTACATGTCCCGAAAGTTTTTCCGAAACAGCTCTCGAGAAAAAAAGAAATCTAAGATCAAACGCCTGAGTCCGCTCGCCAGCCTGATCGCGGCTGGGCTCGGCTCCGCGGCGCTCGCCGTTGCTCAGTCCAACCCGTACCCGACCTACGTCGCCGGCCCGCTGTCGGCGGGCTCGTGGGTCGTCGGCTCTGGCCAGGTCATCACCCCAGCCGGCACCCAAGTTGACCTCGGCAACAATGTCCGCGCGAAGGCCATCGCGCTGAACCCCACTGCCAATAGTCACACCGCCGCCGTCCTCACCTTGGGCGCGGCGGAGGCCGTCGAGGTGTTCGACACCAACACCGGCGCTGTGCAGCAGATTTACACAACGCTCGGAGGCGATCCGAGTGGGAGCTTTAACGGCATAGCATATTCAGCAGACGGCAAGCACCTGGTGTTCAGCCAAGACAGTAGCCATGTCACCATCGCCAACGTCATGGCGAACGGCTTGCTGCAAGACAACGCCCAGGTCAGTGTGCCGCCGAACACTACCTTCATCACCTGCTTTCCGAACAGCCCTACGGCGTCTTATGGCAATCCCTGTGGTTCATTCTACAGTCCGAAGACTTCTTATCCTGGCGGAGTCGCGCTCACAAGTGATGGCAAGAGCGCCTATGCCCTGCTGAACCAGAACAATACGCTCACCCAGATCAACCTGACCGCGAATCCCCCAACGCAGGGTACACAGATCCGTGTCGGCAACGCCCCGCACAGCATCTTGATCAACAGCGCCGGCACCACCGCCTACGTCAGCAACGAGGGTGGCAGGGCGGCTACGCAGTCGGACTTTCAGGTCAACTCCGCCGGCACGAACATTGTCGCCGACCCGGTGGTAGGCGCCGCGATCACCGGTACGGTTTCTGTGGTTAATTTGCCCTCGATGACGGTCACCGCCACCATCTCGACCGGCCTGCACCCGACTGGAATGGCGTTTTATGGACAGTACCTGTTGGTCGCCAATACCTATAGTGATAGCATCTCGGTGATCGACACAACCGACAACACGGTGGTGCGGACGATCAGCCTTGGGCTGCCGATCGGAGTTCCCGGCACGGGCCAAGCGGCGTATGGCGCCGGGCCGAACTCGATCGCCGTCGATTCGGTGAACGGCATTGCCTACGTCGCCCTTTATAATGCCAACGCGATCGGGGTGGTCAGCCTCAGTACCACGACGGGTGGAAATCCCGTCATGGGCATGATCCCGGTAGGCTATGCGCCGGCCTCGGTGGTGCTGGGCACGAACCAAAGCGGTAACGTGCTCATCGTTGCCAACGACAAGGGCATCGGCACGCGTTATTCGTTCGAGACCGACCACGGCGTCACCGGCTACAATACCCACCAGGACAATGGAACAGTCAGCATCGTCCCGGTGCCGAATAGCACGACCTTAGCCGCGATGACCACTCAGGTTTTCCAGAACAACCATTGGGATCTGACGCAGAACATCCAGTCTGCCGCCGGTGGCAGCTCCACGACCCCGCCGGTGGCACTCCCCGCGCACATCGGCGATCCGTCGCTGATCAAGCACGTGTTCCTGATCATCCGTGAAAACCGGACCTATGATCAGGTTCTGGGAGACGTGGCCGCCGGAAATGGCGACCCCTCGTTGGCAGTGTTCGGCGGCAAGGACACTCCCAACGCGCACGCGCTAGTGAAGCGCTTCCCTCTCTTCGACAATTTCTACGACCCGAGCCGGCAATCGGCTGACGGTCACCAGTGGATCACCGAGGGCATGGCGCCCTACGCCGACGATATCCAGTCGCCCGACTGGGACCGCAGCTATCCAGGCGGGAACGCCGGCGATGCACTTGCCTATCAGAGCAAGGGCTTCCTGTTCTCGGAAGCTTCGGCCGCCCATCTGAGTTTGAAGATCTACGGCGAATATGTGGAGACTGAGTATTGCGGGCAAGCCCAAACACCCGCCGACGTGTGCATCGCCACTGCGACGCTGCCGAATACGCCGAATAACGAGCCATCCTGGGCTCAGCTCTATGCCGACTCGCAAGCCTTCGAGGCCGGTCTGGAGACGACGCTAAAGTACCAGAACTTCTTTAACTCGGTGTCCTCGATCCCGGCCGTGTCGAAATATCTCATCCCCAACTTCCCGCAGTTCGATCTGAATATCCCCGACCAGTTCCGCGTCGATCTGTGGCAGCAGGACTTCAACAATGACCTCGCGGCCGGGACGGTGCCCACGTTCAGCATCCTTTGGGTCATGGACGACCACACCGGCGGGCCGCCGACCCCGGACGCCGAGCAAGCCGATAACGACCTGGCCATTGGGCGGATTATCGACTACATCAGCCACAGCAACGTGTGGTCCACTTCGGCGATCTTCCTAGAGGAAGACGACGCGCAGAACGGCGTCGACCACGTCGACGGGCATCGCAGCCCAGGCTACATCGTCAGCCCATACGCCGTGCAGAACGGACCCACCGACCACACCTACTACACGCAGGTCAACATGACTCGGACGATCGAGCAAATCCTCGGTCTGACGCCGATGAACCAGTACGACCTGGTGGCTTCGCCGATGACGACGGCTTTCGTCCAGGGCACACCGCCCGGGAGCAACTTCGCGCCGTGGACGCACGTACCGAACCAGGTCCCGCTGAACCAGGGCGTTACCGGGAGCTCAGACCGCCCGGGTGACAGTCGAAAGGTCAGGGCCCTAAGGTCGGCTTGGCTCCAGAAGAAGGAGCAGATATTCGCCGGCAAACTGACCAAGCCCGACGCCGAAGATCCGGAGACCGTTAACCATCTGAACTGGTACATGGCCACCGGGTTTAAGCGACCCTACCCCGGCGAAAAGAAGGTTCGCCCCCCGAGCGACTTCAACAGGCCGGCACCCGCTGGTGACCTGGACGACAATTAAGACACGTTCCGGCTGCAACGGACCTCTCCCCGATAACCCGGGGAGAGGCCTTCGAAGAGTAATCTGGCGTGCCCACTTTGAGCGGCAACCTCCGCTCGCCATGAGTAAGACGTTTTCACGGCGACGTAACAACAGAAGAGTAACCTTGCCAGGGATGCTATGAAAAAATCTTACTTTCCTTTGTTTTATGCTGTTTCGCTACTCCTCATTTCAATTGACGGGACGACATGGGCACAAGTTGAGAGTTCCTCGTTGACTGGCACGGTGACCGATCAGCAGGGTAAGTTTGTTCCACACGCCAAGGTGCGAGCCATCCAGGTGACCACTGGACTTCAGCGGGAAACGGAGACCACATCGCAAGGCAATTACCAATTTGTCGACCTACCGGCGGGGACTTTCTCGGTTCAGATTTCGAAGGAAGGATTCTCGATATTTCACGCAGAGCGCGTCGAGCAGATCGTGGGACAAACCCGAACACTGAACGCGCGGCTGAACGTATCGGGGGCAACGCAAAAAACAAGTATCACCGAACCACTTGTACAGCTTGACACGGTCGACGCAACCATTGGCACACCAATAGAACAGGAACAGGTCAGCGAGCTTCCGATCAATGGCCGCAATTGGGCGACCTTGACGGGGCTTGTTCCCGGCGCGATCGACAATGGAGCCGGCGATCAGCGGACCACTCGCTTTGCCGGCCACGGTCTGGATGACAACAATCTGACGTTGGACGGCGTGGATGCTACGGCGGTTTACAACCAGGAACAACGAGAGTACATGCGGCTGAACATACCGCTCGACTCCATTGAACAGTTTCAAGCGCAATCGCAAAACTTCGGGGCGGACGTACAAGGGGGCACGGCAGGTGGACAAGTCGCCGTGGTTTCGCCCGCGGGAACAAACAGTTTTCACGGGGATGTGTTTGATTACTTCCGAAACGATACTCTGGAAGCGCGTACGCCCTTCAATGGGCCATCTGCGAACCCCTTTTTGCTGAACCAATTCGGCGCGGGGGTGGGCGGTCCCATCGTGCATGACAAGAGCTTCTTCTATGTCAACTATGAGGGTCTGCGGCAGCGGCTGGATGGGACGCAGGTCGGATTGGTACCAAGCCCGAGCTTTCTCGAGCAGGCGGCCCAGACGTCGCCTGCACTGCTGCCGATATTGAACGCGTTTCCGCTCGGGACATCACCAACCTCGAAGCCGAACGTTTGGAACTATGTGGCCCCGGGTAGACAGGTTGATAACGAGGACTCTGGGATGATCCGTGTCGATCAACACTTCTCCGACCAGACCACTGCATTTCTGCGCTTCAATTCGGACGAAGCCGTGGAACAAACTCCAACCGGCCAGGTCACGGTGAAGACCGGGATCGACACCAAGTTCAACAATGGTGTAGCTGAACTCATGCACGTTTTCACACCCACTCTAGTGAACGACCTAAAGTTTGGGTTAAATCAGACCATCTATCACACCGCCAATCTCTCCCCCGTTCCGTTTGGCGTGAGCGTTTCGGGATTCAGTTCTCTCACCGGCGCGTCCACAACCGATTACCCGTCCAAGAGCTTCGACCTAATCGACGACGTGGCATGGTCCAAAGGTAAACACACGCTGAAATTCGGATTTGAAATCCGATGGGTGCTGCTAGACCAAGGTACGTCTCAGAGTGGGATATTGACTTATACTTCAGCCACAAACTTCCTGAACAACGACCTGGGGACTGCTTCTTACACTGCGATACTCCCCCTGGTGCGGCAACGGAAAACGCAGTATTGGGGTTACGTTCAGGACGAGTGGAAGGTGACGACTAATCTGACCGTCACGGCCGGCATCCGGTACAACTTCTTCAATGCTTTGCATGCCATTGACAACGATGACGTCCCGTTTGATTTTGGCACGTGCGGCGGCTATTGTCCCCGCACCGACTCGTTTTTCCATCCGCGGTACAACGACTTCGACCCGAGGCTCGGAATTGCGTGGTCGCATGGCGACACGGTACTGCGTGCAGGGGGCGGAATCTATCACACGGACGGGCAGGAAGATGACCAGAATCTGCCCATCTCAAACACAGTCGACCGCTACTCTTTCAGCAATACGGCACTCCCAGGGCTTTCTTATCCATTGACTCCATACCTGATCTATGCGGAGAACGGCGGTTTGGGAGTAGTCTCGCCGCGCGATCTGGACCGCAACAGGAAGGATGATTACGTCGCGGCTTGGACTGCGTCCGTTCAGCGAAAGCTGCCGCTAAACATTCTGGGAACCGCGACTTACCTGGGTAATAAAGGCACAGATGTTCTGACCACCACCTATACGAACCTGGTGAATCCAGCCACCGGGCTCGCGCCCTATCCGGCATTTGGTCCTGTCTCCTGGCGCGGAGATGTGGGCAATTCCACTTTCGAAGCTTTGCAATTAAATGTTCGCCGGGCTTTTCAAAGCGGATTTCTGCTCTCGTCCAACTTTATGTGGTCGCATTCGATCAATGACGGCAGTATTGGCGGAGGCGAGTCGGATACGCCTCAGGATTCCTTCTGCAGATCTTGCGACAAGGCCAGTAGCGATAACGATGTGCGACTCATGTTCAATCTTTCTGCTGTCTACCAGTTGCCCTTTGGCAAGGGCAAACCATATGTGAGCAACCCGGGCATAGCCGGAAGCATATTGGGAAATTGGGAACTCAGCGCGATCGGAACGGCACAAACCGGTCTGCCGGTGAACATCACAATCGATCGTTCGAATGGATCTGTCCCAGGTCTGTTTTCCATTAGCGGCGAAGAGCGGCCGAACTATGTTTCCGGTGTTTCGCTGACTCCTGCCAATGGATCAACTCCCACTAACTGGATCAATACAGCCGCGTTCTCCACGCCCGCTTCACAGACCTTCGGGAATTTGGGGCGAAATGCATTTCGGGCGCCGGGAATTTCGCAGTTGGATCTGGGGCTGTCGAAGTATGTGTCCATTACAGAGCGGATGAGTATCCGCTTGCGAGCGGATGCGTTCAACGTGTTTAACCGGGCCCAGTTCGGAGCTCCCAACGCGGATCTGTCTAACAGCAACTTCGGAGTCATTACAACTACGATCAGCAATTATGCGACCGGCCGAGGAACGCCACGCGAGTTCCAACTGTCAGCCAAATTCATCTTCTAAATTCCCGCCGTGGGAGCCGCGTTTGACTAACCAATTTTGTTCCCGAGCAAAGGGCTAGTAAACTTGTCAAAAACATTATTTTGTCCAAGGGTCGGGCGTTACTCACTCGAGCGGCGCCGAGATTGCTGCGCTCGAACGCGGTGAAACGTCGGCATCTTTGTTCGACAAGCGCGAGCGCGCCGCGTTCGCATTGACGGACGAGATTGTAAATACCTGCGCCGTGGAGGACCATGCCTTTGCTGTTGCGCGCGAGCTGTTTTCACCGCGCCAGACTCTCCAATTGCTGCTGTTGATTGGATATTTCCGCATGATCTGTAGCTTGATGACGGCACTCGACGTGGAAGCGGAGCCGCCGTTTGGAGCGAAGATCCTGATTCGGTCGGCGCTGGTGCGCACGCCCGAACGCCGCCCTAAGGACCTAGTTCTCCTGCTCTTCGCTCCGGCCATTGACGAACTGTTTCTTCAAGCGATCGATAAGATCGGCTCTGACCTCTCCCGATTGCGCTTGTCCTTCATCCATCTTGCGCAAAAGGCGATACCGTGATTGCCCGTCGTGCGTCATGAAGGTGTAGATCCAGTAATCGTGTCCGTCCTGGCTGAACTCGTGATTGTCGCGATTAAGTTCAAGGGCAGCCATGGCGCTATTTTAGGTGCTCGGGGGTCTGTCGGTCATCCGGTTGGAATGCGTGGAATCTTATGCGGAAACTCGGTGGTTTCAACGATCTTTCTGTCACAGGCTGTTGTATCCAATTTCACTTATTTACCTTAAGGATCCGCTCCGACTAGTAGTTACGGCGTCACCCCACTGTCCGGCTGAGTTTGGGAACATCGTCCCAGGCGTGTTAGGTCCTGCGCTGGCCAAGAGGCGCGGTTTTTCAACGACTTTGCACTCTCAGGTCATTTAGCGCCGGTCCTTGCCAAGCATTCGAAGCCTCTCGCTCGTCGATGCGATCTCTGTCGGCGAAGATGATCATTTCGCGAGCTGCGGTCACGCCAGAAATGCATTTACTTCCTCGGCAGTAGATCCCTTCAGGGTCACGGACGACTTGTCGATATTTTCATCCACAGCCGGGCGAGTTGGCCGCTGACGGCCACCACGCTATACATCAGGGTTTTCGGAATATGGCTGCCATATTCTCCACTGGCCTCTTCGCTCGGGCTGGCACATCTGCCGCGGCTGTACTGGCCGATCCTGTTGCTGACACTGTTGAGCTGCGTCATCCTTACGCAAGTCAAAGTTTGGTCGCTGCGCAAGAAGTGGATCTAACCTGAGGCTTAAGCACAAACGCGGAGGCCGGCCTGCCAGGCGCGGATTCGAGCCAGCTCTCGCTCCGGCCGCTCGACGATGGTTTCGAGCTTCCCGGCGTAGATGCCGCCTTCATTGGCGTCCAAAGATAAGAACTCCTTTTCGTGCAGCGTTCGTTCACCGATCCGGCAGAGCCGACGATCGAGATCGATCACCAGGCTCGGACATCCGACCAGGCACACCTTACCGAGGTCCCTGGCGACTACGGCCGCATGCGACGTGCGTCCGCCGGAAGCGGTGAGGATACCCGCCGCCGCAGCTATTCCTTCAATATCGGAAGTCACCGTATCGCGGCGGACCAGAATAGCGGGAGTTCCCGCCGCGGCTAGGTGTTTTACGCTTTCAGCGTCGAGAGCGATCGCGCCGCTGGCTACTCCGATGCTAGCGATCTCAGCCCGCGCCAAGGGCTCGCCGGGAGGACTGGCCAGACGCGTTCGCACTACCGATGCCAAGTCGATGCCGGCAAGACGGGGTAGAGCCTCCGCCGGCGAAATCAACCCCTCCTTTACCAGGTCCGTGGCGACGCGAAGCGACGCCCAAGGAGTGCGTTTGGCGTTGCGCGCCTGCAAGATGTACAGAGCGCCCGACTCCAACGTGAATTCGAAATCCTGAGCGTCGCGGAACAACACCTCCAGCGTGTGCCCCGTCGATTCGAGCTGGTTCCACACAACCGGAAGCATACGCCGCAGCCGCTCGTGATCGCGCGCCAAATGACGTCCGGAAACGACATCCTCGCCCTGCGCATGGAACAGAAAGTCGATGTATAGCTCGTGTTCACCGGTAGCGGGATTGCGGGTGAAGCCAATTCCGGAACCCGAGGCGCCTCCGGCATTGCCGAAGACCATTCGCTGGATAGTTACGGCGGTGCCCGCGTTGGCGTCAATGCCGTTCAATCTCCGGTAGGCGGCCGCCTTGGGAGTGTCCCACGACCGGAACACCGCGGTCACCGCCTGCGCGAGTTGCTCGCGGGGATCTTCCGGAACACGCGTACCGGAGAGTTCGCGTATTCGGTCGATCATGTCCCGGGTTAGCTGACGCAAAGTACGAAAATCGAGTTCGCATTCGGTTTCCACTTCCGCCCGGGACAAGGCTTGGATCACAAGTTCGTCCAATGGGCCGGATGGCTGCTCCAAAACCACTTCCGCAAAACCTTGGGCAAGCCGCCGATAGCTGTCCCAGGCTAAACGTGGATTGCCTGTTAGACGGATCAATCCGTCCACGGTCTCAGGGTTCAGCCCAACGTCCAAGACTGTTTCCAGCATTCCCGGCATGGATACAGCCGCGCCGGACCGCACCGAAACCAACAATGGTCGCCGAGAACAGCCGAAGCGGAGTCCAGTTGCTGTTTCCAACATCGCAATTCCGGAACCGAGCGCCTCGGTCAATGTCGCGTTGTCCATCCGGCCCGCGCGATACTGGCGGCACCATGATGTCGGGATAACAAACCCGACCGGAACAGACAGGCCCGCCGAAGCCATTCGCATCAGATTCCATGCTTTGTTGCCGACCTCTTCGGCGCTACACTGCGCCAAAGCGGCGCGGGGGAGGATTGGATACAAGCTTGGGTCCATAGGCTTCTCAGACACCGAGCGCGGTTCCGAGCAGGTGATCGCGGGTGATCAAACCGGCCCACTTCAGCGCGTCGGACGCGGATTCCAGGCTGCGACCCATTTCGGAATACATGTGGAGCTGGCGGAAATTGCTCGCGCGCTGGACCGCGGCGTGCACCAACGCCCGCTCGGCGTCATCGGCGCTGTGCTCCAATTCGCACAGCTTATCGATGGCGATCAGGAAATCGTCCGCATCCCCGGCGGCCACCGCTCCCGCGCCGCGAGGCGTGTATCCGTGAGCCGCATGGCTCAATGCTTTGATCCATTCTTCGGCATCTTCCACTAATAAATCGGCGAGTTTCTCGAGTGCCTGCAAAGCTTCCCCCTGCGCTTTGCTCTCCGCGAGGAGCTCCAATAGGAAAGCGGCCTCTTCGAGCTCATCCGCCGCATCATCGGCGGCTTCCACCACACGAAACAACGGTGTGTATTCTGGGCGCCGGCGAACTTCTTCTCGGGCCGTGGAGACCAACTGATCGGCTTCGTGCTCAAATCGGCCGGCTCGCTTGGCCAGCCGCTGATAGCCATTGCATTGCGATGCGGAACCGATTTCTCGAATGCCGTCTCGCACCAGAGTCGCGATTTCGAAGATCATTCCCGCATGGTCGCTCGCCAATTGGAGAAGGCGCGTTCCTTGGCTCGCGAAATGCGTCTGCAATTCCGCCCGTACGCGATCCTGGATCAGGCTGGGCGATTTATGGTCGCGCAGCCCTTCCGTGGCCGCGCGGAAGACGAACTGGACCAAGCTTTGTGCCGCCTCCTCGCCCAGCACATCGCAAAGCCGGTCGCCGAAATGCATGGCCGAACCACCCGTGGCCTCGATCGCCTGGTTGATGAGACGCGCTCCTCCGAGTTCGAGAAAACCACGATGCCCTACCTCCGCTTCAGCCGCCCAGGCGAGCAACGCGATCCGCTGGCGCCCATTCAAGAAACCACGCAATTGCTTGCGGGCGCGGTTCCAGTCGATCAGGAATACTAAACGCGACGCCAGGTGTCCCAGGTATGCACGAAGGCCCGCGTCGTCGGTGGCCTCGAAATGTCCCGTCGCCAGATAGAAGGCCGCACCGTCGGCGACTGAAGGCGCCTGGCTCGTACGGTCCGCTCCCCAAGACACCGGGTAGGATTTGAGCATGTCACGCAGGAACTGCACGCGCTCCGGGTGAACGTCGGTGTAGGTGATCTCCACCGTCATGCCTTGCACATGGATGACGATGACATGGGCGTCCGTGGTCCCGATATCGTTCTGAATCACCAAACTGTTTCCAGCGCGTGTCGCGGTGGTGGCTAAACCGGGATGACTGAACTTCAGTGGCGCCGTGCGATTGAGTCCGGCCATGAAGGCTGCGATCAAAGGCCGGTCGGTATCTTCGATCCCATAGACCGCCGCGCCGTCCAGCCGGTCCTCGGCGAGTTCGGCTTGCATCTTGTTCAGGGCCTTATGGAGGTCCATGACCATTTGATGAAGGCTGTCGGCTTTAGCTGGACGGGCTCGCGTGATCGCACTAACAGCCTCGGCTGCGATTTGGTCATCCTGGCAGCCCGGAAGCGCCGAAAGCAAGCGTTCTAGGCGCTCCCTTAGCGTGTTTTGCAGTTCGGCTTGTGGTTCGCCCGCCAACACGGGCGTCGCCATAGTATGCAGATCCTCCGCGATTCGCTGCAGAACCTCCGCACAGTTCGGCAAGCGGTAGTGCCCGTTTTCCCGCCGCGTGGCCGTCACGACGTTATCCAGGCCGGAGTCATCGATTCCGCATGCCAAGCGTTCCTGCCGCAGGATGGCGGCAGGCTGTTCGGGATGATCCGCGTGCGCTATAGCCGCCTGTAAGAGCGAAAAGTAGTACTTGAGACGATCATTTGCCGCTAGGGCCGCACTCAGTTGAACCGAGCGTTGCAATCCGGCCTCGCCCATTGCCTCGAGGATCTGCGCCTTCATACGTTTCCCCCAGACGCTTCCAGATAGTAATCTGCACATTACAGTCCACTGGTGTAGGTTGGTGAAAGACTACTACGTGTCACCACCTGGGGCATTTGCCGCAGCTGCGCCGGTTTCTTGAGTCGGGTCGCCCAGCAACGGCCCTTGATTTATGGCTGATCGCACTCATGCGCCGCCTGTCGCACCCAGATGATCCCGGTGATCGTAGGTTGATAATATACGCCTCGGCGGCCGATCAGACGAGCCTGTTGGAACGTATCCAGCGTATGGGAGTCGCCGATGGAAGTCCCACTCGTGGTTTTCCCAATTAGCAAACAGGAACGAATAGTGAAGCGCAGAATTCGCTCTCCATGCGTTATAATCGCCATGCCGAACCCGAGTAACAGCACTCCGGCCGCGATCAAGGTCCGCTGGGCAGAGCAAGGAGCCCCCGAAACCTAAACTTTAAGTCTCAAGATCGACCAACTGTTTCTTAAGGCGCTGGATGAGATCGGCTCTGGCCTCGCCCGATTGCGCTTGTCCTTCATCCATCTTGCGCCAGACGCGATACCGTAATTGCCCGTCGCGCGTCATGAAGGCGTAGATCCAGTAATCGTGTCCGTCGTGGCTGAACTCGTGATTGTCGCGATTAAGTTCAAGGGCAGCCATGGCGCTATTTTAGGTGGACCCGCGGGGGTCGGTCAGTCATCCGGTTGTAATGCGTGGAAATCTTATGCGGAACGTCGGCGGATTCAACGACCTTTCTGTTGTATCCAATTTCACTTATTTACCTTAAGGACCCGCTCCGACTGGTAGTTACGGCCTCACCCCACTGTCCTGCTGCATTTGGGAACATCATCCCAGGCGCGTTCACGCCGGTCCTCGCAAAGTACTCCAAGAATTTCAACCTGGTCCATTCGCTTGACATCGGTGCTCGGAAACGAGCTCCCGAAGCAGTCCCAGTAAAAGAGGCATATGATTTTAGTACCAATGGCTCATGAAGTTTTCGAACGCAAGGATTAAGACGTAGTGCCACCAACTCGTGAGCTCGGAGCCGAAGAACGTCGATCTTCCCGGCGCTTTACGATATTGTGTGAATCTTGTCTTAGGCTCGCCTCATGCTGAAGTCGGATGCGGCATAACCGTTGACATCAGCAGTAGCGGCCTCCTGCTCGCTACCGACCGCGTCCTATCTCCTGGACTTAAGGTTGAACTGCGAATACACTGGCCAGCCAAACTGGACGGGCGCGTCAGATTGAACCTTGTAGTTTTTGGGAAAGTCATTCGCGTGGCAAGCGAGGGCGTTATGCAGGCGGGGGTGAAGATCGACCGCTACGTGTTTCGTACTCATTCGCCATATGCAGAACAGAAAGTGCGGCTCAATCTCCATCGAGTTGAACGGCAGGGAATGTTTCAGCCGGCCCGCCAGGGGAGGCCGCTGTAAGGTTTTGGTGACACCGAGTTGCTGGCTGGGAATCTATAGATCGTGCCCTGCAAAGCCGCGCTGGACGCGCTCAATCGCCACCGGAGAGAGCATGCCTGCAGGCTCGGATGCCCTCCGGCGGTGACTTTCATCGGCCACGAGCAGGTAGCGGCTGCGTTCGCGAAGGGCACGCCGCTTGCCATGGGCGAAGGCTATCGGGCCGCTGGAGCGCGCCGCACGGGGCCGGGACAAGTTGAAGTGCATGACAAAGAGACTGACATTATTTACTTGGTCGACGGCGAGGCGACATTTGTCACTGGAGGCACGATGGTGGGTGGCAAGCAAACCAAGGCCGACCAATGGTTAGGCACCAACATTCAAGGCGGCGAGACCCACCATCTGGTCAAGGGGGACATGGTGGTGATTCCTGCGGGCATGCCACACTGGTTCAAGGAAGTTCCGCAATCGATGAACTACTATCTCGTCAAGGTTGTGAAGAACTGATCCGGCTGCTGGCCGAGAAAAACTATCGTGACGTTCCGGTTCCCCGTTTTGATCCTGACGATTTCAGCTAGTCTTGCGCCGCTTCCGGGTGCATCCGCCGACAAGAATGATTCGGCCGACGACTGGCCCACGTTCAATCACGACTTGGCTGGAACCAGGTTTTCTTCTCTCGGGCAGATCAACACCGAGAATGTCGATAAACTCGCCCTCGCCTGGTCCTATCGTGCTGCCGATATCGGTGGCCAGGCCCCGCCACAGGCCACACCCTTAGTGATCCGGGGAGTGATGTATGTGCCGACCGGCAACGGAGTGGTTGCTCTCGAACCGGAGACCGGGAAAACGATCTGGACTTATCTGCTGCCGGCGGGAATGACCGCCAACTATCGAGGCGTCGCGTTCTGGCCGGGAGATCGTCAGAACCCGCCTCGTATTCTTTTTACCGCAGCGCAGGGCGGATTCTCGCAGGGCCCGCAAAGCGTCGCCAAGTTTAAGACGCTGATCGCGCTCAATGCGAAGAGCGGCAAACTGGATCCCGGCTTCGGCAAAGAGGGCATGCTGGCGCTGGATGTAGCCTATGCCGGAGTGCCCACGGTGTTCAAGAATTTGGTGATGCTGGGTGCCTATGGCCAGGAGCACGATCCCCTCGGCATCGCCGGCGACACGCGCGCATTCGATGCGCGGACGGGCGCGAAATTGTGGGTCTTTCACTCGGTGCCTCATCCCAGCGAAATCGGAAACGACACCTGGGCGAGCGATAGCTGGAGAGACCGCTCGGGCACCAACGCCTGGACGTTCCAGTTGACCATGGACGAAGCGCGCGGCATTCTCTACATGTCGTTTGGCGCCCCGTCCTCCACTTACTACGGCGGCGACCGTCACGGCGCAAATCTATTTGGCAATTCACTGGTCGCGATCGACGCTCAGACTGGCAAGTACAAGTGGCATTTTCAGACCGTCCATCACGACATTTGGGATTACGATCTTCCTCCGGCGCCGAGTTTAGTCGATATCGTCAAAGACGGGCGAAGAATTCCGGCCCTCGCGCAAGAAGGAAAAACCGGGCTGATGTTCATCCTGGATCGTGTCACGGGAAAGCCCGTGTTCGGGGTGGAAGAGCGTCCGGTGCCTAAATCCGACGTGCCGGAGGAAGAGACCTGGCCCACGCAGCCATTCCCGGTGAAGCCGCCACCGCTGGCTCGCATGAGCTACAAAGCGGCGGACCTCGTAACCGCCGATGACACGACGCCCGAACACGCGCAAGCCTGCCGCGATCTTGTTGAGAAGAGCGGCGGAGTAAATTCGGGGCCATTTACGCCGTGGGCGTACCGCGCGGAAGGAGCGGCCGCACGCAGTACGATCTCCTTTCCGGGTATCACCGGCGGCTCCAATTGGGGCGGTACCGCTACGGATCCGCGAACAGGATTCGTTTATGCATTCACTCAAGATTGGGGCAATATTGGCTGGGTGAAGAAGTTCCCGGCCGAAGGCCACCGCGTGAAATATGTGGATGAGTTGAACCGCCTTTTGTACGATACCGCGGGAGACTCGGGCGAAGCGGGGACGCCACCAAGGTTTGAAGCGGAGGTGAATGTCGCGGATGGGAAAACTGTAACTTGGCCCTGCCAAAAGCCACCGTGGGGCCGTCTGAGCGCGGTGAATGCGAACACGGGAGAGATCGCGTGGCAGGTGACCGTCGGCGTCACCGATGAATTGCCGGAGGGCAAACGCAATACGGGGCGAACCGGCAACGCGGGGCCCATGGTCACGGCCGGTGGATTGGTGTTCCTGGGCGCCACCAACGACGGGCGCTTTCGCGCCTTCGATTCCAGAACTGGCAGGCAACTATGGGAAACAAAGTTCGAATATTCCGCCGGCGCGATCCCCATAACCTTTCGAGGCAAGAACGGCAAACAATATGTGGCGATTATGGCCGCTGGTCAGAAGATGCCGAGCGCAGTGGATGGGCGTCAAGGCTTGATGGTGTTTGCATTGCCTTGAGAGCGTGAGCTGTCGCGTTGCTACTCAGAACATGGCCAAAGGATCCACGATGTATCCAGTGGCTCTTGGCATTGGTATCGGCGCCACAATCAACAGAAAATCCCAACGGTTCAGACCGGCCGCTGTTTCACTCAGCGGTCCGAGATCGCAAACGGGCGTATCGTTTGGGCCTTCGATGCGCTGCACGATTTCGACACAGTGAACCATGTTGCCGCAAGAGGCGGATCGTTCAATAGCGGCGGTCCGGCAATCGCCCATGGGGTTCCTGGGAAGCCTTCCCGGAACGTGCTCCTGGCGTTCACCGTTGACGAAACTCACCTCAGGGCGCGGTGGTCCACCACGATATTCCCCCCCTTAATCACCATCCGAACATTCAGAACGCTCTGGATGTCAGCCAGCGGATCGCCATCCAGCATCACGATGTCGGCCTGCTTGCCGGACTCCAGCGTGCCGAGATCTTTCGCATGGCCGATCACGGCAGCGGCGTTCGCGGTCATAATCTTCACCACGTCTTTGTTGGAGAACATAAGGTGCAGGGGTTTCAGCTCCTGCGCGAGCGAGTCCTTCGGGAGAAAAGTCGTATCGGTGCCGTAACCGTAGACCACGCCCGCTTCCCACAGCAGGCGCGCGTTCACCGGCCCTTGGCCGGCGCTTTCCACCGTGTCCCACGGAAACGGGTCCAGGTCGCGGAAGCGGGGAATGTTATCCAGGCCCGTTCTTTCGCGGATGCGCTCGTTACTTTCCGAAAAGGTTGGTGCGAAAATGCCAAGCGTCGACATCATTGGAATCTTAGATGCGGCCACCTTGCGCGCGCCCGCTTGATCCAGTTGGCCAATATGCGGAGTATGGGCGAGTATGGTGACGCCGGCGTCGATAGCCGCGAACATGTCCTCCACGGTCACGGCATGCGTGATCACTGGGAGTCCAACTTTCTTTGCTTCGTCGACCACTACCGTCAACGTGTGCTTCTCAGGCCCGCCAGGACTAACGACAAGTGCGGCCTTGACGTCGTCGATGCCGGCTCTTTTCAATTCGCGCACGGCGGCCCGAGTTTCTTCGTCGGGAATCGCCGCGGCGGCTTGCGTTGGACGATGCGGGGGCCGCGCATTATCGATTCGCGCCGGATCCACCGTCATCGGCCCAGGCGCTCCTCCGCCCGAAGGCCGCGACAGTTGCACGAAAGCGGCGGTGAATAGACGAGGGCCTTTGACGTCGCCGGAATTGAGACGCCGTTGTAGTTGGACGATCTGTTCCACAGGATCGCCGCAGGATTGGACCGTCGTGAATCCGGCATCCAGGAATTCCTGCATGCGCGGCGCGGCTTTGTCTTTCATCCACTGAACCGGGTTCGGCGGCGGAAATGAATCCGCTATAACGTGACGATGGTCGTCGATGAATCCGGGCATGACTGTCATGCCCTTGGCATCGATGGTCCTCGCTCCTGCCGCGTTCACCGTGCCGCCGGAAACCGAGACGATTCGTCCGTCGCGGACAACGACCGAGCCCCTCTGAATCACGCCGCCATTCCCGTCGACAATGTGCGCATTTATGATCACCAGGTTCTGCGCGGCGAGATGTCCGGCGGCAAGGCCGAGAACGATCAGCGACGCGCTTGCAACGCATTTAGCTTTTTCTGGCATTCTACGTTTCTCCCGATTAAAGATGTGCTCTTAGGAATTCGATCAAACGGCGCTTCGCGTCGGCGGCCGCTTCGGGCTCAAATCCAGCGCCCATGGCTCCTCCCAACAGGCGCACGAACCAGTTGGCCGGTTGATTCATGAAGCTGTGCCCAGCTTGCGGGTAGATCTTCACGTCATAGGGAATGCCGAGAGCGGGGAGCGCCTGTTCTAACCGCTGCGCATCTTTGACCGGCATCTTGTCGCGCCCGCCATAGCTGGCAACCACTGGGCATAACCCCTCCAGCCGTTCCGGCACCTGGCCGTAAAAAGGCGCGCTCCCCTGGAACAGACCCGTTTTGCCGAGGAGCAGCGCAAAGCCACCGCCCATGCAAAGCCCCATCACCGCGATTTTGCCCGAGTCCACATAATCCCGATTTGCCAGCCAGTGGCGGGCGTCGATCAAATCCTGCACGCCTTGCCCGCTGGCGGCTTTCAAATCCTTCAGCGCTTGCCGAACGCAGGAAAACCAAGAGCCCCGGCCGAAAAGATCAGGGAGCAATACCGCATATCCTTCAGTGGCGATTTCATCGGCTACACGAATCATTTCGGCGTTCATTCCAAAAGCTTCGTAGATGAACAGCACCCCCGGAACTTTATTCGACACATTCGGACGGAACGTATACGCGGTCATTTCAAACCCGTCCGTACAGCGGAATTTCTCCCGTGATTGAATCGATGCGGACATGGGTTCACCTATCGAGCGGAACACGGCCGGGGATTCCAGCCCGATGCGTCAGACTGCTTTTTGAAATCGGTGGTTGTAACAAAGGGACTGCCGAGGTACATCGGGTCGGTCACCACCGTCGTAACCGTGAACCACTCGTTACCGCCAGGTTCCGTGAAGCGGTCATAGTATTCCGTCAAGACGGTTTTGTCGCTGTACGGCACGCCGTTCCTTCGCAAATACCCCGGACGCAATTCCGTGGTCACCACTTCCAAACTGCGCGGCGGGTTTGCGGCGCGGCGAACTCCCAACCCGCCTCCGGGCGCCTCTTCCGGAATCCATTGTGCCGCTGAGTAGCCTTGCCACGATACGGGTCCGTGCGCGGGCGCTTGTCCGCCGAAACGGAACAGCCGTGCCTGGATGCCCGCATCCGTTTCGATCTTCAGCGTGTTGTCGTCCTGCCAGGTAATGTGCAGGCGGCCAGGAAGGCGCATGACGGCGGGCGCGCCATAGGCCTTGCATTGCAAGCCGGCGGCTTCGTCCTTGGCCGGGTCCCAAGCATCGACGATCTTGCGCGCTTGGGCGTTGATCGGGATGCTGGCGGCATCTCCCTTGAGCGGCGTCACCATGCGCCAGCGCCAGTCTTCCGTGACCACTGAAACCCAGTAACCGGTGAGATCGACTGGGGCAGCGGCTTTGCCTGTAGTCGAAACCGCCGCGCCCGTCGCTTGTGCATGGATGCGCTCTTGTAGCGACAACGAAAGCAGCGTAAAGAGAACGAACCGTTTCATTGAGACTTCCCGCCAGGCGCATTCTTGCTGTGCTGGTCCTGTATGAGGCTCTTATAAATCGCCTCCACAAACTGATCCGCTTTTACGAAACTGTCTTCCGCAATGTATTCGGTGTCGTAATCGCGGCTTGGCTTGGCTGCCTTTACTTGCTCCAGGGTCATGCCCTTCTTGATCATGTCCTTAACCCGGTCGTGAATAATCGTCACCATGTCCCGGTATTCCACCACATCGGCTTCGTCGCAGATGCGCCCATGCCCCGGAATTACATAGGTGCCGCCGTCCTGGGTTTTCCCAGGTACCGTCAGATCCAGGATGTGGTTCAGCGCGGCTATCTCGCCTTGGATGCTTCCACCACGCTCCAGGTCGATGAACGGATAGCCATCGGGAGTGAAGACATCGCCCGCGCTCACGACATCCGAGCCACGGAAGAGCACCACGCTGTCGCCATCGGTGTGCGCGTTCGGCTCGTGATAGACGATGATCGCCTCGCCGTTAAATCGGAGATCTTTAAAGGGCGTGAAATATTCGTCCTGGGGCAAGCCGAGTTGAGGCGTTGGAGTCTCTTTGCCCGCTGGCGTCGTCATTCGATTCAATACGTTCTCGTGCGCGATGATCTTGAGCGGCTGTTGTCCGTCCGACCGCGATTCCAAGCGTCCGCCAATCGTGCCGATTTCGGCGCCCGACCCCATCTGGGAGAACGCCTCGTTGCCACCCACATGGTCGGGGTGGACGTGTGTATTGATAATGAACAATACCGGCTTGGAGGTGAGCTTTCGAAGCTCCGCGATCACTTGAGGCGCCGCAGCCGCTAGTCCAGTGTCCACCAGCAGCACACCGTCCTTGCCCGCTTGCACCGTGATGTTGCCGCCTGCTCCGGATATCACAGAAATGTTGCCTTGCACCGGAGTTACTTCGATTTGTTGCGCAAACCCGGGACTAGCAGCGCAGAGCGCGAGCACTGCCGTCAAAACAGATGCCGGGGGAAATGAATTCGCCATAATCACCGCTTCGTGGGATTCAGATTGCAGCCCAGGCCGGTATTGCCGCAATCGCAGTAACGCTCGCATTTTTCCGGATGCGTATCCGGCTTGGGCATTTTCAACTGGTACTCGGGGTAAAGCGTTTCCGCCCCGCCGCGCGTCGCCTCATAAGGAAGCCCATACCAGTTCGCCACTTCGTGAAGAAACGGATTCATTCCCGGCAAGTGGGCTGGCACAACGCCTCGCGGCGCCGGCACCTCCGGTCCGTACTCGCAGATGTCGCGCCCCAGACGTTGGTTCGGGTCGAGAACCCAAGTTTGGCTGCGCACCATGGTCTCCGTCAAGAACGCTGGATCCGTGATAGCGGTGACGACAGTGAGATAGTTCCCGTGCCGGACCCAATGCTCTCTGAACGTCGCTTTGCTGCTGCGAGGAAGACCGTTGCGCCGCAGGTAGCTCTCCTTGAGATGGGTCGTGTAGACGTTCAGCATGTTCCCGTCCCAGGTGGCCGTGGAAAAGCCCTGAAATGTGTGAGGCGCCATTCCGGAGGGATGCGGCCGCCCATCCAGCCAGATGGTCCGTTCCATCTCCTGAAAGTTCATCCGCGTGTGAATGGCGACGAGCTGTTGCGTAACGGGATCGATAATGGAGTCGATCCGCATATTCGACAGGCCGCGCATCGAATAATCGCCTCCATGCGGCCGGCATTGATATTCGGTTACGACGGAAATCCGGTCGGCGTCGTAGCTATCGCCGCGCAATCGGGCGGCGTCGTTGATGGGGATGCCCATATAGTCGCCCAGTTCCGGACCGGGCAGACGCTCCGGATTGTCTTCATGGAAAAGCGGCGCCCACTCTCCTGCAAAATCGTCCTCGCCAAACACGGGGATTGTGAGCAGGACCAGAACCAGGACAAGTGAAGCGCGGAAAAGCCACACGGTTTTGCTCCTTATTTTGAAGACAAAATGAGTTCGCAGGGCTGCGGATTCCATTTGGATCCGTCGGCCTCGCGGCGAAACTGATTGCTGACTACCCACGGCACATACAGATACTGTGGGTCCTCCACGATGGATGTAATCACCAGGTATTCCTGGCCGGCGTCTTGATGGATGTCGTAATACTCGGTGAGCACCGCGTTGGCGCTATAGGGCACGCCGTTATTGCGCAGATAACCGGGCTTCAGATGCGTGGTCACCACTTTTAGCGTGCCGCCGAGCTTGCGTGTATCGGGCGGAGCCGAACCCACCGGCGTTTGTCCGCGGAAGCCCGGGGTGTTGGGATCCTGCGCGCTGATCTTCGAAGTGTAAAATCGCGTGATCTGGGGCGATTGCCATTGAGCCACGGAACTGCCTTCGAGCGTTGGTTCGCTGGTCGGCCGTGGCGCGCCGAAAGCGAACAGGCGTGTCTGCTTCCCGGCGTCGATCTCGACCTTCAGCGCATTATCGTTGTCCCAGCCGATATGCACGCGGGACGGTTGACGCATTACGGCGGGCGCGCCGTACGCCATGCACTGTTTCCCTTGAGCCACGTCCTTGGCTGCGTCCCACGTGTCGGCCACTTTTCGCGCTTCGGGCGTCAATGGAAGGCTGTAATAATCGCCCTTGGGCGCGGTCAGCATCCGATAGCGCCAATCCTCGGTCACGACCGAAACCCAGTATCCGGTCAAATCGATGGGCGCCGCGGCCTTGGCGGTCAGGCCTGTTCCCGGAGGCGCTTGCGCGAACATTGCGGCCGGAATCGCAGACATTGCAACGGTCGTCGCAAGAAGACGCGATTTCAAGTTCATGGCTATTCCGTTCCCCCCGGCTTGAGGCTGTTGTAGATGGACTTAACGAACATCTCGCCAGTCCAGGCTGGCTGGCTGTAGCGGCCGTCATAATCCCGTGTGACTCGCGCGGCTTGCACCTCGCTCAGCGATTTCCCTTTCTGGATGAGCTCGGCGACGCGGTCGCGAATGATGGTGACCATATCGCGATACTCGGTGACATCCGCTTCGTCGCACAGCCTGCCGTGCCCAGGGATCACCATCGTGCCGCCTTCCTGCGCGATCTCGGGAACGGTGAGTTCGAGGAGGTGATTGAGCGCCTTGACCTCGCCCTGAATGCTGCCACCGCGGGCGAGATCGATCACCGGATATCCCACCGTGCTAAAAATCTCTCCCGCGCTGATTACGTTTGAGCCGCGGAAGAATACGATGCTATCACTGTCAGTGTGCGCGGGAGCTTCCGAAAAGATTTGCACGCCCTCGCCATTGAACGTGAAATCTTTCAGCCGCTCGAACGTCATCGTGGGAAGGCCAAGTACCGGCATATGCGCCTCTGGGGCACTGAGCCGCGCCAGCGCGTTGTCTTGGGCGTAAATATTCACTTCGGCCGCGCGCGGTCCGTTACCTCCCTCTCCGCGCGCGCTGCCGGCCTTGCTGAGAACGGCGTTGCCTCCTACGTGATCGGCGTCGGCGCTGGTGTTCACCAAATAGCGGACCGGCTTATCCGTGAGCTTACGTAGCTCCGCGAGTACGCGGTCCGTTATGCTCGTGGGCCCTGTATCCACCAACAGGACGCCGTCATTGTCCCGATGCTCGCCTACTTGCACCGTGATGTTGCCGTCGTCGCTCGCGAACATGTAGACATTGCCGCGAACGTACAGCACCTCGATGTTGGCCTGGGACTGAGCAAAGGCAACAGAAGCCAGCAGCGACGTGAGAACCAGCGCTCTCATTTCGCCGGCTCCTTGGCAGGCGCTTTCCGTGTCGAAGCGTTATCATGCTCTTCCTCGAATTTGATGAGGAAGATCCGTGGCGGAGGAATTGTCATGGTCTTTAGCTTCTCGCGGTATTCGGGATACATCGTTTCCGCGCCACCACGAGTAGCGTCGAAAGGAATACCGTATTCCTTCGAGAATTCGCTCACCACCGTGTTGGTACCAGGCAGATGATGAGGTACCCATCCGTAAGGGCGGGGAAGCTCCGGCGCCGGCTGGCAGGTCGCCCCGTAGGCGTGCGGGGGCGCGAGTGGCTGATAGGGATTCCACACGAAGCTTTCGGTTCGAAGCAAAGGCTCGGTCAGGTAGATCGGATCGTAAGCCAGCGTGGTGACGGTCAAGTATTTGTCGTGGAGATCGAAAAACTCCGTCAACGTGGCGTTGTCGTTAAACGTGATCCCGTTGCGCCGGAGATAGCCGGCCTTGATGTGCGTGGTTACCACCTTCAGCGTGTCGCCTTCCCATGTGCCGGTGGAGAATCCACCCCAGGTGTGGGCTGCGAACTTGGAAGGATGCGGGCGGCCGTCCATCCAGATGACTCGTGTGGCGCCGCCAAAAGTGCCGTCGATGACGTAGGCGAGCAAGCGGCCTGTAGACGAATCGATGTCCGCGTGAATACTCAAGTTGGCTGGCCCGCGCATGCTGTAGATCGCGTTGTGAGGGATGCACTGGTGCTCCATCACAGAGACCAGATCGGCGTCCCAGGAGTCGGCGTGATACCGGGCGGCATCGTTGATTGGGATACCTGTGTAGTCACCAGGCGGCGGTCCAGGGTCGGTGCGCTCCAGTTCGTCCTCATGATACATACCCGACCACAGCCCTACCAGGCTGAACCCGGTGGGCCCTTCGCCACGCTGCGCAAACGCGGATAGACTGACCACAATCACGCTTCCCAGCAAAGCCCCAATTCGACGCATAGAACTCCTTCTTACCGCGCCGCGCGCACGGCGCGACAGTCATTTTACATTCTTTCGTCCCTTGTCAACGCGCTCTTTGCACGTTTTTCTTCGAACGTTTACGTCATGATTCCGTTCAAATTAGTCCGATTCCTGAAAGCCATCGGCAAGCTGTCGGACTCAATGAAGATGGCGGCGGGTCAGCGAAAATCGGCCAGCCGGCGGGCACCTTCTTCAATGGTGGATCGAGACTTTGAGAACGTGAAGCGAATTCTTTCGGGATTCTTGGCGGCCGCGGTGCAGAACAATGAGCCGGGCACGCCGGCGAACCAAGCTTTGCGCATCAACCCGATCCTTAGTGTCGCGGATGTGGAGGTCATGCTTGATGGGGCCAACCAGTAGATCTGGCGATCGACAAAGGACAGAACCAGAACGACGTACCATTCGTAGCGGTAGTTCTTTGGTTCGAGCGACTCAGACGGGGCGATGCTCGGCGCCAACTGGGTTTCACAGTTGGCACATCAACATATATAAGCCGGGACCGTTCTGACTCTGTCCGCCAATGGATGCCCGCCAATGGATGTCAAGCGTGGCGGCGCTCAGGTATGATCCATGAATGCGAGCTCTACTTTCCGTTGGCGCGATCGGAGTTCTGTCATTTGTCGTGATGCCCTCATGGGCTCAATGGATCAAAGTCCCAGCAGCGCCTGAGCCGAAACTTACCGCGCCCGCTCCGCGGCTCGCAAATGGCAAACCCGACTTCTCCGGTTCTTGGTCGCCCGACGATAACAAGTATCTTCGCGATATCGCGGCGGATCTAAAGCCGGATGACGTGCCCTTTCAGCCTTGGGCCCGAGCTCTATTCGACCAGCGCAAGGATGGGTCCCACTCGCTTGATGATCCCGACGCACACTGCCTGCCGCAAGGCGTTCCCAAGGTCGACGCGGTCGCCTATCCGTGGAAGTTTATCCAGACGCCGAGTTCGGTGGTGATCATCTACGAGATATTCAACTTCTGGCGGCAGATCTTCACCGACGGCCGCGAGATGAACCCCGACGCGAATCCCAGCTGGATGGGATATTCGACCGGCAAGTGGGAGGGCGACACGTTCGTCGTCGACACGAGAGGGTTCAACGGCAAGGCCTGGCTCGACCAGCTAGGACGGCCCACCACCGATCGGATGCATGTGACAGAGCGCTTCCGCAGGGTCGACTACGGACACATGAAGATCGACGTCACCATCGACGATCCCGGCGCTTACACACATCCGTGGGCGGTTTCAGAAGAAGCTCATCTGCGCCCTGGTTGGGAACCCCAGGAGTTTATTTGCAATGAAAATAACAAGGATCTGGAGCATCTACCCGGCAAGGTAAAGGACTTCTAGCAGGCTGCTGAAAAGCATGGCCGAAATTGTTCCAGCGATATTTTCTGAGTTTGAGGATAGCCTTCGCACGGCGGATGGGTGTTCCGCGGGTAGATTCACGATCTCGAAGTGGTCGTG
>JBEKRO010000085.1:0-30264 GCA_049518655.1 Bryobacteraceae bacterium | reverse complement strand
TGCCACCCATAGATCCTCCTGCTTCTCCCGATCCTTCTTGCGCCCCATGCCCATAGACAAAAGACGTTCAAAACACAATCAAGGTCACATGTTTTGGAAGGTTTTTACCACGGGCTGTTAGGGTTGCGGTATCCCCAATCCAAATGCATACAACATGCCGTCCTCGGTGCCAACATAAATGCGGCCTCCGCCAACTGCGGGCGCGCTGAAATGCGAGAACCCGTGAATAGTGTCCGCGCTGGAGAACAACACATTCCCGGTGGTTGCATCGAGTGCATAGACGATGGCGTGGCCCGCCCTTGCTTTGCGGTCGTCGACATTCAGCAGATTACCGCTGGAACCGAATTGCACTGGTGAGTCGCCATCGGACAGAGCGAATACAACTCCATTGGCGATGATCACCGGCGTAGGCACCGACATGTTCAGCGATTTCCAGGCGGGAGTCAACACTGGTTTTCCTGCCTGTTCCTCCACTTGAAAGGCCATGACGCTGCCATCGGGAGTCTCGCCATGCTGCAATGCAAACTTGGTTGCTGGGGTGGGGGGGCCCCAAGCCGGCGCATACAACCAGCGTGTTCCGGCGGCGTCCTCCCAGGTGGAGAAAGCGCCCCAGAACCCCTTTCCCGCGAAGTTCACTTCCTCGTTGGCGAGCAGCGGGCTGCGATACAGCGGCACGCCGTGATCCGCGCCGCCCAGCGACTTGGTGTCGAGCAAAAAGATGACACCTTCCTTGCCGCTGGCGGCCGCGAGTTCCCAATTCTTGAAATTGAAAACTGTCGGACCGATGCTCCCCATATCGAGATCCTTTTTGGTCATCCACGATCGATTGCGCGGCGTGAAATAGTCGGCCAGCTTCAAGTCCTTGGCAGAGAGTGCAATCACGGAATCCGCCATCAGGCCCTTGGCTGGGTCGAAAGCGCCATCGCCGGTTTCGATAATTACGCGTCCGTCCGCGGTAATGGCCGCGCCGCCGCGGCCCCAGATTCCAGCTCCATTCGTGCCGGTTTCGAAATAAGAAACTTTCCGATCGACGTTGCTCAAGTCCATCGAATAAACGCCCGATTTCACGCCATTGCAGTTCTGCGAGATGGTGGTATACAAAACTCCGTTCACCAGATTCATGCTCCACATTTTGGCGAACGCAGGCACGAACGGCGTGGGCGGCAGAAGGTCTTCGCCGCTCACCAGGTTGAAGGCGTGGAGTTTGCCGTCGGCCGCCAGCACATAGAGCGCCTGACCGAAACCTGGCGCGGCGCTGTCGGTGCGCGGCGCCGGTCCTATCACTGGCGTGGCCGTCAATCCATTGGGGCACAGCCAGCTATCGCGCCGCGCGGGGGTGCCTTCCGCGGAGAGCGCCTTTTCCCAAAACAGCTTGCCAGTGTCGCCGTCGATGACGAAAACTCTGCCCGACACTCCTGCGACGATCACCAGATCCTTGACACCCTTCGGTGTCGCGACGCTGGCCCGCACCAGAGGCGCCGTCAGATTGCTCAGGGCCTTCGCCTCGGAGTCCAGTTTGACGCTCCACTCGAGCTTCAGATTTTTGACATTGTCGGCAGTAAGGTCGGTCTCCGTTTTGTTCCAGCCAGTGCGCTGAGGGTCGCCTCCGAAAGTAGTCCAACTACCGCGGCCGTACTGGCCCGGGGACAACATCGGTAATGCGAGAAGAGCTGGTAGCAGGATGGCGATTCTCATCAGCGGGGCCAGTTTATATCCGGCCAGGAGGCGATGTCAAACCAGCGATGCGTCAACAATCGCCACGCGCGAGCGGTCTTGCATGCAGCGAAACCGTGCTGGATCAACATAACTGAACTTCAAAAATTTCAATTTTGCCTTGACGAGAAGGTTGAAATGGAATATGCTCTACGAAGTTAAATTCAGTAAGGGCTCGCGGCGTTCTGCGACTACGCAGTTATTAAGTAACGCGCGGGTTTGGGGTTTAGTTACTCAAAAATCCCGGAAGAGGTGTGTATGCGCTCAGTGTTTGTAGCTGCTGCTTCAGTCCTGATAGCTTCGTTGCTGCTTGCACCGCTGGCGTTCGGCCAGGGGGCCAGCGGAACTATCACTGGCACCGTGACCGATCCTACGGGGCTCGCTGTCGCCGGAGCGAACGTGGAGGCCAGGAACACCGAGACAGGCGCGGTTTATACCGGGGCATCGACGAGCGCGGGGAATTATGCCATCACGAATTTGCCGGTCGGCACCTACGAATTGACGGTCAAAGTGTCGGGGTTCAAGACGTACAACCACACCAACCTGACCATGGCTGCGGCACAAGTCCTGAAGGAAGACATCCCTCTGGAGGTGGGCGCTACCACGGAATCGATAACCGTCGAAGCCCAAGCTTCGCTGCTGAAGACCGAGGGCGGCGAGCAGGGCGACAACGTCACGGTCGAGCAAATGCTGGATTCACCCTTGTTGGGCATCGGAACGGTCAACTCCGGCACATCCGGCGTACGCAACCCTTACAACGTACTCCAAACCCTTCCCGGTGTGACCGGTTATAACGCGGGTGGTACAGTTGGCGGACCTATGGTCGTCAACGGTTTGGGTGGCGCACAGCCAAATAACGGTTTCACTGTTTCTCTCACCGAGACGATGCGCATCGAAGGCCAGGACGCCACCTCTCAGATCTTCGGGAACTATGTTTACACGCAGATGGCCCAGCCGAACGCGGACGCGATTCAGGAAGTGGCCTTCCAGACCAGCAACTACGCTCCTGAGGTCGGACAGGCGGGCACCGCGGTCATCAACATGACCATGAAGTCAGGCACCAATCAATATCACGGTACCGGATTCGACTACTTCGTCAACGAATTCTTGAACGCCGGCGATCCGTTTACCATCAACCCCGAGGGCACGGGGAAGGTAACGCCCCGAAACCGCCGCAACGATTTCGGCGGCACCATGGGCGGTCCCGTCAGCATCCCCAAACTCTACAACGGGAAGAACAGGACCTTCTTCTTCTTCGCCTACGAGGAGTACCTCGAAAACAACCAGTTGACGTTCAGCGACACGGTGCCCACAACTGCTTTTCGGAATGGCGATTTCTCGGCCATCTCGGCCAATGGGACCTGCAGTCTGTGCGCAGCAAACGGCATTCCGACCACGCCTTTAGGCGTCGACGCTTTGGGCCGCCCCATGTACGCCAACGAGATCTACGATCCCAACACGCGCGGCATTAATCCCGCCAACGGTCTGGGCTACGCCAATCCATTTCCGGGCAATATCATTCCAGCAAGCCGTTTCTCTGCGAGTTCGTTGGCGTTTGAAGCCTTGTTTCCCCAGGCGCAGAACTCCAATCTCATTAACAACTACAACGGTAATATTCTAAGCCATCGATACACGGCCATACCGTCCATAAAGATCGATCAGGTTATCTCTCAGAAGGACAAGCTGTCGTTCTATTGGTCGAGGATCAACACCCAGAGCCAGGTCGCAACTCCCTATGGAAACGCGGATGGCTTGCCGGAAGAGATCGGAGGCTACCGCGGGACATTCATTCCCAGCTACACGACACGGCTGAATTACGATCGCACTATTTCGCCAACGCTCCTGCTGCACGTGGGCGCGGGATACTACCACACCAGTTTCAGCGATCGAGCGCCGTTCCTCAAATTCGACCCGTCCGCTTTCGATCTCTCCGGCTTTGTGCAGGACCGTCAGTTCCCGAGCGTGACGGGAATGTGCGTCGCGGCCCCGTTTGGCGCAGTCGGTTGCTCCGGCTATGGCGGAATGCAGAATATCGGCACGGCCGGGCAAATCCAGTCGCAGAACTACGAGGAGAAGCCCAGCTTCAACGCCAATGCGACCTGGGTTCACGGCAACCACACCTTCAAACTGGGCGCAGAGCTGTACCTGGAGCAAGTCTACACCGGAGCCTTTTCCGGGGTTACTCTGGCGACTGCGTCACCCGCCGGTACTCCCGTTGCTACTGCGCAGCCCTTCATTCCGACCTTCAGCCTGAATGGATATAGCCAGGGCTTCAACTACGCCAGTTTCTTGCTCGGTGACTATGCTTCCACAACCCAGGCTCCCAATGAGTTTACGCGCGAAGGGAACCAGCAGTGGGGGCTGTTCCTGCAAGACTCCTGGAAGGTGACCCGTAAGCTGACTCTGAATTATGGCCTACGGTGGGATTACGCCACACCGGAGCACGAGCAATACGGGCGCTTGGGACAGTTGAACCCGACGGCGCCGAACGCCAATGCGGATGGCCGCCTGGGGGCCACACAGTACGCCAGCACCTGCAATTGCCCGTTCTACAAGTCCGCCTATCCTTATGCCATTGGGCCGCGGCTTAGCGTGGCTTATCAGATCGACCCCAAGACGGTTTTTCGCGGCGGATGGGGAATCAACTACCAGTTCGTTGCAAACCCCGCCGGAGCAACCATCGGAACGAACGGTGTCTATCCTCTCGCCGGGATCAACCCCTACGTAAACATCGCTACCCCGGGCGCAATCGTGCAGCCCACTTGGCCGGTCACCGATCCGAACATCTATCCGCCCCAAGGCACGGTTGGGATACCGGGTGTTTCTACTCCCTATGTGCCCGATGGCAACGAGAACCGTCCGCCCCGCATCAACCAATGGAGCGTCGGCTTCCAGCGAGAGGTCACGAAGGATTTCATCGTGGAGGCTTCCTACGTGGCAAATCGCGCGGCTTGGCTGCCCAGCGGCCCGTTGGGGTTCCTCAGCCAAATCTCCCCGCAAAAATACGCGAGCTACCATTTGTACCCCTACCCAGGAACAGGTCCCTGCTCGAGTGGCAGCGGAGTCTGCGCAAGCTCCAGCTACGACAACTATGCCGACTACCTGCTGACCACTCAGCCAATCAGCAGCCCGCAGGTGATCGACACCATGGCCGCGCGGGGAATCACCAACCTTCTCCCCTATCCCAGCTTCAACACGGGTAACTCGCTGGAGAGCACTCTGTATCCCTTCCCGCAGTTCGGCGCGATTGAACCGACGAACTCCCCGACCGGTGGTTCTAAGTACGACTCGTTGCAGATCAAGGCGACTAAGCGCATCTCGCACGGGCTCCAAGCCAACGCCAACTTCACTTGGGGACAAGGCTTTCTGCGGCCAGTTCGCCAGGACTTCTTCAACGCTCAGGGCTCCCAGTGGCAATTGCAGCAGATCCCGCCGTTGAATCTGAACTTCAACGCCATTTACACTGTGCCCAAGGCGGAATTTGTCCCGAAGCCTCTCCAGTACGCGGCCAAAGATTGGCAGATCGGCTGGTACTCTAACTACCAGAGCGGCGCGTTCCTGGCGCCTCCCACAAGCCCCACCTTGAATCTGCTCCCCAGCGAGGAGATCCGAGTTCCGGGCCAGCCCTTGTATGCGCCCGGCGTCAACATCAACAATCTGAGTACTTACAACGCGGCTACCACCCAGGTGCTGAATCCAAACGCCTGGGCGCCCTGCCCCATAGATACTACTTGCTCCGGAGCGAATCTCACCAACGGCTTTTTTGGCCCCCAGACAAACGCAACGGTGTACTACAAAGATTTCCGGGCTCCGCGCACTCCTACGGAGAACCTGAACTTCGGACGCAATTTCCGGTTTGGCCCGGAGGGCAGGTTCAATCTCTTTATCCGGGCTGAATTCGTCAACGTCTTCAATCGGACCTTGATGCCTGCCCCGAGTACTGCCTTTGTTCCGCAGAATCCGTTGGTCAGAGCTGGCCCCGGCGACAGCCCCATAGTCTTCGGTTTCGGAGCCTTCGGCGGCGGCGCCGTGTCCCCCACACCAGGCGCCATAACAAACGCCACTCCGCCGTACCTTCTGGGGCGCACCGGTACGCTGATCGCGCGGTTCTCTTTCTGATGTAGCTTTGATGTAGTGTCCGGGAAGTTTATCACGCCAAGACCGCGAAGACGCTTGATCGTTCTTCGCGGTCTTGGCATTTCGGCAATCCTTGCCACCGCGCTCGCGGCCAGCCGGGCATTCGCTCCCTATGCAAGCGTGAAGCCTATTCTCGACGAGCAGCGTGACCGGCTGCCCGCCGAGCTCAGAAACGCAGACGATGCCAAGTGGTTGGCTTGGGCACGCCAGCAGGACAAGACCATTCGCGCACGGCTTCAGCAAGGCGAACTGGACTCCATGGTGAATCTGTTGTTATACGGCACCTCGTTCACCAAACAGCCACGGATCAGCATGGAGGGAGAGGGCCTCACTGAGGCTTCCAAGGCTGGCGTCTTGCGCGCGCGCGTGGACGATTTAGTTGCCGGTCTCGCCAGTCCGGGTGACAACGAGCGTCTCATTTTTGTCCAGCATCTTCTGCGAAGCCAGGGAATCGATCTGGGGACTTCGGAAGGTTCCAAACAAACCGGCGTATTCATCTTGCAAAATCTCTTGCGGGTGGCCCAGGAGAGGAAGACCCTCGCGCAGCGAGCTGCAGAAGCAGAGCGCGATGCCGTTGCCAAGGCCGAGACCAAGACGGACGACCCGTCGTCGCTTTTGGACCGGTCGTCCCTGTTCCGCGATCGAGGGGTTTCGCTGGACACGAGCATTTCCCCCAACTTTTCCATCGAACAGGCCCTACGCGATCTCAAGCAACGCGGCGTACTGCGCGAAGGCCAGGTGGCTCGCGTGGCCGTAATCGGGCCCGGCCTCGATTTCATCGACAAAAACGAAGCGTCCGCGTACGACTATTATCCCCAGCAGACTCTGCAACCCTTCGCTTTGTACGATTCTCTAGTCCGGCTCAAGCTGGCTAAAGCCGACGCGCTGTCGATGTCGATTTTCGATATCAGCTCCTCAGTGATCGAACATATTCAGCGCGCTCGCGAACGCGCCATGAAGAAAATGGGCTATGTTATCCAGTTGCCGCGCGACGCAGCAGTTCCGTGGCCGCCGGAGCTCATCGGCTACTGGAAATCGCTGGGCGATCAGGTAGGAACTGCGATTGCGCCCATGACTCCTCCGCGAATCTTCCAAGGGCTGGACACGCGAGCGGTCCAAGTTCGTCCGGACGTGATTCTCGCTTGCCGGCCGGTCGATCTCAATATTGTTCTCGAACGGCTGAATCTGGCTGCGCCAGATCGCTTCGATCTGATGGTGGCCACCAACATTTTTGTCTACTACGATCCTTTCGAACAGACTCTGGCGCTGGAAAACGCGGGCGCCATGCTGAAGTCCGGAGGTCTCTTGCTGACCAACGACCGCCTGCCGGTGGTTCGCGGCGGTTCCATGCGGCTGGCCGGCATCACGGTGGTGCCCTACGACGCTCCCGGCGTGAGTGTCCGTCAAGCCGTGGGCTGGTATCGAAAGCAATAGTCGCGACCCTCAGAAACCGACGTTTCACCTTCTAACTGCAAACTCAGCTCAGTGCTACGCCCCGCCGTTCTCAAAGAACGGCGGTTTTTTTTGTTTCTAACCACTCGATAACACACGCCGTGTGCAGCAGCATCCGTTGTGCGCGTATGCAAAGGAAGATCGAAGACCACACTGAAATTTCACTTTGCACTTGACGAGAGGGGTCGAAATCTAATATGCTCGACGAAGCTAATTCAGTCGGGGTCAGCGGCGCCCTGCCGCTTGCGTAAGTTTGAGGTTGAGTTATTCCAAGTCCGAGGAGACGTGTGTACCTATGCGCTCAGTGTTTGTAGCTGCTGGTTTGCTTTTATCGACTCTCTGTTTTATGTCGCTTGCACCGCTGGCTTTTGGCCAGGGTGGAACCGGAACGATCACCGGAACTGTTACCGATCCAACTGGGCTCGCTGTCGCTGGAGCGAACGTGCAAGCCAGGAACACCCAAACGGGAGTTGTTTATTCAGGGGCCTCCACTGCCTCGGGTAATTACACCGTTCCGAATCTGCCCGTTGGCTCTTACGAAATTAACGTCACAGTGTCAGGCTTCAAGACCTACACTCACACCAACCTGACCATCGCGGCGGCGCAAACCTTGAAGGAAGACATCCCTCTGCAAGTCGGCGCGACCACAGAATCCATAACCGTCGAAGCCCAAGCTTCCTTGCTTCAGGACGAAACCGGCGACGTTACTCACAATGTCACCTTGGAGCAAATGGACGATCTCCCTCTGTTGGGTATCGGAACGGTCAACTCCGGCACCTCCGGCTACCGCAACCCCTACAACACGCTTCTGACCCTTCCGGGTGTGAGTAGTTTTGCCACCAGCGGACTGTTCACGGTCAACGGGCTGGGCGGATCGATACCGGGGAGCCCCTTCACCGCCGCTCTGACGGAAACCATGCGCGTGGAAGGTCAGGACGCCACTTCCCGTATCTTCGGCACATACGATTACACTCAGATGGCTCAGCCGAACGCGGACGCCATTCAGGAAATCGCGTATCAAACCAGCAATTACGCCCCCGAGTACGGAGAGGCCGGTAGCGTGGTCATCAACATGACCATGAAGTCGGGAACGAATCAATATCACGGCACTGGCTTCGACTATTTCGTGAATGAAGACCTGAACGCAGGCGATCCTTTTAGCAGTAACGGCGTCGGAGGTAAAGAACGGCCTCGTAACCGCCGTAACGATTTCGGCGGCACCCTGGGCGGCCCTGTGATTATCCCCAAACTTTATAACGGGAAGAACAAGACCTTTTTCTTCTTTGCCTATGAGCAGTACCTGGAAGGTTCGCAGTACAACTTCGTCGACACGGTTCCCACCGCCGCTTTTCGGAGTGGAGACTTCTCCGCGATCTCACCGAATGGCACTTGCAGTCTGTGCGCGCAATACGGCATCCCGACAACGGCACTGGGCACGGACGCTTTGGGCCGCCCGATTTATGCCAATGAGATCTATGATCCCACCACGCGCGGTGTGAATCCCGCCAACGGCCTGGGTTACGCCAACCCTTTTCCTGGTAATAAGATTCCCGCCAGTGCTATGAGTCCGAGCTCGCTGGCGTTTCTAGCACTGTTCCCCCAGCCGCAGAACGGCAATCTTGTCGGTAACTACAACGGGACCGTCGCGGGTGGAAGATACTCAGCCATCCCGTCGGTGAAGGTCGATGAAATTCTCTCCGACAAAGACAAACTGTCGTTTTTCTGGTCCAGGAACAACACCGAAAGCCAGATCTCGTCTCCTCTTGGAAATGCAGATGGATTGCCCACCGAGATCGGCGGGTACCGCGGAACATTCATTCCCACCTATATCACTCGGCTGAACTACGACCGCACCATTTCGCCGACCATCCTGCTCCACCTGGGCGCAGGCTACTATCACACCAGTTTCAACGACCACGCACCGTTCCTCAAATTCAACCCATCGAGTTTCGATCTCACCGGATTTCTCGAAGACCGAAATTTCCCGAGTTTAACGGGATTGTGCGGGCAACTGATCGGCCCCCCTGGCACCCCAACGAATTGTATCCAGGGCGCTATCGGCGCGGTTTCCGGATTTGGCGGCATCCAGAACATCGGCACGAGCGGTCAAATCCAATCGCAAAACTACGAAGAGAAGCCGAGCTTTAATGCGAATTTGACATGGGTCAAGGGCGCTCACAGCTTCAAGTTCGGCGCGGAGCTGTACCTCGAGCAAGACTACACGGGAGCCTTTTCGGGGGTTACCCTGGGGGCTGTCAACGGATCGGGCATAGCAACCGCGACGGCGCAACCGTACACTCCGACCACTAATTTCAACGGATATAACATGGGCTTCGGGTTCGCCGATTTCCTGCTAGGCGACTACGCCGCTGTTACCCAGACCCCATCCGAGTTTACTCGTGAGGGAAGCCAGGAGTGGGGACTGTTCGCCCAAGACTCCTGGAAGGTGAGTCGCAAACTGACGGTGACTTACGGCGCACGGTGGGATTACGCTACTCCAGAGCACGAGCAATACGGACGCCTGGGACAGTTGGATCCGACTTTGCCGAACCCGAGCGCCGGCGGCGCATTAGGCGCTGTACAGTTTGCCGATACCTGCAACTGCAACTTCTACAAATCCGCTTATCCTTTCGCGATTGGGCCGCGCGTCGGCGCGGCTTATCAGCTTACGCCTAAGACCGTGTTCCGCGGCGGCTGGGGATTCACCTATCAGTTCGTTGCAAACCCCGCCGGCGTCACGATCGGTACTCCCGGCATCTATCCTCTGTCCGGTCTCAATCCCTATGTAAACATCGCGACTCCGGGTGCAATTGCGGCTCCCACTTGGCCAAGTACCTCTGCGGGCGTTTTGCCAGTCCCGGGAACCGTAGGGAGCCCGGCCACAGCGGGAACCACGGATCCTTATGTCCCGGATCAGAACGAAAACCGGCCGCCCCGTATCAACCAATTCAGCTTCGGTGTCCAGCAAGAGGTTACCAGGAATTTCATCGTCGAAGGGTACTACGTGGGCAACCGTGCCGTCTGGCTGGGATCCGGACCCCTCGGCACCGTAGCTGGAACCGGCACCAACTCTGGCAGCGCTAATGTTAGCGCTCAAATTCCGGCGTCAACGTACGCGCAATTTGGCCTATAGCCATACCCTGGCAGCGGCCCTGCCGGCACCAACAATTACGCCGACTACCTGTTGACCACTCAGCCCCTCAACAGCAATGCGGTGCAGCAAAGACTGGCTGCGTCCGGGCATGCCGGCTTTTTGCCTTATGTCGGTTTCCCGGCAACTAACTCGCTCCAGAGCGCTCTTTACCCATTTCCGCAGTACGGCGGTATTCAAGACTCCAATTCGCCAACCGGCCGTTCCAAGTACGACTCCCTGCAAATCAAGGCGACCAAGCGATTCTCACACGGGTTGCAGGCTGGGGGCTCCTACACCTGGGCCGCAGGCTACGTGGAACCTAAACGCCAGGACTTCTTCAATCCCCAGAGCGCGGTTTGGCAACTCCAGCAAATCCCTCCGCAGGATCTGAACTTCAACGCCATCTACACGGTACCTGGGGCAGCGTTCCTGCCCAAAGGTGTCCACTACGCGGCGAAAGACTGGCAGATCGGCTGGTTCGCTAATTATCAGAGCGGCCAGTTCCTGGCGCCACCGGTCAGCACCACGCCGAATTTCTTCCAGAGCGAGGATATTCGAATTCCCGGCGTGCCCTTGTACGCGTCCGGTGTGAACATCAACGATCACAGCACCTTCAATCCGGCCACCACGCAAGTGCTGAATCCCGCTGCCTGGGAGGCGTGTCCGGCTGGCGCTGTTTGTGCCGCAACCTCGGTGTATTACAAAGATTTCCGTGGTCCACGCACACCGACCGAGAATGCCAACATCGGCCGCAATTTCCGCTTTGGTCCGGAGGGTAAATTCAACCTCTATATCCGCGCCGAATTCGTCAACATCTTCAATCGGACCTTGTTCCCGAATCCGACTACGGGGAATCCAGGCAACAAACCGGCCGCATCGAGCGGCATCTATAGCAGCGGATTCGGAGTGATCAATACGTATCTGCCCACTGGCAGCATATACGGAACGGCGCCTTACCTTCTGGGCCGCACCGGTACGCTGATCGCTCGGTTCTCGTTCTGATGTAGCGCTCAGGAAGTTTCTCACGTCAGAGCCGCGAAGATACGTTCTTCGCGGCTTTCGCGCTTTTATAACCTACATAGCGCGCGGCACGCCCTTACGAGTATGATGAAAAATATGAATCGAGCGGCACTTCTGATACCCTTTCTCGCAATGTCTCTAGTTGTTGCGCAAGCGCAAGATCTTCCGGCGGGCAAGGGGAAGGACCTTGTGGAGAACAGCTGTGGAAGCTGCCACGGCCTGGACGTCATAGTTGCTCAGCACGCGACCAGAGACGGGTGGGCATCGATCGTCGATTACATGGTGTCGCGCGGTGCTACCGGTACTCCCGAAGAGATCACCACCATTGTCGATTACCTGGCGAAGAATTTTCCGGCTGCGGCCACCAAGACCAACGTCAATAAAGCAACATCCATGGATCTGCAAACCCAGCTCGAGTTGACCGCGAAAGATGCCGAGGCGATCGTCAAATACCGGATCGATCACGGCGACTTCAAAGACTGGGATAGCTTGGCGAAAGTTCCGGGCATCGACACGGCGAAGCTGACGGCCAAGAAGGACAGCATCGCCTTCACCGACGCGCAGTAGGTCCGCATTTTTATGACTCGACGAGACGCACTCAAAGCCAGCGCTGCAGCGGCGCTCGTCATACCGGTGGAAGCGCGTGCCGCTACGGCCTCCGCCGGCCGATTAAAGCAATCCCTTGCACGCTGGTGCTACGCCAAGATCGCGATCGACGATTTATGCCGCGCCGCGGTTAACCTGGGGATCACCGGCATGGATCTGGTGGCTCCAGAAGACTGGCCAGTGCTGCGCAAATACGGCATCACGCCCTGCATGGTGCAAGGCGCCGGCACCTTTAACGACGGCTGGAATAACAAAGCGAATCACGACAAGCTGGAAGAACAGGCGCGCACGAGTATCGTCCGGGCCGCTGACGCCAAAGTCCCCAACGTCATCACGCTATTCGGCGCGCGGCGCGGGATGAGCGATCAGGAAGGCATCGACAATTGCATCACGGGGCTGAATCGCGTGAAGAAATTCGCCGAGGATCACGGTGTCACCCTGTGCATAGAACTGCTGAACAGCAAAGTGGATCACAAGGACTATCAAGGCGACCACACCAGCTTCGGCGTAGCCGTAGTGAAAGCAGTGGATTCACCGCGCGTGAAGCTGCTCTACGACGCCTACCACATGCAGATCATGGAAGGCGATTTGATCCGCACCATTCGCGAAAACATCCAGTACATCGCGCACTTCCATGTGGCCGGCGTTCCCGGCCGCCACGAGATCGACGACACCCAGGAAGTGCAATGGCACACGGTAGCCAAGGCCATCGCCGATCTCAATTTTCAAGGCTACATCGCGCAGGAGTTCGTCCCCACGCGCGATCCGCTTACGTCGCTCAAGCAAGCCGTCGAGCTGTTGACGGTTTAAAGGTTCTAGTAGCCACGCCACCGGCTGGCGCTCTCGAATGCCTCCCGAACCGGAACGCGCTTCTCCCGCGCATCGAATCTTGCTCACATTCGACGATGGACCTCATCCTGATCACACGATTGCCGTGCTGGACGAGTTATCGCGCCGAGGATTCAGCGCCGTCTTCTTTGTCCTTGGAGAGCAACTGGAAGCTCCGGGCGCTCGCACGATTATCGAGCGCGCCGCGGACGACGGCCACTGCATCGGGAATCACGGATACTCGCAGCAGAACCTGACGCATTTGAAGGACGATGAGATTCGATCCAGCTTCCGCCGCACAGAAGTGCTGATTGGCGATCTCGACCGAGGCGTCAAACTCTGGCGGCCGCCGTTCGGTGAGCGTGATGCGCGAGTCGAGCATGTCCTCGCATCTCTCGGCTACACGCGCATGCTTTGGAACGTGGACAGCATGGACTGGCGCGATACCGCTCCGCCGGCCGAATGGATGCAGCGCACTCTTGAGAAGATTCGCGTGCGAATCAGCCTCGGATTCCGCAACACCGTGTGTCTTTTTCACGACGCCCTTGAGACCACCGCCACCCGGCTCAGCAGCTTCCTCGATCGCCTTGCTGAAGTTCCCGACGCTCGCGTTGCACGCTACAATCCCTGTCATACGGAAGGACTCTCGCTGCCTGAGGATCATGATCCTCCGCGCGCCTGCCTGCTGGATCCATCCGACGCCGTCAGCTTCCAACTCGCCGGCTCGCGCGTGCTGGCCCGTCCGGGCCGTAGCGCGGTGTACGTCCTGAACCAGCCGGCCAGTCTTCTGTGGGATGTGCTGGCCGAGGGAGCTTCCGAGACTGAGGCATCGCATCGCATGGCGCGTCACTACGGCATCTCCGAAGATCTGGCTTCCCAGGACTTACAGTCCGCTCTCAAAGATTGGCGAACACGCGGATTGCTTGGCCCGAAGGCTCCCGAAATGGAGGACCCTGGCCCGTGGCCGCTCTCCACGGATGTGATTCTTGTGCCCGAAGCGGTGGAGTTCGAAGAAACGCGTTCGTACCGCTTCCTCGATCTTCGCTTCGCCATCCGCTATCAGACTGCCGATCTCGCTGGTGCCGTCCATCCAAGATTCGCCAACCTCCAGACCGTTGCATCCGCGCAATGTGATCAGCTATTCGACGTGGTCGCTCTTTCCAATGGCTTCGCCTTGCGTCTAGCCGGCGCCGCCGCTACCCGTCATGAATCCCTGGCAGCTTTGGCGTACCGGCTCTTCTTCGCCGTGATGCGACGCGCTCATTCCACATTGGATGTCATGGCCTGCCTCCACGCCGCCCTCGCGAGCTACGGCGATGGCGCGTTCGCACTGGTCGCGAACAACGGCGGCGGCAAAAGTACGCTAGCGGCCGCGCTGGCGAGTAGCGGGATGCCAGTTCATTCCGACGACCGCCTCTTTATGGATTTCACGTCCGGCCGTCCGGCAGCCACTCCCAATTCCATTGGGCTCAAGCGCGGAAGTTGGACCGTGCTGCAATCGCGGTATCCCGGAATCCTCGAACTTCCCGTCTTTCAAATGGACGACGAGGAAGTCCGGTTCCTATTACCGCCGCCGCCCGCGGATCCGCTGCTGCCGCCCGTTACGCACATCTTCTTCCCGCATTACAACGCGCGCGCTGCGACCGGCGCCCACAGGCTCACATCCGTGGAGGCTGTTCAGCGAATCGCCGCGTCTGAAGGTTGGATCTCATCTGACCCCGCCAAGCTCAGAGCTTTCTTGCTGTGGATCGAGCGCTCGTCGTGCTACGCACTCCCGTTTTCCGATCTCGACGCCGCCATCGAGAGAATTGGAGCATGCCTGCGAACATGAATCGCCTGCGCGCTTTTCGATTTCTCGCTCGCTGTCTTGCGCACGATCCGGATGCTGGCCCCGGCCGCGCCAGGCTCGCCGCTGAGATCGCCTCCGGCCATATCGATTGGACGTGCGTTATTAAGATCGCTAGTGAACAGTGGATGACGCTCGCGCTCTACTGGGAACTCGATGAGAAGGGGCTGCTCAACGTGCTTCCGGAGGGTCTGCTGGAATACTTCGAGTACCTGCACGAGGCCAATCGTACCCGTAACCACGCGATCCTGGATCACACCGCTTGCATCGCCGTTTCGCTCAACGAAATTGGAGTTGAACCGCTGCTGCTCAAAGGCGCGTGCAATCTCGCCAGCGGCTTGTACCAGGATCCCGCCGCACGCTACCTGTACGACATTGACATTCTGGTGCCTGCGAGCCGGGCCCTGGAATGCTGGCATCGCTTGATCTCCGCGGGTTATCGGGCCCCGCTGGGACAGGATCGTCTAGAAGATATGCCGGACCGGGAGTGGCCCGCGCTCGTGCGCGAAGGATGCACGGGCGAATTGGAACTCCATCGTGCCGTGGAATGGCATCACATGCAGGGATCCCCGTCGCTCTACACCAGGTCGGACCCCGTTGCACTGCCTCGCGGGAGGGCACGAATACTGGATCCTACGGGCCGTATGATCTTTACCCTCGCGCATGCCTTTGTCCACCACCGCGTTCGATTCCAAGCCGCCCCGCACCTGCGCGATTTGTACGATGCGACGCTGCTGCTCCGCAGGCACGGCGCCGAAATCGACTGGCCCCGCGTCATCGATGCGTTCGAGTCGGCCGGCGAAATAGATGCTTTAGGCCGAGCGTTCCTGATGTGGCGTCGCTTGTTCTTGCAAAGTCCGCCCTGCGAGATCGATCCTTCGACGGGGTCTTCGCTCTACTGGCCACGCTGTTTGCTGGGTGTCGCGATGCCCCAGGTAGCCCTTATATGCAACCTGTCGGCCAAAAATACCGAACTCCTTAAGCGCTCTCTTTCGCGGACTCCGCAAGGCCGGGAACTTCGCCGATCGCTCTTCCGGTCCCCGGTATTGCTGCGAAAAATTAGAAGTGCCGTGCGGATCTGCACCGGCGCCCCGGCGCGTGAGGAATAAAAGACAATGAAGCCCGCGACGTCCGCCCGGAATCTCGAAAATCCCTTTGAGCCCAGCGCGTCCCGGCCCCTGCTTGCGATCCGCTTCCTTTGCGTGGCCCTCAGCGTTGGGGCTGTGATTTCCGGTTATCCGCTGCTCGAATGGCTGTCAGTTCCGGCGATGCTATGGGTCCTGGTTGTGGTGTGGGGCCGCCACGTTCTATTCGCGGAGAACCTCGCCGCTCTTCCGAATCTCTCCGCTGCGGCAGGCCCGGCCGCTCCCTCGCTGCCGCCCACGGTTTCCCTGATCGTGCCCGCGAGAAACGAAGCTATCGATATCGAATCCGCAGTCCGCGCTTTGGCGGCGATTGACTACCCGGCACTCGAGATCCTCATCATCGACGATCATTCCTCCGACGCTACCCTGGATATCCTGCGGCGTCTGGCGCGTGAGTTCCAGCGACTGCGTGTCCTCTCTGCGCCCGATGTTCCCCCAGGCTGGACCGGCAAGACAAACGCGTCCTGGTTTGGTTTCGAGCAGGCCGATCCGCGCGCGCAATGGTTGCTGTTTACCGATGCGCGAGTGAAGTTCCATCCGCTTGCGGTCCGGTGCGCCGTGGCTCATGCCGAGGCGAAGCAACTGGGCTTTCTGAGTTGCATTATCCGCTTCGAAGGCGAGGGGCTTCCCGAGGAATTGATCGCAATTCTGCAGAACCGTGGTTTGGTGATTAGCGCACGCGCTTTTGGCGGAGGCGCCCCGGTGGCTCCCTTTGGTCTTGGCGCGTTTTCACTGATTCGCCGCGATGTCTACATGCAGTGCGGCGGACACGCTCTCTGGCCGGATCATCCCTTAGAGGATTTCATGCTAGCCAAGTCGGCACGTGATTCCGGCGCCGTGACATCCGCTGCCATCGCGTCCGAGCTCATTTCGATCCGGAGGTATCATGGCGTCGCCGACATGCGCCGTCGTATTGTCCGGACGCTTCGGGTGGCTGCGAGCGATCACCTGGTCGATCTGGTAAACCGCATCAGCTTGGAGTTGCTCCTGGGAGTTTTGCCTCTCCCGCTGGCCATTGGCGCTCTGGCTCGCATGGTCGCCACGCGTGCTATTCAGCCCACTTTGGGCTTACTCTGCGCCATCGCGTTTCTGGCTTGGCTTGCCGGAGCTTGCACTCCTCGAACTTCGATAAGGATTTGCCGCTTTCGTGGCTGGGTGGTGTGGCTCCATCCCTTGGGAGCCGCACTGTGGACATGGCTGCTGGTGCTGGCCATCGGCGAGCGGATTCGGGGACGCAAGATTTCCTGGCGGGGCCGCCCCATCCATCCACCATCGCCGGCCGCGCCATAAGGAGGATCGAGCTGTGCTTTAATATACAGAGCAGCTCAGAGGAGACCCAGATGCCAAAGGAAAACCTGCCCGACGAAAACACGCCGCAAAGCGATTCTGAGGACAAACCAAATCGCCGCGAGATCGCCGGTCGCGTGGGAAAGTTCCTCGCTTACACCGCACCTGCGCTCATTGCGCTGGCGACGGCCAAGGACGCCTGCGCCAATTAAGCCGGCTTACTTACTCGCCGTTCTCCACCCAGCAGCGTACGCTTCGCGGGCGACCTTGGAATACGGCACGGGGCTGACCACGGCGCGGATTTCTGTCTGCTTGTGGCGCTCAACCGTGGCTTTCTTAGTCCCGCCGCCTTCTTCACCCCAAACCAGGGTGACTTCCGTGCCGATTTGGACGTCGTGCTCGACAATCCCAAGCGAAAGCATCGACCCTTCGTTATAGCTGTAGCCGCTGAACATCGAAAGGCCGGCCAGCTTCCCGCCGATCAGCACCTTGTCATAGGAAGCAGACGCGTAGTTCGACAACGGCAGATCGATGTACTTATAGCGCTCTTCAATCGGGCCGAACATGGACCGCTGCACCTTCCCGACATCCTCAGAGTTCCAGGCGAAAGTCACCTTCTTGCGCTGCGGCTCCTTGGAGATTTTCTCCAGAGCCTCTCGTCCAATGAAGTCGTGGTCGAACTTGACGAAAGGTCCATAGCCCATCTCGTATGGGGTGACGTAGTAGTCTGCGATGTTATTCGAAACGAAGCTGCCGCCCAGAGAGCCCGTGCCCTCGTAACTGGTGGCCGGTAGCCACTCACGGTAGGCCTTCATCTTATCGCCCGTATAGACAGCCGGCAGTGGCGAAGGAATCCAGCCCGATTCCAGCGTGTTGGTAGCGTAGGCGCGGGAGCCAACCTGCGTCAGGCCAAAGTCCTTGCCTGCCTCGACAATGGCCGAGCGGATTTCCTCGCGCTCCTCGTACGGACCCCATATCTCAAGTCCAGGAGCTCCGGCCATGCCGTGTCGAAGTGCGCGGACCTTGCGTCCCCCGATATTGATATAGCCCATATCGAAAAACTTGATTTCCGGCGGTGGGCCGCCGTTCAGTTTCTCAATCACCTTCCACGCGTTCGGTCCTTGGATCTGGTAGCGATAACAAGTACGAATCACCGCTTTTCCGCCCGGATTGGAGGGCGAGCGGTCGTCCTTCTGAGTGGTAACTTTAAATCCGCCGGTCTCGGCCTGGAATTGGATCCAACTGGCAGCCGGTGCGCGTCCCACAAACACCAGCTTGTTCGGCTCCAGATGGAACAGGATTCCGTCGCCAATCACATAACCGTCGTAGCTGCAGGGAGCGAGTTGTTTGGCTCTATCCACTGGGAACTTGGCGAAACTATTGAAGCCGAGATACGAAGCCAGCTTCACCGCATCTGGGCCCTCCATGTACAGGTTGGCCATGTGGTGCGATTGGTCGAACAGAACGCAAGTGTCTCGCCACGCGCGTTGTTCATCCCGCCAATTCGTGTATTCGGCGGGAACCACGGGATAGACATAAGCGCCTATCCGCGAATTACGCAAGAGGTCGACAGGATTCTTCGTCTTGAGGAGATCTTCCAAGCTTTGACTCATAAGTTTTGGTTATCCGTTTCTGCGGACGTGCGCCATGGGCAGGTCGAACGCAAACGGGTAGTTTATCACACGGCTCCGACTCGATCCACAGGAAGAGGCCCGTCCGCGGCACGCTTGCACACGTTCGATATAATGGCCGCTGCCATGAAGATCGATCTCTTCAATCACTTTTTCCCTCCCCGTTACGCGCATGACGTCATCGACGCGGGACTTGCGGGCAAAGATATGGGTAAACGCGTGCGCAACGTGCCCACCATCGCCGATCTGGACGCGCGCTTCCGCGTCATGGACGAGTTTGGCGAGTATTGCCAGTTTCTCACGCTGCCCGCGCCACCAATGGAAACCATGGCGCCTCCCGACAAATCGCCCGAGTTTGCGCGTATCGCGAATGATGGGCTGGCTGAATTGGTGGCGAAATATCCCGGCCGCTTCATTGGATTTGCTGCTTCGCTGCCCATGAACAATGTCGACGCCTGCCTGAAAGAGATCGACCGTTCTGTAACGCAACTGGGCGCGCGCGGATTCCAAATCTACACCAACGTGGCGGGCAAGCCGCTGGACCTGCCAGAGTTTGCACCCATCTTTGAAGACGCAGCGCGCCGCGACATCACTATCTGGATGCATCCCGCGCGCGGCGCCGAATTACCCGACTACATCACGGAAACGAAATCGAAGTATGAGATCTGGTGGACCTTCGGCTGGCCCTTTGAAACCAGCGCAGCCATGTCGCGCATCGTGTTCTCCGGCATGTTTGATCGTCATCCGAATCTCAGAATTGTCACGCACCACATGGGCGGCATGATTCCCTATTTTGAGGGACGCGTCGGCTACGGCTGGGACGTGCTGGGCTCACGTACGTCGGACGAAGATTATGTCTCGCTCCGCAAAGCCATGAAGAAGCGGCCCATCGATTACTTCCGCAACTTCTATGCCGACACGGCGCTGTTTGGCGGGCAGTCAGCCACCCGGTGCGGTCTCGATTTCTTTGGAGTCGATCATTGTGTTTTCGCTTCCGATGTGCCCTTTGAGCCCAAGCCCGGCCTCTATATCCGCGAGACCATCCGATGCATCGAAGGCCTGGACATCAGCGCCAGCGACAAGGAAAAGATCTACGAGGGCAACGCCCGGCGTCTTTTGAAGTTGTAATAAGTTGTAATAAGGAGGAGGCTGATGAAGCCATTTGCCGCATTGATTTTGCTATCCGCCGGCGCTGGCCTTTCGGTGGCCGCAACCTGCGAGAGCCTGGCATCGATTGCATTGCCAAACACAACCATAACGCTTGCGCAGCCAGTGGCTGCCGGCGACTTTACGCCGCCAGTTGGGACTGCCGGAGGACCTCCGCCCCCAGTGGCGTATAAGGATCTCCCCGCGTTCTGTCGCGTCGCAGCCACCTTGAAGCCCACCAGCGATTCCGACATCAAGATGGAAGTGTGGCTGCCCGCGTCGGGATGGAACCGCAAGTTCCAAGCTGTGGGCAATGGTGGGTGGGCCGGGGTGATCAGCTATAGCGCCATGGCGGAAGCGCTACACGACGGCTACGCAACGTCTTCCACCGATACCGGCCACGTGGGCGCCACCGGCAGTTTTGTGACGGGCCATCCCGAGAAGCTGGTTGATTTCGGATATCGCGCGGTCCACGAAATGACCGTCAAAGCGAAGTCCGTCATCGACGCCTTCTATGGCGCTGCGCCCCGGATGTCCTACTGGAATGGATGTTCCACCGGCGGCCGGCAAGGCCTGAAGGAAGCGCAGCGATTTCCGGACGACTACGATGGCATCGTGGCCGGAGCCGCGGCTAACCCTCGAACGCATCTCTCCTCCTGGCAGATCTGGCTCGCGCAGGGCGTTCTTGACCCGCACAACTACATCCCGGCGAGCAAATACCCCATCATCCACAAAGCCGTGCTGGAAGCTTGCGACGCCGCCGACGGAGTAAAGGATGGGGTGATCGAGGATCCCACGCGCTGCCACTTCGATCCCAAGACCATCGAATGTAAGGCAGGGGACGAGCCCACCTGCCTCACCGCCGGACAGGTGGAAGCCGCGAAAAGAATGTACACGGCTCCCAAAAATCCACGCACCAATGAGCCGGTTTACTTCAACGTCGAGCCCGGCAGCGAACTGGGCTGGAGCATGTTGGCCCGCGGACCGGAACCTTTCTCCGCTGCGACCGATCAATTTCGCTACGTAGTTTTCAAGAATCCCGACTGGGACTGGCATACACTGAACCTCGATAGCGATGTGGCGCTGGCCGACAAGATCGATCACGACACCATCAATGCCGTCGATCCCAACATCAAACCCTTCCTCGCTCATGGCGGAAAACTGCTCATGTACCATGGCTGGGCCGATCCCGGCGTCCCACCGCTTGCCAGCGTGAACTACTACAAGACTGCCGTGGATACCATGGGCGGCGAAGCCAAGATGTCCAATTCCATTCGTCTGTTCATGGTCCCCGGAATGGGCCATTGCGGCGGCGGAGAAGGCCCGAACACATTTGACATGATGAGCGCAATGACGGCGTGGCGCGAAGATGGCCGCGCACCGGAGCGCATTATCGCTTCGCGCAAAGGCCGAACCCGCCCGCTTTGCCCCTATCCACAGGTCGCAAAATACAAGGGCAGCGGCAGTATCGACGACGCAGACAGTTTCACTTGTGGGGTTGCCGAGCCGCGACCTTAGAGGGCCGGTTCACTTTAAGCGGCGGCGACAGAAATCGAATAGACCGGCGGCAGGCTGTCGGCCAGCGTTTCCCAGCTGTCCCCCGCGTCGCGGGTATAGAAGACATGCCCGGAACTGGTCCCGACATATATGCCCGCCGGATCCAGATCATCGGAAGTCATCGCCTCGCGCAAGACCAAAAGATGAGCGTTGCGTTGTGGCAGTCCTCGTGACAGCAGCTTCCAAGTCTTCCCGCCGTCGCGGGTCCGCGCCACGCGAAACTTGCCCTCCGGATTGCAGCGATACTCGGCCGAATCGATGGGTACGGTAAACATGGTTTGGGGCTCTGCGGCAGGCACCGCCAGTCCGAAGCCGAAGCGCGACGGAAGACCGCGCGAGATATCGGTCCACCGATCGCCATTCAGCTTACCGCGATAGATGCCGCAGTGGTTCTGTTGATAGAGCGCCTCGGGATCTTTCGGATGGGCCAGCAGCTTGTGCACGCATTGGCCGACTTCCGGCAGTTTGTTGGGCAGAAAATCCGCGCGCACTCCGCCATTGTGTGGCGACCAGGTGGCGCCTCCGTCGGAAGTGCGAAAAACGCCCGCCGCTGAAATCGCCACCACCATTCGCCCCTGGCCCAGGCACTGGATCGAATGCAGGCACATGCCGCCCGCTCCTGGGTTCCATTGCGGGCGCGTCGGATGGTTGGTAAGCGCCGGCATTTCTTCCCAAGTTTGACCCCAATCGGGGCTCCGGAACAGCGCGCCTGGATCGGCCCCGGCGTAGACCGCGCCGGGTTCGTCGGCATGGCCGGCCCGGATGTGCCAGATGCGCTTCACGGATAGATCGGGAACGCACTTCAGATCCAAGCCTTTTTCCGACAGCTTCCAGGTCTTGCCGCCGTTCGTGCTGGCATGAATGTGCGGTCCGAACCAGGCGCTGTTCACTGCCGCATATAAGCGCTTCGGCTGGCGAGGATCCTGGGCGACATGGTTCACTTCCAGGCCGCGGAAATGCGGACCATCGACACTCCAGGTCTTGCGATTGTGGGTATTAAAAGCGAAGGCACCCTTGCGGGTGCCTATCCAGACGGTCAATTTGGGCGTGGCCATGGGCCCATTCTATGCGAAAAACGGGCCAGCCAGATCGGCGAATTACTTCGCTTTTTTCTGCTTCTGTTGGCCGACGCGGACCTTGAAGTGCTGCAGCTTGGCTTCCTGGAAGGCCTTGTGATCGTGGCGCGCCACGACATCGTTGAGATAGGCATCGACGCTGGCGTCCTTGGGCAGGACCGCCATCACAGTGAAGGTCTCGTTGCAGGACGGGCAGAAGGGGCGGAAACGCTTAACGTTGGGGATAGCCATACAACCCTAGATTATCACAAGACCTCTTCCTTCTCCCCCGGTTGGCATCGTGACCGGCGGTCAGGTTGGATTTGAATAACAGATGGATTTGAGTAATATAGATTCAAGTGATGGGGAAGGAAGGTCAACTCCGGAGGCACGAGCGTGCCCAGAATTCATCACCGGTCCAGCTTGTCTGGAAAGATCGCACTGGCGTTGACAAGTATGTCAGCGGCCGCAGCCTGGACATCTCCCCCTCTGGCATGCGGATCGAGATCCCCGAGCAGATCGATAAACAGACCTACGTAACGATGCAGTGTGCGGCATTGGATCTGCATGGCACAGCGTCGGTCCGCAGTTGCACCCGCAAAGGCATGAAATTCATCGTGGGCCTGGAGTTCAGCGCCGGCCTGCAATGGAAACCCAAGACCTAGGAAGGGTAAGACCGTCGGAGACCGGCATCTGCGGAGAAGATTCTCCATCTGACCCCAATCGTTGGCTAGGTTTTGAAAACCGCGCTAATTGAAAATTGCTATCCGTCCCATCTCGAAATCCGATTGCCATTTGCTGTCACCTGCGGTAACAATAAACCTTATGCCCAACCGCGTCGTATGGGTGGCATTACTCGCGCCTGCCTTGGCGCTCGCCCAGTCCATCCCTTCCGCAACAGAAACTCGCATCAGCAATCTGGAAGCTGCCGTAAAATCCGCACAAAGCGCGGGCGACAATTCCTGGATGTTGGTAAGCGCTGCCCTGGTCCTGATGATGACCGGCCCCGGCTTGGCCTTGTTTTATGGGGGCTTGGTGCGCCGCAAGAACGTACTCGGCACCATGATGCACAGCTTCATCCTGATGGCGATCGTCAGCGTCATCTGGGCCATTGTTGGCTACAGCCTGGCGTTCGGCGAAGGCTTGCCGTTCATCGGCGACTTGCGGTATCTATTTCTAAACAACGTCGGCGCCGCTCCCAACCCCGATTACGCCGCTACCATACCGCAACAAACGTTCATGATCTATCAGCTCATGTTCGCCATCATAACGCCGGCGCTGATCTCGGGCGCGTTTGCCGAGCGCATGAAATTCAGCGCCATGCTGCTGTTTACCGTGCTGTGGCTGTTCATCGTCTACTTTCCGCTGGCTCATATGGTTTGGGGCAAGGGCGGTCTGCTCAATGCATTCTCCGGCGGGCGCATCCCGTGCTTCGATTTTGCAGGCGGCACCGTGGTGCACATCAGCTCGGGCGTATCGGCGCTGATGTGCGCGCTCTACTTGGGCAAGAGACAAGGCTACAGGTCGGAGCCAATGAAGCCGCACAATCTGGTACTCAGCGTCATCGGCGCGTGTCTTCTGTGGGTGGGCTGGTTTGGATTCAACGCCGGCAGCGCCCTGGCCGCCTCGCCGCTGGCCACCAGCGCATTTGTTGCCACCCATTTCGCGACGGCCGCCGCGGTGCTCGGATGGCTGCTCGTCGAGTGGTTGCGGAACGGAAAACCCAGCGTGCTGGGAGGCATTTCGGGAGCCGTGGCGGGATTGGTCGCCATCACTCCAGCTTCCGGGTTCGTCCAGCCGTTTCCGGCCATGCTCATCGGTTTCATCGCCGGTATCGTGTGTTTCTTCATGGTTACCACCATTAAGAGCAAGTTCGGCTACGACGACACGCTGGATGCGTTTGGCGTGCACGGCGCCGGAGGGACTGTGGGCGCCATTCTCACCGGCGTCTTTGCCACCATGGCGGTCAATGAGGGTCTCAAGGACAGCGCCGGCAAAACGCTTCCCCTGGGCCTCATCGATGGGCAGCCCGGCCAAGTGCTCAACCAGGTGATTGGCGTGGCCATATCCTGGGGGCTTGCGATCGTGGGGACGCTCGTGATTCTCAAGATTTGCGACGTCCTGGTGGGAGTGCGGGTCTCGTCGGACCAGGAGATGGAGGGCCTGGACGTCAGTATGCACGGCGAAGAGGGTTATAATTTCGAAGCATGAGGACTCGTGTCCGGACCAAAGCCAGCCATGAAAAAAATTGAAGCGATTATCCAGCCGCACAAGCTTGAAGATGTCAAAGAAGCCTTGAAAGGGATCGGCATCGACGGCATGACCATCTCGGAAGTGCGCGGCCATGGCCGGCAGAAGGGCCATAAGGAAGTTTACCGGGGCATGGAATACCAGGTGGATTTGCTGCCCAAGGTCAAACTCGAGATGGTGGTGGCCGACGAGCGCTCCGCCGAGGTGATTCAAACCGTGGTACGCAGCGCGCGCACCGGAAAAATTGGCGATGGCAAAGTCTTTGTATACGACGTGGCCGAGGCCATCCGCATCCGCAACGACGATCGCGGGGACGGCGCGCTGTAACCCCGCGTCCCAGCAAGCGGCCCCTGGTTTCCCCTCCCGTAACATCTGCAACAATACTCACGTCTTGTAAAATGCCCCAAGACCCGAGGTCTTGTAAAATTTTTGATACGCTTTCTACTTAGTCTTGATCGCCGGTGATGCCCGGCGTACAGTGAAGACGGAATAATGGACCAGTCAAACCAAGCACAAACTGCGGCCGTGGATGTCTCCCCCACCCGGCGCGCTTTCTACATCGGATTCATCAACGGCGTCATGGGATTAGTCGGCCTGGCTCTGGCCGCGCCAGCCGCGATTTATCTGTTGTTTCCTCCCAAGCTTCGCAAGGAGGCTCAGTGGGTGAAGACCTCCGACCTGTCAACCATTCCCACCGGCACTCCCACCGAGATCGCCTTCGAGCGCCAGCGCGTGGATGGATGGAAGGTCACGAATGAGAAAGCGACGGCCTGGATTGTAAAAAAGCCGAATAACGACGTGGTGGCGTTCGTGCCGCAGTGCACCCATCTCGGCTGCGCCTATCACTGGGACGATCCCAGCCACACCTTCATTTGCCCTTGCCATACCTCGGTCTTTTCCATCGACGGACAAGTATTGAGCGGCCCGGCGCCGCGCCCGCTCGATCGTTACCTGACGCAGGTTGAGGGCGGTAAGCTAAAACTCGGGCCCGTGGTGGAATCTCACGCCTAGGCCATGCGCACAATTATCGATTGGCTCGAACATCGTACCGGCATCGAAAGCGCGGTCAAGAATTTTCTGTACGAAGATATTCCGGCGTCCGCCGGATGGCACCAGATCATCGGCAGCATGGCCGTGTTCTTCTTCGTAATCCAGGTCTTCACCGGCGCTCTACTCGCGTTCAACTATGCGCCCACCCCCGGGGAAGCATACAACAGCGTGAAGTACATCATGACGGAACTGACGGGCGGGCCTTTGATCCGCGGCCTGCACCATTGGGGCGCCAGCATGATGCTCATCATTGTTGTGCTGCACATGATCCAGGTGTTCATCTACGGCGCCTACAAGAAGCCCCGCGAGGCTACCTGGATGGTGGGCGTCACTTTGCTCCTGATCACGCTCGCGTTCGGACTCACCGGCTATTTGTTGCCGTGGGACAATCGCGCGTATTGGGGCACGGTAGTCACCACCCAAATTGCATCGCAGGCGCCCCTTGCCGGACCGTATCTGTTGCGATTGCTCGGCAGCCAGGGCGCCGTCGGGAACGTCACTTTCTCAAGATTCTACGCGCTCCACACTGTGCTGCTGCCGCCGCTGACGATAATCCTTATCGGGATTCACATTTACCTGGTGCGCAAGCACGGCGTCGCCGCCGCACCGGGCGACACTGCACCCAAGCGCAAGTTCTTTCCCGAGCAGGTTTTCAAGGATACCGTGGGCGTCGCGGTGGCATTCATCATCCTGTTCATCATGGCCGTCGTTGCCAAGGTTCCTCTGGAGCGTTTGGCGGACCCGACGGACACCGCCTACATCCCTCGTCCGGAATGGTATTTTTTGTTCCTCTTCCAGACGCTGAAGTTTTTTAAGGGGCCACTGGAAATGGTGGGGAGCGTGGTGCTGCCGGGAGTGGCCGTATTGACGCTCTTCTTGATTCCGTTCATTGACCGCGGGCCGATGATCCGTCTTGGGAAACGAACCTTTGCCATCACGTTCGTACTGCTTGCGGCGATTGCCTGGACCGGCTTGACTACCGCGGCGGTGGTCACAACTCCTAAGAATCAGGAATCGGCCGATGACACTGAGACGCCGGCGACCGAAACTCCAGAAGCGGCGCCTGCATCCACCACCGCCGCGGCGCCAACCGCTAACCCCGAATCGCAAAATCCAAGCGCAGTACCAGCTGCGCCCGCACTCGCGGCCTGGCGGCGATTGAATCCGGAAGAGCTGGCCGGTCTGGGAATTTTCAAGAAACAAGGCTGCTTGGGCTGCCATCCCGGCGCGGGCCAAAAGGGCATTGGCCCGGATCTCACCAGGATCCCGGCCAATCACCGCAAGGTTCCTTGGCTGGTTCTGCACTTCAAGAATCCATCGGAAATTGTGCCGGGCAGCGTCATGCCGCCGGTCGATTTGCCCGCCGCCGATTTAAACGCGCTCTCGCTCTTCGTCCTGACACTCACGCCGCAAAACGAAGCCGCGCTGCTTACCGCGCCCGCTTTCGCCACGCAAGGCGCCATGGTCTATCAAACGAACCACTGCAACGCGTGCCATCAGATCCACGGCACCGGGTCGACGCTTGCGCCGGCGCTGGATGGTGTCGGCTTGCGTCACGATCGCGCCTGGCTTGAAAAACATTTCGCCGATCCCGCCAGCGTTTCGAAAGACAGCATCATGCCGCCCTACAAGTTCATGCCGATGGATTTGGACGCCATCTGCCAATATCTGCTCCAGTTGCCCAAGCGCGCCTAAGTGGCGCACGCACTCGTGCGTGCCGCGTTCACATTCGCGTGAACGCATGGCCTGTTGCAGCTTATTCTTTCACCTTGAGTGTGAAATAGGTGATCTGCGTTCCCGGCTCTAGCAGCACCTGATGCGGCGTCTTTGGCGGGATATGCAGGATGTCGCCCGCTGCGATTTTCTGCCGCGCTCCGCCCTCCACCGCCGGCGCGCGCTCCTCGCCCGGAGCGGTGTTCTTCGACCCTGGCATGGTTCCACCCACCACCAGCGTGCCGGTTCCCGACACCACCACGATCACGTCCGCTTCTGTGTTATGCAATTCGGCCACGCCGGAGCCTTCCCGATGCACCATCAGCACGTGATCGGCGCCGAAGTTACCCAAATTCTCGGACGATGTTTTCGCATCCGTCTTGTTCGAGAGCGGCTTGGACAGGCCCTTCAACTCCGCCGCGCTCCAGTATTTATATCCAGCCGGCTCTGCGCCCACCAGCGGCAACACCAGCAACAGGCCGATCAGTTTGTTTGTCATTCGTTCTCCTGAATCGAGTATTTACGCCTGAAGAGCTTCCGGTGTCATGTTCACGGTATCAACCGTGTGAGCGTCCATGTCGTAGCGGACCCATCCTCCGTCGAAGCCCAACAAGAAGTATCGGTAATGAGCACCGCCCAATAAAGGCGCAAACTGGAGCAAGTTCAACTGTTGAGTAATCTCGCGGTCGGTCGCAACGAACTTTTGCATTTGTGCCACAAACGCTGGACCCACACCTTGACCCATAAAACTCGTCCACCGGCTCAGACCTACTGGCCGATGTGCTGCCTGTCCTTTTCCCCCGGCTCGCAGAAGGACTCGAGCAGGTCCGTATCGGGCAGCAAATGCTGACTCACGGTGACAGTCACCGGCTTGGTGTAAGTTTTTGGGTCGTCAACCGTGATCTTTAGCTCCATATGACCGAAATCGACGCGGCGGAAGCGCTCGGTCAGGCGCATGGCTTCGCTGTGAGGATGGCCCATGCCGTCAAGGGCGCTTAGCGCGTTGAACCCCGTCGTTTCGACCACCAGCGTATCGCCCTCCAAATGGCCGACCGAGTAGCCTTGCCAAGTGCTCTCCGGATCGAGCGGAAGCTTACGGCCGTCGAGGTAGATCTGGCGGAAGGTGCCGAACTCCTCCCGCAGCCACAGGAGCAACCTGGGTGTCTGAATCAGCTTGAACGGAACCGGCGGATAATCCCAATTAGGCAGGCTGGGCGGGGGACACAGCGTGGAGGGGCGCGCGTTGCTCTGGAGCGCCTTTCGGAACGGATCGCCGGCACCGGGCTGGAACGGCTCTTCACCAAATTTGTAGTCGGCGAAGAAATTTACGACGTACTTGGTGATGTCGTTTTCGCCCAAGCCATTTTCGCCACCCGGTAGCAGGTAGGGCTCGAGCTCTTTCCGCGGGGAACTGTCGGTTTGCCAGACGCCGGAGAGGTCGGGCTTGCCTTTTATTCGGGGCGCTGGGGCGGTGAGGTTGGGTTTGCCGTCACGGGTACGTGGGGTGGCGGGATCGAGTTGATGAAGCCATTGGGCTGGACTGAAGATAGCAGCTGCTGCGACTGCCAGCGTGAGCCGAAAGCCCCGAGTGGTCATGTTGGGTTCTAGTTTACTTCACGAACTTCTGTACGCGCCAGTTCTTGATTTCGGACACGTAAATTGCGCCGCTACTGTCCACCGCCAGATAGTGCGCGATGTCCAGCTTGCCCGGCACTTTCCCGAAGGACGACAACACGCCCTGTACTTGGCCATCCAGGTTGAGCTTCACGATACGGTCGTTCACGCCGTCGCACATGTAAAGTGCGTTCTCACTCCGGACATAGTAGAGACCGAACGGCGACCCAACGTCGGTCCACTTGCCCAGGAACTTCCCGTTCTGATCGAAGATCTGCACGCGCTTGTTACTGCGATCCGCCACATAAACGCGCCCCTGCGCATCCAGCGCGACGTCATGCACCAAATCGAACTCGCCGTCGCCGGTGCCTTTGTGTCCCCAGTGCGTGACGTACTCGCCGTCTTTATTGAACCGGATCACGCGCGAATTCACATAGCCGTCGGCCACGAAGAAATCGCCATTGGGCGCGAACGTCAGATTGGCCGGGCGATTGAATCCATCCTTGCTATCGTTGTTGCCCGCCGCTCCTCCCACGCCGCCGATCATCATGAGCAGCCGTCCGGACGGCGTCCACTTCATCACGCGATGCGCATCCACGTCCACGGTCCAAACGTTGCCGTCGGCATCCAGGCGCAGCCCGTGCGCCGTCTTCACCGGCACTTCCGGCCAAGCTTGCAGCATCTTGCCCGACTTGTCGAATTCGATCACCGGATGCGCTCCGCGATTGAAGACCCAGACATTGTCGCTCCGGTCGACGTCCACCGCCGAGACTTCGCCGAAATTCCAACCTGCGGGAAGTTGCGCCCAATCCGGCACCACGTGGTAGGGCAGGGCAGGCCCGGTTTGCAGTTCCGCAAGAGCGGGAAGGGCAGCGACCAAAATCATGATTAGATTTCGTTTGCGCATGCGCCTGAGATTATTCGAGATCCGCGAGAAAGTCAACAACCTTCCCATTTGCTGTCGTTAGTATGTGATTTGTCCGGTCGAATGAACAAGTGATCTGTCCGCTCAACCAAGCAGCGACGATGCTGAGGATTGACAAACCCGGGATCGGTAAGCGCTGCGGAACTGGAGCGAACG
>JBEKRO010000084.1:0-59640 GCA_049518655.1 Bryobacteraceae bacterium | reverse complement strand
CGGCGCATAAGGCTGCGATTGCTGGCTCAACTTGCCGAGGGGCGAGCAGCCGCAAGGCGCGTACTGCGTGTCCACGGTAGAGACTGTGGTTGTTCCGTAGCCAGTTATGGTCTTAATGGTGCGCCCGAAACCATCCATCACGGTCTGTACCCAATGCCCGTCGGTGGTAGCAACCTTGCTGGGCGGCGACGCGGTGTCGTTGTACGTGTAGTTGGTCACAGCGCCATACGGCGAGGTCGTGGTGGACGGCCGCGCATTGGCGTCGTAGTTGATGGAACCCGAGTCTCCGTTGGGTCCGGTGGCGGAACTCAAGCCCAGGAAGCTGTTCCAGTTCATGTTGGACGTCAGCGAATTGGTGGTGATGGCCCCCGGCGCGGCGAAATTGTTGGTTGACGTCACGGTGCTTGTCACTCCGTTCACCGTTGTGGAAGTCACGCCGCCCGTCATGTCGTAAAGGGTACTACTGGTGGCGGTGGGCGTTGTTGAGCCCGTCACGTTGCCACGATAAGTAAACGACGCGGGATAATTCGCAGTATCCTGCTCGCACAGGCCCATCGGAGAGCCCAGGACGCACGTGGCTGTCAGGCTGGTGATGTACGTGCTGTCATAAGTATTCGATACCAGCGTAGCCGTGTTCGTCCCGTCAGTCACCGTGCTGGTGAGCAGCCGGTTGAAAATATAGCGCGACGTATAGTTTGTGCCGCCCAGATAGGTGTTGGTGTACGTGCGCGCCAGCGAACCCACCACGCCCGCGCCAAAGTTATAGGCCTGCATGGTGAGAAGATTGCCGTACTGATCCAGCACCTGGTTCGTCTGCTTCCACTCTGTGTAGGTCTGGCCGGGATCGAGCTTGGTCACCGTGGTTCCGATGTAGGGGTCTAGCGATGTCGGCGTCTGCGCCCAGGTGAAGTTGAGCTGCGAGAGGATGGTCCCGCTGGACAAGATTCGCTCGGAATACTGGATCATCAAGCCCAGGCTGAAATCTGTCGTTCCCACGGCTGATTTGCATGGTGGTTTCCGCCGCGCCGCTCGACATCGAAAGGTAGCGGTATTGAACCTGATAAAAACTCCGCGTTCCTGACACGCTGTGTGAGTTATAGGCCCATCGCAAGTGTCCGCAGTACGGCGTAGTGACCTGCGTGAGCTGGCCAGGCCCGGACGTGCCTGTGCCCGAACTGCTGCACGTGCCGGTTGCGCTCGTCGTGTCATAGGTGAAGTAAGTAGTGAGCGGGATGCCCGTGACGGTGGATGCTTCGAGCAGAGCCACGGTGCCAAAGTTTTGGCTGCTGTTGAACGGCGAGTCCAGCGAGTAGTTCTCCGTGTACGCGAAGCTGTAGTTTTCCGCCGTGCCGATATTGTTCGTGATGCCCGTCAGGTGCGGAATGGCATCGCTGTTGTAGGTGAATGTGTAATCGGCCGCGCCGTTACCGCGCACGTCTTCGATAGTGTTGATGCGCGAGCTGGAATTACTCCAGGTGACACCCACGCCCGCATTGTAGGTGATGATCACTTCGTTACCGTTGCTGTCTTCCATTAGCGTGGGGTACATCGTGCCGGAGTCCCACTCAGTGCCCGCGGAAGTGGAGCCCATTACCCAGAAGCTGCCGTCGTTGAAATGCAGCTTGCCGGCATTGGAATCGTAGCTGACGTAGACGCTTTCAAGGGACGACCAGACGCCGCCGCTATTCTGATTCAGGTGGTACTGCGCCCCGGTGGAATCGGTGAACAGATATTCGTTGACGCCGCTCGGGCCGTTCAACGGAAGAAGAGAGCCGGCCAGCAGCTTCCAACCGTAGCCATAGCCCACGTCCTCGCCCAATTGCCAGGTTCCAGCGGGGTCTTGGCGCCAGTTCTGCGAGTTGTAGGTGAGATTGAAACCCACGCCCCAGCCGCCCCGGCCCAGGACCTTCAGAATCGGCGTTGTGTAATTCAGATTACCGGAGCGCATGTCGATCTGTTCGCCAGCGCCGCCCCAATACGCACCGGTGGGGCGCACGCCGATCTCGCGCGGATCGATGGCGCCTGCGGGAGGCGTAGTCACCGGGACCGTGTCCGAAACGGCATTGAGATCGTAATCGTACGCGACGATCCAGTAGGTGTATGTGGTCGAAGGCGATATCGTGGTATCGACGAATGCACCATCGTAGACACCATCCAAGAACGTACCATTCCGGTAAACCAGGTAAATGATAACGCCTGGGCCATTGGCGGCCTCGGACGCGCCCGGCCACTGGAACTCCACGCGGTTGGCAAATGCGGAAACACCGATTTCGTTGGTCGGCAGCACGGGAGTTCCCACGAAGATGCCTCCCAGTTGCACCTCGGCGATGCTGTTGCCGGCCGGCGCGTTGCGGACTCCAACGCCTGGTTGGCCGCTCGTGATCGAGGCGTCTTGGACCTCATAATAGAGCATATTGTAAAGGTAGATTGCAATGTAGTTATCGACCGCCGTGTAAACTATCCGGATGGTCATGCCGTTACTGCATGGAATGCCTTCGCTCGCCAGGGCAGTCACTGAGCCGTTAACGATCTTGTAGCCGGCTAGCGTCGCCGAACAGGCGGACCCGCTGAAGGTGGGATTCTGAACTTCGAACGCGTACGTTGTTCCGGCAGGGGCAGGACCGCTCATCGCATTGGCGCTCGCGCGCAGATAAGTCACGTAAGTACCACCGTTTCCGTTCAGAGTCAGCGTGGTCTTCACTTCATAGTTGCTGCTTCCATCCGGCACAGCGACCTTGGATATCAACGATCCGCCGTTAGTGGCCGACGAAGTTAGTCCTCCGGAACCCGCGGTCAAGGTTCCATTCTGGGTCCAGTTGGTAGTATTGATGCTGGTGAGGCTGTCGGTGTAGTAGTAGGTATAGGTGGCGAACGCCGCCGAGCAGACAGCGGCGAGAACCGCCAATCGAATGAGAATCGCGCGAGCGTTCTTCACGGCACCACCGTCCGGAACTTGCTGATATCGAAGTTCTTCTTCAACAATTGAAAAGCGCTTTGGACGGTGGCGTCCGGCACCGTACTGCGATCGAACATTTGGAGGCCTGGAACTGAGGCAAGCCCTGCACTCACCGGGGCGGTGATCTTCGCGAGCTCCAGCCGGTTTGCGGCGACAATCTCGACGAGCGCAAAATTCCCGTCGTCCGATGCGACGCTGTTGAAGGCGATAATGCCCGTTCTGCTTCCTGCCGCAGTCTGATTCGGGACAGGCGCGAACATGGGGCGCTTGGGATCTTCCCAGGTGCCGGAACCAACCATCGGTACGATCACATAAATTCGCGCGTACATACGGCTTGGATCGACGCGATGCTGGGCGAATGCGGAACCTACAGCAACAAGCAGGCACACCACGGGCATGACAGCCTTTCGGACGTTCATGAATCGCCAACCTTTCTGGGGAAATGCACGCAGCCGGAAAACGACTGCACGAATATATTTGTACAACTAGCCGCTTTTCGTCAAGCACAAAGTGTACCGACTTAGAGTAATTAATCGCTCCGATGGCGCACCTTCCGCGTGAACTCCGTCGCTCGGAGCGATTGCCTGTTCGGTTTTTCAGAAATGAAGCTGGCTAAAGGGTTGATTATTCGTTAAAGAAGACCGACCCAGCCGTCGAGATCGGCGACCCGCGTGTTCGGTTTCCCGAACAAAACTTTTTTCGTCGGGCGATCGACAGGCGCCGTTTGGACTCGTCCGACCAGCAGGATAAAATCGAGGCACCTTGGCCAATCATCTGATCAGCGAGAAAAGTCCCTATCTGCAGCAGCACGCTCATAATCCGGTGGACTGGTATCCGTGGGGCGAAGCGGCGTTCGAGAAGTCACGCGCCGAAGACAAGCCCATTTTTTTATCGGTAGGGTATTCCACTTGCCACTGGTGCCACGTGATGGAGCGCGAGTCGTTCGAGAGCGAGGAACTCGCCGGCATTCTGAATCGTTGGTTCGTGCCGGTGAAAGTGGATCGCGAGGAGCGCCCGGATGTGGATCGCATCTACATGACCTTCGTGCAGGCGTCCACGGGCGGGGGCGGCTGGCCGATGTCGGTGTTTCTGACGCCGGATTTGAAGCCGTTCTTTGGCGGCACCTATTTTCCGCCCGACAATCGCTATGGACGGCCCGGTTTTGGCGCGATTTTGGAGCGGATCGCCGAAGCGTGGCGCAATGAGCGCGGGCGCATTCTCCAGTCGAGTGGCGATGTCATCGTGCAACTGGCGCAATACGCCCGTGCGGGCGCACCCTCCATCGGCATACCCGATAAAGCCGTCCTCGATTCCGCGTTCCAGCACTTCCGCCGGATGTTCGACTCGGCCCACGGAGGATTCGGAAGCGCGCCGAAATTTCCGCGGCCGGTGGTCTTCAATTTCCTGTTGCGATACTACGCCCGCACACGCAGGCAAGAAGCGCTCGATATGACGCTTGTGACCTTGCGTGCCATGGCCAACGGCGGCATGCACGATCAACTGGGCGGCGGGTTTCATCGCTACTCCGTGGACGAGCGGTGGTTCGTTCCGCATTTCGAAAAGATGCTGTACGATCAGGCCCAGCTTGCCGTGTCGTACCTGGAGGCTTTCCAGATCACCCACGATCCGTTCTACGCCAAGATCGCACGCAGCACGCTCGATTACGTCCTGCGGGACATGACGGATCCCGGCGGCGGCTTCTATTCGGCGGAGGATGCCGACAGCGTGATCGATCCGGCGAATCCGAAAAAAAAAGGCGAGGGCGCATTCTATATTTGGACCGCTGCGGAATTAAAACAGGCGCTAGGTGAAGAGCAATTCAAACAATTCGCGTCGATTTATGGTGTCGAGCAGAGTGGAAATGTTGCCGATGACCCGCATGGCGAGTTCCCTGGCAAGAACATTTTGTATTTGCGCGAATCGCTCGACGACGCAACCGAGGCCCAGTTGCAGCCCGCTAAGGCGGCGCTGCTCGCCATCCGGTCGAAGCGGGTTCGGCCTCATCTGGACGACAAAATCCTCACCGCCTGGAACGGTCTGATGATTTCGGCGTTCGCCAAGGGCGCGCAGGTGCTGGGCGAGCCCCGGTATCTGGATGCGGCGCAACGGGCGGCGTCATTTATTCTCACGCGGATGTACGACGCGAATTCCGGGGTCTTGCTGCGCCGCTATCGCGATGGTGACGCCGCAATCGCAGGTTTCCTGGATGACTATGCGTTCTTCGCCGGCGCATTACTGGATCTCTACGAAGCGGACTTTGACCCGCGGCATATGGAAGCGGCGATCCAGCTCGCCAGTAAGATGCGCGACCTGTTCGAGGACTCTGCCGAGGGCGCGTTCTTCAGTACCGCGGCGGGCGATAGCAATCTGGTGTTGCGCATGAAGGACGACTATGATGGCGCTGAGCCATCGGGGAACGCGTTCGCGCTGGTGGATCTTCTCAAGCTGGCGCATTTCACCGATCGCGCGGAGTATCGTGAATCCGCCGAGCGAACGCTCGTCGCGCTGGGTTCCAAGATCGCTCAGCAGTCCGTTGCGGTGCCGCAGATACTGGTCGGGCTCGATTACTACCTGGGCGCTCGCCGCGAGATAGTGATCGCGGGCTCCCTCGAAGCCGAGCAGACGCGCGAGTTTTTGCGCCACGTTCGCGCGCGCTTCCTGCCCAACAGCATCACGCTCCGCGCCGACGCGTCATTTTTTTCCGCTGCCGCGGCTATGCGTGAGATCGACGGCAAGCCCACCGCCTATGTCTGTCAAGACTACACCTGCCAACTGCCGACGAACGAGATTTCGAAGTTAGACGAGTTGCTACAATAGGTCGAAATTCAATCAAACCTACCGAGGAGAATCATGGAAAGACCTGGCGCAACCACGATGAGAGGAAACCCGCTGACGCTTTTGGGGCCGGAGTTGAAGGCCGGCGACAAGGCGCCCGATTTCAGCGCGGTGAATGACGGGCTCCAGCCCGTGAATCTGGCCGGCACCGGAAAGGCCGTGCGCATCTTTAGCGTGGTGCCATCGCTGGACACGCCGGTGTGCGACGCGCAGACCAAGCGCTTCAACGAAGAGGCCGCTAAGCTGCCGGGCGTGGAAATTTACACCATCAGTATGGACCTGCCGTTTGCGCAGAAGCGCTGGTGCGGAAATTTCGGAATCGACAAGATCAAGATGCTGTCCGATCACAAGTCGGGCTCGTTCGGCGAGCACTATGGAACGCTGATTAAGGATATGCGAATCGAGAGCCGGGCCATCTTCGTGCTCGATAAAGATGACACCATTAAGCACGTCGAGTACGTGAAGGAAGTGGCCGATCATCCCAACTACGAAACGGCGCTGGCGGCGGCGCGGTCGCTCGCGAAATAGCGCTACCGGCGCGCCAACTGTCGGTGCCTATGCAACAGAAACACGACGTCATCGAGCAAGCAGTCGAGGCCTTCTATTCCTCGCTTTCGGACTGCGAAGTGATTGAGCAGGTCGAATGGGCTGAATTTGCTTGGTGCGAGTTTTCCAGCAGGACCGACGTATCATCTTAAGAGTTGAGAGACCGAAAGGCCGTGCCATGCGGTGATCGCATCGATAAGCCTTCAGACTCAGACTCCGAAATCCATACGATAGCCTCCAGATCCCGGAGTACAAGGAGTTCGTTGCGTCTTGAAAAGAAGACTAACTTATTTCCTCCGCTCGATCATAACCCGCGCATTGGAGCACCGGCAGCCTGGGATACTTAGGAAAACTCGGGTCCACCTTAGAGAGCTGGCATAAATAGAAGACCGAGCCGCTATCGGACGTGACCCGGCGAACGTGCGCGCAAGTGGCACAAAGTCCGACGTTTGCAGGTTCGTCTCCCACGCCCAAAAGTCTAGCAGCCACCCCTAAGATGCAGGGATTAAAGCCTGGCACCTCGGGAGCCGATATGCAAGGTGATGGCTCGTGGCTCATTCTTCGTTCAAACTCAAGAAGACGCTCTCCGCCATGTCAACCTGCTGGCGAAAGGGCTGGAAAAGGTGGCTATAGCGGGCATGATCGGCGGAGCCGCGTGTGGCGTAATGGCCGTACTGCTGGGCCGCCTTCTGGTAACGGAGCCCCAGTCGAACACCGTTCCCGGCTTCCACGAAATCTCCGGGGTCACTTTTGTGGCCGCCTTCATGGCCACCGGACTGATCGTATTTTCCGGCCTGTATTTCCTCGCAGGTTGGGGATTGTCCCACCGCAGGAGCTGGGCTCGAGATACAGCCGCCGCTACCTTCCTTGCGAAGCTGCTGCTGTGCGTTTGGCTGGGACGCAGTTCCCTAGGCGCCATGGTCCTTTTTCTGATGGTTGCCGCCTGGGACATCTACGGCTTATGGGTGCTGCTCTCCAAGGAAACCGGACAACTTTTTACTTCGTCACAAACCAGCTCTCCACAAATCAGCCAATCCAGCGATAAACCTGCTAATCTAGTCACTTAAAGTGCCTTCGCCCGAATGCCCGCTCGAATGAGCGACAGCTTCATCCTGCAGACTTATCCGTTTCGTGAAGCCGACCTGGTGGTTAGCTTCTTCACACGCGATCAGGGCAAGCTGAGGGGCGTGGCCCGGCGGGCGCGCCGGCCGAAAAGCGCCTTCGGTTCTGGTTTGGAACGCCTGTCACATGCAACGGTCTCGTACTATCAGAAGGAGAATCGCGAGCTGGTTAGCCTGAATTCCTGTGAACTGACACAATCGCAGTTCGCGTTGGCCTCAAACTATGAATCGAGCGTCGCGCTCGATTACCTGGCGGAAGTTACAGAGCAGCTGTTGCCACCCAACGAAGCCAACGAACGTCATTTTCGCCTGCTCATCGCGGTCCTCGATTCGTTGCACGCGGGCGGCAATGTCTGGGCCGCAGTCACCTATTTCGCGCTTTGGGCGGTGCGGCTGGCGGGTCTCTTGCCCGCCCTTCGCGTCAGTGCCGATTCACGCGCCATCATAGAAGAGATGCTTGTAACACCTGTCCAGCAGTTGACCGCACGTCCCTGGACCAAAGAAACCGGGGCGGACGTGCGGCGCGCGCTGAATCGTTTAATCGAAGAACACGTGGAGCGCAAGTTGCGAACGACCGTCATCCTGGAGGCCCTGTGAGCACGGGCCTATCGTTTCAGGAGACCGTGCTGCGGCTGAAACAATATTGGTCCGAGCGCGGCTGCATTATCCAAGAGCCGTACGATGTGGAAGTAGGCGCGGGCACCATGGCGCCTGAAACATTTCTGCGGGTCCTCGGACCACGCCCCTATAACGTGGCCTATGTTCAACCGAGTCGCCGCCCCGCCGACGGCCGCTACGGTGAGAATCCGAATCGCCTTTATAAGCACCAGCAGTTGCAAGTGATCTTAAAGCCTTCGCCGGCCGACGTCATCGATTTGTATCTCGGTAGTCTGCAGGCCATTGGCATCGACCTCGGCAAGCACGACATCAAGTTTGAAGAGGACAACTGGGAGGCGCCGACGCTGGGCGCCTGGGGCATCGGCTGGCAAGTGATGCTGGACGGCATGGAGATTTCGCAGTTCACTTACTTCCAGCAATGCGGCGGGTTTGATCTGGATCTTGTGCCGGCCGAACTGACTTACGGGTTAGAGCGGATCGTAGCGTTTCTACAGAATGTCGACAGCGTCTACGACATCACCTGGACTCCGGGATTCCGCTACAGCGACGTGCGCCTCAAAGACGAGCAGCAGTTTTCGAAATACAACTTCGAGCTGGCCGACGTCGGCATGCTGTGGCAGCTCTTCGATCTACACGAGAAGGAATGCCAGCGGCTGATCAAGATAAGCGGCGTAGTTCTGCCTGCTTACGATCAAGTCCTCAAGTGTTCGCACATCTTCAATCTGCTCGATTCGCGGGGCGCTATTAGCGTGACCGAGCGCGTCGGCGTTATCGGGCGTGTCCGCAGGCTGGCGCTGGGCGTGGCCGAGGCTTGGATGAAGGAAATAGCCCCGAAAAGCGAGGCAGTGGCGTGAGCCTGCCGTTTCTGCTCGAGATTGGTACCGAGGAAATTCCCGACTGGATGATCGTTCCTGCATTGAACAATTTGCAGGATATGTTTCAAGCATTGCTGGATCAACATGCTTTAGGCGGCAGAGTGACAACCGTGGACGCCACGCCGCGCCGTTTGGTCCTGCGGGCCGAAGGATTGCTGGATCGGCAAGCGGACGTAGAAGAGTTGGTGATGGGGCCGTCCAAGACTGCAGGAGCGGGCGCGGCTACGGGCTTCGCCAAGAAGATGGGCACCACGCCCGATCAGTTAGCAACGCACAGCACCGCCAAAGGCGAATACTTCGCGTTTGCCAAACGAACCCAGGGCCAGCTGACCGAGGCGGTCCTGGCGCGCGAGCTGCCCAATCTGATTCTCAAGATTCAGTGGCCGAAGACGATGGTTTGGAACGGCAAAGGAACGGAACGCTTCATTCGTCCGATCCGCTGGCTGGTGGCGCTGTTGGGCGACGCTGTAGTTCCGTTTGAGATCGGCGGAGTGAAATCGGGCAACAAGACCACGGGGCACCGGGTTTTGGGGAAACCGTCGATCCCCGTCACCATCCAGAATTTTAGCCAACAGCTAACAGCGAATGGCGTGATTCTATCGGCGGCGGAACGTCGCGACAAAATCGAATTGGGCATGGCGGAGCTGCTTGCGAGTAAGCCGCTCCGAATCAAGCCCGATCCCGACTTGCTCCACACGTTGGTCTACATCACCGAGTTCCCTACCCCGATTCTCGGCAGTTTCGACCGCAGCTATCTCGACCTCCCGCACGAGGTGCTGGTCACCGTGATGCGGCATCATCAGAAATATTTGTCGGTGGAGGATTCCGATGGGAAGCTCGCACCATACTTCATCGCGGTGATGAATACGAATGCCGATCCCGACGGTTTGGTTCGCCAGGGCAACGAGCGGGTGCTGCGCGCGCGGTTCAACGACGCGCGGTTTTTCTGGGATCAGGACCAGAAGAAGGCGCTAACCGCGCGGATTGAAGATCTGAAGACTGTCACGTTTCAAGCTAAGTTGGGCTCTTACTTCGACAAAACTCAGCGCGTGGTTGAAATAGTGAAAGGGCTCGCTGGTAACGAGCGCGCGGCATTGCTCGCTAAATGCGATCTCACGACAGATATGGTGAAAGAGTTCACGGATCTCCAGGGCATCGTTGGCGGCCTTTACGCTCGAGCGCAAGGCGAGCCCGAAGAGGTAGCTCGTGCAATCTACGATCACTACAAGCCGCTCAGCATGGAAGATGATATCCCGTCCACGCCCGCCGGCCGCATTCTGAGCTTGGCCGACAAGTGGGACACGCTGGTGGAATGCTTCAAGGTCGGGATGACGCCGACCGGATCGAGAGACCCGTTCGGGCTTCGCCGCGCTGCGCAGGGCTTAGTCCGCATCGTCGTGGAAGGTAAAGTGAAGTTCGACTTCCCGGGTATGAGCCCAGAGCTATCCGAGTTTGTGCGCGATCGAGTCGAATACTACTTCCGCGACGTCCGCGGCTTCGCCTACGACGAGCTTCGCGCTTGCATGGCTGCTGGCTGGAACGATCTAATCGATCTTGAAGCACGTCTGCTGCGCGTCAAAGCCATTCGCACCACGCCCGACTTTGAACCTATTGCAGCCAGCTTCAAACGCATCAAGAATATTTTGAAACAGGCCGCTTTCTTCAACTCGAATGCACTGGATGTAAACCTCATAGAAGCGGGGCCTGAACAGGATCTCTACTTCGAGACGCGCCGAACGCGTGGGCAACCTCTTGAGTCCCGAATTGGGCCGCTGCGTCCCAAGATCGATCTCTTTTTCGACAAAGTGCTAGTGAATGCGCCAGATTCCAAGGTTCGGCTGAACCGGCTGACGCTACTACAAGGACTACTGGCTGAATTTTCCGAGATCGCTGACTTCTCGGAAATCGTCACAGAAAGGCAATCATGAAAAAATACGTTTACGCATTTGGCGGCGGCGCCGCCGACGGCGATGGCAAGATGAAGGACGTCCTCGGCGGAAAAGGCGCTGGCCTGGCCGAGATGAGCCGTGCGGGCGTTCCCGTGCCTCCTGGCTTCACTATCTCCACCGAAGTCTGCAACATCTATTTCCAGAACAAGAACAGCGTCCCGAAGGAGATCAGCGAGGAGATCGCGCAGGCGCTGGCGAATCTTGAACAGAAGATGGGCAAGAAGCTCGGCGATGCGTTAGACCCGCTGCTGTTGAGCGTGCGGTCCGGCGCCAAGTTCTCCATGCCCGGCATGATGAACACCATCCTCAACCTGGGATTGAACGACAAGACGGTGGAAGGCCTGGCGAAGAACAGCGCCAATCCGCGCTTTGCGTATGACTGTTATCGCCGCTTCATCCAAATGTTCGGCGAGGTGGCGCTCGATATTGACATGCACAAGTTCGATCACATCTTCGACGAGCGCAAGAAAAAGGCGAAAGTCAAGCTGGATACCGACCTTTCGGCCGAAGATCTGAAAGCCATCATCGGCGAATATCAGAAGCTGGTGAAGAAGGAAAGCGGCAAGCCGTTTCCCCAGGACGCGCGCGAGCAGCTGGCCATGTCGCGCGACGCGGTGTTCCGCTCCTGGTGGGGCAAGAACGCGGTTACCTACCGGCGCATGGAGAAGATCCCGGACGAAGTCGGAACCGCGGCGAACGTGCAAGCCATGGTGTTCGGCAATCTGGGCGAGACGTCGGGAACCGGCGTTGGTTTCACGCGCAATCCTTCCACTGGCGAGAGGGTCTTCTGGGGCGAGTTCCTCTTGAACGCGCAGGGTGAGGACGTTGTGGCCGGTATCCGCACACCGCTGCCCATTTCAGATTTGGAAAAAGTGATGCCGGATGCTTACCGCCAGCTTCGCGATATCACCAGCAGCCTTGAAAAGCATTATCGCGACATGCAGGATTTTGAATTCACCATCGAGAACGGCAAGCTGTTCATGCTGCAAACGCGCAACGGAAAACGCACCGGCGCGGCGGCGTTACGCGTCGCGGTGGAGATGGTCAAGGAAGGGTTGATCGACAAGCGCGAAGCTGTATTGCGTGTGGCCCCGGTGCAGCTCGATCAATTGCTGCATCCCTTGTTTGACCAGGCTTCGCTCAAGACCCTCACGAAGATCGCAAACGGCATCGATGCATCGCCGGGCGCGGCGGTGGGCCGGGCTGTTTTCACCGCTGATGAAGCAGTCCAAGAGGTCACAAAGGGACCGGTCATTCTGATTCGCAAGGAAACCACGCCCGACGACATTCACGGCATGGAAGTAGCGGCCGGAGTGCTCACGGCGGTGGGCGGCAAGTCGAGCCATGCGGCGGTGGTCGCGCGCGGCATGGGTCTGCCCTGCGTGGTGGGAGCCGGGTCGCTGCACATTGAAGAGCACAAGAATCAGTTCACGGTAAAGGTGGGTACCAAGGACATCGTCGTCAAGGAAGGCGCCTGGATTTCATTCGATGGAAGCACGGCCGACGTTTATCTGGGCCAGGCCAAAACGAAAGAACCCGATCCTAAATCACCACTTTTCGTCGAGTTCATGAAGTGGGCCGACGAGTTTCGCGGCGATTTCGGGGTGCGCGCCAATGCCGACATTCCGCGCGACGCGAAGGCGGCCCGCGAGTTCGGAGCTGAGGGCATCGGGCTATGCCGCACGGAGCACATGTTCTTCGCCGCCGATCGCATCCCCTACATGCAGGCTATGATTCTGGCCGAAGACGAGAAGATTCGCGACAAGGCGCTGCAAAAGCTGCTGCCGATGCAGCGCAAAGATTTCGCCGGATTGTTTGAAGCCATGGACGGCTACCCGGTGATCATCCGCACGCTCGATCCGCCGCTGCATGAGTTCTTGCCCAAGCGCGAAAACCTGATGGTGGACCTTGCCCTGCTCCCGCACGCGAGTGGCAAAGAGAAAAAGAGAATGTCGGAAAACTACGGCATTCCGGTGGGCGAGTTGAAAAAGAAGCTGCCGGTATTGCTGAAGCGTGTCGAGGACCTGCACGAGTTCAATCCGATGCTCGGATTCCGCGGCTGCCGGCTGGGCATCGTCCACACCGAAATCACCGAGATGCAGGCTCGCGCCATCTTCGAAGCCGCGGTGCAAGTGGCCAAAAAGGGTGTCAAAGTGATCCCGGAAGTCATGATTCCCCTGGTTGGCTTTCAGCGCGAGCTCGCGCTGCAGAAGGAAATTGTCGAACGCGTGGCGAAAGAAGTGCTCGACAAGGCCGGAATGAAGAACATGAAGTACCTGATTGGCACCATGATCGAGATTCCGCGCGGCGCGCTAACGGCCGATAAGATCGCCGAGGTGGCCCAGTTCTTCAGCTTCGGCACCAACGATCTGACGCAGACTACGCTCGGTATGTCGCGCGACGACTATACGAAGTTCTCAAAGAAATATGAAGAGCTGAAGATCTTCAAGGCCGATCCGTTCCAGACCATCGACCAGGAAGGCGTTGGCAAACTCATCGAGCAGGCGGTGAAACTGGGCCGCAGCACGAATCACAATCTAGAGATTGGAATCTGCGGCGAGCACGGCGGAGATCCCAACTCGGTGGAGTTCTGTTATCGAGTGGGCATGGATTACGTGTCGTGCTCACCGTATCGAGTTCCCATCGCCAGGCTGGCTGCTGCGCAAGCAGCGATTTCCGGCGGCGACAAGACGGAAGCGATGCGCACGGCGTAAATCGCGATCTCTACTGCTGATCGGGAGGCTTCTCGCCAGGTTTGTAGAGCGTGGGAGCCTTCTGATCCCCAGCCTTGATAACGCCTGGCTTGTCCTCGGAGCTCTTCTTCGCTTTCTTGTCTTCGTTAGTCGCCAGGGCCTTTCGTTCCTGCTTCTCTTTCTTCTCCTGTGCCTCCAACTCGGCCGTACGGGTATGCAGATCTTCTTCGGAAAGCTCCTTGCTATCGGACGTGGTATCGATGGCGTTCTTTAAGGCGAATTCGTAGCGGGCCAAATCTTTGGGCGCTGCATCCTCGATCTTTTGCAACGTAGTCAGCATCTCGGCCTCCGCCGTGGCCACTTCCTTCATTCCCACGTCCAATTGCGCCTTGCGGACAATGGCGTCGTCGGCCACAGTATCGATGGCCTCGATGATGTGCGTATAATCTTCAATCGTGTCGTGAATCAGCGCGGAGCGTCCCGGCTTTTCCTTGCTCAGAAACTGCTCCAAAAGAGCGAGCCGCTGCCGCGCGAACAAAACGTACAGCTTCAACCGCGCGTTCGGTTCCTGCGCATCCCGGATTTGATCCACCTCATCGGCCGTCAAGAAGTCGCGCTCTTGGGCGAAGCCGCAAGCGGTGCATAACAGTAAAATCACCAACCATCGCATGTAACGCACCTCTCGTTCTATGAACCTTTCTTTCTGCTCATAATGTCGGACAACAACTCATCGTGAATGTCCGAAAGTCTCTTCAGCACGGCTTCGACGTTGGGTCGAAAATCGAAGCTCACTTCATCCCGGAAGCCGCTCAGTCTGCGCATCAGGGCGCTGACCTTTAATTCGGCGCGTTTGTAGTATTTACTCTTGCGCGGCTCGCTGCGGGTCTTCTCCAGCGACTGGTAGCACAGAGTCACCGATTCGGCCACCTCTTGAATGTCCGCTTCTTCCGTGCTCTGGTCACCGGCCTGATACGCCTTGCGCGCTTCGTCGATCTTCTCGTCGGCGTTCATCAGGGCCAGCTCCGAGCGCCGGTTCAGGTCGGGCTCCGCCTTCACGGCGGCCAGGTCGGCGAAGGCAAAAAGGATCACGAGGACGAGAGTCACTTGTTGTGGATCTCCCGTTCCAAAGTTTTAATCCGCTGCTGGGCCTGCCACTCCTGGTTTGGGTTTTCGCCTTGGCTCATCTGCAGGAAGCGCTGATAGCTCTCGAGCGCCGGTTTCAAATCCCGGGTTTTGTCTAATACGATAGCCCGTAGAAAGACGTGCCCGGCCTTCTCGGCATGTAGCGCCGCAATTCGATCCAGCGCCGCCAGGGCGGGCGGATAGTTCTCCGCCATTACCAGCACTCCGGCCAGTTCGCTCCAGGCCTGTGGGGCGTCCGGCTTCAGCTTGGTGGCGCGCTCAAACTCCACGGCAGCCTCCGGGAATTTGCGCTGATCGCGAATCAGGCGTCCATGCAACATGCGGATCTCGAAGTTGTCGGGATCGGCTGCCAAAATCTGTTCCACCACCGGCTGCGCTTTACCGGGTTCGTTGTTTTTCAGATATGCCTCGGCCAGTGCCGCCCGGTTGGCCTCGGTCGGCGATTTCGCAACCGCAACCTGAAAGCACGGGATGGCATCGGCGGCGCGGCCGGCCTTGAGCAGCAGACCGCCCAGCCGTTCCTGCGCACCCGGATTTTCAGGAAACTGCTGGTAAATGGAGATGGCTTGCTCCGGTTGTTTGGCCGTCTCGTACATACCGGCAAGTTCCAGCAGGTCGTCGCGAAAACCAGCGTTCAGTTCGGCCGCCCTTTTGAAGTGAGCAGCCGCGTCTTCGAGCTTGTTCTCGCCGGCCAGCGCGTGCGCCAAGCCCAATTCCGCATCCGGCGATTTCGGATCGATGGCCAGTGCAGCCAGGTAGGACAACTCGGCTTTGGCGAAATCGCTCGCTCCCAGAAGCGCGGCCGCCAAATAGTAGTTCGCGCGGTATTCCTTGGCATTCTCCGCGGCGGCGCTGGTCAGGTACCGCACCGCTTCCGCCGGCTGCTTCTCGCGCAACAGTGAAATTCCCAGGTTCAGTTCGGCTTGATATAGATCCGGCTTCAGCTCCAGCGTCTTTTTGTATTCCGGGATCGCTTCGGCATTCTTGCCCATTAGACTGTAGGCGAGGGCCAGGTTGAAGTGCAGGCTGTAGTCCTTCGGATCGGCTGCAATGGCCTGGGTGAGGCTCTGCACCGCCTCCGGGTAACGCTTTTCATCCAGGGCTTTGAGCCCCTGCTCGGAGAGGTTTGTTTGGAAAGCGAGCAACAGGACCAAGGCAATACTCGGGCACATAGAGGGCTGCTTCTATTTTCACCTAGAACGATGGTCGCCGATTACCCTCGCCAACGGTTGTTACCGGGTTAGCGTTCCTTTTTACATTCCGCCACGTTTCCGCCTAGGGCCCGGCTCTGCGAACCATCTGCGGTTGGTCGAACTGAGAGTGGCCTGGAAACTGCTAGTGAATAGCCATGCGGTCCACGTTGAGCGATGGTTCCACAAACCCGTGAGCCGGCCCGGTCACTCTTCCCTGCTTCGTACGGCCACCGTCCTGGCCGGAGTAGTCGCCGTGCTGTATTTCGCACGCGATATTTTGATTCCGCTGGCCCTGGCGATCACCCTCACCTTGATCTTGTCGCCGGCAGTCGGCTGGCTACAAAAACTACATATCAGGCGGGTGCCCGGTACCCTGCTCGTCATGCTGCTGGTAGTCTCGGCGGCGAGCGGGATTGGCTACGTGATCTTGAATCAGCTGGTGCAGGTGGTGAGTGATCTGCCAAGCTATCGCGAGAATATCCATAACAAAATTGCTGCATTGCGGACCCCCAACAAAGGGGCCTTAGGAAAAGCGGCTCAAAGCGTCCAGGAACTGGGGAAGGAACTCGCCACTCCTCAGGAAACGCCACCCCCCACGGTGGTCCGATCACGGACGGGCCGGACGAGCGCTCCAGCCGCTCCCGTTGCCGTTCAAGTTGTCCCAGCTTCAGAAAACGAGCTGATCTATCTACGCGACGTCACCAAGCCATTTCTAGCGCCTTTGGTAAAACTTGGCATCGTTTTGGTCTTCACGGTCTTTCTCCTGGTAGAAGAGAGCGACCTACGGAATCGCATTTTCCGGCTGGCCGGACTGAACCGGCTCAACCGGATGACCCAAGCAGTAGCCGACGGGACGCGCCGTATTAGCCGCTATCTGATGCTCCAGTTTCTCGTGAATGCCGCCTTCGGACTGCTGTGCGGATTAGGGCTGTATTTCATCGGCGTTCCCTACGCCGCGCTGTGGGGAACGGTGGCGGCCTTGCTTCGGATCGTCCCATACGTTGGCTCGGTGGTGGCGGGATTGTTGCCCCTGCTGCTCTCGCTCGCGGTGTTCGACGGCTGGCGGTCGCCCCTGCTCGTATTCGCGCTTTTTGCCACCCTGGAGCTGGTCACAGGGAATCTGCTGGAGCCATGGCTCTATGGCGCCCACACCGGAATCTCTTCCCTGGCTCTGCTAGTGACCACCATGTTCTGGGCGGCTCTGTGGGGACCCGCGGGGTTGATCCTTTCAACTCCTCTCACCGTGTGCGTCGTGGTTTTGGGACGCCATGTCCCGCAATTATCGTTTCTCCACATCCTGCTGGGGGATGAGCCGGTGCTGGCGCCCGATGCGCATCTGTACCAGCGCCTGTTGGCGATGGACGACCTGGAGGCGCGCGCCGTGGCCGAGGAATATCGGCAAGAGAATTCGCTCCCGCAGTTATATGACGGCGTAATCATTCCAACCTTGACCATGGCGGAGCAGGATCGGCATAAAGGTGCGCTGGATCCGGAGCGCGAGGAATTCCTGTTCGTCACCTTGCGCGAGATGATAGCCGACAACTCCGAACCGCGCCCGAGTTCCGATCCACAACTGCCCGAGGCCGGTGTTAGACCGGCGATGCCAGAGCGCATTCTCTGTTTGCCTGCCGATGATGAGGCCGACGAGATCGCGTCCGCCATGCTGGCTCAATTGTTGGAACATGCAGGCTGTGCGACCATCTGTTTTCCGATTGGTTTGTCGCCCCTCAGCATGGTCGGGCCAATGGAGCCCACCGGAAACGACGTCTTTTGCATTTCGGCCATCCAGCCCTTTGCGTTCTCGCATGCCCGGGCGGTCAGCCGTGAACTGAGATCGAAATTCCCCCGCACCAAAATCCTGATTGGCGTTTGGGGTTTCAGTGGCGAGACGGAGCGGGCTCTGCTTCGATTTCAACCCTCGCCGCCGGACAAATTCGTGAGCAGCCTGGCTGAGGCCCTGGAATATTTAGGAGTTTCCAAGCCGTCCGCAAAGACGGAAGTTCCCGCGTAACAAGCTACTTTGCCGAGACCAGCCGTGCGATGCCAAACGCAGCCGCCGCAGCCAGTCCGCCGATGAACGCGGTCCGGAGTGCACCCGATGCCAGTGGCATTCCTGTGTAGTGGCCCTTCACCGCGCCAAACACCGCCAGCGCCAAGATGGTGGCGATGACGGAAACCATCAGGGCAGACTCGGCCGAAGCCATCAGCATATAGGGAGCCAACGGAATCAAACCGCCCGCGATGTATGCGCCCGCGATGGTGCTGGCGCTCCGCACGGCACGCTTGGGATCCGGCTCTTCGAGTCCCAATTCGAATCGCATCATGAAGTCGATCCACTGCTTGGGCCGTTGCCGCAGCGAGTCGACGATAGGAACCGCTTCAGCGTGCGTGAGGCCGTAGTTCTCAAAGACCTCGAGCACTTCGCGCGCCTCTTCGTCTGGAATCTCCTCCACTTCGCGCTGCTCCCGCTTCAACTCGCTGACGTAGTGATCCGCGTCGTTCTTGGCCGCGAGATATCCGCCCAGCCCCATCGCAATGGAACCCGCCGCGATCTCGGCCAGCCCCGCCACTACGATGATGCGCGTGGTGGTATCGGCGCCCGAAAGCCCGGCTGCCAGTGCGAAGGGAACGGTAAGCCCGTCCGCCATCCCAATGACGATATCGCGTACGAATTCTGAAGCCGTGAAGTGCGATTCAACGTGCGGCGTTTGCGGCATATTCTTTCAAGTATCGCCCAGTGTAGGAATTTCGAGCCGCCGCAATCTGCTCGGGCCTTCCTTCCGCCACGATCTGGCCGCCGCGATCGCCCCCCTCCGGCCCCAGGTCGATCACCCAATCGGCGCTGCGAATCACGTCCAGGTTGTGTTCGATGATCAGGATGCTCCCGCCGTTCTCGATCAATCGCTGGAAGGCTGCCAGCAGCTTGGCGATGTCGTCGAAGTGCAGTCCGGTAGTGGGCTCATCGAAGATGAACAGCGTACCGCCGCAGGTGGATTGCGCCAGATGAGCCGCCAGTTTCACGCGCTGCGCTTCGCCTCCGCTCAGCGTTGTGGCCGATTGTCCCAGCCGCAAGTAGCCCAGGCCAACGTCCGCCAGGACCTTCAATCGACTTACCAGCCTCTTCGACTCCGAGAAGAACGACAGCGCTTCCTTCACGGTTAATTGCAAAACTTCATGAATGTTCAGGCCCTTATACCGAATATCGAGAATGGCGCTTTTGAAACGCGTGCCTTTGCACTCCTCGCACACCAGCTCCACGTCGGCCAGAAACTGCATCTCCACCGTCACCGTGCCATCGCCCTGGCAATTCTCGCAGCGTCCGCCGGGGATGTTAAATGAAAAATGGCCGCCGTTATAGCCGCGCTTGGCCGCCTCCGGCGTGGACGCAAAGATTTCGCGAATCAGATCAAAAGCTTTGATATAGGTAACTGGATTCGAGCACGGCGTTCGTCCGATCGGCGATTGATCCACCAGCACCACTTCCCGTACCAATTCTGCTCGTTCCACACGGCGGCATGTGACCTCTTCGGCTTTCTGGTCGTGCTCCTCATCGAACCCCTCCAGCGCCGACTGCCGCAAACGCTGCGTCAGCGTTTGGAAAATCACGTCGTGAACCAGCGTTGATTTGCCCGATCCGGAAACTCCCGTCACCGCCACCATCATGTTCAAAGGAATCTCTACGTCGATGCCCTTGAGATTGTGCGCGCGGGCTCCAAGGAATTTCACTGTTTTCCGCGGATCTACTTCCCGCCGGTCCCCAATGCTCTCCGCGTGCAAATCGCCGCGCAGGTATTTCGAAGTCAGGGTTGCCGCACCGTTGGCCATGATCTTGCGATAGGAGCCTTCGAAGACGATTTGGCCGCCCAGTTCACCCGCACCCGGCCCCATGTCGATGATGTGGTCCGCCGCTCGCATTACGTCGGCGTCGTGCTCCACAACCACGATGGTGTTGCCGAGGTCGCGCAGTTCCTCGAGTATGCGAATCAGCCGTCCGGTATCGCGCGAGTGCAATCCTATGGAAGGCTCGTCCAGCACGTAGCACGCGCCCACCAGTCGCGATCCCAGGCAAGTGGCGAGTTGGATGCGCTGCGCTTCCCCGCCCGAAAGCGTGGACGACAGGCGATCCAGCGTCAAATAGTCCAGCCCCACGTCATTCAGGAATTTCAGCCGCTGTCGTATCTCAATCAGGATCTTGTCGGCGATGGCCGTTTCTTCGGGCGACAGTTCCAGCGATTGAAAGAACTCGTATGCCTGTTCGATGTTCAGCTTCGCCACATCGGCGATGGTCCGGCCCGCGATCCGGACGTTCAGCGCCGCGGCGCGCAGGCGCGAACCCTGGCAATCCGGGCAGTGGGCATAGCCTCGATAGCGGTTCAGGAAAACACGCACATGGACTTTGTACTTCTTGGTCTCCACCTCGGCGAAGAAATCGTGAATCGCCTTCACCACCATGGCCTGCTCTTCGGGACGTAGATCCCCGTAGGGCACATTCCATCGCACCTTTCCGTGCAATGTTTTCCTGGATTGCAAGCCGAAGCGCTGGTATTGCGGTTTGGTCCAGGGATCGACAGCGCCTTCCTCGAGCGAAAGGCTCGGGTTCGGGATCACCAGGTCCATATCGTAGTCGATCGTGTTTCCGAAGCCCTGGCAACGCGGGCATGCGCCCATCGGATTGTTAAAGCTGAAAAGGCCTGGCTCCGGCGTCACCAGTTCAATGCCGCAGCGCTTGCACGCGAACTTTTCGCTGAATCGCAAAGTGGCCGGCTTGGGATCCTGCGGCGTAGCCTCTTCGAAAATCACTTCGCCCGCTTCGCGATAACAGATCTCCGTGGTATCGACGATGCGCTGGTGCAGATCGGGCGAGATGACGAAGCGATCCACCAGGATGAACAGGGGCTGGCTGAAATCGATATCGAGCAGCGATTCTGGCGTCGAGAATTCGAACACGCGGCCGTTCTGATACAGCCGGTTGAAACCCTTCTTGCGCAGCTCGAAAAGATGGTCGCGCAACGCATCCGTCCCGCCTCCGACCCGCACCGGAAACAAAGCGTACCAGCGCGAACCCTGCGGCTGATCCAGCATTTTCTTTGCCACATAATCCACGGTGTCGCGCTGCACCTGATCGCCGCACTGAGGACAGTAACTGCGCCCCGCGCGCGCATAGAGTAGCCGCAAATAGTCGTAGATCTCGGTCGATGTAGCGACCGTGGAGCGCGGATTGCGCGTGGTGTTCTTCTGACGGATGGCGATGGGGGGTGCGATTCCAGAGATCTCATCCACATCCGGCTTCTCCATGCGCTCCAGAAACTGCCGCGCATAGGCCGACAGCGATTCCACATAGCGGCGTTGGCCCTCGGCGTAAACCGTGTCGAACACCAGCGACGATTTGCCGGACCCGGAAACACCGGTGACCACCGTCAGCACGTTGTGCGGAATCGCGAGCGAGACGTTCTTCAGATTGTGGACGCGCGCGCCACGGATGAGTATGGATTCTTCCAAGGGATGTTTCGGGAGAGGAGGGCTGCCCCGCCTTCTTATCTGATTATCCCATTGATCACCCTGGAAACTAAAAAGACTCCAGAAACCGCAGAGAAGGAATGGCGGTTTCTGGAGTAACCCTAAGAAGGAGTTGGGTCAGACAGCCTGTCGTTGCGCGTGGGCGGATTTTCCGCTTCGCTTGGTTTCGCGCATGCGTTCCGTGGCGGAAGCCAGAGCTTCGGCCAACGGTTGACCTTGAACTTGCACTCCGCCCCAGCTGAATAGAATGGAGCAGGTGCCGATGCCTCGCAGTTGGTAGTCCCAGAGGCGCTCGGAAATATGGTTCAGCCGGCGCTGCGAATGCGCGCCTTCTTCTCCCCGGCACACCATCACGAACTCGTCGTAAGCTGTGCGGCAGGAAATATCTTTTTCTCTCAGCAAACTGGCAATGTAGTTCCCCACTGACTGCATCAAGCCCTGGCTGTGCCACATGCTGCTATCGCTATCGTTGATGCCGATGGAAACCACCAACCCGGTGAACGGCTCTTCGGTTTTCAGCATTTCATCCAACGCCGGCTGCTGGATCATTCCGCGCGGCTGCCTGGATGGCGCCGTGTCCGCATGGTCATCCCGGATCAGGTGGCAACTCGCTTCGATGGTGTCCGGCCGGCCCTCGGTCGGTTCCAATAAATGCTGCTTTGGCTGGCTCGAGATCAGGCGCTCCCAGAGCAGCGCGTCAATGGTGAAAGGGGGAAGGGTGACTCCCGGATGTTGAAACTCCGTCGAGGACGATGGCGCCGGGGGAGAGGGCGGCGCCATCTGAACGGTGACGGTCTCACGTACCCGCATCTGCACGGGCGGCCGCGAAGGCGTGGTAGTGCCAACCAGCGGTTCCAGCGGACGTTCGGCAGCCAGTTTTTTGGCGGGCGCGTATTCTAACAGTGCGGTATCGAAAAGCCGGATGGGACGCGGGCGCGCAACGCTGTGGCTATGGGATTTAACACGTTGTGGCTGTTGCTGCGGGCGCTGTTTTCTCCGTTGATCGACGAAGACAGCCACCGCTGCGGCAGTCAATACAAGCACCACGGTAAGAGTCATTTGCAGATCGGTGAAGTCCATGACGACTCGATTGTAGGGGCGCGTCGAAAGACTCGAAATAGGCTGCGGGTATCAAATTCGGAGGGTACGAGGCCGGGGTTACTGGATGGATCGAGGGTACTAAGAGGTTTAGCGGAGGGGGGCGCTACTCTAAGGCGTTTTACAGGATCGGCCAATGCTTAGTTTGCACTTTGCGGCTCGGCTGAGGACCCGGCCCGTCGCTCGATTGCGCGCGCGGCATCGCGTTGTGGAAGTCGATCTCCGACATGTTGAACTGCAATGGCCGGTCGAGCACCATCTCCATGGTGGTCCCTTTGGCGAGAATTGCATCGGGGCCGCGCGTCAGCATTACGCCAATCAATCCGGCTGTTGCTCCAGCCGCTGCGCCAAGGCCAGCGCCCATGCCCGCGTGTCCTGCCGCCGCGCCCGCCAATCCGCCAACCGTTGCGCCCACGCCGGCGGCTTCTCCAACGGTCTTGATGTCGCCCGCTTTGTCGCCCTCGCCTTTGATCTTGCCTTCCGATTTATCCAGCGTTTCCGGCGCGCGGCCATCCAGGCTGCCCATGCGAGCGCGGAAGTCGCGTGTCACTCCATTGGGCAGCGTAAGCGAATCAAATCGGACGTACAACTCGCCGCGCCCCTTTACCCGGCCGGGGCGCTTAACGTCGGTGACCGTTCCAGCCACGTAGCTGCCGGGAGGAATCACGACATGCCCGTTCACCAGAATTGGGAACACGCTCTCCAGATACACACGTTCGCCCGTAACGGCGGTTTTCGTGCTGACGCTGTTGATCATACTCAGCGGGATGCGGGTGCCCGTCGTCACTACGAATTCGTCGGGATTGGCCGGTTCCGCTCGTTGGGCCGGGGCCGCTGCGGGAGATGGAGAAGGCGGAGCCTGTTCTTGCGCGGCCAGGACCAGCGAGCCCGCGAACACGAGTAAGGCCGAGCGAAGGAACATCTGGATTGCCTCTCTCCAGTTTAAACGCAAGCCGCGCCTAACGGGTTTCCGCAGCCCGGCGAGCAGCCTTGTGCCCCTTCTTGTTCACCTTCCCGAGAGGCCTCGGGGCGACCAACTGCAGTGGACCCGCCGCCAGGAAGAACGCGAGCAATGCCCCCGGCCACAATTGCAGCAAAATGCGTTCGAACGACGTGCTGATTTCGAGTCCCAGGTTGTCTAAGTAAAGCACGTCCGCCAGCAATTGCGCAGCAAGCGTTAGCAACAGCGCGATTCCGATGGTAGCCAGCGCCGCGCGGTCGCCTGTGCCCACCCGAAATCGCACCAGGTACCAATAGAGGGCCAGCGCCAGAAAGATCGGAATCAGGAACCGGCCGAAATTAAACAATATGACCACCAGCCCTTCCACCGTGACAATCCAGCGCGCGGGATCGGAAAGATGCTTGAGGATCGTCGATGCGGGCACGGATAGCCAATCGCCCAGGCCGCCGACACGCCACTTAAAGAAGATGACAATGGCCAGCGGAGCTGCCAAGCCGAACAGCAAGCGAAGTAGCTGGGGCAACAGCGCCTTCCGATCGCCAAATCGGACCAATGCGATTGCGCGAGCCACGATAACCGCTACAAGGAAGATCATCCCCTCGTTTCTGCTCCAAGCGGCAAACCCGGCCATCAATCCCGCCAGCGCACTGAAGCGCAGGTCTTCGGGATGGCGGTCCTGCAGAGCCAGCAGCGCGAGCGTCGCCAGGATGTAGAAGCTCAGCGGCACGTCGCTATATAAAGCCGCGCTCAATGCTACAAAGCTCGCAGTACCGGCCAAGAGTGTCCCGGCGAGCAACGCTTGCGTCTTGCCGCGTAACACTCCCAGCGCGCTCACCAACACGCCCACCGTTCCCAAGGCAAAAAGAAAAGCGATCGCGATGGGTGCATCGCTCGATTCGTGTCCGGTCAGTTTCCAGCACAACGCTACCAGCCCCGGCAGCAACAGCGGATAGTCCGGGTGGGTCCAACTGAGATCGCTCGAGAAAGCGTCCCGCCAGAAAACACCTGCGCGGAAGAGAAATCGCGCTCTTAGATTCCAGATGGACCACGCGCCTTCGTCGCCGTGCGGATTGTAGGCCACCGCGCCCAGGAACATCGTCACAGCCAGCGCCGCCGCCAGCACGAATAGAGCGGTCAAATACCACGGGGGCGCGGGGCCATCCGCCCAATCCAGCAACGCGCTTCTTTTTGCGAAGAGAAACAGCACCAAAGCGATGACAAGAGCAGCGCCTAGCGCCGCCGGCAGCACCGAGAAACTGGAACCAGCCAGCACCAGCGCCAGAAAATACAAACACGATGCCACGCCCGCGCCTGTTCCGATGCCCAGTGAAAAAAGCAAAATGTTGTGGAGCGACCATCGCAGCGGTTGCGGAAACATCCAACGAACGAAGCCGAATCCGGTGAGCCAAATCGCGGCCAGCCAGAACAGCAGCATCATCGGATGTCACCCTGGCACAGCTCGAGACCGGTGCCGACGTTTCGCAACGGGCGCAGACGATTGGCGGCCAATAGCTTCATATCCAGATTCTTGCCGTGATAGTTCACAATCACCAGGTTCTCCCGCGTGGATGGCCTGACGATCGCCGGCGCCAGCACGTATTGCGTGAGATGGAACTCGGCGAGAGCGCTCGGATCGTTGGGTGGATTGTCCGAAAGGTAGCCATAGACGGTGTGCGGCCGAACCGTGCTCGGAAAATCGCTGAACCGGTTTTCAAAAGCCGTTACGCCGAACGCTGATGTGCTGTGCGTGGCTGCACCAAGGACATCCAGCAGGAACCAGAAACTGGAGAAGAGCGCGATGGCCGCGAGTACAACGACTGCAAATTGATGGCGCGCCAAGCCGATCAGTTTAACACTATGGGCTCACTGGAAGGTGCACGCCAGGGATGCTGGACGCACCCTCCAATTGCAATCGAATCTCCGGATTTGCCCCCGTGGATAGGGGCAGCGTCAGATTGATCTGATACAGGCCCGCGAATCCTGGCGCCACACCCGCGTAGTCGATCGCGTTGGGGTCCACCGCCGCTCCATCCAGCAAGATCGACAGATTTGCGCCAGCCAAAAGGGGCGCCGCAGCGGTAGGAATCTGAAAACCATCCACGGGCGGCGTTGTTTCCCCGAGACCAGTAGCCCACAGGATGACGATATCGCCTGGTTTGGCGGGCGACGACGCAGTAAGTACCGATCCATTGGCCTCCGTTGCGACCGCGTTTTGAGGGTCCAGTTGGAAGAGCCCGGGTGAGACGGCAGTCAACATCAGTTCAATGAGGGATCCCCGCAAGCTGTCTACGTCCACGTAAACCGATGCCGGGCCGGGCAGTAAATTCGGCGGAACGAGAAAGTTGATCTGAGTTGGCGAAACATAATACAAACCGGCGGCGTAGTTGTTGATCAGCACGCGAGTTTCGCTCGGCCCCAGCAGGATCGGCAGGGCGCCACCTTGCAGGTCGTTCTGACTAACCGCCACGGTGCTATACGCCAGGTTCGCGCCATAGATGGTGCCGATGGTATTGGGAGCGAGCGCTCCGGATTGGTTGTCGGCCGCGTTGACAATGCTTGCGGTGGTGTAGATAGGGGCTACTCGGGGCACAGGTTTTTCGGCCCCGAGCATGCACCAGACAGTGAGAAGGGCCAATGGGAAACGAACCAGTGGCATTGACAGATTAGTTGGGAACTCGCCGGGAAACTCTCAGGAATATCCTGGGGCCTTAATATCGTGGAATGCCTGGGTCGATCTCCAGGCTCCAGCGGTCGATGCCGCCGGCCATGCTCTGGCACGCCTCAACGCCCTGCTCGCGCAGCCAGTGAACGACGTTCAAGCTGCGCACGCCGTGATGACAAAACACAATCAGGGGGGTGTCGTCGGCCTGCGCGTCCAATCGCGAGAGTTCCGCGAGAACCGTTCGCATCGGAATCAGCTCGGCGTCGGCAATCCGCGCCATCTGGAATTCACCGTGCTCCCGGACATCCACCAAGGCGAGCTTCTCGCCCGCTTGTAAACGCCGCTGCACTTCCTGCGGTGTCACTTCGAGTGGTAACGTCATTATCTAAACAATCACTTATCCCATCCTACCGGCTTTGGGTTCGGCGAGAATAAAAGAACGATGTTTTCCGTGCGTGTGGGTCTTCGTAGACGAACCCTCCAGGCCGTGCTCCTTGGGGCGTTCTGCTGCGCCCAATCCGTTGGCCAGGCGCCCCCTGCTGGTGACGGGCCCGAGGTGAGCTCGCACGAAGCGCCGATTACCTTCAGCACCCGCGTGAATCTGATATCGGTTCCGGTGGTGGTTCGCGATCGAGAAGGCCGAGCGGTCGGAAACCTGCGGCAGGAAGATTTCCAGCTCTTGGACAAAGGCAAGCTGCAGGTCATCACGAAATTTTCGATGGAAAAGAGCGACCGGGCGGTCGAGATCGACGCTGGGACCTCGAAAGCCCCCGGCGAGAAGACGCAGGCTCCCGCCCTCTCGCAATCCGCCCTGCCGGAGCATTACGTTGCCTACCTAGTCGACGACATCCACCTGAAGCCAGGGGATCTACTGGCAACTCGTCAGTCCATGAATCGCCATTTGGATGAAGCGATCGATCCTGCCAGCCGCGCGGCCATCTTCGCCACCAGCGGCTTGATGCTGACCGACTTCACCGCCGACCGTGACAAGCTGCACAACGCCGTGAATAAAATCCAACCCTACACCAGCGGCATCGACCGGCAACAGAATTGTCCGTATATCAGCTATTACGTAGCCGACTTATTGGTCAACCAGGATTTGTATTTGGATGGTCGACTGTTTTCGGACCAGCAGCTGTTCGGGATCATTGAGGGTCACACCGATCCGGTGCTGTCCGCCGCGTATGACGAGGCGGTTGCGTGTATTGGCTGCCCGCCGGGCAACGACCAATTAACTGGGCTGCCCATGTGCGCTCTCCAAGGCCTAACCAAGCTCAGAGAGGCGGCTCGGCTGGCCCTCAACTACGGTGACCACGAGACGGCTGGCGCCCTGGGCGCGTTAAGGGACGTAGTCCGCAAGATCACCGCGATGCCGGGCACCCGGAATCTGGTCCTGGTGTCGCCGGGCTTCCTGCTGACTAGAGATCATCGGGCGGACGAGTACGATGTTCTGGAGCGCGCGATCCGCGCCAACGTGGTTGTCAACACCATCGACATGCGAGGTTTGTTCACGACCATACCCAGTGGCGATGCCAGCCAGCCTCCATATCACACTGCTGAAGCCCTGACTTTCCTGGAACAAGCCGACACCGAAGCTGCCACTCAGGCCGATGATGTACTCGCGGAGCTGGCTAACGGGACCGGCGGCACGTTCTTCCACAACAACAACGATCTGAAGCGCGGCCTCAACGTACTGGCTGCGCGGCCTGAGTATGTCTACGTGCTAGGATTTTCCCCGCAAGAGCTGAAATTCGACGGCTCTTATCACGGCCTCAAGGTCACTTTGAAGCATTCGCCAAATCTGACGATCCAGGCCCGCCGCGGCTACTGGGCCCCCAGGCATGCCGTGGATTCGGCCGAGGCGGCCAAAGAGGAAATCCAGGAAACCGTCTTCTCGCGCGAGGAGGTCCAGGCTATTCCGTTGGAAGTTCAAACGGAGTTTTTCGAATCCGGCGATCAGAAATTCGAATTGACAGTGACTGCTCAGTTGGATGTGAAAGGATTACGATTCAATAGGAGCCAAGACCGCAACGACGATACCTTGACCGTAGTGGCGGGTTTGTTCGACCCTGACGGGAACTATATCGCCGGGGTCGAGAAAGTGGTAGAGCTGCATCTTCGGGATCGGACCTTGGAGGCTTTTCAGAACGCGGGCATTAATGTGAAAGAAAACTTCAACGTGGCCCCGGGCCGCTATCTGGTGCGCGTGGTAGTGCGGGACTCCGGAGGGAAGACCATAACGGCACGCAATGGGGGCGTAGAAATTCCATGAAGTTCGCTGCGGTGTTGCTCTGTTTCACCGGCGTGCTGGCCGCTCAGCCGAATACCGTCATAAAAACGGAGACGCGCGAAGTGCTGGTGGACGCCATCGTCACCGGCAAGAATGGCGCGTACGTTTCCGATTTGACCGCCAAGGATTTTCATCTCTCCGAAGATGGTAAAGAACAGGCCATCCGCGGCTTCGCTCTACAATCGTCTTCGGCCGCGGCGCAGCCGCGCTCCCTGCTCCTGTTTTTCGATGAGACCAGTATGGAGGTGCGGGATCAGATCGCGGTCCGCCAGGCTGCCGCCAGTTTTATCGATGCCGAAGCGAGCCCGAGCCATAGAATGGCCATCGTCACCTTCAATGGCTCCTTGCGTATTGCCCAAAGCTTCACCGACAATGCGGGCCGTCTGAAAGACGCTTTGGCCCAGGCCAGCTTCCACGGCCTTGCACCCAGCGCCGCCGATTCCGACAGATCGCACGACCCCAGCAGGGCAAAGGAAGACCGGCTGGCCGGACCTGCGCGCGCCAGCGGTAGCGCGGCTGCCAACTCCATGCAAGTCCGCAACATGATCCGATCGCTTGGTGACCTGGGAAGAAGCCTGGGCGTGCTTCCCGGCCGGAAGATCGTGATTGTGTTCACTGGCACGCTTTCGTCCTCCAGCGATCAGAAATCGGAAGTGCGGTACACGGTGGATGCTGCGAATAAGTCTGGTGTCGCTTTCTATCCCATGGATGTGCGGCCGATTTTTGATCAGACAAATCCCGGTGACGCGCCACTGTCCCTGGAACGAGCGCCCAGTTCCATGCAAAGGGGCGGGGCGCAGGGGGCTGGGCCCCAGGGAGATTCGGACGCCTTGAGCTCGCCCCTTTCGGACTCCGGCGCAGGCAGCCAGCAGATTTTGTTTGGGCTGGCCAACGGCACGGGAGGATTCGTAGTGAGCAATAGCGCCGATCTGCTGGGGGGGTTGCAAAACATCGCAAAAGAACAAAACCAATATTACTCGCTCACTTATGTGGCTCCTGAATCGAAGGAGGAGAGCTGCCATTCACTCCGGGTTAAGGTCGATCGCAAGGGAACGAAGGTCCGTTCGCGCACCAGTTACTGCACCGCGAAGCCCCTGGACTTGCTCGCGGGAACCACAGCGGGGAAGGATTTGGAGAACCGCGCGGCCGGCCCGGAGGCGGGCGGGATCGCTGCGTCGATGGAGCTACCGTACTTTTATCTATCGCCCAATGTGGCTCGCGTCAATCTGGCGATGGAGATCCCCGCTGATGCGCTGAAATTCCAGAATCAGAAAGGCAAACAGCACGCCGAAATCAATTTGCTGGGCATTGCGTCCACGGCGGATGGCAGCGTGGGAGCGCGTTTCAGCGATGCCGCGAAGTTCGATTTCGAGAATGAGGCTGAGATCGAGAAGGTGAAGGGCAAGTCCCTTCACTACGAAAAGGAGTTCAAAGTCGCTCCTGGACAGTACCGTTTTACGCTGGCATTCAGTTCCGGCGGCCAGAGCTTCGGAAAGCTGGAAGCGCCGCTGGTGGTGGAACCGCGGAAGCCCGAAGAGCTAGCTCTGAGCGGCATTGTTCTGAGCAAAGAGGCTCATCCGGCTGCCGATCTGGGACTGGGACTGGGCGTTTCGGCGACTGGCGACGGCACTCCGCTGGTGGCGCAGGGCATGCAGGTGATACCCGCTGGCTCGTATCAATTCATGAAATCGGAGCCCGCATTCTTTTACTTTGAGATTTACGACTCCAATCCAGCGTCGGTGAGCGCTCAAGTGCGCATCCTGGATCGCAACACTGCGATGTCGAAGTGGGACTCCGGACTGCTGAAGCTGAGCGTTCCGCAACAAGGCGGAAACCTTCCGCTTAATACGCTCACTGCGGGCGCGTACCAACTGGAAGTAACGGCGGTCGGCTCATCCGGCGTGCGGGTCAAGCGGACGGCGGATTTCGACGTCAAGTAGCTGCTCATGATCTAACTGCGGTATTTCGCAGGCGAAGAAGGAAGAATAAGCAATAATGGACGAAACCAAGTTTCCACCCGATTGGGACGAACAGAAAGTGCAGCGGGTCCTCGCCCATTACGAAGGGCAGACCGAAGAAGACGCTCTGGCGGAAGATGAGGCTGGTATTCAACACAATGGGGACCTGACGAATGCGTCTCAAAGGGTTCTTTTCTAACACACGCCAACGCTACCCGGGGTTTGATCTCGGGGCCCCGCGCGGCGGCGTTACACTGAAGCGCGGCTGCTTGACGGGGGCACCGGGGGTGGTCTGGAAGCCCCCGAATAGCTTCCGGCCGTCCGGAATGGTGACGGTCCCGGCATTGGCCATGTTGCTGCCGTCCTTCGCGCCATAGCCTTCCACGGTGACCTGATCGCCCTTCTTCAGCTCCGTCCTTCTCCATCCCCTGTGAACAAGGCCATTGGGGCTACCCATTTTGAAGCTCCAGCTGGTGACCTTGCCGCTTTCATCCTTTCCGGCGACGTACAGCCAGGTGCGCCACGTAGCGGTTGTTCCCGGCCGGAGCCCTGTCCGGATTTCTTCAACATCACAGCTATTCACAGACCCCGCGACAGTAACGGTTCGGACGTGTGCTCTGATTAACCGTAGTGCGACTTGCAGCATTGGTTTATAGAAGCTGATGATATCGCAACCTTGCCATGTCTGAACCTGTCTCAAAACCGGTAGATGTCGTTGAAAAACGCCGCTCACGCATGGCCATCGAAAAATGACGCGATTAGAAGCGCTATAAGCAATCGCTGGTCGCGGAGTGGACATTTCCTGTCCCCCAACGGAACAGCCGGGCCATCCCAGAAGAGTTTTTCAACAGCATCGGTAAGCTTTGGGACGCTCGGCGACGCCAAGGAAATCAGCCCTTTCAGAGTCTCAAAAACTCAGTCTCAAAACAGAATGCACGTCATCGAAGTTGGGCCACGGAGGCCTGTTCTGCGGCGCTGAGCAGGGCTACGCGTGATTTACCCCTCCGCTGCGATGGTCCGCATCCGGGAAGAACAATGTTGCCGCACCATCGAACCCCACGCGATACGCTTCTTGAGGTTCGCTCCTGCTTTACGAGCATCCATCTCCTTCCCGCCCCCCATCCCCTTGTGTTATCGTCATATCCGCTGGAGCTTCCACCATGACTCGATCCATCTCTCTCACCATCAATGGAACCAAGCGCACCGACACCGTCGAGCCGCGCCTGCTGCTCATCCACTACCTGCGCGAAGTGGCCGGTTTGACGGGCCCGCACATCGGATGCGAGACGTCGTTATGCGGCGCTTGCACCGTACACGTCGATGGCAAAGCCATCAAGAGCTGCACCATGTTCGCCGTCCAGGCCGACGGTAGCAAGGTGCTCACTATTGAAGGACTGGCCTCGGGCGACAAGCTGGACCCCATGCAGGAAGCCTTCTGGAACGAGCATGGCCTCCAGTGCGGATTTTGTACGCCCGGAATGATCATGACCGCCAAGCAAATCCTCGAGCGCAATCCCAGCCCCAGCGACGCTGAGATCCGAGAAGGATTCCATGGCAATATTTGCCGCTGCACCGGCTACCAGCACATCGTAAACGCCGTCCGATCACTGGCGGCTAAGGCATAAAATCATGGCAACCACCACAACGAAAACCGAAACTCTGGTTGGCAAGCGCATCCGCCGCCGCGAAGATCCCCGCCTCATCACCGGGACCGCCACCTACGTCGACGACATCCAGATGCCGGGTTTGCAACACGCCTGCATCGTGCGCAGCCCCCACGGCGCAGCCAAGATCAAATCCATCAATATCAAACCCGCTCTCGAATTTCCCGGCGTGGCGGCCATCTTTACCGGGAAAGACACCGAAAAGGTGGGACCGGTGCCGTGCGGCGCTTCCCTGCCCGGGCTGCGCGTTCCGCATCATCATATACTCGCGATCGATCGCGTCTATTTCGTTGGGCACCCGGTCGCGGTGGTGGTAGCCTCCGATCGCTATATCGCGCGCGACGCCGCCGAGGCCATTGAAGTCGATTACGAACCCCTGCCCGCGGTGAGCGATCCCGAGAAGGCGCTTGCGCCCGGCGCGCCCGCGGTGCATCCCGAATGGCCCGACAACACGGCTTTCAACTATCACCAGGACGGCGGCGACATCGATAAAGCATTCGCCGAAGCCGAGGTGATCGTCAAGCAGCGCATCACCAGCCAGCGCTTGATTCCCGCAGCCATGGAAACTCGCGGCGTAGTAGCGCAATGGCTGGCCGGCGATCGCGCCCTGACGCTACACACCTCCACGCAAGTGCCACACCTGGTGCGGACCCTGGTGGCGCAAATGCTGGGTCTCGAAGAGAACCGCCTGCGCGTCATTACGCCCGAAGTCGGCGGTGGATTCGGCAGCAAGCTGAACGTCTACGCCGAAGAGGCTCTGATGGGTTTCGTGGCGATGAAGATCGGCAAGCCGGTGAAATGGATCGAGAGCCGGCGCGAAAACTTCACCAGCACCATTCATGGCCGCGGCCACGTGGATTACTACGAGGTTGCCGCAAAGAAAGATGGTACCCTCCTCGGGATCAAACTGAAGCTGATCCAGGACCTTGGCGCTTATCATCAGTTGCTGACTCCCGTCATCCCCACCCTTTCGGTGCTGATGATGCCCGGCCTGTACAAGTGCCAGAACATTCGCGCCGATATTGTGGGAGTCTTCACCAACGCCGTGCCCACCGATGCCTATCGCGGCGCCGGCCGGCCAGAAGCAACTCACGGCATCGAACGGATGATGGACGTGCTGGCGGCCGAGCTGAAGATGGACCCGGTCGAAATCCGCAAGAAGAACTTCATCGCCAACGATGCGTTCCCCTTTCACACTGCTACCGGCCTGATGTACGACAGCGGCAATTACGCCGCGCCACTCGATAAAGCGCTCGAAACCGTCGGCTACAAGAAGCTGCGCGAGGAACAGAAGCAAGCTCGCGCTGACGGGCGGCTGATGGGCATCGGTCTCTCTACTTACGGCGAGATCTGCGCCATCGGCCCGTCTCCCGCCACTCCCGCCGGTGGTTGGGAAAGCGCGACAGTGAAGATCGAGCCTTCGGGCAAGGTCACTGTGATGACCGGCTGCTCGCCTCACGGCCAGGGCGAAGAGACCACCTTCGCGCAGATTGCCGGCGACGAACTGGGCGTTGGCATCGACGACGTACTGGTGGTGCATGGCGACACCGCCATCGTGCAATACGGCATCGGAACCTTCGGCAGCCGCGGCACGGCCATTGGCGGAACCGCCATGTACTTCGCCATCCAGGAGCTGAAGGAAAAAATCAAGAAATACGGCGCGTTGCTGCTCGATAGCGACGACGTCACCTTCGCCAACGGGGTCTGCACCGACAACAAAACCGGCAAATCCGTACCGCTCGCGCAAATCGCGGCGGCATCCTATCGCGCCATGAAGCTGCCTCCCAACACCGAGCCCGGCCTGGTGGCCACCTATTTCTGGGAGCCGCCCAACTTCACGTTTCCCTTCGGCGCCCACATTGTCATCACCGAAGTAGACCGGGAGACCGGCGACATCGCCATTAAGCGCTACGTCGCGGTGGATGATTGCGGCAATATCCTGAATCCGCTGATCGTCGAAGGCCAGGTCCACGGCGGCGTGGTCCAAGGTCTGGGCCAAGCCTTGTGGGAACAGGCCGTCTACGATGACAGCGGCCAGCTCATTACCGGCGAGATGATGGACTACGCGCTTCCCAAAGCCAGCTACATTCCCTGGATTGAGACCAGCCATACCATCACGCCGTCGCCCGTGAATCCGCTAGGCGTGAAGGGAGTAGGGGAGGCCGGGACCATCGGCTGCTCGCCGGCCATGGTGAATTCAGTGGTAGACGCGCTCAGCCCACTGGGCGTGCGGCATATCGATATGCCGATGACACCGGAAAAAATCTGGAACCTGATCCAGGCAGCAGGAGGCCGCGCATGATTGCGCAGAATTTCGAATACTCCGCACCGTCCAACTTGCGCGAAGCCCTGCAGCTTCTGGGGAATGGCGAGGCCAAGCCGCTCGCTGGTGGCATGAGCTTGATCCCACTGATGAAGCTGCGCCTGGCAACGCCTGAGCAGATAGTCGACCTCGGCCGCATCGCGGACTTGAACTACATCCGGCGCGACAACAACCTGATTCGCATCGGCGCCACCACCACGCACTACGAAGTTCAAAGCTCCTCTCTGCTTCGCGCCAGTTGTCCGCTCCTGGCCGAAACGGCCGACCATATCGGCGACATCCAGGTGCGCAACCGCGGCACCATCGGCGGAAGCGTCGCTCATGCAGACCCGGCGGCCGACTATCCGGCGTCTCTACTGGCGCTCGAAGCTCGTGTCGTTTTGGTCAGTGTTAAGTCCGAGCGCAAAATCCCGATTGCCGATTTCTTCGTCGATACTTTCACCACCGCGCTCGAGCCCGGCGAGTTAATCCGCGAAGTGATCGTACCGGTGGAAGATCAATCCACTGGCACCAGCTACCAGAAAGTGCTCCAGCCCGCTTCCGGATTCGCGATTGTCGGCATCGCCGCCCGCCTTCGCCAGTCCGCGGGCAAGATCACCTTCGCCCGCGTCGGCGTCACCGGACTTGCGGGCAAGCCCTACCGGGCCACCAACGTGGAGCAAGCGCTCGAAGGAACGACCGGCGCGCCCGCCGATATACAGAAGGCAGCCGCTCAGGTGGCCGAGGGCGTGGAAGCTAATTCCGATCTCCATGCATCGGAGTCCTACCGCAAGCACTTGGCCAGGATTTACACCATGCGGGCGCTGGCGGTGGCAAGCTCGAGGACGGCTTGAAGATCAGCGGTTCTTATATCGTCCCGGCCACTCGCGAACGAACCTACCAGTTGCTGCAAGATCCGGCGGTCCTCGCCAGGTGCATGCCGGGAACCGATCATCTCGACAAAGTGGCCGAGGACGAATACGAAATGAAGATGAAGATGGCCATCGCCAGCATCGGCGGCCTCTTCACCGGTAAGGTGCGTTTGACGGATCAGAATCCGCCTGAAAACTTTCGACTGCTGGTCGAAGGCACCGGCAAGATTGGATTTCTCAAAGGCGAAGGATTGCTGCATCTAAGCGGTTCCCCCGAGTCTGGGGAAACGCAGACCGAAGTAAAATACGAAGGCGACGTGCAGGTGGGTGGAACCATCGCCAGCGTCGGTCAGCGGCTGCTTGACACCACGTCCAAAATGATCATCAAGAAATTCTTTGAAAAGCTGGCGGAAGCCGCAGTAGAATAAAGGCCTCAAGAGATAAATAATGGACAAGACCCGCTACCTTGGAATCGCTGCCTCGTTGTTTCTTGCCGTCTCAGGCGCCCTTTTCGCGCAGATCTCGCCGACCTCCGTGCCGAACGCGAGCGTTGGGGCCGCGTATTCGGTGCAGCTGACGGAGACCGAGCAATTTGGGGTAGCGCCGGTCCAATGGAGCCTCTCCCAAGGAGCCCTGCCGCCCGGGCTGACGCTGGACACCAGCACGATGGCGACAACCACGAGCATCACCGGAACGCCGACCTTGGCTGGCAACTATTCCTTCCAGGTTGCGGCGACGTACAATGAGTCCGCACCTACCACGGACACTCAGAGCTACACGATCGTCGTCGCGCCCACCTGCGCGCCCGCGCTCGCGCCGGCTTCTCCACTCCCACCCGCAGACATCAACACTGCATATTCTCAACAATTCACTGTTTCCGGTTGTCTCGGCGCGACTTATAGCTATTCGGAACAACCCCTAGACCCCTTCAACCCGGTTTTACCTCCCGGTCTGAATCTTACCGGCAATGGTGCGTTCAAAGGAACACCCACCAGCACAGGCACGTTCAGCTTTTATATCCTTCTGACTGACCAAAACCAGCAACAAACACAATTTCAATACAGCATTACCATCGAGCCGCTACCTACGATTACTACTGCATCTCCGCTACCCAACGGTCCTGTTGGCGTCCTTTACTCTCAACAAATCGCGGCTACTGGCGGCGTCCCTCCCTATACCTTTTCCATGAACGCCAATCCGCCCGGGATCACGATCACGCGGAGCGGCGTGCTCACTGGTACTCCGCCCACAGCTGGAACCTACAACTTCAACATTGGCGTAACCGACAGTCTAGGCGGCCAGACCGTGTCACCATTCAAGGTGACCTTCGCGACAGCGATTTCCCAAATTCAGGTCTCGCCTCTGAGTTTGACTTTTAATTCAAATGTGAATGGTAATCCTCCACCCACGGAAGCAATCGCCTTGCTGCCTGCCAACGGAGCCACCTCTCCGGTGAACTACCACCTGGTTGTCGATAACGGGCAGAGCGGCACCGCACAGCCATCCTGGATCACCGTCACTCCCACCAGCGGTGGCGTTCCTGCCGGACTGGTCGTGAGCGTCGATCAAGGTTCGATGTCAGCGGGAACCTATGCGGCTCGCATTCAGGTTTTCGATGGCAATGGACTCGCCACCGACGTTTCGGTCACACTCAATGTCACGAGCGCGCCCCAGCAGCTGACGGTAGCGCCGGCCATCTTGAATTTTGGCGCCCGCTCGGCGACCCCCGGGAACCTCATCCAAGAGCTCGTCATTTCAAATAGCGGAACCGCATCGCTCGGCTTCACGACTTCGGTGGTCAACAACAGCTCCTGGATCTCCAGCGTGACCGCCGGCTCCAATACCACTGCGCGCAATGCACCCGTCTTTGTTCAAGTTCAAGTGAACACCAATGGACTGCCGGTGGGCGCCTATCACGACGCGATCCTCGTCTCGTCGTCGGCCGGAAATGTTCAGGTTCCTGTCTCGTTGTTTGTCGCAGCCAGCGGGCCCATTCTTGCGGTCAACACCACGGGTGTGTTGTTCCAAGCGATCCAAGGCGGCGGATCCACAGCCACGCGAATCGTCAAGATTCTCAATCTCGGCGATCCCAGTTCTACTGTGAATTGGAACGCAACGTTGATGAGCGGATCTAGCTGGCTGAGCTTAATTTCCTCTAATGGATCGGCTACTAGCACCGCACCGGGCGCTCTCACGCTGACGCTTGCTCCAAACGACAAGTCGCTAGCACCTGGTCCCTACTACGCGATCGTCAAGATTACCGATTCTAATTCATTGAACTCGCCCCAGTACGTTACGGCAGTCCTGAATCTGCAGCCGAGCACCGTGGCTCCGGCGCCCGATCTCGCTCCCGTCGGCCTGTTCTTCACGGCCCCGTCCGGCGGAACCGCGCCCACCGCGCAGCAAGTCCAGATCAACACCAGCAGCTCAGCGCCGGTAACATTCGATGCCACGGCCTCGACGTTCGGTACCGGCACCTGGCTCAACGTAACTCCCGCTTCGGGCTCTGCCAGCGGACAAGCCTCCGGCTCTGTTGCGGTGTCGGTGAATCCCACAGGCCTGGGTGCGGGCATCTACTCGGGCAACATCAACGTCTCCATTGGCGCACTGCTCCAATCCGTGAACGTCACATTCGTTGTACAGAACAACGGTACGGTGAACGCCAGCTCTCGCTTCCGGCCGGAAGCGGCCGGTTGCGCCGCCAGCAAACTGGCAATCACCGAAACCGGCCTCGCCAACAACTTTGCAGTCCCTGCCGGATGGCCAGCGACGTTGATTGTCCAGCTCAACGACGATTGTGCGGCGCCCGTCACCAACGGCAACGTGGTTGCCAGCTTCTCCAACGGCGACGCACCGCTCAATTTAGTTGGCGATTCGCTCGGGAATTATTCCACCACGTGGCAGCCAGGAACGGTCAACGCCAACATGGTTGTCACGCTGAACGCCACCGCCGGCACTTTGCAACCAGCCATCGCCAAACTCTACGGTGGAATCGCGCCGAACCAAACGCCGCCACCGACGCTCGCCCCGGGCGGCACGCTGAACAATCTCAACCCGGTGGTCGGCGCACCACTGTCGCCTGGAACTATCGCGCAAGTCTATGGCTCCGGTCTGGCTTCTTCCGCCGTCTCCACCGGCGTGGTTCCCCTGCCCACCACTTTCCAAAACACATTCGCTCTGGTCGGGTCCGCACAAGCTCCCCTTTATTCTTTGAGCAACGGCCAGATCGATATTCAGATCCCCAATGAAGTTATCGCCTCTCAACAAGTTCCCATCGTTCTCAGCGTCAACAACGCGCTCACGCTGCCGGTGATGCTCAGTATCGTTCCCGCCACTCCTGGTGTATTATCCGCCGATGATGGTCCCACACCTCCCGACGTCCAGAACGGCGCCCACATGATCGCCCAGCACTCGGCTGATTTCTCTCTGGTCTCAAGCTCCAATCCCGCGAAACCCGGCGAGTATCTGGTGATGTATCTGGTGGGAATGGGCGCAACGAATCCCAGCGTCCGTTCCGGCGCGGCGACACCTTCGTCTCCGCTTTCGCCGGTCGTCAACCAACCTACCGTCACGGTGGGTTCGCAGCCCGCCACCGTCGCATTCGCCGGACTCACACCAGCTTTCGTCGGCCTCTATCAGATCAACTTCCAGGTCCCGACCAATGCGACTGCCGGTGAACTGGAAGTTGATGTCTCGCAAAATGGCGTGGCCGCTAACCCGACCTTGTTGCCCGTATCGAACTGATACTACAAGCGGACTCGGCTACACAAGTACTATGGGTTTGATCCGGCCTAGTACTGCTGTGCATTCCCTTGTCATAAAGCTCCAGTAAAATACAGAGGGTGCAGGTGGGTGGCCGGAACGATCGCCAAGCATACCGCGTCCAAAATGATCATCAAGCGATCCTTTGAAAACATTTTGGAACTATCAGCAGGATTAGGGTTTAGTGACAAAGTGGCGCGGTCTGTCTCTACTGCACCGCGCCAGAATCAGAGGAGGAGAAGGTAAATGACTCACGCTTCTCTGTGTAAGAAGACGTACAAAAATAGCCTGCGGTTCCAACGATCCAAATCCCCACTCTGCCTCATATTCAGCTTGCTCGTCCTGTTCTTGGTGACTGGAAATCATCTGTGGGGAACACCAATAACTATCACGACAACGTCGTTGCCGACCGGCACCGTCGGCGGGCCGTACTCGAATGCGGATGGAAGTACAGTTCAGCTAACAGCCACAGGCGGCAGCGGGACGTACGCGTGGTGCTATACCGTGGGCGGGCAAATGGACTGCCCTCTTTCTGCTACTGACGTAAAGAATGGCACTGTCGTGAGTCTTCTTTACGAAGGACTGTCCTTCAACTCGGATGGGACGATTACTGGGACTCCGACCGCAACGGGTACGATTTCGTTCTCCGTGTACGCTGAGAACCCCATCACCCAGAAAAATCTGAGCCATGTCTCGAAGTTTACGATCACGATCACGGCCTGCACAGCTACTACCATCGCCCCTTCCTCACCGCTCCCCGCGGGTGAAGTAGGAATCGCTTACACTGCGCTCCAATTCACTGCTTCAGGTTGTCCAGGACCCTTTACTTTTTCAGCGTCCGCGCTGAACATCTCTGGCCAGTACCCCTCGGGTCTCTCCGTCAGCAGCACGGGGGTCTTCGGCGGCACGCCCACGCTTGCGGGAACCTTCAACATTGTAGTCACGGCCACCGACCCGAACCAGAATCAAACACAGGCTCAGTACAGCGTCACAATCGTGCCCCCACCCAGCATCAGCACGACGTCGCCGTTGCCGAACGGCATCGTGAGCGTTGCCTATTCGCAACAGATTACCGCTACCGGTGGCACGCCGCCCTACAGTTTTTCGATGAACGCGCAGCCACCGGGCATTGTCAACATCAACCCCACGGCCGGCGTCTTGTATGGGACTCCCGCCAAAACGGGAACGTACTCATTCAACATTGGCGTCACCGACAGTCTGGGCGCTCAAACCGTGTCCCCGTTCCAGGTCACCTTTGTGACGGTAGCTTCGCAAATTCAAGTAACGCCTTCAAGTCTGACGTTCAATGCAAATCTCAACGGCAATCCTCCGCTCCCGCAAGCCATCACCTTAGTGCCCGCCGTCGGCGCGACGCCGCCAGTGACGTTCACCACAGTCATTGATGGTGGTCAGAGCGGTACGGCGGCGCCTTCCTGGATCACCGTGAATCCAGCCAGTGGATCGGTGCCGGCCGGTCTGGTAGTGAGCGTCAATCAAAGCACGCTGGCCGCGGGAACTTATACCGCACGCATTCAAGTTCTAGATCCGATCGGCGTTCCTACCGATGTCGCGGTCACGCTCAACGTTACAAGCACGCCCCTGCAATTGACCGTCGCCCCGGTCATGCTGAATTTTGCCGCGCTCTCATCCACTCCTGGGAACCTGACACAGAACCTGCTGGTATCCAACACGGGATCGCTTCCTTTCAACACCTCGGTGGTGGGCAGCAGCTCTTTGATCTCCAGCGTCACCACCACTTCCAGCCCGTCCAGCCCGAACGCTCCGGTGCTCCTGGAAGTCTTAGTGAACACCAACGGGCTGCAGGTGGGCGCCTATCATGACACCATCCAGGTTTCCTCTTCGTCCGGCACCACCCAGATACCTGTTTCGCTATTTATCGCATCGAGCGGGCCCATCCTCGCCCTGAACTCCACTGGTGTCTTGTTCCAGGCCATCCAAGGCGGCGGATCCACAGAGACGCGAAGCATCGAAGTGCTCAATCGAGGCGATCCAAGTTCTACCGTGAATTGGACCGCCACGTTGATCAGCGGCTCCAACTGGCTGACCTTAGTCTCCACCAGCGGAACCGCAACAGGCGCCGCTCCCGGTGTTCTCTCGCTGGCGCTGGCCCCCAACGCCACTCAACTTACGCCTGGCCCTTACTACGCGATTGTTAAGATCGCCGATTCCAATTCTCTGAATTCACCCCAGTATGTTACGGCCGTTCTGAATCTACAACCGAGCACCGCGGCTCTGGCGCCCGATCTTGTTCCCACAGGTCTGTTCTTTACGACGTCCGCCGGCGGAACCGCTCCGGCTCCGCAGCAAGTCCAGATCAACGCCAGCAGCACTTCGGCGCTGACGTTTAATGCGGCTGCCTCGACGTTCGGGACCGGCACCTGGCTCAGTGTTACGCCCACTTCGGGCTCGGCCAGCGGACAGACCGCCGGCTCCATCGCGATATCGGTGGACCCCACGGGTCTTGCGGCAGGTGTCTACACAGGCGACGTGAGCGTTTCTATCGGGGCATTGCTGCAATCGGTCAGCGTCACGTTCGTCGTACAGAATGCCGCTTCTTCGAGCGCGACGTCCAGCTTTAAACCGAAGGCGACCGGTTGTACTCCCAGCCAACTGGCGATTACCGAAACTGGCCTGGCCAACAATTTCGTGGTCCCGGCTGGATGGCCCGCTCCTTTGGTTGTCCAGATCAACGACAATTGCGGAGCGCCCGTCACCAACGGCAACGTCATCGCCAGTCTCTCCAACGGCGACGCACCGCTCAATTTAGTTGGCGACTCGCTTGGCAACTATTCCGCCATCTGGCAGCCCGGCGCAGCCAACGGCAACAATATGGTGGTCACTCTTACCGCCATGGCCGGCACTCTACAATCCGGCCCGGTGCAACTCTACGGTGGAGTCACGCCGAATTTGACGCCTCCGCCCACGCTCGCTCCCGGCGGCACGCTCAACAATCTCAACCCGGTGGTGGGCGCGCCACTGGCGCCTGGAACTATTGCGCAAGTCTATGGGTCCGGTCTGGCTTCTTCCGCCGTCTCCACCGGCGTGCTTCCCCTGCCCACCACTTTCCAAAATACATTCGCTCTGGTGGGCTCCACGCAAGCTCCCCTGTATTCTTTGAGCAGCGGTCAAATCGATATTCAGATCCCCAACGAAGTTACCGCCTCCCAACAAGTTCCCATCGTTCTCAGCGTCAACAATGCGCTGACGCAGCCGGTGATGCTCGACATCGTTCCCGCCGCGCCCGGTGTATTGTCCGCCAACGATGGCCCGACGCCTCCCAGCGTGCAGAACGGCGCGCACATCATCGCGCAGCACGGCGCCGACTTCTCGCTGGTGTCAAGTTCCAATCCGGCCAAGCCCGGCGAGTATCTGGTGATGTACCTGGTTGGAATGGGCGCCACAAATCCCGGCGTCGCCTCCGGAGTACAAGCTCCCTCGTCGCCCCTCGCTAGCGTCACCAATCAACCGACCGTCACGGTGGGTTCGCAGCCCGCGAACGTCGCCTTCGCCGGACTCACGCCCGGTTTTGTAGGTCTTTACCAGATCAATTTCCAGGTGCCCACCAGCGTGTCTTCGGGCGCACTGGAAGTGGACGTGACGCAAAATGGCGTAGCCGCCAATCCGACGCTGCTGCCGGTTGCGAATTAGTCGGTAAAGCGAGACGGTCTGTAAGGATCCAGAAGGTTGACTCGCGCGCCGTCCAGTATCTCCAGCGCCGCCAATTGTCCGATCAATGGCGCCAGAGTTACGCCGCTGTGCATGGCCGCTACATACAGATTGGGGCATCGATCCGTAAATCCAACCACAGGATATTCATCCGCCGGCATCACCCGATACCCGACGGTTACTCGTTCCACCGCCACGCCACGGATCCCCGGCAGCACGCCCGCCGCCTCCCGCAGAATCCGCTGGCCGTTCTCTCCCGGTTTGGGCGCTTCGCTATTGGACGTCCCCACGCCCGCCACAATTTGACCACCCACCAGCACTCGTCCGTCCAGCTTCTGCTTGCAATGCACGCCTGGCGCCAGCACCACGCGATCGATCAGCTTCGGCTGCGGCCGCGTGTGTACCAGTACACCCTGCGATTCCTTCATGGGGATGCTGACTTCCGCCATCTTCGCCAGCCGCTCGGTTGCCACACCGGATGCCAGCACAATAATGCTCGCGTCCAGCGAACTCTCGCCCGCGCGGATCGCCGTCACGCGGCCGCCCTCCAGCTTCAACCCGTCCGCCTCGAAGGGATATCGCACTTCGCCGCCCAACTCGCGCACTTGGCGCAACAGCGCCTTCAAAGCGTCCATCGGATCCACGGCGCCCTCGAACTCGCAATGGCACGCCGCGCCGAAGTCTCCGGGTGTCACGTTCGGCAACAAGCGCCGGAACTCGTCTTCATCGATCAGATGCGTCGCGTAGCCCCACTCCTGGTGCTTTCGCACGTTTTCCCGCAACTCCTCGGCCGTCCGGTCCGCGCCCGACCACGCCACGCTCCCGCCCCACTGCACTTTTAACTCGCCGCCCAGCTCGGTCTGCAGCCGGCGCCAGCCGGCCACACCCAATTGGTTCAAATCGAAGTACGCGCGCGGACGTTTGGAGAACGTCGCGTTGATCCATCCGAACGATTTCTCCGTCGCCCCACCACCCGGCCGAACAGCTTCCACGATGACGACGCTCGCGCCGCGCTTCACCAAGTGATAAGCAATGGATGCTCCGATGATTCCAGCGCCAACCACGACGATGCGATCTGCTGCCATGTTCGATTGGTAACACACCGGCGGGTGCACAGAGTTTTTACCGGTTTGTTACTTTGTCCCTCTATCGGCACGCGTCAGTGAAAGCAGGAGACCCGTTCGCATGCCCTACATCTGGATCTGCATCATGTCGGCTACGCTCGCCATCAACACCATTTTCATCTTCAGCCTCCTCGCAAGCCTAAGCTGGGGCCAGCGGGCGATGCTTTTATTCGCCACCGGAATCCTGGCGGGCGGCCTGTTCTTCACCATTCGAACCATGCAGCGTTTGAATAAACTCAGCTGAAAAATTCGCTGGCCTGCGTCACCAAGCAGGGAATCTGCGCCGGATGAATGCTAAAATTGAGTTCGGTCCGAATGGAACGAGCCGGTAAGACCCTCGCCAAACTCAAACTTTCCGCTGCAATCTCACCCGTCGAGCTGGCATTTGCCGCTTGGCCGGCTGCGGTTGGCAAACGCATCGCCACGCACGCCTGCCCAAAAGCGTTGGTGCGAGGCTCTTTGGTGGTGGAAGCCGAAGATGCAATCTGGCAGAAGCAGCTCTTTCACTTGCGCTTCGACATCCTTGCCAAACTTACCGAGGTTGTGGGAAGTGGCATCGTCACCGATCTGGAATTTCGCATTGCCACAGCCGTACCCCGCCGTCCGCCGCAGTCGGCGCAAAGTCACGGTGAGACCGTCTCGACCGACGACGCCGATAGTATCGAAGATCCCGTCATGCGCATCCTATATAAGCAGGCGCGCACCAGAGCTACCAAGAAGGCAACCGCGTGAAGATCACCGAGTCTGAGGTTCGCTCTGTCGCCGATCTGGCGAATCTGAAGCTGACCGAGCCGGAGATTGCGCGTCTGGTGAAAGATTTGGACGAAATCCTTACGCATATGGACGCGCTCAACGAACTGGACACCTCCACCGTCGAGCCAATGGCCCAGGTGCTCTATCAAAGCGAAGAGACCGCCACGCTGCGCGCGGACCAGCCCATTCCGCCGCTCGGCAATGAGGCCGCTCTTGCCAACGCGCCACTGGCGGGAGCAGGATATTACAAAGTTCCCAAGGTGATCGAAAGGTGAGCGCTCCTTCTATCGCCTCCCTCACAATCGAGCAGGTGCAAGCCGGACTTGCTGCGCGTCAGTTCAGCGCCGTCGAACTGGCCCAGTCCGCGCTTCAATTCGCACAGGCCGAAAATCCGAAGACCAACGCCTATCTTCACTTCAGTCCGGAACGCGCGCTGGCCGCGGCCGAACGTGTGGACCAGAAGCTGGCCTCCGGTGAAAATGCCGGACCTCTGGCCGGGGTCCCGCTCGCGGTGAAGGACGTAATCGTCACTAAAGGCGTTCGCACCACCTGCGGCTCGCGATTGCTCGAACATTACATCCCGCCGTACGACGCCACGGCTGTCGTGCGCTTGGAACAAGCGGGCGCAGTCATCCTCGGAAAAACGAATTGCGACGAATTCGCGATGGGCTCTTCGAACGAAAACTCCGCATTCGGACCGGTCCGCAATCCGGTGGCGCTCGATCGCGTGCCGGGCGGTTCGAGCGGCGGCTCGGCTGCCGCAGTGGCCCAGGGAACGGCCGTCGTGGCTCTTGGGTCGGACACGGGCGGTTCAGTTCGCCAGCCTGCATCTTTTTGCGGCGTGGTCGGAGTGACGCCCACCTACGGCCGAGTCTCGCGCTACGGCTTAGTCGCCTTCGCCAGTTCGCTCGATCACATCGGGCCTTTCGGCCGCACGGTTCGGGATGCAGCCCTTTTACTTGAGACCATGGCCGGCCGCGACGATCGCGATGCAACGTCCGCCTTCGCTCCTGTGCCAAATTTCGTCAAGCAGCTGGATGGCGAGGTCGCAGGCACCAGGATCGGTCTGCCGCGCGAATATTTCCAAGGACTGGCGAGTGAATCGGGCGACCGCATCTATCGAGCCATCGAAGTGCTGAAAAAACTCGGCTGTGAAGTGCGCGACATCAGCCTTCCTGCCACGAAATACGCCGTACCTTGCTACTACATCATCGCTACCGCCGAAGCCAGCTCGAACCTGGCGCGTTACGACGGCGTGCGCTATACCACTCGCGCGAACGAAGAAACGCTCAGCGGCATGTATCGTGGCACGCGTGGCGAGGGCTTCGGCGCGGAGTGCAAACGCAGGATCATGCTCGGCACCTACGTGTTGAGCCGCGGCTACTACGACGCATATTATTTGAAGGCGCAAAAGGTGCGCGCGCTGATCGCCGAGGATTTTCGAAGAGCCTTCACCGAAGTGGACGCCATCGTCGCGCCTGTCTCGCCTTCGCCCGCCTTCAAAATAGGCGAGAAGATCGACGACCCGCTTGAAATGTATTTATCCGATATCTACACCATCACCGGCGATCTGGCCGGCATTCCCTGCATGAGTGTGCCCTGCGGCAAGACATCCGAAGGCCTGCCCGTCGGGATGCAGATACTCACCAGGCACTTCGACGAAACAGGTATGTTCCGCCTGGCGGACGCTTTTGAAAAGGCTGGCGGCTTCGCCGGCTCAAATTGAAAAATCGAGAGGAGAATTACTGTGGCATTTACCCTTCCCCCGCTGCCTTACGCGTTTGACGCGCTGGAGCCTTATATTGACAAGCAGACCATGGAGATTCATCACGACAAGCATCATGGCGCTTACGTCAACAATCTGAATAAGGCGCTGGAATCCGCGCCCAACCTGCAGAACAAAACCGTTGAGGAGTTGCTTGCGAACAATTGCGCCATTGTGCCCGAAAACATTCGGACCGCAGTGCGCAACAACGGAGGCGGCCATATCAACCATTCGATGTTTTGGCAGATCCTCGCGCCCAGTGCTGGCGGCAGCCCATCCGGCCACGTCGCGGCAGCCATCAACTCGGCCTTCGGCAGCTTCGATACTTTCAAGGAAAAGTTCGGCGCGGCGGCCACCGGTCGGTTCGGCTCCGGCTGGGCCTGGCTGGTCAAGAACAGCAAGGGCGTCGAGATTATTTCCACTGCCAATCAAGATAGCCCCGTGATGGAAGGCCATTTTCCGGTGATGGGCCTGGACGTCTGGGAGCACGCCTACTATCTCAAGTATCAGAACCGCCGCCCGGAATATATCGCCGCGTGGTGGAGCGTGGTGAACTGGCCGGAGATCGAGAAGCGCTTCAACGCCGGCAAGTAACTGGGGCCAGGGCGCTCTCTGAGCGCCCCTTCGTACACCACAGCACCCACCAGATCAGCAGCGCCGTCCCCAGCGCAGTGCCGGCGCGATGGAGGCCGCACCTGCCTCTATTGGATTCGTTGCCATATAAATGTTGGCCGGAAACACCGCGATGAGCAGTGCGACCAGGCCCCACGCTGCGGCCCTGCGCGTTTGCGGGACTAGCAGCCCGGCGCCTCCCAGGATTTCGCAGATGCCGCTGGCGCGAACCATGAACAAATGGGCCGGAATATAGGTAGGCATGATTCTCAGGTACGCCTCCGGCTGGATGAAATGCAATGTGCCTGCCAGCACATAATCAGTCGCGGCAAGCGACAAGCCGACCCTTTGCGGCACAGACAAGTTTCCGAAAACGGCCACGGCTGATCGTAGCACCGGCCAGTGCTAATAAAGGCGGGGCTTGCGGGACGCGGAAATTGCCTTCTCTACGCGCTTAGCCAGGTCCGGTGGATGGAATGGCTTGATCACATAATCGTCCGCTCCGGAGCCAAATCCGCGGGCGATGTCACTCTCTTGGGTCCGTGCAGTGAGCAGCAGGACAGGGATTGCCTTGGTGGCCAGATTATGCCGGAGCTTCTTCAGAACCTCGAAGCCGTTTAAATCAAGCATATTGACATCCAGGATGATCGCGTCCGGCGCATGACGCCGAACGCTGTCCAACGCTTCTTGCCCGCTAGGGGCGACATCGCAGTCCATTCCGAATTGCCGCAAGGCCTCGCCGACCAGCGACGCCAGGTCCGGATCGTCGTCGGCAACCAAAACGCGAGACCGTCTTTTCTGCATGTGGAGCGCGTCGCCGGTGGGCGGGGCCGGCGTTGTCTTCCCAATCAGCCGGTACACACGCATGAGAATTTCTTCGGCCTCCCACGGGGCGATCACAAAATCGTTCGCGCGCGACGGCAGCCCGCAGAGCGATTCCAGCGACGCACGGGACCCAATGAGTAGGGCCGGGATGGACCACCGTGGGCGAGCCTGGGCAGCCTCAGCGGAAAGCCCACATTCGTTGATGATGAGCGCCCCGTATCCGGCCTGATTTTCGATGGCTCCGCCGTTCACCCGCTCAATCACAATCCGGACATGCGCGCGGTTGGCCACGTTGCGTATCCGATTGGCTTCCTCTTCTGTAAAATTCACCAGCCCGATGCGCACATCCAGCAGGCCCCGGATGAGCTCACGCGGAAGTTTCAGTTCATTGCGCGCCGCGGCACAAAAGCTTCGCTGCGCCGTTTGAACGCCTTTTGTCACCTCGTCGTAAGCCGGACTTGTAGGGGTGATGAGTGCTTCCACCCGCCGCGCCTGCAGAGAAATGTCGGGAAAACCCAAAGTCTCGCCCAGCCCGGCCCATCTGTGCAGCACCCTATGGACCGACGCCGTCACGCAGCCCGGATTCGACTTCAGCTCCTTCAGAATTGTCCCGCATTGCTCCAGTCCTTCCGCCACGAAGTTGTTGCGGATCTCGGCCAGCACATTGCCGCTGTCGGATCGGACGTCCGTATCGCCGCCCGGACTGCCGCGAAAGCAATTTCGCACTTGACGTGCGAATGCCCCCGTATCAATGGGCTTGGAGATATGGCCGTCGCATCCCGCCTGATGAGCCCTCGCCAGATCGGACCGATCCGTGTACGCGGTGAGCGCGATGATGGGCGTCGTGACGTGCATCGGATTGAGCCTCAGCTCACGAGTCAATTCCACGCCATCCTTGCCTGGCAGCTCAAGATCCATCAGGATCAGAGCCGGATGGAACGATCGCAATACTTGCAGCGCCTTTTCTGCATTCTCGGCGATCTGGACGCTATGGCCGGCTTCCTCCAAAAGGAAACTTGCCAGCTTGGAATGCATCGCGTTGTCTTCGACGAGAAGGATCTGGAAGCCGGCCATTGCTCTGCTCTACATATCGGACTGCGTGCGACTAGTCTCTAATGCGGTAACATGCAATTTCGATGGAGCCTGTTTTGGAGCTTCGTGACGTTTCGAAGCACTATCCCTCGCACCACGCCGTCAACGGCGTCTCGCTGAACCTGGCGCGCGGCGAGTTCTTCTCTCTGCTCGGTCCCTCCGGATGTGGCAAAACCACAACCTTGCGCCTCGTCGCCGGATTTGAAGAACCAACCTCCGGCGAAATTCGCCTCAGCGGTTCCAGCATCCAGCATCTGAAGCCCTATCAGCGCAACGTCACCACCGTCTTTCAAAACTACGCGCTCTTCCCGCATCTCACGGTGCGCGATAACGTCGAATTCGGACTGCGCCGCCGTGCAGGCGATCAGATTCAGGAACGCGTTCGAAGCGTTCTCGATCTGGTGCAACTCACGGGCAAAGAATCCCGCCGCCCCGCCGAGCTCTCTGGCGGCGAGCGACAGCGTGTCGCGCTCGCCCGGTCCTTGGTGCTGGAACCCGAGGTTCTCTTGCTCGACGAGCCGCTCTCGGCGCTCGATCCCAACCTGCGCAAACAGGTCCGCGCCGAGTTGAAAGCCATCCAACGCCGCGTCGGCATCACGTTCCTGTTCGTCACTCACGACCAGGAAGAAGCACTCTCGCTTTCAGACCGTCTGGGCGTCATGAACCAAGGCCGCCTGGAGCAAATCGGAACGCCCGAAGAGATCTATCTGCGGCCGCAGACGCGATTCGTTGCTTCGTTCCTGGGCGCGGTCAACTGGATCGGCGGTGTCGGCGTGCGTCCCGAAGCCATGCGCATCGCGCGCGAACCTTCGCTCAACGGCGACCGCTCCCGGCCCGCCACCATTGTTCATTCCACGTTCCTCGGCAATTGCGTCCACGTCGATACCCGCTTGTCCGATGGCGAACCCGCCGTCGTTGAGATTTCACGTCTCGGGGAAGCTTTCGTGCCAGGCGAGCGAGTCCACCTCTGGTGGGAACCGGCCGACGAGTTGCGCTTCGAATGAACCGGCTGCGCGCGTGGTTTCTCGCCCCAACCTGGACCGTTATTATCACCCTGTTCCTCGCGCCACTCGCCATCGTCCTCGGCTACAGCTTTCTCACCCGCGGCATTTACGGCGGCATCACATCGCCGTGGACGGTGGAAAGCTATCAACGGCTTGTCGATCCCATTTATCTCGCCATCCTGTGGCGATCGTTCTGGATCGCGGGCGCATCCACTGCGCTTTGTTTGCTGCTCGGCTTCCCTCTCGCGCTGTTCATCTCGCGCTCGGGCCGGCACAAGAACTTTTATCTCGGACTGGTGATGCTTCCCTTCTGGACCAGCTTTCTGGTACGCACCTACGCCTGGATGTTTCTGCTGCGCGACACCGGCCTGCTGAACACACTGCTCCAGAAGCTTGGTCTGATCCACACTCCTCTGCCCCTGCTTTATAACGACGGCGCTGTGATTCTCGGGCTGGTCTATGGATATCTGCCATTTACCGTTCTGCCGCTCTACGCCACGCTCGAGCGCTTGGACCGCACGCTGCTCGAAGCCGCGTCCGACCTCGGCGCAAAGCCCTGGGCGACACTGACGCGCGTTACCATCCCGCTCTCCGCTCCCGGCATTCGCGCCGGGGCCATTCTAGTTTTCATCCCGTGCCTGGGCGCCTATCTCACGCCCGACCTGTTGGGCGGCGGCAAATCCGTCATGATCGGCAACCTGATCCAAAACCAGTTCACCACCGCGCGCGATTGGCCATTCGGCTCCGCCGTCTCACTCGTTTTGATGGCGATCGTGATGCTGCTGCTCTTTGTCATCGCACGTGGCGAAGGTGAGGACTTACTGTGAAGCGCACTCCCACACTCGCCATCTACGCGGCAGGAGCGTTTTTGTTCCTCCACCTGCCGCTGCTGACCCTCTCCCTCTTCAGCTTCAACTCATCGCGCTTTACGGTCTGGGAAGGTTTCTCGCTGCGCTGGTATTCGGCGGCGCTGCACGATACGCAATTGACCGAGTCCGCGGTGAACAGCCTGATTATCGCGGTGGTTGCCACGCTGGTCTCAACCGTTATCGGTACTCTCTGTGCCTACGGTCTTTGGAAGCGGAATTCGCGGCCGCTTGCCGGTTCGCTCTATCTTTCGCTCGTCACTCCCGAAATCGTTACCGGCATTTCACTGCTCGCTTTCTATCAATGGATCTTTCGCTTTCTGCGGGTCCAACTCGGCATGCACACGGTGATTCTCGCGCACGTTTCGTTTTCGATCGCTTATGTTGTCATCGTCGTCATTGCGCGCCTCCGCACTGTCGACGCCACGCTCGAAGAAGCCGCGCTCGACCTTGGCGCGAACGAGTGGCAGGCCTTCCGTTACGTCACACTGCCCGCGATTCTCCCCGGCGTTATCGCTGCCGCACTACTCGCTTTCACCGTGTCTTTTGACGACTACGTGATTACCAGCCTGGTGGCCGGTGTCGATTCCGAAACATTGCCCATGGTGATTTACGCCATCGCGCGCCGGGGCGTGAACCCAATAGTCAATGCGATCTCGGCCTTGATCGTCGTCGGATTCGGATCGCTGGTGCTGATCTCAGAGAGGCTGCGGACAACGTGAAGCGCGACGTGAACCGCCGCTACTTCTTACTCAGCACGCTGTCAGCAGGACTAGGCGCGTGCTCCCGCGATCGCCGCCCGCGCCTCAACGTCTTCAACTGGTCGGCCTACATTGCGCCCGACACCGTTCCCAAATTCGAATCCGAGTTCGGCGTTCGCGTGCGCTACGGCATTTACGAAAGCAACGAAGAGATGCTGGCGCGCGTCATGGGTGGCAACTCCGGCTGGGACATTGTTTTTCCGACCGGCTACATCGTGAAGCCCCTGCTCGCGAACGGCCTGGTCGCGCCCATCCATCGCGAATTGCTTCCTAACCTATCCCAGCTCGAACCTCGATTTCAGCACCCCGATTGGGATCCTAACCTGAACTGGTCCGTCCCCTACATGGTTACCGCCGCGGGCATTGCTTACAACCGCAAGCTCGATCCGCCGCCCAAAGCCTGGGCCGATATGTGGGACCAGCGTCTGCGTGGCCGCATGACGATGCTCGACGATCCCTTCGACACCATGGGCGCGTGCCTCAAGAAGCTCGGCTTCTCGGTGAACGCCACCGATCCCGCGCAGCTTGATCGCGCCAGCACCGAGGCCATCCAACAAAAGCCTCTGCTGCGGGCTTATCTAAATGCCGAAGCTCGCGATCAATTGGTGAGCGGAGACATACTGGCTGCACATATGTGGAACACCACGGCGCAGCAGGCCATGGACTCTTCGCCCAACGTCGCATTCGTCTATCCAGCCGAAGGCTACGCCGTCTATCCGGATGCTTGCGTGATCCTGCGCGAGAGCAAACGGCAGGATCTCGCCCACCAATTCATCAATTTCCTGCTGCGTCCCGACATCGCCGCCGCCAACGCGCTGGCCGCGCGCACCACCACCACCAACGCCGGCGCCCGCAAAATTCTGCCGCCTGACTTTCGCGACAATCCGACACTCTATCCCGCCCCCGACGTTGTCGCTCGCGGCGAGTGGGCCATCACGCTCGATCCGGCGACGCAGCGCCTGCGCGATCGGCTATGGACCGAAATCAAATCGGCATAGTGCATTTTGCTCATAGACGAGAAGCGGCCTCAGCCCGGTACCTTGAGAGTAATATTGAACGGTATGCCGGATCAGCATCGGGTTGACGAGCGCCTCTGCTTCGTCATCATGCCCTTTGACACCAGCTTCGCGGGAGTCCATCAGACAATTAAAGGCGTGGTGGAAGATTATGCGGGCTGCGAGTGCATACGCGCGGATCAAATTTCGCAGTCAACCCAAATCACGGATGACATCTTCGATTACATTCGACGGGCCCGGTTCTTAGTCGCTGACGTGACAGGCTCCAATCCCAACGTGTTCTACGAGGTGGGCGCCTCCCATGCCCTCGAGAAGAACGTGATCCTGCTCCTACACGTGGATTCGAAAGCGCCTTTTGACATTCAAGGTATTCGATACATACGCTACTCCAAATCGGAGCTGCCTGATCTGGCTGTAAAGCTTAAAGACTATGTGAAGGGCTGCTTGCGCACGTTCCCAATTCGGTGGCCCACTAGTTCAACAAGCGGACGTCCGGACGTGCGAATTTCGCATTTAGAATATCCGTCCAACGCGATCACTGGGGAGCTCATCAGGATAACAGCACATGCGAAGAATTTTGGCGCGGCAGCCGAGCAGGCATATGTGTCGCTGTCGTTTCCCTCGGAGCCTGATGACCTAAGGATTCTTGGGTCCGACATTCAGGTGAAGCTGGGGAAGAAGGGCGAGATCTGGAAAGCCGGCCAAGTGATTCTACGTTATGCAATCGCCGAGATGTTTGTTTACGGTCCGGCTGGACAGATCGGATGGAGGGAAAACATTTCCCACTGGATTGCAGTCGAATTCATTGCGCCACGCCCAGGATTGCTTTCGTTCTACGTATCGGCGAGTTCCAAGATCGCCGATCAAGAGTTTTCGCAGGATCCGATCAACGCAGCGCTCAGAGACCAACGTGATGAGCCGGTCTACTCCGGGGTGATCGAGATCCAGGACCGAACGCCTGGTCCGAGTCTCTAGTGGCGTCATTCGAGTTGGATAAGATAGAAGGCAGCTATGGACGCCTTAGCGGAAAAACTGGACGCTCGATTACGGGCCTGGAAGCCGGAAACGGCTGCCGAGGCCAGAGAGCGTATCGCCGAAGTTATCGATCTCGCCGACCACGACGTTTTGGATCTCTCGCGCTCACGCGCCGCCGAACAGCAGGTCATAGACCTACTCGATGAGCCCCCGGCCAGGTGAGGTGTGGTTGGCGGATCTGGGTCCCGCCGCTAAGACACGGCCGGTGGTAATCGTTTCCCGCCACGATCCCAACCCGCCACGAGCGCTTGTGTTGTACGTGCCCCTCACCACCCAGCACAGGCTTAGTCCATATATGAGGTCCCGCTCCCAAGGCTTCCATTTCTCGACCGTGACTCGTTCGCGAACGTGCAAGGGTTAGGTTCAATACCGGTTACGCGCCTCGAACGAAAAATCGGCGCACTCTCAAGCGGCCTGATGGCGCAGCTAAGGTCCGCCCTGGTTTTCGCGCTGGATTTGAAGTCTACATCTGATTAGCGGCTCGCAACCTAGCGTTCACGCGACAACGCTACTATCGTAAGTGTGCGAGTCTCTCCTTCAGTCGTCATCTTCGATTACGGCAACGTACTGTGCCAGTCCCAGCCGACCGCCGACACGCAGGCCATGGCGGCCATTCTCAACCTCCCGCCCGCCCAATTCACCGAGCTGTATTGGCGCTACCGAATCGAGTACGATGCCGGATCGCTGGACCCCAGCGCCTACTGGAACACCCTGGCTGAATCGCGTACACTCACGCCAGAGCAGATCGCTCGGTTGACCGAGATCGATAGCCGTAGTTGGTCCCATCCCGCACCCGTCATGCCGCAGTGGGCGCGCGACATCCGAGCTGCGGGCCAGCGAACCGCTATCCTTTCCAACATGCCCGTGCCGGTCCGCGATTACGTGCTTCGCAGTTCCTGGCTACCCGAGTTTGACGCGCAGACGTTTTCCTGCGACATCGGCGTCTGTAAGCCGGAGCTCGAAATCTATCACGATTGCCTGGTGAAGCTGGGCGTGCAACCCTCCGAGGTTCTTTTCCTCGACGACCGTGAATCCAACGTTCAGGCCGCAAAAGCCTTAGGCCTGCATGCGATCCTGTTTACGGATGCGTCCAGGGCGGCGCAGGAGATCGATCGCGGTTTCTCGCTTCCCGTAACGTTGAGTAACCTCTATTAAGCGATCCGAGCCGCCGATAGGTTCTTGATAAAACAATTCTTTCCGGTTGCGTTCCCGTCTGAAATCATGCATCATGAGCGATAAGCGTCTGACGAAGGATAAAAGCGTGGCAAGCGCGTCTCAACCCGCTCTGGCACAAATGCTTTTTGCCGCATTGAACGAGCATGAAGCCGTGCTGTCGAGAGTTTCGCGTTTATTGCATGACGACGTAAGCCAAGTCCTAAGCGCCGTGGGATTGCAACTGGATGCCATGCGGATGGACTTCCGCGATCAGGCTCCCGGCGTGGAGGGCAGAGCCTCTGAGATTCAGGAACTTTTGGAACAGGCTATCGAACAGTTGCGCGACATCACCAATGAGCTCAACCCTTCCATTGTGGAAAGAGCCGGGCTGCAATTCGCGCTGGATCGTCTGATGGGCAAAGTCCGTGCTGCTTTTCCGGGCACACTACGCTTGCACTTTGACGCTTCCGTCCGCGTGCCCACCATCCTGGCGAAAGCGTTCTACAAAATCACCGAGTGCGCTCTGGATCTTGCAAAAGCAACTCAGGGATGCTCGCTCATCGACATCCATCTGAAACGCGCGCAGGGTGAGTACGTTCTCGAAATTTCCGACAACGCACCGGTGGACGACACGGGCCCCGCGCCTTTGGGACAATTGTTGATGGAATATTATGCTTCCAAGAACCACGTGACTCTCCGAACCGAGCGAGTGCCAGGCAAGGGCAGCACCATACGCGCGAGCTTTCCTTTGCCGGCCGTGACGCTTCAGAGTGGGAGTTAAGAGGCCATGCCGTTTCAAGTGCTCCTGGTGGACGATCATAAGATCATGCGCGATGGGATCAAGGCGATCCTGCGCCACAGCGATGAGTTTGCGGTGCTCGGAGAAGCCGAGAGCGGAACCGAAGCCGTGCAGATTTGCAAGAAGAAGCGGCCCGACATCATTTTGATGGATATCGGTCTCCCCGGGCTGAACGGCATCGAGACCACCACCGAAATCCTGCGCCACTTCCCCGACGTCAAGATCATCATTTTGTCGATGTATGACGACGAGCATTCCGTGGTGAGCGCCATCCGTTCCGGCGCTCGCGCCTTCGTGTTGAAAAAGGCTTCCGATGGCGATCTCCTTGACGCGTTGCGTGCCGTCGCCAAGGGCGGCTCCTATTTGAGCCCTCAAGTTTCCGACCGCCTGCTCAATCGCATTCAACGGGGCGATCTGGAATCGAAGCCCCTTTCCTCCGCTCTCGACGATCTGTCGCCGCGCGAGCTCCAAGTTCTGCGGCTGGTGGCCGAAGGCAAAACCAGCAAGGAAATCGCGGTCATGCTGGATCTCGGCTTGCAAACCGTCCGCAGTTATCGCAAAACGATGATGAAAAAACTCGGCGTGAACAACGTAGCTGGGCTCACTCAAGTGGCCCTCGGAGCCGGAATTACGCGCTTCCCTCTTTCAGCCGCCGGAGCGGGCGACCCGGCTTCCTGATTAATACGGCATGCATGATTGATACAGCATGATTGATACGCCCTGGGGATCGCTCCGCGTCGCCGACGCTCACGTCCACTTTTTTTCCCACCGTTTTTTCACTTCTCTGGCCGAGCAAAAGGGCATCCCGCTGGATGGACTGGCGCCGCTGCTTGGCTGGCAATTGCCGCCCGAGGATCCCCGGCATCTCGCCGACGCTTGGGCGCATGAGCTTGACCGGCGCGGAGTCGAAAAAGCTGCTTTGATCGCCAGTGTTCCAGGCGATGGGGAATCGGTGATAGCCGCGGTTCACCGCCATCCCGAACGCTTTTACGGATACATGATGGTGAATCCAACGGCGCCGGCCGCCCTGGCGCAAGTGGAAGCCGCGCTGGCAAGCGGCCATGTCCAGGCGCTCTGTTTTTTTCCGGCCATGCATCGCTATTCCATCCAGGACGACCGCGTCACCGCGTTGCTCGAACTGCTTGCTGCCCGGCCGCGCACAGTTGCCTTCGTTCACTGCGGCGTGCTGAGCGTCGGTGTTCGCAAGGTACTCGGGCTACCGTCGCCGTTCGATATGAAGTTCTCTAATCCCGTCGATCTGCATGCTGTCGCGCTGCATTTTCCACAGCTTCGCTTCGTAGTGCCGCACTTCGGTGCGGGCTATCTCCGCGAGGCGCTCATGCTATGCGATCTATGCCCGAACGTATTCCTGGATACTTCGAGCAGCAATAGCTGGATGCGATACGAAGAATCCCATCTTGATCTCCGCAATGTCTTCAAGCGCGCGCTGGATGTCGTCGGGCCGCAACGTCTGCTGTTTGGAACCGACTCTTCCTTCTTCCCACGGGGTTGGAACGCTTCGATTTTTGAAACACAATCCAAGGCTCTCTACGAAATTGGCGTCACGGAAGAAGTGGCGCGTCTTGTTTTCCACGACAACATGGTCCGCTTGTTGGCCTGAGACGAAGTAAGACATCGCGGCACCTTTTCGTTTAATCATGATCGTCAGAATTCGCCGGCCCTCCCAAGGCGCAGCCTTCATCCATCCGAGCGATCCTGCTGCGCGGACGGCAATCCTGGCGGCAGGCTTTCGCCAGACCAGGCTAGTGCGCGTTTTTCCGCAGGGTTGGAACGAACGGGCCAAGCGTTTCGAGCCGGGCTCGATCGCTGGACCTCTGGAACAGCTCCGGACCCTGGCGCGCGACGGATGGCCGATCGAACAAGCGGTGGTGGTCTTCACTTATGCCGGCGCTCCCGGCATCTCCCGGCCCGATCGCGACTGTTTTTGGCGGGTCTTCGGGGTCCCCGTCTTTGAGCAATATCTTAGCCCCAAAAATAAGCTACTGGCCACCGAATGCGACGCGCACGTGGGTCTCCACGTGGTATCGGGCTGTGAAGGGCTTCCACTCGAGCATGACGTTTGTCCCTGCGGGAATCCCGCACCGCGCTTGACACGCGGGTCGAGAATCGAAGAGCTGGCTGGACTTCTGGCCTGATCCAGCGGGGGGTTGCTATCCTAAGTGCTGAAGCTGTCTCAAGCCGTGCGAACGTGGCGGAATTGGCAGACGCACCAGACTTAGGATCTGGCGGCCGCAAGGTCATGGGAGTTCGACCCTCCCCGTTCGCACCACTCTATCAATTACATGGACGCGCTGCACCGCTACAAAGACCCAGTTTCTTGACGGCTCATTCACGAGTCGGACTGCCGCCGCGGTTCGATGTTGCCCGCCAGGAATCCGCCTGCGCGGAAGGAGCGCTGAATTATATCAGCGGCCTCGATTCTCCTGCGAAACGCCGTATCCAGCGCGCGAATTCTTAAGAACCAAAGCGACGAGAGTCTGAAATATCCGGTGTTTCGAATCAACGCGACAGCCCAGAAGCGGAAATCAACGGATCGGAATCGCTCCGGAATTTCGGTGCGCATTCGCCCCGAAATCAACAGGTTCCCCATGCCCCACGGAAGTTTCAGCGCCTGCGTCAGGGTTTGACGATTAGTGGTGGTCCAGGAGTATTCGGAATTTAGGGTCTGAAGGGTCGTATCCCCGAATTGGAACCGGCTGGATGAAGGGTGGAAAAGAAGCCTGCTTCCGTCCTCCGAGACAACGAAACCCAGGGGACGAAGCGCCCGCCGTATTGGCCACGAAACGCTCCGGCAGAATGATTTTTCGAACGTCGCCGCAGCCTCGTGAAGTCCAGTGGCATCCCCTTCCGAAGTTTGGATTCTCGCATCCCTGATGGTACGAAAGTGGTCCTCACCGCCTGGATATGGAATCCGTTCCTCAGACAAACGATCGCCCGGATACAACTTCACGACGTTGAAACCGTGCGCCCCGACGTAGTCTGCGATTTGGTCGAGCGAAATCCGGTAACGATTGAGGTATCCGTTCTCGTCGCGGCAAAACGACACGAAACTATGATAGGGAACCCACCGTTCCGGCTTGAGCAGTCCAAGCATCGACACGCAGTAGGACTTCAGATCGTCTGCCGACCACGGGAAGGATTCGGGCGACTTTTCGTAGTCAGCGTACCCATACGGATAGGCATTACTCACTGAAAACTGGCTCATGATCGTCTTGATCCGAGGATGCAGCCGGTGAATTTCAGACAGAGGCAGCCCCTTTATGAACGTGTCGTTCAGATTAGCGAGACAGTCGCCCTGGCGGTCCTCCAGCACGAGTGCGCTGTCGTCGTTCCTATATTGGTAGGACCATGCACGAAAACCGCCGATACGGTACTCACGGCCATGCCTCATTTCCAGAATGTTGCGATCCGGAAACACGCCGCATAGATGACGTACAAATCGGTCCGTCATAAACCGTGGGATGTGAACAGTAGCATCTTTGGCACACTTCGAAAAAAGCAGCTTCAGGCTGGCAACGTGGGTGTGGTCCGGGTGCTCGTGGGTCAGGTAAATATGCTGGATTTCCGGAAGGGAATCGATAACGGCTGGAATCGGAGGCGGTTCAAGCCCCCAGCCTCCCAGGAAAACGAGTCATGTGATCCACGGATCGATCAGCACCGTCGTGCCATCATGTTGAACCAGGATGCAGGCATGGCAAATGGCCTGAATTTCCAAAATTCCCTCCCCCCACTCAGCAGCCTCTTGCGGATCTTACATATTTCAGTCTAGTCCCTCAAGCAGCTCGATTCACGGGCCAAACGAATACGGATGAAACGGAACCGAAACCGTTTGCCGGTTTCCTGATCGACATTCTTCATCCTTTCATCCATAATCCTACCGGAACAATCACAGAATTTGGCCCGGGCGTTTTTCTCCGGCTTGGGCGTGTTTCTGGGCTTGATCGTTGAGACAGGCTATACCGATCTATCACGTACGGGCCACTAGTGTGCTGTCCGTGAGATACCTTTAGCATTGAGGCAACGTCATTACAATGATGGCGTTGCCTGAACCACTCCCCCTGAGCGCTGCACAGAGATCCGAATTGCAGACGTATCTGCGAAAGCACAACC
>JBEKRO010000083.1:0-30328 GCA_049518655.1 Bryobacteraceae bacterium | reverse complement strand
CCCACCTCCGCTTCACCAGCCGAGGGCTATTTTGAAGGAGAAGAGGCTGTTTGAGTAGCGAAAATCATTAAATGGCAGGTGTGTCAATCGCGGATTGTCTCAGTGGAGGGGTTCACCCCAGGTTACTGAGTCATAATTGATTCAAATGGCAACCGAGGAATGTCGCCACTCGCACCATCGGTGCAGCGGAGCTATCATTTGCTTCAGCAGATCGGGGAAGGCGGCATGCGCGAAGTCTGGCTGGCCGAGCAGAGAGAACCCGTTCGCCGCCGGGTAGCCATCAAAAGGAGTTCGAGAATTTGGTTATGAACCATAAAAAAGCGCTTGCGATTTTGGGCTTGGCCTGCTGGAGTTGTTTTGGTCAGGAAGCGGCCTCAGATCCCTGGGCTGCCGGCGAGCTGTTGCAGCCGGCCGAGCTTGCGCAGGCGATTCAATCGGGCAAGGCTCCCGTCCTCTTGTCGGTGGCGTTTCCGGTGTTGTATAAGGGCAAGCACATCGTGCATGCCATCAATGCCGGTCCGACGTCGAAGCCGGAGGGGATTGAAGCGCTGAAAACCGCTGTTGCAAAGCTGCCGAAAGATGCCGATCTCGTCATTTACTGCGGCTGCTGCCCGATGGTGAAGTGTCCGAACATTCGGCCCGCGTATCGCACGCTGAAGGAGCTCGGATTCACGCACGTACGGGTAGTGAGCTTGCCGACCAACTTGCACACCGACTGGGTGAGCAAAGATTATCCTTCCGAAGGCTCCGGGGCCTCGAATTAGGCGCCGGTGTTTCATGCGATGAGAGTCCGGCGGAGAACGTGAAGCTCGGAAACGGCGTTCGAGTAAGCATGGTGCCGATCAGTACTGGGATGTCGGCTTGTGCCAGCCGATTCTGTCTGGATCACGCGCTACTTGGAAATGAACGCACGATTCCGTCCGAGCGCACTCGCTGATGCCGTTAGATATAGTGGTTTGCCAGGATCTCGGATATGACACGTCGGCAGCTTGTGAAAAACGCGAGCATCGGTGCGGCGGCGATTGCCTGGGGCGCAAGGGGCCAGGATTCGGCGCGTGCTGTGCCTTCGGTGAAAGCACTCGTATTTGACACCTTTGGCACCGTGGTGGACTGGCGCGGATCGATTATCGAGGAAGGCAAGGCATGGGAGAAGACCAAGGGCCTCACCGTCGATTGGGGTCGCTTTGCCGATCGATGGAGGGCCGGTTACGCGCCTTCCATGGACAAGGTGCGCAAAGGCGAGATGCCCTGGACCAATCTGGACCACTTGCATCGCGCGTTGCTGGAAGACCTGCTCCAGGAATTTCACATCGAAGGGCTGTCGGAAGCGGAAAAGGACCACTGGAACCTAGTCTGGCACCGCCTGAAGCCGTGGCCTGATTCCGTCGCAGGTCTCACACGCCTCAAGAAGAAGTACACGATTGCGCCTCTGTCGAACGGAAACGTCGCCCTGCTCTCCGACATGGCCAAGCACGCTGGTATTCCGTGGGATCTCATTCTTTCGGCCGAGCTAGCCAAGCATTACAAGCCCGATCGCGAAGCGTACCTCACGGCGGTCGGCCTATTAGAGCTGAAGCCCGAAGAAGTGATGATGTGTGCGGCGCACTCCGGCGATCTGATGTCCGCGCGCAGTTTCGGTCTGCGGACTGGATTTATTCACCGGCCCAAGGAATACGGACCCACGCGTAAAGCAGATAATGCTAAGCCGGGGGATTTCGATGTGGTGTCCACCGACATAGTGGATTTGGCGTCGCAACTTGGAGCGTAGGGAGACAACGACTATGATGCACCGCAAACTTGTGGCCAAGCTTTCTTCGATCATACTGCCTGCGATGATTTTGACCATCACTGGTCTGCTCAGCGCCGCCGATCCCGGTAGCAACGTGCTGAAGAACAGCGGTTCTCTGGACCGCTTGTTCAAGCAAACGGGCGTATACAACGCATCCAGCACCGGGAAAACACCGAGTTTCGTGGTGGACCCTTCATGGCCACAGCCGCTGCCCAACAACTGGCTGCTTGGCCAAATCGGCGGGCTCTATGTGGATCCGCATGATCATGTCTGGGTCTACAACCGGCCGCGCACCATGTCAACAGACGAGGCTGGACTGGAAGGGCCAGTGCGGGGGGCCACCAATGATAAGGGTCAGCCAATCAACGGCCTCGGCCAGGAGCGTGCTTATGGCCCCGTGTCCGATTGCTGCAAAGCCGCTCCCTCGGTTCTGGAGTTTGATTCCGACGGCAAGCTGCTGCGTGCCTGGGGCGGTCCGTCCGATCCCGGCTTTATCGGCGGCAAATGTAAGGCCGAGGCGGGCTGCATCTGGCCAAACAACGAGCACGGCATTTACATCGACCAAAACGACAACGTCTGGATTTCGGGAAACAACGCGGCGCCGAGTGGCGGCGGGACTAGAGGACCCGCACCTACGCCTTGGACGACACACAAGGACGGGGGCGATGGGTTTGTGTTGAAGTTCGATATGAACGGCAACTTCAAGATGAGGATCGGCGGAACTCCCGGGGGGCCGAACAGTAACGACACGGGAGGAGGGATCAACGGCACGCCACTCCTCTATCTAGCGGCTGACATGGTGGTGGATCCCGCAACCAACCGACTGTATATCGCCGACGGTTACGGAAACCGCCGTGTTCTGATCGTGGATGCCAACACGGGAAAATATATCGGCCACTTCGGCGCCTATGGAAACAATCCTGTTGACGATAAGGGCGCTGAGGCGGCGGGGACGTGGATCGCCGACTCCTCCAAGGGCAACAAAAAGCCGGCCTTCTTCCGGAACCCCGTACATTGCGTGAAGATCGCCAACGACGGCAAGATGTATGTCTGCGATCGGGGGAACGACCGCATCCAGGTGTTTGATAAGAACGACCCCACACTCGGCAAGCCGTGCAGCAATCCAACCGGCAAGATCGGCACCTGCGGTTTCGTTGCCGAACAATTTGTCAGTGATCACACCAACATAATTGGAACAGCAGTTTCAATGAATTTCTCCACGGATAAGGCCCAGAGTTGCCTGTATGTGGGCGACAACGCCAATATGACAATCTACATTCTGAACCGAAGCAATCTGCAGGAGCTCGGTCAATTCGGACGCCATGGGCGGGCGGCTGGAGAATTCCACTACCTGCATCAGGTGAGCGTGGACAGCAAGGGGAACATTTACACCGGGGAGGTGGATACCGCCAAAAGGATCCAGAAGTTTCTCCGGTTTGGCGCCACCGGATGCAGCGGGACCGGATCGTCTACCGTGGGCGGAGTAGCTGCGAATTAACTCAAGCACGATCGACCCTGAATCGCCCACTTTTACGGCTTGACATGGCTGCGGTTACCTGACACGATCACGAAATGGACAGCATGTCTGTTCGACCCCAGCGGTGGTCCGTGGGCGGCGGACTGCGTCATTCGGCGTCCGTCTTACGGCTGGCTGGCCTGTTGTCACTCGTGCTCACAGCAGTTACGGGGAGTCTTGCGACTGCTCAGACCGGCGCCCGGCCCCGGACCGTCTGGGACGGTGTGTACACGGAGGCTCAAGCCGCCCGGGGCGTCACTGCCTTCGGCCAGAGCTGCTCGGGGTGTCATGCACTCGCGGCAGAAGGCAAGGCGCCGCTGGTGGGCGACGCATTCTGGAAGAGTTTCGCGCAAAAAACGGCCGGTGATCTGCTGGAGTTCGTCAGCGCCAACATGCCGAACGGCAGCCCCCGCTCCCTCAGCGAATCCACCTACGGGGATATCGTCGCGCTCATGTTGAAATCCAACGGCTTTCCTGCGGGAAACACCGAGCTTCGGCGCGATAAAATTGCCGACGTGCAGATCGTGCAGAAGGACGGACGCACGGAGCTCCCGTCGGATGCGCTCGCTCGCGTGGTTGGCTGTCTGGCTCGAAGCGGGGCCGACTGGGTGGTCACCAGAGCGACAACGCCCGAGCGAGCGGAACGCGCCGCTCCTGACAGGGACGCCACAAGGCCGCTCGGCAGCCGCACGATCGCGCTCAAGTTCGTCGTGACCCGCCTGGATGCGTTGGCCGGTTCGCGGGTCGCCGTCAGCGGGCTCCTGATCGGCGCCGACGGTGCGGACGGCATCAACGTCACGGCGGTAAATCGCGTTGCCGAGAAGTGTCCTTAGAGATCGACTCTGCCGGTACTCGCTCCGAGTTTGTCGATCTCCGCGCCGCCCACGTGCGCCATCGCCAGCAGCAAGTTCGCGGTTGGCGTATCCTGCGCCACGATGTGGCGGTTGCCTTTCATCCGGCCGCAAGCTCCGCCAACGAGCACCGCAGGCGGATTGTTGCGATCGTGTTGATTGCCGTTGCTCATGCCGCTACCCCAGTAGAGAAGGGAGTGATCGAGCAGGTTTCCGTCGCCCTCTTTTGTGGCCTTCAGCTTGTCGCAGAAATCGGCGAACTTTTGGATTTGATACGTGGCAATCTTAGCGTACTTGGCGAGCTTCTCGGGATCATTGCCATGATGCGAGATGGTGTGATGCTGCTCGGGAATTCCGATGTGCCCGTACGCGCGGTCGCTGGCTTCATGACCCGTCATGAACGTGAAGACGCGGCTGATGTCGCCCTGATACGCCAGGTGCATCAGATTGTACGTGATGGTCATGTGATCGTCGAACGCTTCGGGCAACCCCACCGGCGCCTCGGGATTGCCGGTGATGGTGCCGAGCCGAGTCTCCATCCGCTGGAGCTGGTTTTCCACGTCGCGGATGTTGCCGAGATATTCGTCGAGGATGGCGCGATCGGGCGCTCCCAGCGAGCGTTTCAGTTTCGCGGTTTCCTCGGTCACCGAATCGAGCAGGCTCTGCTTTTCCTTCAGGCGGGCAAAGCGCCGTTCGGTGGAATCCGTCTCGCCGAACATGCGCTCGAAGGTGACGCGCGGGTTGATGCCCACCGGCAGCGGGCTTTCATCGTCGCGCCAGGATAAGGTGTTGAAGAACGTGCAAGCGAAACCGTCGCAGGCTCCGACGGCGGTGCCCATATCCTCGGTGCCGACTTCGATGGACCGCAGCGGTGTATCAGCTGCCACTTGATCCGCTACGAACTGGTCGACGGTCTTTTTCGATTCAATCTTTCCGAAAGAGTCGCCCCTCCCGTCGCGGCGGACGGCCGGGCCTACGCCGTTCAGGAACGCAGAGCTGGCGCCGAGGTGGACCGACTCGCCCCACGGCGCCTTCATCTTGCTAACCGTGACCAGTTGATTCCGGAAAGGCTCCAGCGGCTGCATGACCGGCTTGAAGACGAAGTCGCTCCCTTCCGCATCGGGATGCCAGGTAGTGGGAAACACGCCACAAGGGAAGTAGACCGAACCGAAGCGGAACGGTGATTTCGGGGCTGCGGAGAGCGCCGGTATCATGGCGTCCAGGAACGGCAGTGCGATGGTTGCGCCCAAAGCGCCACGCACAAACGTACGGCGCGAAAGATGCTTCTTTGTAATGATCATGGCTGCTCCTTGTTTGGTCGTGCAGTATTACTTGATCGTGCAACTCTAACGCTCTGGGCCGGTCCGCCGGCCGTTTCCACCGCTTCCAACTTGGTGCGCATCTGAAATGGCGCACTTTCCACTATTCCCATGATAACCGAGGAAAGCTGATAATCGTTCTGCGCGGCCTTCCTCACGATGCGGCGAACCACCGGCATATCGGCGGGCTCCAGCCCACGGCCCAGCGCGTACGTCAGCATCTTTTCGGTGACGACGGTCACAAAGGCGTCGGGACGGCTCGCAATTGCTTCCCTAAGCGCCACCGGCCCGTTGACCTGGGTTCCATCCGCCAGCGTGCCCGCGACGTCCAGCGGAGCGCCATCGGCTCCCTTGTCGCGCCATACTCCCACCGAATCGAAGTTCTCAAGCGCGAACCCGGCCGGATCAATGACACGATGGCATCCGGCGCAGGGCTGGTTCTTGCGGTGCAATTCCAGTTGCGCGCGCACCGTCTTGGGGACTTTCGAGTCCTTGTTGCTTTCGTCCAGCGAGGGTACGTTGGGCGGCGGAGGAGGCGGGGGCGTGTTCAGGAAAGTGCTGAGCACATACTTGCCGCGGTAAACCGGAGAGGTTCTGGTGGCGACGGACGTCATCGCGAGGATACTTCCTTGCCCCAGCAGACCGCGGCGGTTGGGATCGGTGAGCTTCACGCGCCGGAACTGCGGGCCGTAGACGCCCTGGATTCCGTAATGCCGGGCCAGCCGCTCGTCGACGAAGGTGTAGTCCGCGTTCAGAAGATCCAGGGCGCTGCGGTTTTCACGCAAAATGTAGCCGAAGAACATCTCGGTCTCGGTGCGGAATCCCTTGCGGATATTGTCGTCAAAATCGGGAAACATCAGGATATCCGGTACGACCTTGGACTCCAGATTGCGGAGCTGCAACCACTGCCCGGTGAAATTGTTTACCAGAGCGTCCGAGCGGTCGTCAGAGAGCATGCGGTGCACCTGAGCGCTCAGCACTTCCGGCTCCCGCAGCCGCCCGGCTGCCGCCAGGTCCAGCAGCTTTTCATCGGGAACGCTGCTCCACAAGAAGAAGGATAAGCGCGAGGCAAGCTCGACGTCGCTGACCGGATGCGCGACGCCGGCGTGGGCGCCAGCCGGGTCGCTCTCGATTCGATACAAAAAATAGGGGCTGGAAAGAACGCGCGCTACGCCGGCGCGAATCCCATCGTCGAAACTGCCGCCGCCCTGCCGAGCCCGCTTGTAAAACGAAAGCGGGGCCTCGACGTCGGCTGGCGTCACAGGGCGCCTATACGCCCGGCGCGCGAAATTGGTGAGGATCTTCACCGCACAGGTGTTCTCATCGGGAGTCGCACCCCGGGCGGTCGTCTTCAATGCGACGCTTTGGGCCGCAACACTGCTGATGCTTGCTCCGGAATGGCACACAAATAACTTTTGCCGGCTAGGGCCTTCGCTCAGCCCACGTACGTTATAGGGACCGTCGATGGACACAGTCCTCAGCCTCGGCAAGCCAGCGACCATGTGGACTTCCTGGCTGTCGCGCCTGGACGGCTCCCAGACATCCTGCAACTTGGCCGGCCGCTCTCTCCAGGTAAAGCCGACCTCATGAGGACCGGCGCTGACCCGCACGCGCCCCGTCATCCTTTTATCGATAACTGGTTGCGCCGCGGCCAAATCCTTGGCCTGCATCTCGTCATCGGCGGGACCTCCAACCGGAGCCGAATACACTTCGGCGCCATCCACGGTGATGACGAAGGTGAACGGCGTGTCATTTCCTTCTACGCCGGCGTAGCCTTCTTGAACGCCTCGCACCAGCCGGCCCGACAGCTTGTACTCGGCGTCAGCCGGAAAGACGTGATGGACCACTGTGCCGCCAACTGTTCCGAGCGGCAGCCCGGCGATGTATCCGTTCTGGCTGAATTCGCGACTGATGGAATGCTCCGTAGTCCCGGGCTTCACTTGCGGATCGCCCACGGCCATGGCGCTGACGCGCTCGGCCGCGTTCACGTATCCCTCCAGTAGCAGCGGCGACGTTTTGAGAGCCGTCGCGATGTTGTCGAACCCGAATTCCGCGCCGTCGGTCGGCAGGAGGTCAGTAACGTCGATATCGACCGCGAGCAGGTCACGGACCGCGTTCGCATATTCGGCTCGATTCAGACGATGCACGACATAGCGGCCCGGCGTGCTGTGGCCTTCCCAGGCGCGGTCCAGCGATGCAGCGAGCCAGCTCGTAAAGGCCGCGTACTCGCCCTCAGGAGGCCGGGGAACGCCCGGAGGCGGCATGGCCCGCACACTCAGCTTACGCAGGACTCTTTCCCAAGTGTCGGCGTGGCCCAAAAGATCGTCGAAGCTCGCTGCCTCCAAATTGACCGGTGCCTCCGCGGGATTCGCCGCGCGTTTGCTGTGACACGCGATGCAATATTGATTCACGAACGCGCGGTATTTGGCGTCGGCGGTTGCCCCACCCTTTGCTGTTGGCGCGCTAGCGGTCTGGGCCAGCAGCGGAGCGGTTACTCCGATGCTGAACAAAGCCGTTGTGATTAGGATCTTCCTCATTGCGCGCTGGGGACTGCCGCTGCCGCTGTAGCGGTGGTCTTCTTCTCCTTGTCGTCGCTCTTCTTGTCGGTCGCCGGCAGCGGAGGCGGTTGCGGCGCCGGATCGTTGGGACCAAGGTGCATCAGCTCACGCAGGGCGGCGCTGACCTCCTCTTTCGAATTGTGCTTCGGTTTATACACGTCCTGATCCCCCATGTCGAGGGGGTCCGGTTTCTTGGGCTTTTCGGCTAGAAGCAACGGTGTCAGATTGTCCTTGTTCACCGCATCCAGCTTCGCGCCTCCCGCGACGAGCGTACGAATCATCGGCACTTGCAGCTCTTGCACGGCGATGTGTAGCGGGGTGTTGCCATCGGGCGCCTTGGCGTTCGGATCGGCCCCGGCCGCCAGGAGCATGTTGAGCGCTTCCAGCGGATCGCGGCTGCCGGGCTCGCGGAACTCCGGCGGACCAATGCGGGTGAAACCGGGTCCGCCCGCAATGGGTGCGCCTTGGCCACCTTTTATGGCGGCCATTATGGGCGTCTTGCCGATATTCGGATTCGGGCGGCCAGGAGCGGCAGGTTTGCCGTCCTTCGGCTTGGTCTCGCTGGGGCTCCACTCGATCTTCGCGCCTTTGGCCAGCATCAGCTTCAGGACCTCCACGTCGGCTGCCGTCGCAGCGCGGTAAAACGGCGAGCTATTGATGGACGCGCCACAGCATAGCGTGGTGGAGTGTAACGCGCCGACGAACGGCTTGTTCACGTCCGCGCCGAGGTCGAGCAGCACCTTCACGAGACCCAAGGCTGTCAGATTATTCGGATGGGTGGGTTGCATCCGCGAGCCATCGTGCGCGCGCATGTCGGTGGTGCCGTCGTGCATGTCAACAGCCCAGAACAGGGACCCATCGTTGGGATCGGCGCCCAGGTCAAGCAACTCTTTGGCCAGATCGAACCGGTCGTTGACGATGGCAACAACGGTCGCAGACGCGCCATCGGCGTTAGTCAGCTTCGGATCAGCGCCGCCCTTGATCAGCGCCTCAACGACATCCGCGTGTCCTTGACGAACCGCGAACATCAGTGCCGTAAAACCGCCTGATGGATGGTCGGCGTCCTTGCGCTCCGTGATGGTGGATACGTGCGCCTTGAGGTTTGGATCCGCGCCCGCGGCCAGCAGCGCCTTCACTACCTCCAAGTGACCTTCGGCGGACGCCCACATGAGTGCGGTTTCTTCCTGATACGGATCCGCGGCGTTGACGAACGAGCCACGCGAAAGCAGTAATTTGACGGCGTCCACGCGGCCGGTGCGCGATGCAGCCATCAGCGGTGTCTCGCCCTCTGGGCGCCAACGCGTGGGGTCGGCTCCGGCATCCAGCAACGCCCGCATCACCTCTACGTCGCCGTTACGGCTGGCTTGCAGAAGAGGGGTTACGCCGTAATGGTTCGGGGTGTCTACCCGGGCTTCCGCCGCCAGTAGCGCCTTTGTCATTTCCGCGTCCGAGTGGAATGCCGCCCACAGGAGGGCGGAAGAGCCGTCGTTGGCAGCCGCATTGACGTCCGCGTGCTCCTTGATCAGCGAACGGACCGCGGGCAAATCATCGGCCTTAGCCGCGTCGGCCACCGCGGCGATGTTAGACGAAGCTTGCAGTAGGGCATGGGGCCGCACCAACACGAACCCAAGCATAAGCGGCAGATACCACCCTAGGTACCGCGCAGATTTTGCACTCGCCTTTTTCGTCAAATCCATCGCTACGCCTCCGTCTGCATGCAACATAAGATATATCGCCGAGACGAGCAACGCAAGCCCCCCCTGTCACGTCACAAACACCTCGCGCCCCCTGGCCGTAACCGGTACAACACACTCCACTTTCGCACCGCGCACCAGAACCGCTTTATCAAAGTTATTTACCGTCGGACACACATGCGCGGGCAACAGATAAAGCAGCTGCCCGCGCGATGGCGTTTCGCCGCTCTGCACCTCGATGGGCAAATGTTCCTCGCTCGGCTTCAGCCCCATCAGCCCCGGCCACCCCATCACGTCGCAAGTCGGCACGCCGGCATCGGCCGACACGGCCTTATGACCGGCATCGCAAGTCACGCGATTCTCCCGTGGACGGCTTACGACGGTGGACAAGACCAGAGCCGCTGGCAGAAACCCATAATCCGGCAACTCCTTCAGGCTGCTTCGGTCGTTATAAATAATCGTTCCTGGCGATACGCGATGCACAAACTCCCCTGCGCCGAACGGCGCGAAGTTCAGCGCGTGCGGCATCGCCGGCGTGCCTGACGTAATCACTTCCTTCACCTCGATCCCCCATCGCTTGAGACACGCAATTAACTCCACCAGCCTTGAGTAACCCTCGCAAGCCACCGCCGCCGCCGCTGGGTCGGCATTCTTGATTTGTCCATCATAGTGATGCAACCCGCAAAAACGCAGTCCCGCCTTCTGAATCTGATCGATAAACTCGCGAATTCCCTCGAAGTTGTCCTCCGCCATCCCCGTCCGATCCATGCCCGGATTGAGATCAACGAACACGCCCACCGCACTGGCCCGCCATTCATCGATTTGATCGACGCTTTCTACTAGCGTGGAGATCCGCCGCTCCGGATGAGCCACTGCAATCTCCCGTACCCGCGCTGCATTTCGACCCATCAGCGGAAATGCGACCAGCACATCCTCCATGCCGGACTCGATCGCCGCCACCAGCTCCAAGGTGGTTGCGCACTTCGCCAACTTGATTCCGCGCGCCACCAGGCGGCGCATAGTGTAGGCAAGCTTCGCAGTCTTCAGGTGCGGCCGCCACCGACTCGCATCGCCGTTCATCATTCGCAGCGCGGCGGTGATATTAGCTTCAATCATCTCTGTATAAATCAACAACGAAGGCGTGGACAATGCGCGTGAATCCTGTACCTCATATTGTGAAAGGGACTTTGGTCCGTCAGTGAACGCAAGCATTGTTCCATTATCACTTCAAGAACGCCGCGCCCTCGAATTAGAGGCCCTTTGCGTACTCGTCCTCGGGAAGACAGTGACAAGTACATTTGCATAGCGGAGATGCGGGCTCACATTTGAAGACTGAGCGATGCGGACCGATGCGGACTTGCTCCGCCACGGCCGTGCTGACCGGCAGATGAGAGTGGCAACTTTTTAGTGCGCCGGTTATCGAGACCAAGCCGCATGTGACTCACTTTTCACCCGTTCCAATTCACCGCCATGGCCATAGGCGGCGCCGCCGCAGTGCTCGGGTTAGACCGAGCCGATCCTCGACTTTCCACGCACTGCACAGCAGCCTGGCTGTGAGGTTGCGGCGGAGTAGTATACTGATCGCCAAGTAGAGGGGAGGTAGGGCGTGCGTACAATCGCGTTGTTCCTGTTAACGTCGGCTGCGTTTGCACAAAATGGAGGCAGTGTAGCGGGGAAGGTATCCGACGACGACGGCGCTGCGGTTGCGAAAGCGAAAATTCAGGCGAAGAATACGGTGACCGGCGTGACGTTCTCGGCGGTGAGCGGCAACGATGGCAACTACATGCTTGGCTCGTTGCCGGCCGGCGCGTATGAGCTGGCGGCGAGCGGCCCGGGGTTCTTAGCATACAAACAGCAAAACGTACTGGTCGGCGCGGGCCAAACCTTCCGTGTTGACATTCGGCTCCACTTCGATCCACAAAACACCTTGGGGGACAATCCTGGCGCCCTTTTCGACAATCCACTTTCGCGGAAACCGCCGCTGACGGGGCCGGCGCCGCGCATGCCGGACGGCAAGCCAGATTTGTCCGGCGTGTGGCTCCCGGCCATCCCCACAGAGGCCGGATTCGCCAAACCAGAACCTCTGCCGTGGGCCGCGGCTGTGCTGGAGCAACGGGAAGAGGACCATGGCAAAGACATCCCGTCGGGGCACTGCCTGCCATTGGGAGTGATCATGTCCACTTTTGTGTTCCCCTATCAACTTGTGCAGACGCCCAAGGCTTTAGTGATGCTCTATGAGGGCGAGCCTGCCAGGCAAGTTTATATGGACGGGCGCGGGCACCCAAAGGACCCCAATCCAACGTGGCTCGGCCACTCGATCGGACGCTGGGAGGGCGACACGCTGGTGGTGGACACGGTGGGTTTCAATGGAAAGGTCTGGGTCGGCATGCCGGGTCTGCCGTCCAGCGAGATGCTTCACATCATGGAGCGGTACACGCGGCCGGATATGGGGCATTTGGCGGTTGAGATCACTGTCGACGATCCGGGCTCCTACGTTAAGCCTTGGAAGGTCAAGAAGGTGTCGGCGCTAGCTCAGGACTACGAACTGATGGAGTTCATCTGCAACGAAGGCGAGCGCGATTTGCAACACGTTCCCAAATGAATCCTGGAGATTATCCCAGCGCTTGTCCGGTACGAGCTGGTGCACGGAGCCGTCGCCTGGGCGCAAACCGAGTCTCCGGACCAGACCAAGCCCCAGAGTCGGAGCCTACTGCAGTACTTCCACTAAATCTCCAGCTTGCCCGTGCTATCGCCATGGTGATCCGCTGGGACGCCGAGCTTGTCGAGCATACTCAGCAAGAGATTCGACATGGGCGTGTGCGGAGCATAGTGCAGGTGCCGCCCGCCTTTCAATTGGCCGGAAGCTGCACCGGCAAGCACAACAGGCAATGGATCGTGGTCGTGCTGATTGCCGTTGCTCATGCTGCTGCCATAGAGGACCATCGAGTGATCCAGCAAGTTGCCGTCGCCATCGGGAGTTGCTTGCAACTTTTCCAGGAAATAGGCCAGCATCTGCACGTGATACTTGTTGATCAGCGCAAACCGGTCCATGTTGGCTCGATTGTTGGAATGGTGTGAAGCAACGTGGAAGCCTTCGCGCACGCCGCTCTGTGGGTAGACCGCGCCGCTAGTGTCGCGAGCGAACATCATGGTGGCCACGCGCGTGATCTGTGCCCGGAACGCGAGCACTTGCATGTCGAACATTATTTTGAAATGCTCGTCCAGCGATTCAGGAATGCCTGCCGGAGAGTCTGGCAATTTCAAGTCAACTTGAGCACGCTCCTCAGTCTTTTGGATGCGGCGCTCGATCTCGCGAATGTCATCCAGATATTCGGTAAGCCGGTTGCGATCGGAGGGCGGCAGATCCATCTGCAAGGATGCCACTTGCTCCATCACGGAATCGAGCAAGCTGCGGCTTAATCGTTTTCGCGCCAGCCGGTCGGCATTGTTGCTCCCGTCGCCGAAGAGCTTTTCGAACACTACTTGCGGGTTGTTCTCCATGGGGAGAGGCGTCGCGGCTGTCTTCCAGGAAATGGTATTGGAATACGCACAGGCGTAGCCAGAGCCGCAGCTCAAGGCCACGTCTTCGACGGAGAGCTCCAGCGACGGAAGCGGGGTATCCTGCCCGAGGCGCTGAGCGACGATCTGATCGATAGTGGGCCCAACCCGGATAGTCTCCTTTTCCGGATGAACTCCGCTCAAAAATACAGCGGCCGATCGCGCGTGATCCGCTCCAGCGTCCGACCCTGCTCCTCCCGCCGCGGGATGCGCAAGATCGGACACAATGCAAATTCGATCGCGCAGTTTCTCCAGTGGGCTGAGGATTTCGGTGAAGCCAAACTGTGAACCTTCGGCCGAGGGAGTCCATTTGTCCATCGTTGCGCCGTGCGGCACGTAGATGCAGCTTAAGCGGCTGGCAGGATTTGCCGCCGTTCTAGCCATCGGTGTTTGCGCGGGCACCATGGAATCGAGCAACGGCAGCGCGATAGTGACGCCCATGCCCCGCAAAAACGTACGGCGGGGGAGATGTTTCTTGGTGATGAATCTCATGGCTGTTCTCCTGTGGATGGAGGCTCGGATCGCTTCATTTTCATCTGGAATGGATCGCTGTTGACAACGCCTTGTATGAGCGATGAAAAGCGATTGTCGTTCTTCGCGGCCTCGCGGTCAATGGAGCGAACCGCCGGCATATCGTAGTATTTGAGGGCGCGGCCGGTCGCATAAGTCAGCAGCTTTTCGGTGACGGTTTGGACGAACACGTCCGAGCGGCCGAGAAGAGCCTTTCGCAAGCTAGCGGGCCCGTCGAGTCGCGTTCCGTCCACCAGTTGGCCGCTCGCGTCGATCTTCTCGCCCGCTTCGTCCGCCCGCCAGGTCCCGATCAGATCGAAGTTGTCCAGCGAGAATCCGATAGGATCCATGATCTTGTGGCATGCGGCGCAAACCGGATTCTTGCGATGTTCTTCCATCCGGGCACGCAGTGAGGTGGGCTGCGGCGCGCCCTCGTTCTCTTTGAGTGGCGGCACATTCGGCGGAGGCAGAGGCGCCGGCGTTCCGAGGATATTCTCCAAAATCCATTTGCCGCGCGCCACCGGAGAGGTCCGATTGGCTACCGAAGTCACCAGAAGAAAACTGGATTGGCCCAGCAGCCCGCGGCGGGCATCTTCTTGAATAGCCACCCGGCGGAACTGGCTTCCGTGAATTCCCGGCATTCCGTAATGCTGAGCCAAGCGCTCGTCGACGAACGTGTAGTCGGCATTCAGCAGGTCAATTACGTTCCGATCCTCCCGGACGATGCTTTCAAACAGCAATTCGGTTTCGCGCTGAAAGGATTCGCGCAGGTTGTCGTTGAAGACAGGCGATTGCGGGCGCTGGTTCTTCAGCTCACGCAGGTACAACCACTGTCCAGCGAAGTTGGTCGCCAAAGTCTCCGAGCGGGGGTCTGCTAACATGCGCCGCGTCTGGCGATCGAGCACGCCGGGTTGATGGAGTTTGTTTTGAATCGCCAGATCCAACAGCTCATCATCGGGAATGCTGCTCCAAAGGAAAAACGACAGTCGCGAAGCGAGTTCCAGATCGCTGATCCGATAAACACCACCTGCGGGAACGTCGGCTGGTTCGCGCTCGAAGCGGAAGACGAATCGGGGATCGATCAATATACGAGCAAGCGCTTGCTCGATTCCAGCATCGAAATTCGCGTTATTCCGCCCGGATTCATAAAAGCTCAGCAGCGTCTGCAAGTCAGCATCTGTCACCGGACGCCGATAGGCGCGCCGCGCCAGCGTGGACAGAATCCTCCTAGCGCAAGGCATCTCGTCGTCTGGAGTGGCAGGGCGGCAGACGAAGATGCGCCGCCTTGTGGGCGTATCACCCGCGCCCGTGACATTGAACGGTCCAGTGATGGCCACGTTTTGTATCGCGGAATTGTTGGGAAAGATCTGCCACAGATCGTCAGCGCCGGGCGGATTCTTTCGAATGAATGCCACACCCAACTCTTGCGGTCCGGCCTTCACCGTGATCCGCAAATCCAAAGACGGCGTGGCCTTCGCCAACTTGACGCGTTCGTCATTGAGAGTAACTTCCAGCTCCTCGTCTTGAAAACCTGGCGAGCCTAGTCCGATCGCTGGAGGTCTGGCATGGATCTTGATAGCGTAATCCGCATCCAACGGAAATACGTTGCGCACCAGGATTCCACCGCGCGTCCCGAGCGGCAAACCCTCGATGTGATCGCTTTGCGATAGATCGGATGGCACACGATAAGTGACCGTGGACGGGCTGGTCTCGGGATCACCCACCGCTAGCCGGCTGAGTTTGGTGGCCGTGGCGACGTAACGTTCCAGCAACGCGGGAGAGATCGCCAACGCGTCGGCGATATTGTCGAAGCCCTCGCTCGAATCGTCGGCGGGCAGCAGCGTGGTTGGATCAATTTCGAGAGCGAGCAGATCGCGAATGGAATTGGCGTATTCGGTGCGATTCAGGCGATGCAGTCCGGTGGTTCCCGGATGTGGTTTGTCTGCGGCGGCACGGTCCAGCTCAGTTTCCAATTGGGTTGCAAAAGCGTCCAAAGTAGCGCGATCGGGCCTCGGCAAACCACTCGGCGGCATCATGCCGGCACGAATTTTTCGCACCACTTTCTCCCAGGCCTCCGCGTTGTTGCCGGGCTGCGCGAGATCTAATTTGTCGATCATCAGTCCGGCAGTACGGGTCTTTTGGTTGTGGCAGCCGACGCAATATCGGTCTAGCAATGCGCGTTCTTGAGCGTGGACGGTTCCTACAAACCCGATTGCGATTACGAATGTGAGTATGGCTTTCATTGACCCATCAGCTTTTGAATCAGAGCCATGGTGCTCGGCTTCTTTTGTGGTGCATTCGTAGCGAGGAAAACGCCCTCCGCCCAGGCCAGCGGCGTACGTCCTTCTTTGTCTTTCACGTCGAGCGCAGCGCCCTGCTTCACCAGAAATTCCAGAATGTCGTCCGATCCCCGGTTGGCCGCACCCATTACGGCGGTGAGTCCCATGGAGTTCTTAGCGTTTACATCGGCGCCCTTTTCGAGGCAGAGTTTCACCGCTTGCAGCGACGATTCTTTCGACTCGGTGTAGGTCTGTCCCACAGCCCAGTTCACTCCAGCCGCCGCCATTAACGCAGTTGTACCCGAAAAGGCCGCTAGTTTCGGATCGGCGCCTTTTTCGAGCAGCAGCCGCATTACCGTTACATCGCCCGATAAGGCCGCGCGCAGGAACGGAGTCTGGCCGGTGAAATCCACCCAGGAAAGATCGCCCAGGGGCATGATCCAGCGCCGCAGCGGAGGCACTTCTTTGGTTCGTGCATTTACGTTCGCGCCGCGATCGAGAAGCGCTTGGATCAGTTGCAACGCGGCCGGGCGGTCCACGCCGTTGTCGTCGGTTTTGTTGACATCCAAATCGCGAAGTTCCACTGCGGCCCAAAGCGGCGTTCGACCCCACCAATCCGTAGCGTTCGCCTCGGTTCCGTGGTCGAGCAACAAGCGCGCAACATCCACGTGGTTATTGGTAATCGCCATCAGCAGCGGACCAACCCCGTTCGCCTCCGGCTGATTCACGTCGGCATGGGCCGCAATCAGCATCCGCGCGATCTCGATCCTGCCATCGCGAGCGGCGTATAAGAGCGCGGTCGTCTCGCCGGGCGTGGCATCCTGAAATCCGCGATCCGGCCAGCCGCTGCGCACGATGCCGACTCCATGCGATCCGCCACCAGCTCCCGGCGGACGTCGCGCCGGAGGGTTCCCCTTCCGCGTGCGTGCGTTGATTTCGGCGTCGTGATGAATCAGCAGCTCCGTTGCTTCCGGATGGTTGCTCCGCACGGCCCACATCAGCGCAGTGGATTGCAGGGAGTCCCTAGCATTCACAGCGGCCCGGCGTTCCAAGAGCAGTTTTACCGCCTCCGTTCCGCCCTCAGTGCGCGACGCAATCATGAGCGCGGTAGTCCCTTGCGGATCGGGAGAGTTCGGATCGGCGCCGGCGTCCAAAAGCCGTGCCAGAATGACGGCATTGGCGTTGGAACAAGCCAGCGAGACAGGGGTGAGACCATATCGATCCGATGCCTTGGGGTCGGCGCCTGCGCGGAGCAATTCCTCCACCATGGGCAAATTGTTCGCGCGCACCGCCCAATGAAGCGCCGTAGTTCCGTCCACCGCCGGTGCGTTGACGTTTGCTTTCTGCTGGATCAACAATCGGACGGCGGATGCATCATCGTTCATTGCGGCATCGATCAGCCGCGAGACGGGCTGGTCGCCCCAGGCCACGACAATCGCTGCGATCGCGCTAATGATGATTCGAGACCACATGGTCAACTATTTTATTCCTCGATGGCGCCTAGGATTCGCCTTTCAATTCCATCCTCATCCCATTCGGATCGCGGAAAGTCAGCAAGCCTTCTTCGGAGACATAGTTCCCTACCTCCGCGCGCTTCAGCTTTTCGATGGCCGATTTCTTGTCGAAGCCGGCGACACGAACGCAGATGTGGTGGATGCTCGGCTTTTCGCCCGCGGGGGCGAGTTCCAAACCGAGCTTGGTCTTGGCAACTGGGAACCAGACGCGCTCCGGCTTCTTTGTTCGCGACACCTCAGCGCCGAACAGCTTCCGATAGTACTCAGCCGAACGATCCAAATCCGAGACATGCAGCATCACGTGGTCCGGCGACACGGCCTGAAACAGCGCTGGTTCTTCTGAAAGACGAAACGCGGGAATGATGGTTTTGGCCAGGCCGCCGGGCACGCGTAGCAGTTGAAGCCGCAGGCCATCGGGATCGGTGGCCATTCCAAACGGACCAGGTCCAAGCGCAACGCCGGCAGCTTCCAGGCTCTTGCGCATCTCCTGGGGCTGATAGTTGTTTATGAGGGTGCAGAAGTGATCGATGCTGGGAGTGGCAGTCGGAGTTCCGCCAAACGCCAGGTAGCCGGTACCGAGCTTGACGTAGAACCTGGGAGGGGGATCCTTTTCCTGAAACAGCTGGCCATCGAAAATTCGCCCATAGAACTTCGCGGAAGCCTCCGGGTCCGGCACGGTCATTCCAAAATGTTCGATCCCGGTAGTGTTGAGCGGCAGATCCTCGGCCAGGGCGATGCCGATCGCAGAAAAGCCAACTGCCGAAGCGCCTAGCCATCGAATGGCTTGACGCCGGCTTGTCAGATTGCTTTTAGGGTGAATCATTCCGCCTCCCAAGTACACCGCTTAAAAATATCACCCCGAACAACTGCCCCACTTGGTTTGGCGATAAAGGTCCGCCACGGCGGTACCACACCGTGACACGATTCATCATGCCCAGCAGTGCCAGGCAAAGGTACTTCGCATCGACATCATTGCGCAGAACCCCTGCGCTTTGTGCCTCCTGTAGAACAGAACGCAGAAGACTCTCATGCGCATCACGAAGCCGCAAGACCTCCGTCAAGCGATCCGCAGATAGCGCGTGCATCTCTGTGAACGTGGTGGAATGTTTCGCCTCGTCTCGCAAGAGGCTCTCGATGTGGCTTGTGATCAGCATGCGCAAGCGTTCCAGCGGATCCTCAACCTCCCGGATCGCGGTCTGTACGTCGTGACGAATCTGCTCCAGCGAAGACCGGCAGATCGTATAGAGAAGATCTTCTTTGCTATCGATGTGGTAATACAGCGAAGCCTTCTGAATTCCTAAAAGCGCGGCGACTTCCCGGGTACTGGTGGCGGTATAGCCCTTGCGTGAGAAGAGCCCGACTGCGGCATCCAGTGCACGAGTAAGAGCCGGATTCTGCCCGTTCTCACCTGCTCTGGGTTTGCGAATTCGCGTCGCAGGTTTCTTGGCCACTGCTTGTAGGCCAGGCAAACTCAGTGAGCGGCGTGCCACCTTGGTCGCAGCCCCTTCTAAGAACACGTTGGTGAAAATGCCGGCGAGTTGATTTTCTTCGAGAGCCTGATCCTTGCGAAACCATAGCGCACAGTGGTTCAAAACGCTCATGAGTGCAAGAGCAAGATACTTGGCCGGGACATCACTCCGGATCAAGCCCGCTGTTTGGGCACTCTCAATCGTGGACCGCGCGAATCGTTCATATTGGTCACGCAACGCAATCGCTTGCTTGCGGTGGGGAACCGAAAGGGCGCGAAGCTCCGTCAATAACGTGACATTACGTTTTTGACACCGCAGTAGAGTTGCCAGGTGTGTGCGGATCAAGACCCGAATCCGATCCAGGGGACAAGCCACCACGCTGACCGCCGACGGAACATCCGCCAGGAATTGTTCCAGCGACGACAGGCAGATCTTGTAGACCAAATCCTCCTTGCCTACGATGTGATGGTACAAGGACGCCTGCTGAATACCCACGGCGGTAGCGATTTCACGGGTTGTGGTTGCGGCATAGCCCTTGTGCCAAAACAGGTCAGCCGCCGTGTCAAACAAACGTTCTGTGGTCTCGCAAGTTCCCTTCAAATGAACGCTCTCGTGTGATAGTATCTCAAACGATCGACCGGTAGAAAGTGAGCCCAAAAAAGGAGCCTCGGGAAATGAGACCATACCATCTAATCAGCCTCTTGGCCCTGGTTGCCATTGCAGCGATTCCTCAATATGCCAAGGATGCTTCGCCCGCATCGTTGGCCGGAATTACCTGCCAGATTCCACCTCCGCTGCATTGTCCCGCTTCCAATTGTCCGGGCCAGATGGTGATTGAGCAAGGGAGTGCGGTGGAACCAAAAACCGGCCGCAAATTCTTTCTCGATTTTCCCTGCGACTTGAAGCGCGGCGAAAAGGTAACGTTCGTTCTGAGCCTGCATGGCGCGGGATCATACGGAAACTGGCAGCGCCACTATTTCCCCATCGTGGACTACGCGAAGAAGTATCGCCTGGTCATCGCCACTCCGAATACGCCGACCAGGGTGTGGTCTCCGATGGACGATGAGTACCTGCAGAACATCGTCACTTTGGTCTACGATCAGATCGGCAAGCAGAACATCAAGGCCTTTTGGCTGGTGGGACATTCGCAAGGTGGGATGACCTCCAACCGGCTAGTGCGCACTGATTTCTTTAAAGAGAGAATCACCGGCTGGCTGAGTTTGTCGGGCGGCCGTTTGGGTCCGCAGCCTCCGATTCCCGCGAGCTTTTTCACCGCGGCTCGCGTGGGAAGCCCTGGCGCAACCCCTCCTCCTGGTGTTCCGACCGGCGCTGCTGGCCTGGCCGCCGCCATGGCGCCACTGCGCGAACCTCCAGACGCCACGTTCTCATTCATCTTTGAGACGGGCGAGCATGAACTGGGCGATCAACCGATTCCCGACGCGTCGCCTTGGGCCACGAAATTAGGCTGCCGTGCACGAGTCCGGCGCGCGGACGTGATCGATACCCAGGCTGGATATGTGTACGATTCCACGCGCCAGGATCCGGGTTCCGACGCTTGGGGACGCTTGCCGCGGCCCGGCACTGCTGAAGTCTTCGAATATCCGCATTGCAAAGACGGCCGCGTGGTGGCCGATGTTGTTCGCGTTGGCAAAGGTCACACGGAAGGACTGGAGCCGCACGTAACCGAGCAGCTGGTGAAGATGATGCTGTCGGCGAAGAAGTGACGGAGTCGCGCTGTCGGATGCGGCGTTCTTGATGCGCAGCCTAAAGAGTTATATCGAATGCCCTGGACCTGCTTCTCGACGTAGGCTCGCAACCAGCCAAGTAGCTGAGTCGGGCTGATATCATAAGATCCCATTGGTACTCGTGGCGCTTGAATTTGACACCTCAACCGTCCGTCCGGGCGAAGAGCTCGACCGCGCGGCCTTGATCGATTATCTGGACAAAAACCTGCCTGAAGGGGCCTTCCAGGTGGAGGTTGAGCAATTTCCGCACGGCCATTCCAACCTTGTATATTCAGTTCGAACAGACGTGCGCGAATATGTTTTGAGACGTCCGCCGCTTGGACCGGTCGCTCCCAAAGCGCACGACATGGCGCGCGAATACAGAGTGCTGCATGCGGTGAATCCGCACTTTCCAGAAGCGCCCCAGGTGTTCCTGTTGTGTGAAGATCCATCGGTCATCGGGAACACGTTTTTCCTGATGGAGCGCCGGCGCGGACTCGTCCTTCGAGATTCAGTGCCGGGCGAGTTAATGGCTATCCCGGATTATCCGCGCCTCGTGAGCGAGGCCTTCATCGATTGCCTGGTGCGATTGCACTCGATCGATGTTTCTCTACCGGGGCTGAACTCTCTGGGAAAACCGGAAGGCTTCGTGGGACGGCAGGTGCGCGGATGGGCGGACCGTTGGAATCGTGCCAAGACCGAGGAAATACCGGACATGGACCGCATTGTCCGATGGCTGCACGAGTTTTTGCCGCCGTCCGTTGACGTAACGTTGGTACACAACGACTACAAGCTGGACAATGTCATGCTGCGGCCCGAGGGCGCCGGTGTGGAGGCCGTGCTCGATTGGGAGATGACAACCATTGGAGATCCCCTAGCCGACCTGGGACTGACGATGTGTTACTGGGCGTGGGCCAGCGTCGCCGCCGAGGATGATCCACATCCGGCAACGCCCGGGTTGACGACACAAGCCGGCTGGTACACACGCGATCAGTTTCTGCAAAGATACGCGGAGCGAACCGGACGCGACCTCACTGATATCCGGTACCACGAAGTCCTCGGAATCTTCAAACTCGCCGTGATCCTCCAACAGATCTACTATCGTTTTCATCAAGGGCAGACGCAGGACGAGCGCTTTCGTACCTTCGACCGGCGTGTGCGCGGACTGATCCGTCTGGCCGCATCGCTCATTGAGAAGGTGCGATGAGCCGCGTCTACCTGGTTCGGCACGGTCAGGCCGGAACGCGCAAAGCCTACGACTCGCTGTCCGAATTGGGGCGGCGGCAGGCGAGACTCCTAGGCGAGCATTTCGTCTCCGAGAAGATTCACTTCGCGGCGGCATATTCCGGTGCTCTGGTGCGCCAGGCGGAGACCGCGGAGCAAGTGCAGGGCGTCTACTGCGAAGCGGGCGTCTGCTTTCCAGAGATTGCGCGGGAGCCTGGCTGGAACGAGTTCGACCTGACGCATGTCTATCGGGCGCTGGCGCCTCAGCTGTGCGCAGAGGATTCGGAATTTGAGCGGGAGTACCAGGAGCTGGTGGCGCAAGCGCGCGCGGCGGCCGAGGACCCGGATGCAAATGTGAATCGCCGCTGGCTGCCCTGCGATTTCAAGGTTGTGCAAGCATGGATGCGTGGGCGGCATGCCTATGATGGCGAAACCTGGCAAGTGTTTCGCGAGCGGGTGATCGGTTGTCGTTTGAAGCTGGAGCCGGCGGAGCGCGACGAGAATATCGTGGTGTTCACTTCCGCGACTCCGATCGGAATATGGACCGCGCTGGCCATGGAAATCCATGACGAGCGGGCCATGCGCCTGGCGGGCGTGCTGCACAACACATCTTGCACGGTGATGCGGCTGCAGGATGGCGGCTTGCGGCTGCATTCTTTCAATACCATCCCGCACCTCTGTGAACCTGCACTTCGCACCTATCGGTGAAGGACAAGGAAGATGGAATTCGAATTCTCACCCAAGGTAAAGGATCTTCAGAAGCGCGTAACCGCCTTCATGGAGGAGCACGTCTATCCCAACGAATCGAAATACAGACAGCACTGTGAAGGCCCGAATCGGTGGCAACCCATTCCGGTCATCGAAGAGTTGAAGCCGAAGGCGCGCGCCGCTGGGCTATGGAATCTGTTTCTGCCGGCGAGTGAACGCGGGGCAGGGCTCACCAACCTCGAATATGCTCCGCTCTGCGAAATTATGGGCCGTTCGTCCTGGGGTCCGGAGGTGTTCAACTGCTCGGCGCCCGACACGGGGAACATGGAAGTACTGGAGCGTTACGGGTCGCCTGAGTTGAAAGAGAAGTGGCTCAAGCCGCTGCTCGCCGGCGAGATCCGGTCCTGCTTCGCCATGACTGAGCCTAACGTTGCATCTTCCGACGCCACCAATATCGAATCCAGTATTGTTCGCGACGGCGGCCATTACATCGTCAATGGGCGCAAATGGTGGAGTTCCGGGGCCGGCGATCCGCGCTGCAAAGTGGCGATTTTCATGGGCAAAACCGATGCGTCGGCGCCCAAGCACAAACAGCAATCCATGATTGTAGTGCCGATGGACGCGCCAGGCGTAACCATCAAGCGCTTGCTTACGGTCTTCGGATACGATCACGCTCCGCATGGTCACGGCGAGGTGCTGTTTGAAAACGTGCGCGTGCCAGTGGGCAATCTCCTATTGGGCGAGGGGCGCGGTTTTGAGATCGCACAGGGCCGGCTCGGCCCTGGCCGGATTCACCACTGCATGCGATTGATCGGCGTAGCGGAGCGCGCTCTCGAATCCATGTGCGAGCGCGTAAAGTCGCGCGTTGCCTTCGGACGCACGTTGTCGGAACAGGGGACCATCCGCGCGGATATCGCGATGTCCCGGATGGAAATCGAACAGGCGCGTCTTCTTACCTTGAAAGCGGCTTACACGATGGATACCTTCGGGAACAAAGTGGCCAGGGCGGAGATCGCGATGATCAAAGTAGTGGCGCCGAACGTTGCGTTGCGGGTTCTGGATCGGGCGATGCAGGCGCACGGCGGCGCAGGCGTCTCACAAGATTTTCCCCTCGCGTCGGCGTGGGCGAATTCGCGCACGTTACGGTTGGCGGATGGCCCGGACGAAGTGCATCGGGAAGCTATCGCGAAATACGAGCTCGCCAAGTACGGATAATTGTGTCTCTCGGAAACCTCAATCGTCTGGGATCATTCGGTTTGCCGGAGTCCCTGAGGTGACACCCCCACTTGGGGTCAGTGAGCGGCCCCGGCAGCACCCTCCTGGTTCTGGCTCCCCTTGAGGATTTCGTCGATCAGGAAAAGGTCAGTCAGCAGAGCGCGAAGGTGAATGTTCGCGTTCAGATTGTCGATCAGTTGCGAGCTAATGGCAGGCTGCGCCAGCACCAGTTCCACCGCTACCAGCGAATCGCGTGCATCGCGAGCCAGCACTGCTTGAAACGCGGCATACGGCCCAGCACGCCCTTGAGCAATAGATGCGTAAGCATCCTCTAAGCCGGCCAGAGCCCCTGCGGCCCGCCCCAAAAAATCGCGAATCAGGCCGTCGCGCCCGCTGCCTTCCGCGGGCAAGCCTTGCCCCGCGTAAGCCAACATGAATTCGTAGCACTCTTCAATGACACTACAGCTCTCGGAGAGTTGGTTACTCACTTCGTGACTGCCCAACGTTCGGGATCGTGGTGCTCCAGATAATGCTCGCGCGGGACGGAGCCGAAGACCATGGACTTGGTAATCACGAACTTCTCGGGCCGAAGCGCGAAGTAGATGTGAGCCATGATCAGGGCAATCAGTCCCACGCCGGCCAGACCGTGCAGTACGTACATCAGGCCCCAGGTCATGTCGCTAAAGAGATAGGGATTCCGGGTGAAGAACGGAGTCCGCACGCGCTTCATCATGAACACGCCCGTCAAGGTGACCGACAGCCCCGCCAGGACGATGATCAGATGATACATCTTATTTTCCATCGGATACTTTGCGAATTTGCGGGGCGCGGGGGTCGATTTGCCGGTGGCGCGCAGCCAGCGTCTCTTGCCGTCCTCGATATCGATCTTGTCCGGCCAGATGGACCAGAAGTCCATCCAGAAAGACGCGTGAATGATATGGAACACGATGGACGCGGTGAGCACCAGGCCGGCGATCCAGTGATACGTGACCCAGGGGAACTGGTATCCCACCTTGGGAAGAAACGCAGTGATCAAAAGCGCGAACATCGCAAGCGCCATGATCCAGTGGAACAGGCGCGCAGCCAGACTGTGCCGGGCCACTTTCTCTGGAACCCTCGCCGCCAGTTCCGGGGCAACATACTCGGCGTGCGCTTCCTTTTTGGCGATGAATGCCACGTAGATGGCGTGGACAATCAGAAACGCCAACCCGCCGATGGCCGCCACCCAGATCAGGTAAAACGCTACATGAATGGGCACCGTTTGCCCCAACGGATTTGTCGCGAACTCCATTACGCCCATGTGGTCACCTTCGCATCGCCATCCACGCCGCTAATCGCGCGCTTGACGAGATTCCGCATCAGAGGAATTTTGTAGCCGTTGTAGCGCAGGGGCACCGCGCCGGCGACGGCAAGTTTCCCACCCATCACGCCCGTAGCTGCATTGCGGGGCTGGCCTCGGACCGCGTCCTCCACTGCGGTGAGACGGAGCGGATGAGCTGCCGCGGCATTCACCACGATGCGGATGCGTTCGATTTGGCCTGTCGCGTTGACCACCATTGCGGAAGCGACGTTCATCAGCGGGAAATCCCAAACCTGACGGTCGCGGATTTTCTCAAAGTAGAATTGCGCACCAGCCCAAGTGGCGGGGACGCGAATCGCGGTTAGCAGATCGCCGGGCCTCAGCACCGTCATGCGTGTAATGTCGATGGCGGGTCCGATGAAATAGTCTTCGGCGTTGACCGCTCGTTCACCCTTCGAGTTACGGATCACCATCTGCGCTTCGAGCGCGATCAGCGCGGGCGCACTGTCGGACGGGTTAACCGCCACGCAGCGATCGGCGTGAAGAATGGCGTGCTCGCGATTGATCGCCGTGGGCGTATCGGCGAAACAGATGTTGCCGCCGGCGCGATAGCATTTCCATCCCCCGCGATAATACCAGCAGCGCGCGTCTTGCGAGACGTTGCCGCCAATGGTGCCCTGGTTGCGGATTTGGGGCGAGGCGGCGGCCTCCGCGCCGGTTGAGAGGATGCTGAACTTTTCTCGTACCACCGGATGGCGCACCACTTCGGTGAGCGTGGTCATGGCGCCGATCTCCAGGCCTCCGTCCTTCTCGCGCACGCCGCGGAGCTCGGAGACCTGGCTCAGATCGATCACCACTTTCGGGCGCTTGATGCGATCCTTCAGCCAATCGAAGGTATCGAGGCCGCCCGCCATCACCCAGGCGTCCTTGCCATGCTGGTCGAGCAGGCGCAACGTGTCGTCCACCGTGGCCGGCTGAAAGAGCTCGAAGGCCGGCATGATATCGCGTATGATCGCCATGTTCGTCTCTCCTTATATGTGGGCCGTGAGGCCCTCTTCCATTGGCCGGCCCGCTTCGAGCGAAGCCAGGATTGTATCCGCCAGCACGGGGGCGCGGCGGAACACGTCGTCTCCCAGAGCGTCAGACAGCGCATTGAGAACCGCCATGCAACCTGCGCCGACAGGAGGCTCGCCAATTCCACGCGCGCCAATCGGCGTCTCCGGATCGGGAATGCCCACGGCCTGCCACGCCATGTTTTCGGGCGCATCCAGAATGGTCGGCGGTTTGGTGTGGTGGAACCGTTTGGCCACTGGAAGACCGTAGTGCTGATCGTAAACCCACTTCTGGCCAATCGCATGGCCGACGCCGAGCATGGAGCGGCCGAGCACCTGTCCTCCTAAGGCGCGCGGGTGAATCACCGTGCCGACATCGGCCACGGCAAGATAATCCAGGATCCGGTATTTGCCGGTTTCCAAGTCCACTTCTACTTCCGCAAAGCCAGCTACATAAGAATGCGTCTGGCCGTCGCGCGGCATGGTGTCGCGCGCCACGGCGAGCAATCCCTGGCCAGCGAGAGCCTTCGCCGACGCCGCGGTGAATTTGTTGATGCCCTTGGGCAGCTCATGGCCGTCGTAGATACCGCCGAGCGCGATCGCGCGCTGGGCCGCTTGTGCCAACGTCATGCTTGCCCCGCCGCCCTTGCGGAAGACGCGCTCGTTCGCGACCTCGTAATCTTCGGGCTTGCCGCCGTGATCTTTGGCCGCAATCTGCTGCAGCTTGTCCTTGGCATCCAGCGCCGCCACATAGGCCGCGCGCGTCATCGCGTGAGTGGTCTGGCTGCCTCCCGAAGGACAACTCCACGGCAAATTGCGCCCGGTGTGACCCCAAGTAATTTCGCATTTCTCCCATGGCACGCCCAAAACCTCCGCGGAAACGCGATGGCAATCACTGACCGATTCAGTGCCCAAATTGCCAATGCCCGACTGAATGTAAAGTTTCCCGTCCGGCTTGATGACGAACAGGCCATCGAATCCCACTGAGCCGCCCACGAAGCAACTGGTAGCCACTCCGATGCCGCGCGCTTTGGTGCCGCTGCGCTTGGGCTGAGCCTTGCGCTCTTCCCAGCGGAACGCCTCGTGGCCCTTGTCGAGTGCTTCCTTGATAAACGCACTGGTGACGTAGAGCCGCTTTCCGTTGCCGAGCGGCGGACCGATCGACGCTTTGCCTTCCGGCATGTTGATGCGATGAATCGCCACCTGATCGATGCCCAGTTTGCGTGAAGCCTTCGAGATAATCGGTTCCATCAGCACGATGCCTTGGAACCCACCGGGCTGGCTTTGCGAAACACGCGGCGGAGTGTTGGTGAGCACCGACAGGCCGCGCCAGCGCATGGCGGGAGGCTGGTACATCAGGGAAACCATACGGCCGGATTGATTGGCGTCACCCTGCGGATCATAGGGACCGCTATCGCAGATGACGAACATGTCGATGGCGGTGATGCGGCCGTCCTTCGCAAATCCGACCTTGAGTCGCCCGTGGATGCTGGGCCGCGCGCGGCCGATGTAATGCTCCTCCTCACGGCTGATGCGCATCATGACCGGAGCGCCAGTCTTCTTGGAGAGCAGCGCGGGAATGATGGCCGAAATCGCGCTGGTGATTTTGCTGCCGAAACCGCCACCGGTGTATTCGCTGATTACGACGACGTCGCTCGGCTCCAGATGCAGCCAGCGCGCGATCGCCGGAACGGTCTGCGAGACGCTCTGCGTCGAGCAATGCACGTACACCTTGCCGTTTTGCCAGTAGGCCATCGCGGTGCGGGTTTCGAGTGTCTGGTGGCTGGTATTGGGCGTCACAAAGGTTTCGTCCAGAACCAGGTCGGCTTTCTTGAGCCCCGCTTCCCAATCGCCGTAGGACCAATGATCGGTTTCCTTGCCCATGGGGAGCTGGCCGTCTTTGGCGTCGGCAAAATCCTGTTCCGTCCACTTGATCTCTTGCACCTCGGGCGCGGGAGGAGGAGGCGGCGGTTGTCCTTTAGCTGGCGCGGGCGGCACTGGCCGGACCCATACGTTGCCTTCTGCTCGGGCGTTCGGAGTTCCGGGCCGCAGGGTAACCAGCGGATCGACGACGTGCGGCAAGCGCTCGTAATCGATGTGAATTCGTTCGATGGCCTCGGCACAAGTATATTCGTCGACGGCGCACACGGCTAGAATCGGCTCGCCCTGATAAACCGGATCGTTGGTGAGCCCGCGCTCGCCCAGCTTGTTCGCCGGAATCACCTGGCCCAGATCCGTCATGGCGTCGGCGGGCGCCGGAAGATCGTCCACCGTGAGGATCGCCTTCACGCCGGGCATGGCGAGGGCTTCCGATGTATCGATGCTGCGGATATGGGCATGCGGCATCGGGCTGAGTAGCAGTTTGGCGAACAGCATGCCCTCGGCGCGATAGTCTTCGGCGTACTTGGCGCGTCCGGTGACCTTGGCGATCAGGTCCGGCGTGGTGTAGTCGTGGCCGATTAACTTATAGTTAGGATTTTTTGGCGGCGTGGTGGACATGGCTAGGTCACCTTTCTCAGATTCTCGGCGCCACGCATCATGGCGGTGAGGATCTTGTCGTAATCCTGGCAACGGCACAGGTTGCCGGAAATGCCATGAGCTAGTTCGGCGCGCGTCGGGTTGGGGTTCACTTTAAGATACCCGACGGTCGCCATCATGAAACCGGACATGCAGAAGGCGCACTGGAAGCCCTGCTCATCGATAACGCCCTGTTGAACCGGGTGAAGCTTGCCGTCCGCGCCGGCCAGTCCCTCGATGGTAGTAATCTGCTTGCCGCGCGCGGTGTGCGTCAGGATCGAGCAGGAGTAATGGGGGACATCGTCGATCAAGACCGTGCAGGCGCCGCATTCCGAGCGGTCACAGCCAAGCTTGGTGCCGGTGAGCCCCAGCTTGTAGCGCAGCGTGGTGGCGAGCGTCTCCTGCTTCATCACGTCGACGCGGCGTTGCTGGCCGTTGACGGTGAGGGTCACCAGCCGTTCCACCGATCCGGCGGCCGGCTGATCGGCCCGCACCACTGAGCTGCGGAATAGGTAGGCGCCCGAGGACACCGCTCCTGCCGCGATGACGCCTTTAATTAAGTCTCTGCGAGAGACTCCACCGGGTGTCTCCCCTACGCGACTTTTGTCTGGCATACAAGTCACCTCGATTAATGGCCTTACGTGCTGCGGATCTTCGAAGGCCGCAAAAAATTATACAACTCCTGTCAGCTGTGACAAGGGGGTGGGCCGCTGCGCTCGTGAGCCTTCATGGATGTGGTTGCTGGACGACGCCAACCACGGCTTCTTCGACCGAGATGGACCAATCGACACCGCTGGAGTCGATGACCAGGTGATACAAGCGCGGGTCCTCTGTCACATAGGCGATGCCACGGCCCTCGCCGTGCTGGTCCACCGCGTCCATGATCGGACGCCCGCTCACGGCGCTATGGACGACGACGCGGAACAGGCCGGCGCCTGGCGCTCCGGCGCCCTTGGTCTGCCACTTAATTCGCCATTGCGTGCTCTCGATGTCGAAGGACTCGGTTTGCATGTCGCCTCGGCCAGAAAAGGAAACGATCGGCCGCCATCCAATCTGGCGGTGGGATTCCGAGCGCGCTGTCGAGTGGCACGCCCAGGTGGCACCGGCCACCAAGAGCAAAACCGCGCCGACGATGTTACGTGACTTTGCGGTGAACCGTGTGCCGGTCACTCTGTTAGTGTAAGGGGTCGCAGCCACCATCGAGCAGAAGCATGCGCTGGCGGCCTGCGGCAGTACGCCCTTTGCCGGCAAGCGTTACCGCAGTACGCGATGTCGTCGCGCAACTTTCGCCAGCGGCCCTTGCTATTGATGCGAACAAACGGGCCAACCGCAGATGATGCAGCTCTCCACCAGGCCCTGAATCGAGAATGACCATCTCTTTCTGAGGCGGGGGTTGCTAGCATCGGAAGCATGGTGCGTCCTGAAAGACGCGTTCTTCTAACAAGTGTAAGTCTTGTCCGGGTAAGCGCCGGAGCGCCCGGTAGCAGGCCCCAGCCGGAAGGAGAGATCCTTGCGGCCAGAGCGGGGCGTC
>JBEKRO010000082.1:0-30915 GCA_049518655.1 Bryobacteraceae bacterium | reverse complement strand
TTTCCACATTCCCACCGGCTCGACGATTCCCTTATAATCAATCCGGAACGCAAAACCCTTCTCCGAAAACTGTTACCTATGTCCTCGGATAGAAGTGTTACCTATGTTCCCGGTCGGACATAAGGCGGCTCGGTCAAACGGCTCGGCGGGCGCGCGGATCGGTCATGGCGTAACGCTTACATTCCCCGAATTGCTGGTTTGCCCACCCACGGAAACGGTGAGCGGAAAGTCGCCTTGCGTGAGCCCGGATGGCACAACGATATTCGCTTGCCAAAGACCGACGAAGCTCGGAGCAAGCCCCGCGAAGGATACCGTGGCGGTTGTGCCTCCAATGGTTGCGGTTACCGTGGGGGTCACGGTAGAAAGATTGGACCCCGAGCCGGCCCCGACGCCATCAGCAGGTTGCGGGCTAACGGCTCCCGCACCGGTCAGATACGCGACGATGGTGCTGCCCACCTTAGCGGGATCGCTGGCGCTGTTGAGGCTGAAATCAGGCGAATTCTGGACGATCGCATGCGAACCCTGAACAAACAAGCCGGGAGCCGCAGCCTGCACCGTGACGTTTACGGCGGGGCTTGCAAGACCATTGATGCCGACAGCCACCGTCACCGATCCGGTCGGGGTCTCCCACGGTATCTGAAAATTAATCTGATTCGAGCTGGCGTAGAGCACCGGAGCGGCAACACCGTTCACTTGAACGGAAACGCCTCCCAAGCTGGCCGCCAGCGGAAGCGGGCCGACAGCAGCCACACCCGTTCCAGTGAAGTTGGAACCAAAAACGGTAGCGAGCGCGCCCGGAGAAAGCTGCGCGGTGAAACTGGCAGCATTGACCACGCCACCGCTGGAAATTGAGGGCTTCTGCGGTTGCAGCACGCGAACAATGTCGTTACCCGTATCGGAGACGTACACATTTCCGGAGGCATCCACCACAATCCCGCGGGGAAAAAACAGAAGCGCGCCCGTCCCAGGGCCCCCGTCACCGAAGTAGCCCGGCGTTCCCAAACCGGCGATGGTGGTAATGATTCCGCTGGGCGACACCTTACGAATTACGCTGTTGTCGGTATCGCAAATGTAGAGATAGCCTTGGGCGTCCAGAGCGATGCCCGATGGCTCGTCGAGTGCGGCGTCTATGGCCGGGCCGTTGTCGCCGGAGTAACCGATGTTGCCGTTGCCCGCGATGACGGTCACGGCGCCAGCGGAAAACTTCATAATCCGGAAGCCACTCTGGTCGGAGAAGTAGAGATTCCCAGAAGAATCCACCAATACGGTCTCCGGATCGTTCAACTGCTGCGCCGTCGCAGATCCTCCCACGATGGTGTTGATATTGCCGCCGGAGATCTCACGGATCACATTGTTGCCGGAATCGGCGATGTATACGTTGCCGGAGCCATCCACGGCGACGCCAGTGGGGAAATCCAGCTCCGCGTCAATTGCCGGGCCGGTATCGCCGCTATAGCCGCCGGTATTGGTGCCCGCGATGGTGCTGATGGTGCCGCTGCTCGTAACCATCCGAATGACGTGGTTGCTGGTGTCGGCGATATAAAGATTGCCGGAAGAATCCACCGCCACTGCCGACGGATATAGCATCTCGGCGCTTGTGGCGGCCTTGCCATCGCCCGAGTAGCCATTGGTTCCGTTGCCCGCCACGGTGCTGATGGCGCCTCCGGATATTTTGCGAATGCGCTGGTTTACGGAATCGACGATGAATAGATTGCCCGACGAATCGAGCGCCAGCCCCAAGGGCAAATCAAATTGGGCGCTGGCGGGAGCGCCGCCGTCGCCGGAGAAGCCGGCCGTTCTGTTACCCGCATACGTGTTGATCACGTACTGCTGGCCCCACGCACAACTCAAGGAAAGAACCCCTAACGTGAGGGGCATAAGAAGTTGCCGAATTGTCATAATGCGAACTAGAAACAACCCCCGCGATACAAGTAAGTTCTGCGGATACCCTAGGATGCCATACTGGAGTGGCCGCTGGCACGTTTTCCGATTCGGGTGTGTGCCGATTCGGCGCCAGTGAGGCAGCCGGACAACAGGTGAGTGCAGGACCCGTCTTTGACGCGCGCGCCTGAATCGCGCGAAGATTCTGGAAGGAGAAAAGGGAAGATGATATCGAAAGTTGTGGTTGTTGCGGCGGCCGGGCTGATGGCCGCTTCACTCTATGCCGCCAGCAAACCGGTTAAGGTCGAACTAAAGGACGCCAAGGGAGAGAGCGTCGGCAGCGCGGTACTCAGCGATAGCAAAGGGGGCGTGAAGATCAAGCTGGATCTCAAGAACTTGCCTCCGGGCGAACATGCCATCCATATCCACCAAGTGGGAAAGTGCGAGCCGCCCTTCACTTCGGCGGGCGGACACTTCAACCCCGACATGAAACATCACGGTCTGGAAAATCCCGAGGGCCCGCACGCCGGCGATATGAAGAACATTACCGTCAAGGCCAACGGCACCGCCAAAACAACGGTCATGGACGAGCGCGTCAATCTGGATGACAATGCCCATTCCGTGTTCGCGAATGGCGGGACGGCGCTGGTGATCCATGAGAAAGCGGACGACATGAAGAGCGATCCGGCTGGCAACGCGGGCATGCGAATCGCTTGCGGTCTGATCACGAAGTAGTTCGACGTCCGGGGATCGGCGTAATCGTGCTCGGCGTAATCGTCGCTGGCCGCAATCCAACATTGATCTGGGCGCCATGAGATTGTAACGCGCGGATGCCACTCTATTTGTTTCCTGTCGAAACAGACCAATGGATAAGAAGACCGTACCGGCAAACTCGCGTAAGGGCAAGAAGGCGGCGCCTCCCGCGCCCGATTCGCCGTCGCTTCAGCTCAACGAGGCTCATCTAAACGATCCGGGCCTCTATATCAATCGGGAGCTAAGCCTACTGGCTTTTCAGCGGCGAGTTCTGGAAGAGGCGGAGGATAGCCGGAATCCGCTACTGGAGCGCGTAAAATTTCTTTCCATTCTGGGCTCCAATCTCAACGAATTTTTCATGGTGCGGGTAGCGGGCCTGGTGAGCCAGATGGAGGCGGGCATTACGGATGCCGGTCCGGACGGAATGCCGCCACGCGCGCAACTGATTGCCATACGCCGTGAAATGAAGCGCCTGTTGGCGGACTCTTACAAGTGTCTGGCCGGCCTCCACACAGAGTTGGACGAAGCGGGAATTCGAATTCTCGATTACTCCGATCTCACCGAAGTGCAACTACGGGTGGCCACCAACTACTTCACCGAATCGGCGTTTCCCGTTCTAACTCCGCTGGCGTTCGATCCCGGACGTCCGTTCCCGCACATCTCTAACCTCAGCCTGAACCTGGCTACACTGATCCGCGATAGCCAGGGCAACGAGCGCTTCGCCCGCATCAAAGTTCCCGATTCGTTACCTGCCCTGGTTCCCGTAAACCGGGCCGCGGCGCCCAAACAAAAACGCCGGCGATCGCAATCCCATCTCGAGTTCGTATGGCTGGAAAAGGTGATCGCAGCCCACCTTGGATGGTTGTTTCCGGGAATGCAGGTGCTCGAGACGCATCCTTTTCACGTTACACGCGACGCGGACATGGCAATCAAGGAACTGGAAGCGGAAGATCTGCTCGAAAGCATCGAAGCGGGCGTGCGTCAGAGGCGCTTCGGAAGCGTGGTGCGTCTGATGGTGGGGGAAGACATGCCGCCCCACATCCTGGAAATCCTCATGAACAATCTGGAAGTGGAGGCCAGTGAGATCTATCGCATCAAGGGGCCAATTTCCCTCAGCCGGCTCATGCATTTGTATCAACTGGACCGGCCCGATTTAAAGGACGCGCCGTTTGTCCCCGCTCTTCCGGCCGCGCTGGTGCAAGCTGGCCCGGAGGAGGATCTGTTCGCGCTCATCAGCCACCAGGATGTTCTTCTGCATCATCCATACGAATCGTTCCAGCCAGTGGTCGATTTCCTGAAAAAGGCCGCGCACGATCCGAATGTACTCGCCATCAAGACCTGCCTGTATCGAACCGGCCGCAATTCGCCGATCGTACAAGCGCTATTGGAAGCCATCGAAGAAGAGAAGCAGGTGGCCACGCTGGTGGAGCTGAAAGCCCGCTTCGATGAAGAGAGCAACATCGAATGGGCTAAGGCGCTGGAAGCCGAAGGCGTGCACGTGGTCTACGGGCTTATCGGTCTGAAGATCCATTGCAAAGTAGCCATGGTGGTGCGGCGCGAGGGCGACCGCATCGCCCGCTATGCACACCTTTCCACCGGCAACTACAACGCCGTCACCGCGCACCTGTACACCGATATCGGGATGTTCACCGCCAGCGAGGAAGTGGCCGATGACGTCACGCACCTGTTCAACTATCTGACAGGCTATTCGGCCAAGGCAGACTACAAGCGGTTGCTGGTCTCGCCGGTAAATCTGCGGGCGCGGATGGAAGCCATGATCGAACGGGAAATGGAGCATCAAAAGCAGGGACGCCAAGGCCATCTCATTTTCAAGACCAACGCGCTGGTGGATCCGGAGGTGATTCGGCTGCTCTATCGGGCGTCTGGAGCCGGTGTGCGAGTCCAATTGCTGGTCCGCGGAATCTGCTCGCTAAGGCCGGGTTTGGCGGGGATCAGCGAGAATATCGAAGTAACCAGCATTGTCGGCCGGTTTCTCGAACATAGCCGGATATACTATTTCCACAACGGCGGAGACGAGGAAGTTTACCTCGGAAGCGCCGACCTGATGCCGCGCAATCTGGATCATCGCGTGGAAATTCTGTTCCCGCTCGGAGACAACAAACTGATCGCGCGTGTTCGCGATGAATTGTTGCAGGGCTATCTCAGCGACACTGTAAATGCACGGCGCATGCTTTCCGACGGAACGTATGTACGGAAGAAGACCGCTCATGGAAAGCCAGCGGTGAATTGCCAGGAGAGCTGGATCCCGAAGCGGCGTTCGGTGGAGCTGCACGAGAGCGCCGAGACCCTGGCGTTAAAGCACCGGCCCGACGACTAATCGCGCGAGGCTTGCTGGCCACGCGAACGGCTTCGCCAGCGGTTCCAACCCCAATTCCAACCAACTACACCGATCAACCCGGCAAGCAGCAACCAAAACGAGGACGGAACGGGCGTGGGTGATCCGAAGCCCTGTGGCCGCGGAGCAGGGCCGGGCTGAGCCGCGAAGGCTGCCGCCGCCAGCGTGACGCCAACCAGGACTCGGCCGAAACTCTGAAGAGCGATCCATTGCGATTCACAAGGCTCGGAAATTGGCATTTCTCGTAGGTGTGGTTCGTCTCAGAATGTCACACAATCCCCGCTTTTGCAAGAACTTATGGGAGTTCCGCAACTGGGAAGCGCGGCCCATCAATAAATGTTAGAAATTCGTTCCGATCCAGCAGATATACCTTTTGGTTGCGTCGATTCGACGGAACGGTTGGACATGGTCACTTCGTCGTTAGAACAGACACAGTCAGGACACACATCGACGCGGCGGCCGGACAGGACTCGGTTACGGGCCCTGTTGTCCTGGTTCCAAGAGGATACGTTTCAAGCTTCTCCGTTACGCCGGTTCCACTATTCCGTTGTTGCCGCGCTCTTGGTCATCGCGCACTTAGGCTGCAACAAGATCGGCTGGTTATTGATCGCCGGCGGCGCGCAGGTGACCCCCGTCTGGCCAGAGGCCGGATTCGACATCGTAGCGCTCTTGTTGTTTGGAACTCGCTATTGGCCGGTTCTACTGGTAGCCAACTTCGCTGGAATCTTACAAGAAGGAATTCCGTGGCTGCCCTCGTTGGGCGCCGCCGTGGCCGCGATCGGCCGCGCCCTGGTGGGAGTGTGGATCTTCGCAGCACTCGCCAAGTTGAAGTCCTGGGTTGGACACTTCTTCGATCTGGCTGCGGTTGCGCTGGCGTCTCTGATCGCCCCTATTGTATCCACCACTCTCGGCACCCTGGTCTTTCTCGTTACCCACGTGTTTCCTCCCGGTCAGCACTGGCAGGATGTCGCCAGCCGCTACTGGGTATCCGATTCCCTGGGAATTGTCACCACCATGCCAGTGCTGCTGGCCCTGGCCCGCGCGTTCACTGATCGCGATTGGAAACTGCGGCGCGTTCCGGTGGTATTGATGAGTGTTTTCGTCGCTGGAGTGGCGTCGGGATGTTATGCGGTGTTCTTTCGTCAGGAAACCGCGCATCTGCTTTTCACGGTCTTTCTCTTTATCTTCATCGCTGCGGCCTGGCTGGGTCCGCTGGCCGCGCGACTCACCGCTCTCACCATAACGGCATCCGCAATTTGGGCCACTCACTTGGGGTTAGGAGCGTTCACCGCTGGCACGCTCTTTGAAAACCTTCAGAATCTCGATCTGTTTCTAGTGGCTGTGTCGCTCACCGGCATTGCCCTAGGAGCTTTTCGAGCCTCCGGAAGCCTGGCGTTACCGGCCGGCGTGCTGCTCTGCGGATGGATTTTGAGCGGATGGTTGTTCTCCTCACTCGACCGCAATCGAGTGGAGTATGACGCGGGACGCTTCGATAGTTCGATCGTGTCCGTTCAGAATCAAATCCGTACCCGCCTGACCATTTACGAAACTGCGCTCCGCGGCGCCGCTGGATTTTTAGCGGCTTCCGAACATCCTTCCGCGCAGGGCTGGAGAATTTCGGTGGAACGGCTGGGGCTACTCGATCGGTATCCCGGCACCATCGCGGTAGAGGTTATTGAGGCGATCCCGGATTCGCAGTTGGATCGCTTCGTAGCGGCGCGCCGTCGGGAAGGGTACCCCAAGTTCGCCGCCAGCGCATGGCCGGGCTCAAGTGCGTCGCAACTGTCAGCGGAACACTACCTTACCGTGTATGCCGAACCTGCATCCATCGCACTTAATATTCTGGGAAGAGACATAGCCACTGAGTCCCGCCGCAAGGAGGCCGCCGAACGTTCACGCGATACTGGCGTGGCAACGTTAACGCGAAAGATTAGCTTCCGAGGCGGCCGGTTGAACGGCTTGATGTTGTTCGTTCCGGTGTACATGGATGGCGCTCCGGTTGGCACGGTTGTACAGCGGCGAGCTGCATTTATCGGTTGGGTTTCCATTGCTTTCGCCGCCGATGCCTTGTTTCGCTCCGCGCTGACAGGCGTTCAGGACCTGATCGATCTGAGCGCTTACGATGACGCTCCCGGTCCGGCCAACCTGCTGTTCAGCTCCCAGACGAGGCGTGCGAATACCTGGCGGTTTGAGCGGACCACCAAGCTGGATATGGACGGCAGTATGTGGTCGCTCGGCTGGAATCGGACGCCGCTCTTCCCGTCGCTCAGCAAGACGCCCGCAGCGTGGGCCGCCGGCAGCACAGCCTTGCTGTCGCTGCTACTGGCGGGGCTAGTGATGAGCTTGCAATCCACAGGACGGCGGGCCGCGGCGCTTGCAACCGAGCGAACCAAGGAACTGGCCCAGGCGCTGCATGCCGCCGACGGTGCTAACCGGGCCAAGTCGGAGTTCCTGGCAAACATGAGCCATGAGATACGCACGCCGATGAATGGCGTCCTCGGCATGACCGAGTTGCTCTTGGACACTTCGTTGACCGAAGAACAACGCGACCTGGCCCAGACCGCTCAGAGTTCGGCCGAAGCGCTGCTGACCATAATCAACGACATTCTGGATTTCTCGAAAATCGAAGCCGGAAAATTGAAGATTGAAGCGGCGCCTTTCGATTTGGAGACCGTAGTGGCAAGCGTGGCCGATCTGCTAGCGCCCCGCGCCTCGGAGAAAGGCGTGGAACTCGCCATCCGATGGTCGCCCGGCACTCCGCGCTCGGTCACCGGCGATGGAGGCCGAGTCCGCCAAGTGCTGTTGAACCTGGCCGGCAATGCCGTCAAATTTACCTCGCGCGGTCACGTGCTCATTGGGGTGGACTGCTTGGAATGGAGCGGCGAACGCGCGCTGGTCCGCATCACGGTGGAAGATACCGGCATCGGTATTGGGGCCGCCGCGCAAAAGGAAATTTTCCAAAAGTTTACCCAGGCAGACGGCTCCATCACCCGCCGGTTTGGAGGCACCGGACTGGGCTTGGCCATCAGCAAGGAATTGGTACAGCTTATGGGCGGCCAGGTAGGGATGCGAAGTTCGCAAGGCGACGGGTCAACGTTCTGGTTCACCCTGTGGTTCCCCACTAGCACAGGCGCCGGCGTTCCGCCTGTGACTCCGCACCTTTCGGGCGCTCGCGTTCTCGTGGCCGACCCCCAGCCCTTGAGCAATCGGACCTTCAGCGAAATGCTGACGCAATGGAGCATCGCGCATGAACTGGCCGCCACGCCAGCAGACGTTTTACGGGCATTGGATGCCTCGCGGCCCTTTTTCGACATTGTGGTGATCGACTACACTCTGTGGGAGGCTTGCGCGCAGGATCTGAAACAGATATTCGAGGAGCGCGATGTTTTGCAACAAACCAAGCTGCTGGTCCTGTCGCCACTGGGTCTGCGCGGAGGCTCGAACAGCTACCTGGACGCGGAATTCTCGGGTTGGGTCACGAAACCGGTGCGGCCCTCTCAGCTCGCCGAGACGTTAATCGCCACCTGGCATTGCCGGAACATTCCTACAGCGCAATAGCGTCACTTTTACCGGCATCGAGCAAACTAACCTCTTGTCACTTCAGCTAATGTACTGTACCTCCGTTTGTTATTGACGGCCACGAATTTGCTGCTCCTCGGGTTTCATGGAGGTGCAGGAATGAAGACTACGCTTTCCGCGGCCTTGGGCACGTTGCTACTGGTTGGCGGCGCGTCCGCACAGCCGCCGGCCCCACCCGACCCGCAGCCCATCTACCGGGTTACGGTAGTGTCGCGTAGCTTGCAAGCAGTGAACTACCAACACCGGGGTGGTCCCACGCCGATTGATTTTCAGGGTACCGTGCTGCTCCCTCATGCCAAAGGCACGGCGATCGTGGAGAGCCATCGCGGCAGCGTCGCCATCGATGCTAAATTCGAGCACCTGGAAGCGCCCACACGCTTTGGGCGGGAATACCTGACCTACGTATTGTGGGCTATCTCGCCGGAAGGACGGCCCAAGAATCTGGGCGAAATCCTGGTGGATTCCTCCAATAAAGCGCATGTCAAAGTCACCACGGATTTGCAGGCCTTCGGGCTCATCGTTACAGCTGAACCGTACTATTCAGTCAGCATCCCCAGCGATGTCGTGGTGGCAGAAAATGTCGTGCGGCCGGACACCATCGGCGCGCGCGAAGAAGTGACGGCGAAATATGAACTGATGCCGCGTGGCCAGTACACAATGAACATCCAACCGTCCCAGCTCCGATCATTGAATGGAGAGCCGGAGAAGCTCTCTTACGACCGGTACGAGGCTGTTTTAGAGCTGTATCAGGCCGAGAATGCGGTTCAAATCGCACGATCGCTCGGCGCCGATCAATACGCGGCAGACTCTTTCAATAAAGCAGTGGCTCTGTTAACGCAGGCGCAAGACATGAACGCGCGCAAAATGGATACACAAGCCATTGTGTCCGCCGCTCGCGAGGCCGCGCAGATGGCTGAAGATGCCCGCAGCATAGCCGTAAAGCGTCGCGACGAAGAGCGGCACCAGCAGGAGATACAACGGTCACAAAATCAAGGCGAGCTTCGCCGCAGGGCGGAGGAAGACGCCGCTCAGGCGCGAGCCGAAGAACAAGCAGAAGCACAAGCGGATGCGGACGCCGCAGCCCAGCAAGCCGAACGAGCGCGCGCTGAAGCGGCTGCGGCCCAGGACCGAGCCGCCCAACAGTCAATCCGTCTGGCACCTCCACCGCCGGCTCAACCCGTGGCTCGCAGTGGAAATTCCGATGCCGCTCAGAGGCAATTTCGTGCTCAACTTCTGGCGCAGTTGAACGGCACGATGAGTACGCGCGACACACCGCGCGGCTTGGTGGTGACAGTAACGGATTCCATGTTCGAATCGGGGAATGACACCTTACGGGCCGACGCCGGGCAGCGCCTTCGAAACCTGGCGGCAGTGGTGGCGTCGAACCCCGGACTGAACCTACGCGTGGAAGGTTATGCCGACGTCGAAGGGCTGTCAGAAGCGCGCGCCCAATCTGTCCGCGCCGCGCTGATCGCACGCGGAGCGCGCCCGGACTCGATCGTGGCTGCGGGATACGGAAATGCGCGGCCCATCGCGTCGAATGCCACGGCGGCCGGCCGGGAGCAGAACAGGCGGGTAGAAGTGGTTATCTCCGGCGCGAGCATCGGGAACAAGGCCCTGTGGGATCGGCCGTATTCTTTGCGGTCGCAGCGATAAAAGCTTACTCGTAACGCAGCGCGCGCATCGCGTCGATACGGCTGGCGCGGATGGCCGGAACGTAACCGGCGGCGCAAGCCACTGCTGCCAAACCAAGCGCGGCCAATGCGACAGTAGCCGGATCGTGCCCCGTGACTCCGTAAAGTTGGGCTTGCACGAGCTTCGCGCCCGCCAATCCGGCGGCCAATCCTATGGAGATCAGCACCAGAACCTCGCGCATCACCATCCAGACCACGTCGCCTTGAAAAGCGCCTAAAGCCATGCGGATCCCGATTTCGCGCGTGCGGCGCGCCACGGTATAAGCCCGCAGCGCCCTTTTAGTTAGTTCCTGCTATGCTCAGAAATCATGCCCCGCCGTACTGCGTTGGCTCTTCTTTTTGCTGCCAGTCTGCTGGCTGCACCAGCCCGGGTGAATCAATCCGACCCGCGCCTTACCAAGGCATTTCGCAAGCCGGAGTTAAACGGCTGGATCTTCGTGCATTTGGAAGGCACGCCGGCGGACATCGGATTTCAGCACGGCTATTTGCTGGCGTCCGAAATCGAGGACGCTCACAAGGTGATAGCGCTCGGACTGACGCATGATAGCCACAAGCCGTACGGTTTCTTCCGCACGGCCGCCGAAAAAGTGCTGTGGCCGCGCGTGGAACCGCAGTATCGCGAGGAACTGAAAGGGATCGTCGAAGGTCTGAAAGCGCGGGGTGTGGCGCTGGATCTGTGGGACGTGGTGGCATTGAACGGCTGGCTGGAACTCTCACCCTATTACACCGGCTGGTATGACAAGCAGCATCAACTTGCGTCGGTGGCAAGACCGACGCCCGAACATTGCAGCGCGTTTGTGGCGGTGGGCAGCTACACGCGCGATGGCAAGGTAGTGATCGCGCACAATAACTGGACCGAATACAAGGAAGGCTCGCGCTGGAACATCATCTTCGATATCGCGCCGTCGGAAGGTTATCGCATCTTGATGGATGGCATGCCGGGACTGATTCATAGCGGCGACGATTACGGCGTCAATAGCGCCGGTCTTGCGATCACCGAGACCACCATCGGGCACTTCACTGGCTTCGATCCGCGCGGGATCCCGGAGTTTGAACGCGCGCGCAAAGCCATGCAATACGCCGCCAACATCGACGACTACGCTCGCATCATGGAAGACGGCAATAACGGCGGCTATGCCAATACCTGGCTGATCGCCGATACACGCAACAATGAGATCGCGAACCTGGAGCTGGGGCTGAAGCACGTCACGTTGCAACGCACGCATGACGGCTATTTCGTTGGGTCGAACTTTCCGGCTAATCCCGAGCTCATCCGGGACGAAGCCAGCGATTACCCCGTCGCCGATTTGAGTATCAGCGGCAACGCGCGGCACGTCCGGTGGGAGCAGCTGATGCAGGAGAACAAGGGTAAGATCGACGTCGCAGCGGCCCAGCAATTCCTGGCCGACCACTACGACACGTTCTTGCACCAGACCGCACCTAGTGAGCGCACCCTGTGCGGCCACATCGATCTTTCCACGCGCGGGTCCAGTCCGTGGCAGCCCGCGTTCGGCCCCGCGGGCACCGCGCAAAACAAAGCCGCGGACGCGACCATGCTGACCCAGATGTCATTTACCGCGGCTATGGGCCACGCCGACGGGATCGATTTCAAGGCCGCCCAACATCTGAAGGAGCATCCGCAGTTCGACTGGGAAAAAGGCGTGCTGCGCGATCTCGATTCGCACCCCTGGACCACCTTCCGCAGCGCCCAATAGCCTCTAGCAGTAGGCTCTGCCGGTCTCGCATATAATCGTAATACCGTTTCGCTAATACAACGTGTGTAGGAGGGCTGTTTGAAGAAACGCTCTGCGAGTGGGTTTCTGAGTCTAGCGCTTGGTGTGCTGGCAGTTTTCGCCGCCACAGCGCCCCTGTGGGCTCAAGTAACAGCCGCCATTTCAGGCACCGTGCAGGATAGTTCCGGTGCGGGCGTGTCGGGCGCGACGGTGGTCGTCAAAAGCGTTGAAACCGGCGCGGCCAGAACGGCGACGACAGATTCAGACGGACATTACACGATTCTTTCCCTGCCGCTTGGCCCGCAAGAAGTGAAAGCCGAGAAGGCAGGCTTTAAGTCGGCCGTGCGAACGGGAATCGATCTCGTTGTCGGCCAGGAGGCCGTGGTCAACCTACAGCTCGAAGTGGGCGAACTTGTGCAGCAAGTGACCGTGGCCGCGGAAGCGCCTTTGGTCAACACCACAACATCTCAGGACTCGGGCGTAGTGGGCGAACAGCAGATCAAGGACCTGCCACTCAACGGCCGCAGCTTCGACAATCTCATCACTCTGAATCCTGGCGCGGTCAACTACAGCGCGATGAAGAGTGCGGGAACCAGCACCAGCAACGGCAACACGTTTTCCGTGGATGGCCGCCGCACCTATGAGAACTTGACCCTGCTGAACGGAATCGAATACACCGGATCCAGCCAGCTCGCCATCAGCGCCGGCGGCGTCAGTGGCGAACTGTTGGGCATCGACGCCATCCGCGAGTTCAACGCTCTCACCAACACCTACGGCGCCGAGTACGGGAAGCGCGCGGGCGCACAAATCAGCGTAGTCACTCAATCGGGAACCAATCAATTGCACGGCTCTCTGTTTGAGTTTCTCCGCAATAGCGATCTCGACGCTCGGAACTTCTTTGACCAGGCCTCGGTTCCTCCCTTCCGTCGAAATCAGTTCGGCGGCGCTCTGGGAGGGCCCATCAAGAAAGACAAATGGTTCCTGTTTGGTAATTACGAAGGTTTCCGGCAAGTGCTGGCGGAGAGCAGTGTCAGCGTGGTTCCCGACAACGCAGCCCGGCAGGGGTTGTTGCCGAACGCGGCGGGCATACCTACGCTGGTCGCCAAGCTGAACCCCGCGATGTTGCAATACATGCAGCTATGGCCCGCGGTGAACGGTCCCGATCTGGGCAGCGGCGTTGCGCTCTCCTACAACAACCCCAGGCAATCCATTCGCGAGGATTTCGGAACGCTGCGAACGGACTATATCCTGAGCGATCGCGACACTTTTTCCGCGGCCTACACCGTCGACGACGGCTACAGTAGCGCTCCTCAGGCCGACCCGCTGTTTGGATCGTATGAATACCTGCGCAGCCAGGTGGCCAGCCTCGAAGAGACGCATGTTATTTCGCCTGAGATCCTGAATACATTCCGCGCCGGATTCTCGCGGGCCGCATGGGCCTACGATCCATTCAGTTTCACTTCCTTTCCAGCCAGCACTTCTTTCGTGACTGGATTGGGACCGGGCGGCATTGTCGTTGGCGGCGGCGTCACCACCACGGCAGGAGGAACTATCACATCGGCCGGACCGAACAACGCCTCCAACGTCGCGGATCGCAGAAATCTTTTCACCTATACGGATGGCGTGCAGATCATCAAGGGACGGCACCAGATCACCGCCGGCGTTTGGTTCCAACGCATCCAGGAAAACGAGAACACCGCCTCACGCCAGTTGGGACAAGCCAGCTTCGCCAGTTTGACGACGTTTCTTCAAGGCACAGTGACGTCATTTCAAGTGGTACCCGACCCCAACGAGCTCGGTTGGCGAAGCTTCTTCGGCGCGGCTTACTTCGAAGACTCGATCAAATTGCGTCCGAATCTGACCTTCCAGGCCGGCCTGCGCTATGAATTCACCACCGGATGGAACGAGGAATCCGGCAGGGCTTCCAACTACATCGCCGGCTCGAATGGAATTCTGGAGACCAATCCGATCGTAGGGGCTTCCGTGTTTACGCAAAACAATGCGACCCACTTGGTTGGTCCCCGTGCCGGGCTGGCGTGGGATGTTTTTGGAAACGGAAAAACGGCCGTTCGCGCAGGATACGGCATGTACTACTCGCTGATCGATGACTTGAGCTTCCTGCTCAACTCGCTTCCTCCCTACAACGGCTCCGTGTCACTGAAGGGATCGCTGCCGGCGCTGGTTCCCATTACAGCCGGCGTTCCTCCCGCACCGGGCACCATCTTCGCGCCGCAAGGCGTGCAGCCCAACGCCAAGACGCCCACCGTTCAGCAATGGAACTTCACCATCGAGCAGCAACTCAGTCACGATACCGTCTTGCGCGTAGGGTATGTCGGTGAGTTCGGATACCACGGCTTCGTGAGTGTCGATCCGAACGCCATTCCACCTCAGATCTGTTCCAACGCCGCCGGGTGTTCGGCGGGCGGCACCGGATCGGTGGCCAGCCTGGTTCCGCAAGGCGCGCAGTATGTTCCAGGGCCCCACGCCACGTTGCCGAATCCTAATCTGGGCGCGGGATTCTTCTGGTACACCGAAGGCAACAGCAGCTACAACGCGCTGCAGGTGGATGTGATTCATCGGTTCAGCAACGGACTCCAGTTCCGCGCCAACTACACCTGGTCCAAGGATCTGGATATCAATTCGGCCCTCACCGGCGCGCAGGCCAACAACCAGGCGCAGATGGTGATGGACCCCTACGATCTCAAACGCGACTGGGGACCGTCCGCGTACAACATCCCCAACGCGGCCAGCATTTCGGGCACTTATGAATTGCCGTTCGGCAAAGGCAAGCCGTGGGCCAACAGCTTCAGCGGGGTAGGAAACCGGCTTGTAAGTGGATGGCAATTCAACACGATTGTGTCACTCGATAGTGGGTTTCCCTTCACGCCGCAGATTGGATCGAATCAATCCGGCGACGGCGACACACGCAATCCCGACCGGCCTTCGCTCAATCCCGCCTTCTCGGGTCCGGTGGTGCTTGGCAGTCCGAACCAATGGTTCAATCCGCACGCGTTTGTTTTGCCCCAAGCCGGAACTTTCGGAAATTTAGGCCGCGGCGTGTATAGCGGACCGGGCTTGGCCGACGTCGACGCGTCGCTGTTCAAAACAACGGCTATTACCGAGCGGACTAATCTGCAATTCCGGGCCGAGGTTTTCAACGTGCTGAACCACCCCAACTTCGGAACGCCGAACGCCACTGTCTTTTCGAGCGGCGCCATCAGCCCTTCGGCGGGACTGATTACTAGCACGGCCACAACGTCGCGGCAGATTCAATTCGGGCTCAAGCTGATTTTCTAACCGGCTACCGGCTCCCTTACGGTCGCGGTTCAGTTAGCGGATGTCCGAAGACCTGCACGTCGATATCGGAGCTTTTGTCCCAGCCGGCGTTCTTCCCATCAAAGGCGCTCTTGAACTTGCCTCCGGAAGTGAACAGCAGCATTTGGCCATCGGCGCCGTCCTGTCTGGCCACTGCGAGTGGAGCATTGGATGCCGCGTTGAACCAGGCAAAGGTCTTATCAAGTTTGCCCGGCAACGGCCGGCCCAGCCCCCACGCGCCAAAACGAACCTTAACGCCGCCTGGCACACTCAGATTCAACTGCGTAAAGTCGATTTGCCAGACACGCATATTAGTTCCGAAATCGTCATAGGGAACCGCACCCGTCGCCGTAGCATCCGAGATCAGGATATTAGGATTGTTGCTCTGGCTGCTGCCGGGCGCAAGCGACCCTGTCTCCACGGGAGTGAGCCCGCCATCGCCGGCACCGAAGTATAACCGGACATCCTGATAGAAATCGCCGAGATGCTCGGGGTCGGTGGCATTGACACCGGGAACGGTCCAGACCCGGATGGTATCGACCACCCAGCGTTCGCCAACGGCGCCTACCGTGAAATCGTCGCCGAGGAATCCGCTTTCGTACAAGCTCCAGCGGACATTGCTGCGGTAGTCGCCCGACGCGTTATTCAGGTTCGCCTGGGGCAAGCCGCGATCCACCACCAGCGCCGGCCCGGCCGCGAATACAGGCCAAGTCAACGCCAGACCCATCGTCAACCACTGAGAGCAGATCTTGCTTCGATTGAGAGCGTGCATGAATTTTATTTTAGCCCGGCCGGTACTCGAAGAGATTCCGGCTGGGGCGTCAACAGGCGTAGGTTGCTTCCGCCGAGTTCCCAGCCCGCTTCGGCGAGCCGTTCGGGCGACGCGCTGAAGACGATCTGGAACACGTTCCGATCCTGCGATGCCGCCAGGCGTCTTCCTTGCCGCGGAGAAACGATCGCGAGGTACTTCAGGATGGTATAAACGTCGGCCTCCTCGGGAAGCTGCCAGTCCACATCCTGCGAACAAAAACGAATTCGCGAGCCGCGCTGGGAAAGGTTCCAAGCGAGAAAAGCGCAGCGGTCCACGGCGGACTCGAACCACACGGCTTGAGAGCCGGGAATGTCCAGATCCAGATAAAACGCGACGGCCTGTTCTCGTTCCCGCGCAAACTCGCGGACCTGCAGTTCGCCGGTGTGAGCGGTAGCCTTCCAATCCACATGATGGGCGCTTTCGAGAACCTCGTAAGGGCGTATGCGATAAAAGTCGTTTCCTTGCCCGCGATAAAACGAGGCAATCTCACCCTGCAACGAGATCAACAACTCCTCGAAACCGGACTGTGGATCGATGGAAGGATACACCACGATGTCGCGCACCAGCTGCACGTTGATCCGCCGTTCCGCGAATCCGAACGGGAACCGGGTGGAAAAGCGAAAGCTGTTCTGCCGGTAAGCCCCCCGCCGGGCGAAGAAAAGCTCCACCGGCGCCTCAATGCGCGCGCCACCGGGAAGCACGGGGAAATAGAGCGGCTGCGAGAGCCCGCTATCGCTCGATCCCGCTACGTGGATGGAGAAGGATGGCATCCAGCGCTTGGTGTTCCGGATCACAACGCGGCCCATGAGCTTGCGGCCCGCGCACAGATGTTCGGGCAGGAGAAAATCCAGCTCCAGTCCGGCCAGCGATAGCCGGCCGATAAACCCGGAGACCATCCATGTGGCCAGCAGTAGCGCCAAAATCAGGAAAAGCAGATTATTGGCCGAGACGAAGGCCGCCAACGATACCAATACGCAGGTCAATGTGAACAATAGGCCCAGGCGCGTTACCTGATGGCGGGTGCCATGGTCGAGCGCGGAGCGGAGCCAGGGCCAGGGTTTCAGCACTCCTTCCACGATTGCACACCTCAAGCTCCGACGGATTATCTCTAAAGTCCAACCTTAAGCCAACCGATTTCTTATTAGATGGGATCGCTCCATGTACTTTAGATCGAGCAGGATACATCCGACATTCCCGGCGGGCCAGCAATAGGCATGGAAACTTCTTTAACATCACTGGCGCAGAGTCTGGAATCCCGGCAGACTCGACTCGGACGGTTGGAATCGCTAGTCGACGCCAGCCCCATCGCGATGTTCATCTGCCAAGCCGGGGGCGACTTTGCCTGCACGTTTGTCACGGAAGGGGTGAGGACGCTCTGGGGATACGATCCGGAAGACTTCCTGGACAAACCTGGATTTTGGGCGGACCATATCCATCCCGACGATGTCGCGGCGGTTTACGGACATCTCGCCCGTGTACTGGAAACTGGTGCGCATCGTTACGATTACCGCTTCCGCATCAAGAGCGGCGAGTACCGCTGGACGCACGATGAACTTCGGCTGGTAAGGGACGCGAGCGGTAATCCGTTGGAAGTGGCCGGTTACTCCTTCGATATTACAGAGCAAAAGATCGCCGAAGCGGCTTTGCGGGAAAGTGAAGCGCGGCAGAATCTGATCTTCAACTCCACTTCGGATTTACAGGCGCTCTTTCGGGTTGAGCATCGGGTTGAGCATCGGGTTGATCATCGGGTTGAGCCTCGGGGTGAGGCCAGTGTTGCCTTCGTCACCGAGTCCGTGAATCGCGGCATGGCCGATAACCTTCGATCGAGAATGGGCCGCGCGGCGGCGGACTTCATCGATAAGGACTTTCGCAACCTGCTGGCAGCCACTGGATTGTCTCCGGAACAAATTGAGGAGCGGCGCGCTCTCTACCGCCAGGCAGTTGATGAGCGTACCACGCTGCGCTTCGACACCGCGTCCTCCCCGCTGCGCGACGCGTTGGAGGTTTCTGTCTATCCGGTAATCGATCAGCACGGAAACTGCACCCATATTCTGTGGAATGGCCGCAACATTTCCAAGCGCATTGCAGCCGAAGCCGGACGGCGTGAAAGCGAGGAACGCTATGCCTTGGTGACCGAAGCCATCCACGAGGGAATTTTCGATTGGAACATTGTGACCGGCGATTACTATCTATCGCCGGGTTACAAGGAGATTCTGGGATATCGGGATGACGAGTTACCTAGCGATATAGAGTCGTTCTTCGGGCGCATTCATCCCGAGGACAGCGCCCGGATGGCGGAAACGGTGAATCGCTATAACCAAGATCCCAGCAAAGACTGCTTCCTGGATGAACTGAGGCTGAAGCACCGGGATGGAACGTACCGCCGTGTCGTTTCGCGCGGACGAATCGTTCGCAATGACCGTGGCGAACCCGTTCGCATTGTCGGCGCCATCGGCGACATGACAGATCGCTTGGAATCCGCGGCAAGACTGGCAGCTAGCGAAAAACGGCTACGCGACATAATCGAATCCTTGTTCGGCTTTGTCGGGCTGTTCACGTTAGACGGTAAATTGATCGAATGCAATCACGGCACTCTGGAAGATGCCGGCGTTCAGCCCGCGGACATCCTTGGACAACTTTTTTGGGAAACCGAAGGCTGGCGGCAGAGCCCGGAACAGCAAAATCTGCTGCAAGAAATGATGGCCCGCGCGGCTGCTGGTGAGGTGGTTCGGTTTGAAACCAGGCCTCTCATCCGCGGTGTACGCGAATTGGTCGTCGACATGACTCTGGGACCGCTCCGCGACCGCCAAGGCAATATCTGCAATATCGTTGCGCACGGAATGGACATTACGCCGCGCAAACAAGCCGAAGCGGAGTTGCTGCACGCCAAGGAGGCGGCCGAATCCGCCAGCCACGCCAAGAGCGAGTTCCTGGCCAACATGAGCCACGAGATCCGTACTCCGATGAACGGCATCATCGGGCTGACCGAAGTTCTGCTCGACACGCAACTGGACCCCGAACAGCGCGAGTATCTGACGCTGGTGCAGGTTTCCGCGGAATCGCTTCTCACCATCGTCAACGACATCCTGGACGTCTCCAAGATCGAAGCCGGCAAACTTCTTCTGGAAATTCGGGAGCTCGATTTGCGCGAAGTAGTTCTCGACACGCTGAAGGGCCTAAGAGTTTCAGCGGATGCCAAGGGGCTGAATCTTGAATGCGACGCGGCTCCGGGTGTGCCGGCACGAGTCCTCGGCGATGCTGGACGGCTGCGGCAGGTTCTGATCAATCTGATCGGAAACGCGATCAAGTTCACCGACCACGGTCAGGTCTTAGTTGCGATTGAGCGTTCAACGGAGGGTAAGGATGCGTTGCATTTCTCGGTGCAAGACACAGGAATTGGTATTCCAGCCGAAAAGCAAGCCATGATCTTCGACGCGTTTACTCAGGTGGATGGCACTTTCACCCGGAGATTTGGCGGCACTGGCCTGGGCTTGACTATCGCCAGCCGCCTGGTCCACATGATGGACGGGCGCATTTGGGTGGAAAGCAAAGCAGGTCACGGCAGCACGTTCCACTTCACCGCTCGCCTGGAGCCGGTGGCTGCCCGGCCGGGCAATTATCTTGGGCCTGCCGGACTGTAAGCCGGTTTCTGTACCCCGAAGGGCGGCGGTCATTCCTCTGGGCGAGACATTACTGCCAAGCTCTAGCAACCTACCCGGAAGTCGAACGGAGCGGGCCGCTCCTCCTCCCCTATTTGGTCTTGCTCCGCATGGGGTTTTCCCTGCCAGACGGATCGCTCCATCCGCGGTGCGCTCTTACCGCACCTTTTCACCCTTACCGAAAACCGAGCTTGCACCCGGGCATCCGGCGGTATATTTTCTGTGGCACTTTCCGTGAAATCCGCTTTGAGCGAACCCCCCCGGCCGTTAGCCGGCATGCTGCCCTATGGAGACCGGACTTTCCTCCCGCGAAGCGAGTAAACCACCCCGCGAGCGACCACCCGTACAACAGGCCCGAATCAATTCTCGCAGAAAGCTCCGCGGCTCGCAGAAATCGGCGGCAGGTGCGGGGGAAATTAACCCGCGATCAGGAAACACCCGTAGCGGCGCGCTCCCGGTTGACGTCATCGGGGGCATCGGCGCGCGATTCTTCGTGGTAATCCATCTCGGTGTTCACGGCCCAGATATTGGCTTTGTCGCGCCTTCCCGCCACGATGTTGTCCACCGCCGTCATGGCTGTCAGCATCGAATGGTCCTGATTGTTGTACTTGTGCATGCCATTGCGGCCCACCAGAAACAGGTTATGAAAGCGATCCACAAAATCGCGAATCACGTGAAAACGATCGTAAGTTCCGAAATACGCGGGATAAGTCTTTTCCATCCGGATGACAGTAGCGTCCAGCACATCGGCGCGCGCCACGATGCCCATCCTCTCGACTTCCTCCACCGCGAGCGCGATCATGTCGCGATCGGACTTGCGCCACAAATCGTCGGTATCGTTGCAGAAATATTCCAGGCCAATCCAGGCCTTGTCAGGGTCGCACACCATGTAGGGGCTCCAGTTATTGAATATCTGCATTCGCCCTACCAGAACGTCAGGCTCCTGGATGTAGATCCAGTTATCCTTCAGCAGGCTCTCATTGGAGAGCGCTCCCTCCCCCTGATCGCCGATCTTGAGCCGGTTGAGAAGTAATCCCACCGTGATGAAGTCGCGATACATCAGGCCGTCGCTGACCTCGGATACCTCGCGAGGAGTGGGCGCATCGAATCCCTGAATCAGCTCCTTGACCGGCATGGTGGAGAAAACATATTGCGCGGGAAAAAAGACTTCCTCTCCCGCATCGCTACGCGCCGTAACGCCGGTAACTCGGTCTTCCGAGGTATGTAGACTACATGCCGTCCAGCCCGTTAGAATCTCGCCGCCATCGGCGCGCACGCGGCTGGCCACTTCTTCCCACAGTTGACCGGGCCCAAGCTTCGGATAGAGGAACTTTTCGATCAGGGAGGTCTCGGTGTCCTTTTGCCCGATCTCCGTCGAACGACCGCCCCTCAGCTTCTTGAAATGATGGACTAACGCCTTGCGCAAAGAGAGCCCCTTGATGCGTTGCGCTCCCCATTCGGCGCTGATTTGGTCGCACGGCACACCCCACACTTTCTCCGTGTAGCTTTTGAAGAACGTCTCATACAAATGCCGGCCGAAGCGGTTAATGAGGAAATCCTCTAGAGTTTTCTCGGGATGGATGGGCCGGATTGCGCTGGCCATATAGCTCAGTCCCGCCTTTACCGTTCGTACCGCGCCCAGATTGCGTAGCGTCGCCACATCCAGCTTCAGCGGGTAATCGAAAAGCTTACGGAGATAAAAGATGCGCGACTTGCGAGGCCGCACCAGCATTACCAGGTCGTCAACCTCGGGGTCCGGCGCAGGACCTTTCGCGGACGTCTTTGCAGCCAAGGACCGCTCCCCGTTTTGATACACCAGCCGGTGGTTGGCTTCGCTGGTCTGCTCCACCGGCAGCATGGAAGTCCACCAATCCATCACGCGATCCGACTTGGAAAAGAAGCGATGCCCGCCGATATCGATTCGATTGCCTTTGTAAGCCACCGTCCGCGAGATGCCGCCCATGTAAGCGCTCTTCTCCAGCACCACGGGCCGAATGCCGGTGCGCCGCAGAAGCTCCAGCGCGGCGGTCAATCCGGCGGGTCCTGCGCCAATGATTACAGCGGTTCCTCCGGGAGTTTCGGTCATAGAAATGGAAGCTCAGCGGACGGGTTCCGTTCGCAGGCAATCTGGGACGCTTCACTTTATCTCACCATAGACGCTAGCTAAGCGCAAAGTTGCGCGAAACGTCTAAAATTGAACCACTCGGATGCTCCCAGAGACCGTTATAGAAAGTGACGCGCGTCCGCGTTCGTTGATCTACGTCGCCGCTGGCGTTTATGGCCTGTTGGTGACCTTAACGATTCCTTACCACGAGCCGTGGGCGGACGAAGCACAATCCTGGTTACTTGCTCGCGACGCGAGCCTGGCACAGTTATGGGGTCATCTGCTGCACTATGAAGGGACTCCAGGCCTGTGGCAGACTTTGGTGCACGCGTTGATCCGGCTGGGCCTGCCCTATTCGGCGTACGGTTTCGTTTCAGCTCTGCTTGGCTTGGCCGCGGTGGTTCTTTTGCTACGGTACGCACCCCTGCCGCTTTTTATTCGAATCCTCCTACCCTTCACTTATTATCTCTGTTACCAATATGCGGTTATTGCCCGCAGCTATGCTCTCATCCCGCCTTTATTGTTCGGAGTCGCGGCCATCTATCCCAACGCGACTCGCAAGCCAGTCTTGACCACTCTACTCCTGTGCCTGCTGGCAGGCGTCAGCGTACACGGCTTTCTGATATCGGTCTGCATCTGGGTCACGCTTTATCTGACCAGCCATTCTGTACCGCGCTTGATCCCCAGCCTGACTTACTGGTTCGTGCTGGCCGTGCTTGTTGTTTCGGCATGGCCTGCAAAGGACGTCGCTTTCGCCGAGCACCGCAGCCTCTCGAACCTGCATCTGCTTCCAGACGTGACAAAGGCCGGGTTGGCGGGAGCTTTCACTGGTTACTGGGTTACATCTCTGCTAGTAATCGCGCTGTCTGCGCCATTCCTGTGGCGCGGAGGTGGATGGCTTTTCTTCCTGCTGGCGAGCGCCGCTTTTTTCCTCTTCGGGACCATTGTCTATGCGCAACTGTGGCACTTCGGCATTCTGTTTTTGGCGTGGCTATTTGCGATCTGGATTTCGGCCGCGAAGACCCGGGTAACTACGCCTGCGCTGGTCGCATTGATAACTGCAATCGGGGTCCAATGTTACTGGACTGCGGTGGCGATCCCTTACGACTGGAATCATTCGTATTCCGGAAGCCTTGCGGCAGCCCAATACTTCCAGCAGAACGGCCTGCCCGCCGGGGGCCTTTATGCGATCGGATACCCGACCGTAGCAGTGCAGCCCTACTTTCCCGCGAATCTCTACTCCGATTTTCACCATGGGGCTTATTGGGATTGGTCCAAACGCAACACCGCCAATGATCCTGCCGCTCTTTTTGGGTCGGAACGGCGCCAGTTAGTGCTGGTTGGCTACAAGAATCTGTCCGAGAAAAAACGTTGGGCCGACGTTCTCGCTCTGCTGGGTTACGGGCTGACGCAGCATTTCGAGGGCGGCACTTTCTGGCAGACTGCTGTATTTGAGCTCGAGTCCTACGATCTTTACGGCCAAACGTCCACTCCTCGCGCTACCAGTAGCGTGAATATGGCCAATCCGGCGCAAGCCGCCCAGTTACTGAATGGTTTTTACGGCATCGAAGGGAAATCGCGATGGACCGCGAAGAACTTCTCCGTTCTGCTCAAAGTTCCGCCCGGGTCTGAACTAAACGGAGCTGAGCTGTTGCTCAAGGTCTATGTCCCTGATGCGCAGTTTCAGAAACTAGGCGCGATAACTCTGAGCGGAGACGTCGGTGGATTTGAACTTCCCCAGCGCACTTTTTCACAATCGAATGAGTACACCTATGTCGCTCAAGTACCCGTCGGCGCGCTGCGGTCGGGCTTTGCGGTGGTGAACTTTCGACTGGACAAATCGTCCGCAGGCCTGAATGGCGATGCGCGCGACCTCGGCATCGTGGTCACCTCGGTCAGTCTGGAGCAACCGTCCCAGGTGCGATAGCACCATTGAGGCGGCGGCTGGAATTCCTTGACAACAGAAGAAATCTTCCCGCCTCGGTACCGGTAGCTACGTGAGTCCCAGCGGCAGCGCCCACCGCAAGATCGCGCAGTGCTTCCGGAATCATAAAATCGCGGTCCGGGCTGCAGCGGATCAATTCAGCCAATTCCGCAACTGCACCACTATCGATGAGCGTGCCTTCCGGGTGCAAACCTTCTGGCAGCTTCCAGGCTCGCAGGCGCTGCTCATACACAGGCATCAAACGATCCATCGAGCAGAATTCCCCGCTGCTCAGAATCATGCCCAGGCGGTAAAAGAACTCGGACGTTTTTGTCGCGTCCAAAGCAGCCAGATAGACATAACGGACCTTGGGCAAATCCACCACTGACGCATAAAACTCATCGTCGGGCGATACGATCAGCAGTTCGTTCGTTCGACGCAAGCGGCTGTAGCGATCGAGCGCGGGGGCCGGAGCAACGGTCTTTGCGCCGTAGTCGAGTCCCCATGACGCATCGCCATTCCACACCTTCAACCCGAACGCCACGACAAGCACGCCGGAGGCGATCCAAGCCAACCTCCCGCGCAGTAGCGGAGAGAATTCCGCGCTCATCAGTACCAGCGCGGGCAAGAGCGGCATCAAGTAGTAGGCAGCTCGGGTCCCAAACACTCCCAGACACAGCGCCGCAATCAGGAACCAAGCTGCAAGCAAGCGGGCCGGCGCCTTGTCTGACCGCCTCCACGCGATGACCATCCAAGGAAGGCCCGTGAACCACAGTGCCAGCAGGAGTGGATCGGTACGGAGTAATGTTCGAAAGTAAAACCAAAAGTTTGTGTCGCCCGTGTAGCGCGATGGCGCGGTCACGCCTGAGCCGAGCAATTGAAATCGCACATACTCCGCCAAGAACCAATCCCTGTGCACGACAAACTCATAGATATGCCAGGGCGCAGCCACAATCGCCGCCACTACGAACGCCAACCCAACCCTTCGCCACGGCGGGCGCTCCTTAGCTCCGGCAAGAATCCAGTAGACCGCGAGAATCAACAGGGGGAGCAAACCTGCGGCGCTTTTGGTCATCACCGCGGCTCCGGACAATGCGCCGAATGCGATCGCCGTCCAGCGCCGTTCCCAGCGCGGGTCCGTCACAATTACGAACATCGCAGCCACAACGAACAAAGTCAGCAAAGCGTCCGTCATGAACTTTCGACTGATGGAATGAAACACGGGCGTCCCAAACAACAACACCACTCCCGCGATTCCCGCGGCCATCGAACGCGATCGCCTAAGCCACCAATAGACGAAAACGCAGCAGAGCGCGCCTGCGACCAGCGCCGGCAAACGCAATGCCAGTGGATTGACGCCCGCCAAACGCATGCTGGCAGCGCCCGCCCACATCAGCAAGGGAGGCTTGTTAAGCATGAATCGGTCCAGGAAGATCGGCGTCATCCAATGACCGGTGCGAACCATTCGCGCCGCTGCGTGGCCATAGACGGCCTCATCCTGCGCCCCGGCGTGAAGCAGCGGATCGACGGTGCCACTCGCCAGGCCGGCGCTGCTGATCCCGAAACCCAGGGCGATTGCGGCGATCAAACCGACGGCCACCAGTTCCCCGAGGCCCGTGAAGTTAAGACGCACGAAGTGATATCGTAGCTCTGCGGAGGCTACCTTGACACGTTCCTTAATTCTCGCGGTTATTTGCTTCACTGTTGTGGCGTTCGGTGACGAAGTGGGGGGGGCGCAAGTCCCTGAAATTCCTTACGATTCGGTGCCCAATTTCCTGAAGCTCCCACCCGACCTGTATTTGGGCGAGGCATCGGGCGTCGCCGTCAATTCCAAGAAACACGTATTCGTCTTCTCGCGCGGTAACACGACAGGCCCGGCCTATGGCGCCGCTGCGGCGCAAATTCTCGAATTCTCGCCTGAAGGAAAGTACATTCGCGAAATTGGCCACAACCTTTATGCATGGTCCTTCGCGCACGCCATCCGATTCGACAAGGATGACAACCTTTGGGCCGTGGACAAAGGCTCGGACATGATAATCAAGTTCAATCCCGAGGGCCGCGTCGTCATGGTCTTCGGGCGCAAGAAGGAAGCCTCGGACGAGGGAACCGAGCCTTGGAAGCATCCACGGCCCCCGCTCCCGGCCATCAATGGCCAATTCCGGCAGCCCACCGACGTCACATGGGACACGCAGGGCGACATTTTCATCAGCGATGGCTACATCAATTCGCGCGTCGCCAAGTTCGACAAGAATGGCGACTGGGTGAAGCAGTGGGGCACTCCCGGCAGCGGCCCGGGCGAATTCAACACGCCGCACAGCATCGCTGCCGATGCGCAAGGGAACATCTATGTGGCCGATCGCGGGAACCGGCGCATCCAGGTTTTCGATCCTGACGGAATGTTGCTGCGCGAAATTACCATCAATGTGCCGGCCCTGCCAGTGGTTCACATGTGGATGGGCAATCCCCCGCCCGCGGCTCCCCCCGCTGCCACGGTAGGCGCGGCTCCGCCTAACGGAACGATGCAAAACGGAGCGCCTTGGGCCATCTGCATCACGCCCGGGCCGACGCAGTATCTGTACAGCGCCGACGCGTATCCGGGGCGTATTTACAAACTGACGCTGGACGGCAAAGTGGTGGGCGTTTTGGGCAGCATGGGCCATCAACTGAAGCAGTTCGGCTGGGTTCACGAAATGGCGTGCCCGTCGGAAAACGAAATCTACACCGCCGAGATCTTGAACTGGCGCGTGCAGAAGCTGATCCTGCATCCAGCGAAGTAAGTCGAGGGAGCCATGAAGACTTTTGCCTTACTTTTGGTATCGGCCGCAGCGCTGCTCGCGGGCACCGCGGCGAACGTGACGTTCTATCGCGACGTTCTGCCGGTTCTCCAGGAGCGCTGCCAGAGCTGTCACCGGCCGGGCGAAGTGGGCCCCATGGCGTTCGGCGCGTACGATCAGACGCGTCCCTGGGCCAAGGCCATCAAGCAGGCTGTGTTGCTGGGGAAAATGCCGCCTTGGTACGCGGATGCTCCCCAGGGCCGATTTCATAACGACCCGCGTTTGTCGCAGCAGGAGATCGACAAGCTGGTGGCCTGGGCCGACAGCGGCGCGCCGGCCGGTAACCCGAAAGATGCACCGCGTCCAGTGACATTCCTCGATGGCTGGACCATCGACAAACCGGACGCCATCTTCCAAGTCCCCACTCCGTTCCAGATCCCAGCCACTGGCACATTGGAGTACACCTACGTCATCGTGCCCACCGGCTTCACCGAAGACCGTTGGATCACGCAAGTGGAAGTGCGGCCCGGCAATCGCGCCGTGGTGCACCATGCCAATGTCTACATCCGCGAGCCGGGTTCCAACTGGCTGCGCGAATATCCGATGGGCAAATTGTTCGTACCCGAAGAACGCGGCGAACGCGTGGGAACGGGAGGCTCCAGCAGCGCGGGCGCCAGCGTGCGCGAGCAAGTGATCGCCGGCTATTCTCCCGGCAGGCCCGCTAAACAAGTGCCCGCAGGTTACGCCATGCTGATTCCCGCCGGCTCTGACTTGGTCTTCCAGCTGCACTACACAACCAACGGAAAGGCTACCACCGATATCACTCGCGTCGGCTTCGTTTACGCCAAAAGCACTCCATCGAAGCGCGTGATTCGGGTCCAAGCGTCGAACGCCGGATTCGTGATTCCACCCGGCGCACAAGATTATCCGGTCGCAGGCTCAGCTGCATTGGGCGTCGATTGCGAGCTGCTCAATGTCTATCCCCACATGCATCTGCGTGGAAAGTCGATGACCTTGAGCGCCGTCTATCCTACGGGAGAGCATGAGGAGTTCGTTCGAGTACCGCATTACGATTTCAACTGGCAGCTGGTTTATTCGTTCAGTAAGCCTCGCATGCTGCCGAAGGGCACGGTGCTGAAGGCCAATGCTACGTTCGATAATTCCGCCACTAACCCATTCAATCCCGACCCCAAGAAGTCCGTCCGATGGGGCGATCAAAGCTGGGACGAAATGATGGTGGGATTCTTCGATCTGGCGATTCCCGTCAAAACCGACCCGGCGAGCGTCCTGGTGGCGCAGTAGTCTCGCGCTCGGCTTTGGGCGACGCCTACGCCTGCGTCTCCGGTCGAAAGATTGACGCGGATTCTGCGTACCATCGCGCCGTTCAATTGGGACAAGCTCGCCTAGCGGTGAATTCTAGCGACGCTGAAACCTTGAGTGTGATGGCGCTGTATGAAGCCAAGCTGGGAGACAAAGCAAAAGCGCTGGAAAACATCCAAAAGGCGCGGCGTCTGGCGCCTGGCAGCAGAAAAGTCCAGTGGGAGGCGGCATTGATCTATGAGCTGGCTGGTCAGCGCGATCACGCTCTGGACGCGCTTCAAGCCGCCATTCACGGAGGCCAGCCCCTCAACGAAGTGCGCGGCGAGCCGGCTCTGGCGAGCTTGCGCGCCGATCCGCGTTACCAAAAATCGATCGCACCAAAATAATGGGCCCGGCATAAATGGACTCGGCATAAATGGACTTAACCCACGATCCGAACCTGACGAGTTGGATAGAATCCGCCAATCGCCCCGAGAGCGATTTCCCGATTCAAAATCTGCCTTATGGGAGTTTTCGAAAGCCCGGCGAGGAGCGAATCCGAGTGGGCGTCGCGATCGGCGACATGCTGCTGGACGCCAGCCAAGCCCTCGCCATCCCGTCCCTGGAATCGGTGATGGCGATGTCGCGCGAGGGCCGCACGGGCTTGCGCCGCCGCCTGAGTGAATTGTTGGCGCACTATTCGCCGGGAGCGGAGCGCGCCATCTTTCCAATGTCCGACGTCGATGTGCTGCTGCCCTGCGACATTCCCGACTACACCGATTTCTTCGCATCCATTCATCACGCCACCAACGTCGGCCGCCTGTTTCGCCCCGACAAGCCCCTCTCGCCGAACTACAAATGGATGCCGATCGCGTATCATGGCCGCGCCTCGTCCATCGTCGTGAGTGGCACGCCCGTGCATCGTCCTGCTGGCCAGATCGTCGAAGACGCCAACGCCCCGCCGGTATATGCGCCTTCGCGAATGCTGGACTACGAACTGGAAGTCGGCGCGTTCTTAGGACCCGGCAATTCGATGGGCCAAACGATTCCGGTCGCCAATGCCGAAGATCATCTGTTCGGTGTGTGCCTGTTGAACGATTGGTCGGCGCGCGATATCCAGAGTTGGGAATCCCAGCCTCTGGGTCCGTTCCTGGCGAAGAATTTCGCAACCTCCATCTCGCCGTGGATTGTGACGCTCGACGCCCTGGAGCCTTTTCGCAAGCCTGCGCCGTCCCGCCCATCGGGCGACCCTCAACCGCTCCCGTATCTTCAAGCGCCTGGCAACGGAGCGTTCGGGATCACGCTAGAAGTTTGGCTCCGCTCCGCCAGAATGGAAACCTTCACGCGCGTGAGCCAGAGCGATTTTGCGTCCCTCTATTGGACGCTCGGCCAGATGATCGCGCATCACAGCAGTAACGGCTGCCCGTTGCGTCCGGGCGGCCTCATCGGCAGCGGCACGGTCTCTGGCCCCGACAAACAAAACCAGGGCTGCTTGTTGGAACGCACGCGGCGGGGCGCCGATCCGATCACGCTTCCCTCCGGTGAAAAGCGCGCATTCCTCGAAAACGGCGATGAAGTAATACTCAAAGGTTGGTGCGAAGCGTCAGGATTTCGTCGCATCGGTTTAGGAGAGTGCCGGGGCCTGATTCTACCGGCTTTACGGCCCTAAAAGCGCTGCCCGGGGATAAAGATCACCGTCGATTTTCTGTCACCCCCGAATACAGAGTTCATGCCGTTCAATCACTTCCAAGTGGACCTCCGGATGCTCTAAGCCTGTTGAAAAAGAAGCCTGTTGCAAAAGAAACTCGCCGGAGAATTGTATTGGCCACAACGCAAGCGGCTCTCAGTGAAGAAGTTCGCGCATACACGGAACAGGAGCGCGCCCGGCCCCGCCGCCGTATCGATCTGGTTTTTGTGTTGGGCTTGGTGGTCGCGTTGGGGGCCATCATTGCCGGAGTCACCGCCGCCGGCATATCAATCACTTACTTCTTTCAGCCCGCTGGCGCCCTGATCGTAATTGGCGGCACGCTGGGCGTTATGCTGGTCACCACCCCCAAGGATTCCCTGGTTCACTCGTTCCGCCATGTCATGCAACTGGTCTCGTCGGAGGAAGTGAACCGCGAAGCACTGATTGAAGAGATCATCTTGTACGCGCGGACGGCACGCCGCGGCAGCTTGCTGGCTCTGGAGTCTGTAGTGCCGAAGGTGGCGCATCCGTTCCTCGCGCAAGCCCTGCAGCTGGCTTTGGATGTAGGCAATCGCGCGGAATTGCAAGCGGTACTCGAAAATGAGCTGCGCATGCGCGAGCGCCAGGGCGAAACGGACGCTAAGACCTTGGAAGTGGCAGGCGGATTCGCGCCTACCATCGGAATCATCGGGACCGTGGTGGGCCTGATCGAAGTGCTCCGTCACTTTGCCAATGTTCAGTCGGTCGGGTTTGGGATCGGGACCGCGTTTGTCTCCACCATCTATGGCTTGGCGATGGCGAACCTGCTTCTACTGCCGGCTGCGCATCGTATCCGAGCAAGGGTAGCCGAGAACTTCGAGATTCAGGAGCTCATCATCGAAGGAGTGCTGTCGCTCTCCGACAATGTGCACCCAGCGCTGATCCGTTTGCGCTTGAGCGCGTACATGCGCCAGCGCGATGTACAGATTCGCGACGCAGCCGCTCGATCGGCACATGAAGCATAAGCTCAAACCCAAGTATCTGGAAGCCGAGCATGGCGGGCAACGGGAACGCTGGCTCATCAGCTACACCGATTTCGTTACCATTCTTCTGATTCTGTTCGTGGCCATCGCGGCGCAAGGCTTGCACTCGGCGCAGACGCCTACACCGCAAGCGCCGCCGCAACCAAAACCCACTGCAATCGCGCCGGTTGAACCTGCTACCAAAGCGCAACCGACGGAGTCCCATGAGGGACTGGTCCGTGCCGATGAGAAACTACGATCGCAAGGGTTGGATTCACGGCTCGAGAAACGCGGGCTGGTCATCAGCTTGCCGCAGGCCATCTTATTTCCTTCGGGAGAAGATCA
>JBEKRO010000081.1:0-31154 GCA_049518655.1 Bryobacteraceae bacterium | reverse complement strand
TTCTCGAACTCCACCAGCCGCGTCTCAAAATCGATGATGCGCCGGAAACCGCCTTGCAGAAACAGACGGCCGGCCATGGCGAATTCCGTATAACCCAAGTGCTGGATGCCCATCCACGCGGCGGCGCAAAACACCACCACGATCAAGCCACTGAACTGATTGCGGAGCGAGCTTGCCACCAGCGACAGCAACGCCACCGCACCACAGAAGGCATAAATGGTGAGGACCGCGCCCTTGGGACTTAAGCCCCGCTCGAGAAGCTTATGGTGGATGTGCCCGCGGTCGGCTTCGAAGATAGGACGATTTCGTAAATAGCGCCGGACGATGGACAGCACCACTTCGAGTAGCGGGATGGACACCGCCAGCAGCGGAACAGTGAGGGCCACCAAGGTGACTGATTTCTCACTCCACAATGCGCCGTAGCAACCGAGCAGGAAACCGATCAGCAGGCTGCCGCTGTCGCCCAGGAAGACCGACGCCCCATTGAAGTTGTAGCGCAGGAAACCAAGCAGGCATCCGGCCAGAGGCATGGTGGCAAGCGCGAGCGGCAAGTTGCCCTGCGTCAGCGCAGCGATCAACATCGTCACGGTAGCCACCAAGCCCACGCCTGCCGCCAGCCCGTCCATGCCATCGATCAAATTGAACGCGTTGGTGCAGCCGATGAGCCAAACAACGGTCAGCGCAAATCCCAATCCGGGCCAAGCCGGCAGGCTGTGAAGAATGTGGATGTCGACGCGAATGCCGGCGGCGTAAGCCAGCACCGCGGCGCCGGTGATTCCGATCAGTTTCTTCCAGGCGCTCAGGCGCAGCCGGTCATCCAGCACGCCGGTCGCAAACACAACCGAACCCGCCAACGCCAAATGCAAAATGTGCGGCAACGCCCGGTGCAAGACGTACGTGTAGCTAAACGGCAATGCGAGGGCAATAGCGAACGTGGCGACATAAGCCAGGACGATCGCAATCCCGCCCACGCGCGGTACGGCTGTCGCGTGTTTTTTGCGAACGCCATCCGGATGATCCAGAAAACCGAACTTCCCGATACAATCCCGGATCAGCGGCGTCAGGATCAGCGCCAGAAGAACGGAAAGGACGCCCAGTGTGAGTATGAGAAACATAGATCGTCCCTTTCAGTCAGTTACTGCAAACAGGATTGCGACGCTAGCTGATCTCATTGAGCAGCTCCCGGATTCGCAAGGTCTCTTGGGGAGAGGGGTGATTGGCCAGCGCGGCTTCGAATTCCTTCCGCGCCACGGCTTTCTCACCCTTCTGGAGCAACGCCAGTCCCAAGTGATAGCGGAAACTGGCGGACGTCGGATATCGATGAGCAAGACTGCTGAACGATTGGATGGCGCTATCCAGCATTCCCTTCTTGAGGTAAATGTAGCCGACAGTGTCGGAAAAGCTGGGCTGTCCTGGGCTCTTTGCCAGAGCGTTCTTGGCCAATCGCAGCGCTTCATCCAGATCGCCGCCGGTGTCAGCCAGAAAGAAAGCCACATTGTTCAAAGCGGGGGCATTTTCGGGATGCGCTTTCGCCACCGCTTGGTAAAGTGCCCGGGCTTGGTCCAAACGGCCACCTTCCGCCAAAGCGCCAGCCAGCATTACAGCCACGGCGGGATCATCGGGGGCCAGCTGATGGGCTTGTTGATAATAGGCCAGCGCACGGCTATGATCGCCCTCGCGATCGCAAACCTCGGCCATGCGCTGACGGAGAACCACCGACTTGGGATCGGATGCCAGCAACTTTTCGAATTGAGCCAGCGCAATATCATAGTGCCCATCCAAGGCTTCCATGTCCGCGAGTGGCTCCAGCAGAATGGGCGAAGCCGGCCATTTGCCCAGCCCTTCATTCAGGACCACGCGGGCCTGATCGAACTGCCGCTGATTCATATATGCGTTGGCTAACGCCGCAACCGTCCGGGCATCGCCGCTGGCACGATGTTTCGCCAGAATCTCAATGGCCTGAGGAAAATTCTTCTCCCTCAGCGCTAAGAAACCCAGTTGCACCTGTGGTTCGGCATCCTGGGGAAAATCGTGAATCAGGCGAGTTAATATGGCGCGTGCTGTCACGCCATCGCCGGATTCGATTAAGCCGCGGGCGTAAAGAAGCCTCGCGCGGCGGTCATTCGGCTGAGTCTTTAGAATTTCGGTCGCGTGCTGCACTGTTTCTCGCGGCCGATGTTGGATCAGGCCGATGTCGGCCAGTTCGTAGCGGGCAGCCAGGAAATCGCTGCGCTGTTGAATAACTTCCACGAACTGAGTGCGGGCGCTTTCCAAGTCGCCCTTCAGCCGATAAGCGCGTCCCAACTGCATCCGCAGCGAGGCATCGGTCGGGTTCTGGTTCAACAGGGTTTGGAATTCGCTCACCAGAACGCCGGCCTGGTCGCTCCTGCCGCTATCGAGAAGAACGTCGGCGTGTACACGAAGGATGGCATTGTCGCCCGGATTTTCTTTGTGGAACTGTTCGGACAGGCGAACCGCGCCGTCTTTCTTCCCTTGCCCCATCAGACCCAGGACATTCCGGATCTCGTAAACGCCTTTGATCTTGGCTGCTTGAGTGGCTTTTGCCCCCTGCTGGTAATAAGCGATGGCTTGATCATAGTCGCGAAGCCCCAGGTAGAAATCGCCTACCCAAAGCTGCGCCTGGGGGAAATCCTTGGGATCTCCCAGAAGCCGCTGCAAGGTAGCTTTCATGTCCTCTGGTCTGCGCTCCCGGTAGTAATACTGTGCTAATTCCAGAACGTAGTCCGCATTCTTGGAGTTGTTGGCCACCTTCGCCTTGAGGACGTTCTCCGCCTCCGCCGGCTGTTTGGCGTTCAGATAGAAACCGTACATGAGATCGTATGCGGGTCCGTAGGAAGTCTTTTTACGGGCGATCAGGTCCGTGGCTAGTTGCTGGCCTTCCTGCACCTCGCCGTCCTGAATCAAAAGATGCGCGAGTTCAGTAACCACACCCGCGTTGGAGCGATTCACACGGAGCGCATTGCGGAAATATTCGATCGCCTCTTTCGGTTTGCGGTCCGTCGAAGCCAGGTAGCCCCGCAGCATGAGCCCTTCGTAGGAATTGTGATTCTTCAAAAGAAATGCGTCCGAAAGATCGCTGATCTGGGTGTAGAGCGCTTGTGGATGGCTGGGATCCGCCAGGTAGATACTCAGGCAAACGTCGGCGAACTTCCGCTTGGCGTCCATGTTTTCGGGCAACAGTTGAACTGCTCGAAAAAGGGCATCATACGCATTCTGGCCCTGATCCAACTTAATGGCGGCCAGCCCAAGCCGATAGTAAGCTTCGCCGTAGGTGGCGTCTTTCTGGATGGCAGCGCGATAATTCAATTCAGCATCTTGATACTTGGCCGCGGCAAAGAGTTTGTTCCCCTTCGCAACATAGGCCTGCTTCGTCGCCCCGCATCCGCACAGGGCAGCCAATAGGACAGTAAAAATACCCGCGCTCACAACTCTTCTCATCTTGCCGATCTCCGATGGTTTTCCAGTCTCTTGTTCACGGACACACGAATCCTCCGAGCGTCGTACACGTATAGCCTTCCGAGCCAGCTAGGACACGCAAGGTTCCACGCTAAGCGTCAAACAAATGAAGGAACAGACGATGTTAAAACGTGGTCCTCTGACAAAAGGACCATAAGGCAACTGGCCATGGACGTCACTTCTCTAGAACGTCGTCCGGCCGCGGTGAGCGGTAGTGGGCCTACTCTCCGCTGGCGCCGATTGCCTGTGCGAACGAGGGAGCGGCCGGCGCGATCGAAAGAGTACCCACTACACGACCTCTGATCACCGTAAATCCAGCATCAGTGTACGAATTTGCGGCGGGCCACTGGCAGCAAAACTAACAGTCCCCCGCATAGGATCACCAAGGATGGTTCGGGCACCGTGGAGTTGGTGCCTTGAGAGAACAAGTTATACACATCGCTGACGTGAGCCGATCCACCGGTTCCTCCAACCAAAGCAATGTCCTTGGTCAGGCTTAACGAGCCCGCAGGAGGAAACGTAACCGCGTCGGTCGCGCTGTTGAAACCGGAGCTGAACGCAGTGTCCAGAAACTCGGACGGGGGTGCGGGCGGGATTGCGGCCGTTTCGGCCACGCTGGCGGAGCCAGTGCCGAGTGAGCCGCCGACGATCACCAGTGCCAGATCGGTAATGCCGCCTGGATTGCTGGTCGAAACGTCATAGCTGATCGAGGAATCCACGGTCTGCCCGGAAGAGGCCAGCCAAGCAGCCGTAAATAGCAATCCGGTGTCGGTGGTGAATCCGGTGGGCCCGGTGGTGACCGGCGTCACAGTAACACCGGCGTCGGGTGGCGCCACCGCTCCGCCGGACGCCGCGGGGATGTACGCAAAGTCGTCGAACGTTAGGTCGCCCAGCGTGCAGCTAAATCCTGGCGTATCGTAAACGGCAAGGGTGTCCGATGTGCATGTGCTTGCCCACGCCGCAGAACCCAAGCCGAAGACGAATGGGATCAAGAGAAGTGTTTTCTTCATTAACCGGTCCTCCTTCAAGGTACCAGTATTACTATTACCTGGAGTTTCTGATCCGTCAAGCCGGAGTAGGTACCGCAGTACTACAGTGATATGACTCCCTTATAAACCATTTAGCGATTGATTCCAAATGAGATATTGGATTCGTCATAGAACTGTAGCCGGGCAGCGTACTGGTGGTCGGTGGAAAACTGGAAAAGAAAAATGACCTAGCTTGCGTACTGCCTTGAGGTGAGGGGATCGAAAAGTACTAGAGTTTAGGAAAATATCCGCCAACACTATGTCAGTCAATAAGATAAGGGAAGAAACCGATTGCCTTACGTGTGTGAGGCCTTGAAATAGCCTTCGACTGCTTGAATCATCAAATGCGTCACCGCTCCCCGCTCGTTCCCGACGGATTCAAGGTGCGCTCCTTCAACGAAGCACTCCGTGTCGGATGGAGCGGTCACGCCTGCCTGGTTCGCCACAGTCGGACAGATCAGGCTTGCCATCGGCGGTTCGAGGCGCCGGGGCGGAAGGGTCCGGCTTACCGTCGGCGGTCTCCGAGGATGGAACTGGAGTTCCTATTTGGAATCACTATAGCTCCAACGGGCTAGATTCCCTGTCGCAACGGTGGATGTATACTCGATGAAACCTGCTCAAACAATGGGAATCGCGACAACACAAAAGGAGCCAAAATCATGGAGTCACTGTCGAACCTGAACCGGCGAGGGTTGATGAAATTGGGCGCAATCTCAGCAGGTATTTCTCCGTTCATCGCACGCGCTCGCGCGCAGGACGCAGGGTCTGAAGCGGGGCGTCTGGGAGTTGTAGGCGGACGCAACGAAGAGGAACTGTATCCGGGAAAGGGGTTGCCCGGCGGAGGACAGTTGGAAATCCGGCTGTCTGCGACTATCTACACCAGCGACCCGGATCAGTTGGAAGTGGCGCAACGGATGAAGCCCTTCAACCTGGCGTCCTGGATTGAAGAGTGGACGCGGGTGGCCGAGCGAAACGAGAAGCTCGCCGAGAAGTTCGCCGGCGAGGGCCTGAAGGTGACTGCCAACGAATACTATTCGCGCGCTTCTAACTTTTACCGGGAAGCATGTTGGCCGATGCCGGTGACCCATGCTCGCATGCTTCCTCTGTATAAGAAGATGCGGGAAACGTTCGACCAGGCGTGGCAGCAGACACGGCCGCCCTTCGAGCGCGTGCAGGTGAATTATGAAGGGCAGATGCTGGATGGGTACTTTCGAAAACCCAACGGCCCGGCAGGCAAGAAGTTCCCAACCTTGATTGCGTTTGAAGGCGCGGATACGATGGCGGAAGCCACCATCTTGAATGGCGGAGCCTATGTGAGCCGGGGGATGGCCTACCTGGCTCTGGATTTTCCCGGTCAAGGCGGCGCTCTGCGTCTGAAGGATCTGCATCTACCGCCGGATACCGAACGCATCGCGAAGGCCATGATCGATTACCTGGTGACGCGCCCGGACGTGGATGCGAATCGCATCGGAATGCAGGGCATCAGCATGGGCGGCTACGGCGTGCCGCGCTCGGCGAGCGGAGAATCGCGAATCGCGGCGGCGCTGATGAGCAGCGGCTCTTCCGATCTGGGACGCGATCTGTTCGACTACTATCCGCCGATTCAAGAGCGGGTGCGCTGGATCATCGGCGCGCGGGATCTGGCCGACGCGCGCAAGAAGCTGGCGGAGTACACGGTGGAGGGTCGAGCCAATCGCATCGAATGTCCGATGCTGATCGGCTATAGCCAGGACGACCGCATCATGGACCCGCAGGGAGCTTTCCGCTTGTATCAGGCAGCGGTGAACTCGAAGCGCGAAATGGTGGAAGGCACGGGCCATGCGCAGGCGTCCAATGCCGGAGGTCCACGAGGGATGCGTCCACCCGCGTTGGCGGATTGGGCGGCGAAGCATTTGGTGGGCGAAGGATAACAGACTTTTCCGCCTACGCCGAGGTCCAAAATCGCCCTTGCGGACCAGTAGTGTTGTTGTTCGCTTAGGGCTATTTTGGTGATTCTTCTGTGGACGTTGGCGTCGAAACCCGCTTCGTTCGCCTGGTCCAGACCAAATAGCGGACGCGTTCCCACGTGCGTCTTCCGATGGAGAATGTTCTCCTGAGTTTCAAATCACCCGAGCTGCTGCCGCAACGTCTTCCCGTCCAGCTCATTTTCCCAGCGCGCCACCACCACCGTCGCCACTCCGTTGCCGACCATGTTGATGAGCGCGCGGAACATGCTCATGAAGCGATCGATGCCCAGGATCAGCGCCATTCCGGCCACGGGAATTGTCGGAATCACCATCATCGTTCCCACCAGCGCGATGAACGCCGCGCCCTGCACGCCGCTTGCGCCTTTGGACGTAAGCACGGCCACCGCGAAGATGGTCAGTTGCTGCGTCAAGGTGAGGTGCGTGTTGGTGGCTTGCGCCACGAAGAGCGCGGCGAGCGTCATGTAGATGCTGGTGCCGTCGGTATTGAATGTATAGCCTGTGGGAACCACCAAGCCCACCAGGGCTCTGGAGCAGCCGAGATTCTCCATCTTTTGCATCAGCGTGGGCAGCGCGGGCTCGGAGGAACTGACCGCGAGAACCAACAGGATCTCTTCCTTGATGTAGAGCAGGAATTTGATGATGTTGAAGCCGGCGAGCCACGCCACCGCGCCCAGCACGATGAGCACGAACAAAATGCAGGTGACCCAGAAGAGGGCGATCAACTTCGCCAGGGGTCCGAGCGATGCCAGGCCGTAGCGGCCAATGGTAAAGGCCATTGCGCCGAAAGCGCCGATGGGCGCGAGACGCATCAGGATATTGATGACGCCGAATACGGCGTGGGTTAGGGCTGAGAACAGGTCGACAATCAGCTTCGAGCGCTGGCCAACCAGGGATAACGCAAAGCCGAACAGGATAGCGAGTAGAAGCACCTGCAGGATGTCGCCTTTGGCAAATGCATCAATCACCGTGTTCGGAATGATGTGCATCAGAAAATCGGTGACGCTCTGGGCTTTGGCTTGACCGGCGTACTCAGCCACCGCCTTCGGATCCAGGGTTGCGGGATTGATGTTGAATCCAGCGCCGGGTTTTACGACATTCCCCACTACCAGACCGATCAGCAGAGCGATGGTGGAGACCACTTCAAAATAGAGCAGCGCTTTGCCGCCCACGCGCCCCACCTTCTTCATGTCCTGCATTCCGGCGATGCCCGACACCACGGTGCAGAAGATCACCAGCGCAATGATCATGGTGATCAGGCGGATGAACGCGTCGCCGAGCGGCTTCATGGCGATCGCTTTCGCCGGGCTGATATAGCCCAGAGCGATCGCTACCGCGATGGCGAACAACACCTGAGCCGAGAGACTTTTGTAGACCGGCCGCCTTTCAGACTTCAGGCCGGGCGACTTCAGGCTCGTATCAGGTGTTGCGGGCGCCATGATTTACATCGATCAGAATATGATCTTCAGACCCAGTTGGATGGCTCGCGGGCCACCCGATCCAAGCACGGCGTTCGAACTGACAACGTCGGGTGTGGAATTCTGGAAACCGAAACCTGCTCCGCCGGTACCACTGGGATCGGTAAAGCCGTTGCCGCCACCCGGTCCACCGTACGGGTTGGCAATGTTCACATGGTTGAAAATGTTGAAGAATTCGGCGCGGAACTGAGCGGTGACACGCTCTCCAAATCGGATGGCCTTGGTAATCGACATATCCACGTTGTAGTAGGGCATGCCGCGGAACATGCCTGCCGAGGTGGTGCCTAAGCTTCCGTAAGCAGGCGGGATCAGGAACGACTTCCCATTCGCGTAGCAGCCCAAATTGGTGAGCGATGCCACGGCCAGCGGTCCCATAGCCGTGGACTGGGCCAGACAAGTGGGGTTGCTGGTGCCCGGGAAATACGGAATCCCAGTGGTGCATTGGCCGTTGGCGCAGCCATTGGTGTCGTTAAACGACTTCCTGGTCTGGAAGTCGCTCACGTTGCCGAAAAAGTCCCACGATTCGCCGCGTGAGCCTAGTGGGTTATTGATTTCATTGGTTCCGCTGAAGTCGGTGGTGAGGTCGTTGATTTCCCAAGGCGCGCCGCTTTGCATCAGGATGATGGAGTTGATGGACCAGCCGTCCAAGAGCTGGCTGCGAGTCTTTTTCCCCGGTAACAAGTATGTGATCGACGCGGTGAAATGGTCCCGCACATCGAACATACTATTCCCGTACATGGATTTTTGACTCTGGCTTTGGACCGGCACGAAGTAACTCCAATTGTCCGGATTTTCGGCGAGGGAGTGGGACCAGGTGTATCCCACCACGTAGGACAGTCCATGCGACATTCGCTGCGTCAGCGCGACTTGGAGGGCATTGTAATTGGAGATGTTGTTATTCTGCAAGAAATCGATATAGTTCAGATACGGGAACTTCGAGTTGTAAGGCTGGGCGGCAACTTCAGCCGCACCGTTGGGGCTGCAGTTGTTGTAGCCAGCAGAAGCACTGGCGAGACATTGGCCAGCAGCGCTGTTGGGATTCGCCGGATTTCCCCAGCCGGCGCTAAACCCGCCCACCTGTTGTGGCTGATTCAGGTCCGTGATTCCAAATAATCTTTGAGCGTCGTTGCCGACATAGGTAGCTTCGAGCGAAAGATCTCTCGTGAGAGCCCGTTGGATGCCCAGGTTATAGGTGGCCACGTAGGGGGTCTTGAGATTTGGATCCACACCCATAATGGAACAGGGCTGCGGAGTAAAACCGGTGGAGAGTGTAACGGTGCCATCGCCGCAAGCCGAACTGAGCGAGTAAATGGGCGTGCTGGAGCTATTGTGCGCGTACCCGTACGCAATGCTTCCTGGCGTATTGGGAGAACCCAGCGATGAGCCCGAGTAGCTGATGCTAGCAACGTTAATGGTTCCCCCCGCAGTTGTCGGCGTAGGATTGCCATTCGCGTAAAGCGGCACACCGGTCGGGATGGTGCGCAGGCCGAACAAGTTGGCCACGGACATAAATGAGTCAAAGCTGGCCTGCGAGTAATAGACGCCCGCGCCGCCGCGGACCACGGTTTTACCGTTTCCACGAACATCCCAGGCGAATCCCACCCGAGGCGCGAAGTCCTTGTGATCGCCGTTCATGACACTGGGGAGCTGAGGGCTTCCCGCCTGGAACATCCCCTGCCCTGGGATGAAGTTCCCGAGCAAATTATGGTCAGCCTGGACCACCGTGGTCAATTCGTAGCGCAGTCCCAGGTTCACAGTGACCCTCCGGTTGAGGCGCCAGTCATCCTGGACGAACAACGCATAACCCTGGTCGCTCAAGCTTCGGGCCGTGTCCCCACTGGTAATGTGGGCGGTCTTAAGGGTTCCCGTGAAGAAGTCGTCAAGACTTCTAAACGACAGGGGGCCCTTGTTATTGCTGGTGACGTTGTCGTCGCTCCTGTTCAAGAGAACTTCTCCACCGAACTTGAGCGCGTGATTGCCCCTCTGAACGGAAACGGAATCCGTGAACTGATAAACACTGTCCGGCCCAACAATCTTGGGCCAACTGACCGGCCCACCCAACTGAAAGCTGGGAAACCCACTGATCTGGATGCGGGGGAAACCTCCGAAAGTGGGATCCGTCTGCCCAGTGTACATGTTGTAAGTGGTGCCATTGTAGGAGTAGCTGGCAGGATTTTCGCCTACATCGGGGGTTCCGAAGACCTGGTAGTAACTGGACCAGCCAACCCGCAGTGAATTTACAATCGTGGGAGTTGCAACGTAAACCCAGTTCCCGGACATGACTTGCGAATGGGCGGATTGGGTGGTCAGCCACTGCGGCGCTATTTCAGAAGCGGCGGCGTCGACGAATGTACCGGCGCCCGGACTCCTAAAAAACATTCCATTGATCGTGTTCTTATCGTTTATGCGGTAATCCAGCCTGCCCACTCCAGAAAAAATCGAGTTCGTGCTGGCTAGTGCCGTAGCGTACGTTCCGGTGGAACTGGACGGAAACAGTCCGGGATAGTTGGAAAGTGGGTTACAGGTGCTGCTCAGGCCCGCCAGTTGCGCGCTGAGTGCGCTGAGGTTGCCGCCCGCCAATGCGCTCTGGCAAGCGCCAATCAAGTTGTTCGAGGAAGATCCCGAACCCGGCGCCGTGTACGGGACGCTATGGACAAATGGGCTGCCTACGTTGTACTGCTGGGATTCGAAATTGCCAAAGAAGAACAGTTTGTCCCTGATGATGGGGCCGCCCACGCTGGCGCCGTACTGTTCGAGCGTGAGGGGCGGAAGCGCCTGGCCCACTTCATTACTGAAGAAATTATTGGCATCCCAGGAACTGGTGCGGCCGTAGGCGTAGGCCGTTCCGTGGTAGGCGTTGCTGCCGGACTTGATACCCACGTTCACCACCGCGCCGGGCTTCCAGCCGTATTCCGCGCGGGGATTTTGTTGGGTCTGGAATTCGTTGATCGCATCGATGGGCAGCATCGTGCCCGCATCGCCTGCGGCCATCACCGCGTTCATCATGCTCTGGGCCATCCACGGATCGTTACTATTGATCCCGTCCACCATGAAGAAGTTGTCATGGGGACGAAGGCCGTTGGTGGCCTGTGTCCAGCCGGAGTTGCCGGGATACTTTACAACGCCCGGACGCAGGTCCAGAAGATTCTCAAAGTTTCGTCCATTCAGCGGTAGATCGTTGATTACCTGATTGGTCAGCGATCCGCCGAGTTCGGCGTTCGTGGTGTTCAAAGCCGCGGCTTCGGCGGTAACCACCACCGTTTCGGTTTGCTCGCCGGTCTGCATGGCAACGTCCACGCGAAGGTCCTGGGCCACCTCCAGCACGAGGTCTTTTCGATCGGCGCCCTTAAAGCCCATGAATTCGACGTGGACTTCGTAGGTGCTGGGGATCAGATTGGGGGCGGCATAGGCTCCGGCAGTGTCCGTCGTCACCACACGTGAAACATTTCGTTGAACGTCCGTGACGGTCACCTTGGCCATGGGAATCGCGGCCCCGCTCTGGTCCGTGACTGTCCCCGAGATACGCCCTTCGCTGCCTTGCGGAAAGAGTGGAACCGACGCCACGACTAGCAACAGGCCGGCGCCCAAAATACAACCAGCCTTGGCAGCGGCAATCGCCTTCAATACACCGTTGATTCGCGAACTCAACATGGAACCCCCTCGTACTGTTGTCTTGAAACACTAACCCCACACTACGCCTAAGCGGATATAACACCAGCCGCGCTAAATGTCAAGATATTACTTAAAATACCCAAACGTTTTCAGGAAAATCCTAGAAATTAGCGATCCGCCCACACCCCTAGCGGCCACCGCGGATTACCCACGCAGCGCGTCAACTAATAAGACAAAAGAGCGACTTACTAACCCGGACGCCCGCCCCCGAGCACCCTATTTCCAAGCCGAGTAGACAGGCTTGCTGACCAAGAACGCCGCGTTCACCCCCGGCCTGGGCTTGAATTTCTGCACCCGTCCGTTATCGACCTCCGCGACGTAGAAGTTGCCATCCTGGTCCACGCTAAATCCGTGAACACCCCAGAAACCGCCCGGGAAATCGCCCCACGTGCCGAACGAATAGAGAAAATGTCCCTCCAGATCGTACTTGAGCATCTTGGATGTTCCCCGATCGAAGGCCCACAGAGTACGATCGGCTCCAATGTAGATCAAGTGGATGTCCGACGGCTCCTGGCCCATGCTGAAATCGTAGAGGAACTTTCCGTTCTCGTCGAAAACCTGGATGCGATGATTGGCGCGGTCGTTCACGAAGACGTGTCGCGTCTTCGGATCCAGCGCCATGCCGTGCACGTTATTCATGTAGTAGGGCCGCTTTTCATTGGGAGGCGTGCCCTTCATGCCCCAATCGAGCAGAAACTTTCCGTCCTTGTCGAACTTCGCCACACGTGTGCCGTTGTAGCCATCGGCGACGAAGAGCGTGCTGTCCGGCAGCCAGTTGAGGAAGGTCGGCCGGTTAAAGTGCGTTCCATCCGCGCCTTTCACCGTGGGCGTGCCAATAGTCTGCACCAGCGTCTTGCCATCGTGGCTGAATTTGTAGATGGCGTGCATGTGATCGTCCACCACCCACACATGCTTTTCTGGATCGTAGGGATTGATGGTGATGTAGTGCGGGCGCTTGAATATCTTGTCCCATTGCGTCCACTGCTCGATGATTTTGCCGTTGCCGTCCACCACGGTGAGGCAATGTTCCCACTTGGCATCCACGCCCACCGTGCCCTTCCACAGCTTCGGTCCATCGTCGGGATCCTGTCCGCTGCCACCCGCCCCCGGCAGCGCGGCCACCGTGGCATCGCGCCATGGCAGGCGGCCAATCGGGAACGTCAGGCTGGGGCCAAACTCGGGAATCAATTTCGCGGCGGGCCGAGGAATGTTCGGCAGTTCTCCGCGGAACAGAAGAAAGATGCGATCCGGACTCTCGGCGTAAACGCTTTGGCCCGCGCCCCAGGTCCACTTCTCGTTTCCTGGAACGGTGCTGATGTTCTGCGGCCACTCTTTCACCACGTCATACCCGCCGAAGATATCCTGTACGCCCATTTCGCCCGGCTCTGCGGCGAATCCCATACCCGGCTTGTCCTTGGCTTGAACCGGAGACAACCGGGTACCCGCCAGAAAACCCGCGGCGAAAACCAGCGCCACGCCCACCAACAACGCTAGATACTTACGCACGTATTTCTCTCCGGCAAAGTTCGTTAGAGATTTCGTTAGAAGGACAGTTGAAATGCGGCGCAAGATCGTAGCGGGACGCTTCGAACTTACGAAATAGAGACGTCCTCAATCGGGGAGCCGTCATCATGTGCGCACTTGGGAAACAACAATATCACCGCATGTAAGGCCATGCAAGCAAAAACTGATAGCTCAATGGAGCTAGGCCGCGAAGCTAGCTTTCCAGCGAACTGATTCCGAGCAATTTCGATGCGGTGCCGCCCAGCATGGCCCGTCGTTCATCGGGGCTCGGACCTGGGGTGCGCAAGATGTGATCCACCGCCGTAGTGGTCCATGGAAACGGCCAGTCGGTCCCCATTACAATTTGGCTGGCGCCGCACTCCGCCACCAGATGACGCAAGGCTTCCGGCGTAAAGACCAAAGAATCGAAGTAAAGCTGCCTCAAATACTCGCTGGGATGTTTCTTCAGCGGTGCCGGAGAGCAATCGGCCGGCGACGTCGCACAGCCATGATCGGACCGTGCCGAGTAGGACGGCAGGTATCCTCCACCGTGCGCCGCGCAGATTTTCAGACCGGGAAACCGGTCCAGCGTTCCATCGAAAATCAGGTGGGACAGCGCGATGGTGGTTTCTAATGGATTTCCGATTACGTTAGTCAAATAACCGTTGCCTTGGAACCGTTTCTGCAGCTCGGGAATGCCTTGCGGGTGAATGAAAATCGGGGCGCCGAGTTCTTCTGCCTTGGCCCAAAACGGATCCAAGCGCCGCGCCGATATTTCCTCTCCGTTGACATTGCCGCCGATGGCAGCGCCGCGCAGCCCCAGCTTCTTGCCGTCCTCCAATTGTTGCGCCGCCAGATCCGGATGCTGCAAAGCCACCGTCGCGAACGCCACGAAACGGCCGGGATACGCCGCGCACAACCCGGCTAGCTTCTCATTTTGAAGCTGGATGAGCTGGCGAGCCAAATCGCGTTCCGCCGCATACCAGAACGGATTGATGCTGAGCGCTTCCACGTCGATGCCCTGCTCATCCATCACGCGCAGTCGCTCCGGGCCAATCATGAGCTGCGGGCTGTCCCAGCGGGCCGACGATCCGGCGGGCAGCTTCATCATCGCGAGCGCTTCCGGCACGGCACAGTGAGCGTGGACGTCCACGGTTGTCACGCGACGCCCGCCCAGCATTACTCGCCGGCGTTCACCGGTTGCTGGCTTCGCCACTTGTCCGGCGGCTCTCAGGAGATTACAGCCGGCGGCAACCACACCGCTGGCGCCCGCCACAGCCTTCAAAAACCCTCTGCGATGGGGCATGGAAGTCTCCTTGCGCCGTCTGCCGCTGGCGGCCTACTTCTTGGGTTTGGCTTCGTTCTTCAGGAAATCGTCGAAGTTGACATTATCTTCGCAGATCATTTCGGTGAGGTTCCAAGTTGGCCTTAATTGGAAGTTGATCTGCCCGCCCCAAGGCTTAGTGTAGGCAATGGGGTCTTCAATGGTAATGTCATCCTGCAGCGTCTTCTCATCCACCCGGCGGATGCGCTCCACCAAATGCAATTGCGTGCTGTGGGGATGGCCCGCGCGATCCAGCCACGTCTTATCGTTGAATCCAATGGTGTCTACCACCAGCGTGTCGCCATCCCAATGTCCAATCGCGTCGCCCAACCAGGTGGGACCGAGATCGGTGTTGTGTTTGCGGCCGTCGGTGTAGATTTGCCGGATAAAATGCGAGAACTCAAACATCATGATCACGCGGCCCGGCACTTGAATGATTTCCATCGGAAAGGGCTGCAGGTACATGCGTGGCATGCCGGGAGGAAAGCACCCGACGGCGCTCAGCGTGGTGGGATTAACGGGATCGTTAGAGTCTTCCACCGCGCGCGGTCCGAAGGACGGTTTACTGGCCTTGAATCGTTCCTGGGCCCACGGAGTCATGGGTGGTTCGTCTTTGCTGAAACTCCAGGAAAGATAGCGCGTGGCAGGCGAGCCTTTGACGCTCCAGACACCGGAGAGATTCGGCGTTGTGCCGCCGGAGGCCGCCGCGGAGGAAGCCTGCGCGAATGTGAAAGATGGAAAAGCCAGTGCCGCCACAGCGGCCATCGATACGAGGATGCCGTTTCGCATTTAGTTCCCCGCGCCCATCTTGAGATCTTCGCCATTCACGGAGATCGCGGTGATCCACATGGAATTGGCGCCGCTCTTGGCTCGATAGCCGCTCATCGTGACCTTGTCGCCAGGCTTCAACGTGGTGGCGGTCCATTCGGCGCGGATCAGATGATTGGGACTGGTGAGTTCGCCTTGCCAGGCCTGCGTTTCACCTTTGTCGTCTTTGACGTCGAGATGGACGATGGAGTGCGGATTCACGAACTGAAATTCCGTGACCGATCCGCTCACCGTAACCTTTTCGGTGGTGTTGTATCCCGCTTGGCCGTGATGCGCCGAGAGCGAAACGGAAACCAGGAGCATCCCCGCGACCACCGCGAATAATTTTGCCGCATTCCGCGCGAAGTTAGAACGCATTTGGGGGAGACTATATCATCGCTATCTGGAAAGTGTCAATGCTTCTAAAGGGCTATGGCCAATGCAGGCCGACGCCGCACAAGCCGGGGAGATAGCAAGTTTGCCTTGATTTCTGAGGCCACCGATGATCTAATTTCTTACCAGCGGGAGCGCCATGATTATGTTCCGGAGGGCGATGATATGTTCCTGAGAAGTGCACAGGGTGCGGTACGGACCCACAAGCCCGGCGTTCTGGCCGCGTTAGCCATGGTTGTCGCGGGCAGCTGCTGGGCCGCGAACAGCATCGATGCAGGCAAGGCCACTCCCCCTCCGTCGATTCCAACCGTGTCAGTGAACGACGTCGCCCGGATTGGTTTCTTCTATGCGGGCGGTCACTATACCGGAGAGCCCGGCAAAGAAATCATGGACGGCGCCGAGTATGTCGAGGTCATGGTGCCGAAGAAGATGCGGCGCTCTTATCCGATCGTGTTTTTGCATGGCGCCGGGCAAACGGGAACGGACTGGCTGCAGACTCCCGACGGCCGCCCCGGCTGGGCTTATTACTTCCTCAAGCACGGATATGTCGTCTATATGGTGGATTATCCGGCGCGCGGCCGGTCCGCTTATATTCCCAACGCCGACGGCGCGCTCACCATTCGAACCGCCCCGCAACTGGAGCAGATCTGGACGGCCCTGCCCGAACTCGGCGATTGGCCGCAAGCCAAGAAATACACGCAGTGGCCGAGCGACGCTTCGAATAAAGGGAAAATGGGCGACCCGGTTTTTGATAATTTCGCCAAAACTCAAGTTCAATATTTGCAGGGCATCTCACAGGACAAGCTGAATCTGGATGCCCACATGGCGCTGCTCGACATGATCGGCACTCCAGTGATCCTGATCACGCACTCCCAAGGTGGATTTTTCGGCTGGGAGATCGCCGATGCGCGCCCCAAACTGGTGAAGGCGATCATTACCGCGGAGCCCGGTGGCCCTCCCATTCAGAGCGTCGACACTGCCAAGCAGATTTACAACGGAAAGGGCATGGCATGGGGCTTGACCAATTTGCCATTGCATTACGATCCGCCCGCCAACGATCCTTCCGAATTGCAAGTGGAGTTGGAAGCGAAATCCGATGGCCCAGGCTTAGTCCCCTGTTGGCTGCAGAAGGAGCCTGCGCGCAAGCTGGTCAACCTGCGCGATATCCCGGTACTGGACGTTTCGGGCGAGGCGAGCTATCACCGCGTCTTCGATTCGTGCGTTCCCAAGTGGCTGAACCAGGCGGGCGTGAAGACCACTTATGTGAAGCTGGAAGATGTCGGACTGCCGGGCAACGCGCATGAAATGATGCTGGAGAAGAATAGCGATGGAATCGCCGCATTCTTTGAAAGCTGGATCGAGAAGAACGTACACTAATGTCTCCTATAATCAAACCCGCTGTAGAATCCTCCGCCGCCGTCCCGCTGACATCCAGCCAGAAGCGAGCCTTCTGGGCGGCCTGGGGAGGATGGACCATGGACGGCATGGACTCGTTCATCTTTTCTCTGGTGCTGGTGCCCGCCTTGCGCGACGTGCTGCCAAATTCGGGCATTGCCGCGACCACGGCCAACGTAGGCTACTATAGCGGCCTGCTGTTCGCGCTATTCATGGTGGGATGGGGCGTGGCGCTAGTCTGGGGCCCCATCGCCGACCGGTTTGGCCGCGCTCGTACTCTGATGTTTTCCATCCTTTGGTTTTCGTTTTTCACGCTGCTCGCGGCCTTATGCCACAACGTCTGGTCTCTCGCGATTGTCAGATTTATGGCCGGCGTCGGAATCGGCGGCGAATGGTCCATTGGTGCCTCGCTGGTCTCCGAAGAATGGCCCGAGACACGGCGAACGTGGGGCGTGTGTTTGATGCACACCGGCTACTACATCGGTTTTGTGATCGCGGCGCTGGCCAACTACTTCATCGGCAGCCAATATGGCTGGAGGTGGATGTTCGTGGTCGGGGGAGTACCGGCTATCCTGGTAGCCTTCTTCTATAATCGGCTCCATGAACCGGCCCGCTGGAAGAACCGGCGCGAAGAGGGCGGCATCATCGCCATGCATCACGCGTTTCTCAAACTATTCACGTCGCAATATCGCCGCCGGACCATTTTGAACTCGCTTTACCTGATCGCGTCCATTGTTGGTTTGTGGGCCGGCTCGGTCTACGTGCCGTCGGCCATCACCTACCTGTCTGAGCAAGCCCACCAATCGGCGCTGACAGGAGCTCGCCTGGCATCCTATTCAACCGCGATTCTCGGAATCGGAACCGTCATTGGAGCTTTGCTCACGCCGGTACTCGCCAAGCGCCTGGACCGCCGAGTTGTGCTCGGAATCTTTTTCGCCTTGATGCTGGTCTTTTTGTGGCTGGCGTTCGGCTACGTGTTCTATATGGCGACCAACGCCATCCTGTGGTTCCTGGTCTGCACGTTCTTCCTGGGTCTGGGCGGCGCGAACTTCGTCGTCTATTCGTTCTGGCTGCCGGAACAATACGCCACCGATTGCCGCGTGAGCGCATTTGCTTTCACCACCAACGTCGGCCGCTTCGCGGGAGCGGGATTGACGTTTTTGGTGGGCGCGATGATCCGGCACTATGGAACGCTGGGGACGCCCGTCGCCCTGACAGCCTTAGCGTTCGTGGTTGGGCTCCTGCTGTTGCCGTTCGGCGCTGAGACTCGAGGAAAGTCACTGCCCGCATGAAGCCACCGCTATGAAGGCGATGGTGCTGCGAGCGCCTGGCGACCTGGCGCTCGAAGACGTCGCGCTGCCACAAGTACCGGCCGGTCACATTCTGGTGCGCATCACGCACAGCGGGTTGTGCGGAACAGACCTGAAGATTTACAAGGGCGCAATTCCCGCACAGTATCCGCTCATCATGGGCCACGAAATGGTAGGCGAACTGGTGGGCGGTGGACGCGTGATCATCGATCCGGTCCTCTATTGCGGAACGTGCTTTCATTGCCGCATTGGCCAAACTAATCTCTGTCCTGCTGGCGGCCTGATCGGGCGCGAGACGAATGGCGGGTTCGCGGAATACGCGGCTGTTCCCGCAGCCCAAGTGTTTCCGCTGCCCGATTCTGTTGACAACCGGATCGCACCGCTGATCCAGGTGGCCACAACGTGTTTGCACGCGCAACGCCTGGCGCAACTGTCGCTGGGCGAATCGGTGGCGGTGATCGGGCTCGGCGTGTCGGGCCAACTGCACGTGCAACTCGCCAAGGCGCGCGGCGCGGGCAAAGTGATCGGGATCAGCCGCAGCCGTTTTAAGAACGACCTGGCGAAGCAGTTAGGCGCGGACGTGGTGATCGAATCGGGCCCGGGAACTGTCGCAAGGGTTTTGGAAGAGACGGAGGGCCGCGGCGCAGACGTGGTGATTGAGTGCACGGGTGTGATGTCGTGCATCGCGGACGCTATTCGGATGGTGCGTTTCGGAGGCCGCGTCGTGCTATTCGGCATCACCAACGCAACCAGCGGGGCCTTGCCTTTCTACGATCTCTATTTCAAGGAACTGGCGCTGATTAACAATCGAGCCGCGACCGCTCAGGATTTCCCGGTCATGATCGATTTGGTGAACCGGCGTGCGGTTCGCCTGGAGCCTCTGGTGACGCATCGTATGGCGCTGGACGAACTCGCGGTGGCGCTCGATATGGTGGAAGACGGCGCCGAACGTCGTCTGAAGATTATTCTGGATCATACTTGAACTCATGGCGAAACTGGTTCCGGCGGCCATCCTTGTGTGCGCCATCCCCGCGCTCGCGTTCAGCCAATGGTTGAATTATCCGACCGCTGGCGTGCCTAAGACACCGAGCGGTTCGCCGAACTTACGGGCTCCCACGCCCAGAACCGCCGATGGTAAGCCGGATTTTTCGGGAGTTTGGGAAATCGAAAACACGGGGGGGTGTCCGCCCTATGGATGCCCCGATCTGCCGCTTTCCAAGGAATTCCTCAACATCGGAGCGCGTCTCCGCGGTGGCCTGCCCTATCAGCCATGGGCAGCGGAGTTGGTCAAGAAACGAATGGCGGAAAACGGAAAAGACGACCCAGCGTCGCGCTGCCAGCCAGCGGGCGCGGTCCGCTTGTTCACCTTTCCGCAATACCGGAAGATGGTCCAGGCCCCAGGCCTGCTGGTGATGCTGTCCGAGCGCGACGTCACTTTTCGCCAGATCTTCACCGACGGAAGGCCTCTACCGAAGGATCCGCAACCTTCTTTCGCCGGTTACTCGTCCGGGCATTGGGACGGAGACACCTTAGTAGTCGAAACCAGCGGTTTCCGCAATGGCATGTGGCTGGATCGCAACGGCAGTCCGCTGACTGACGCCGCCAAAATGACAGAACGCTTCCGGCGGGCGAATTACGGGAACCTCGAAATCGAAATCACTATGGACGATCCCAAGGCTTATACCGCGCCCTGGACCGTGACGCTGCACCAACTCATCGTGCTAAACGCAGACTTGCTGGAATACTTTTGCCAGGAGAACGAGAAAGACCAGACGCATTTGGTGGGCAAGTAGATCCCATAGCCCCAAATAGCCATCCTTCAGTACTCGCAACCCATTGATCTATTAAGGAATTCTGCTAGCCTGGAAGGAGCGGGCCCACGCGCGCTTCAACCATGCCGGAAACCACTTTCAAATTGAACGGGAATCCGACCACCGTCTCGTATGAGCCGGGCATGGACTTTCTCGAAGTCCTCCGCGCAGGATGCGGCGTGGTTTCGGCCAAGAACGGTTGTGCTCCGGAAGGCGCCTGCGGCTGCTGTGCGGTTTTAGTGGATGGCCAGCCGGTTCTCGCGTGCCTGCGCAAACCCGAACACATGGCGGGCCGCGACGTAGTCACGCTCGAGGGCGTGCCTGAAGACATGCGCCGGGTGCTGGGCGAAGCTTTCCTGCTCGAAGGCGCGGTTCAGTGCGGCTTCTGCATCCCCGGCATCGTGATCCGGGCTTCGGGGCTGTTGCAACACAATCGTACGCAGGATCGCCAAGAAGTCGCGAAGTCGCTGGATGCCCATCTTTGCCGCTGTACCGGGTACGCGCGCATCATCGACGCCATCCAAACCGCCGGCGAGGCCTGGTGTGCTCAAAAAGAGCAGGATCACAAGCAACTGCCGAGCAAAGAGCCGCGTCGCCATTCTTACTTTGGCGAAGATTTTGGTCTGACCCGAACGACGAAGAACGGGCATAAGGGCAATGGAATCGGCCAGTCGCCGTCGCGATATCTCGGCCTGGAGCAGGCGCTGGGCGAGAAGCCCTTCGTGGACGACATGAGCGTCCCTGGAATGCTTCACGCCGCTCCGCTGCTGAGTCCGCACCCGCGTGCGAAGGTTCTGGCGATTGATACGGCACAGGCGCAGGCCATGCCAGGCGTGCAAAGGATCGTCAACGCCCTCGATGTACCCGGACAGCGCGGCACCGGTCTTGCAATTCCCGATTTGCCCATCTTTGTCGCCGTCGGTGAAACCACGTGCTGCGTCGGCGATATTCTCGCGCTTGTTGTGGCTGATACGGCCTATCATGCGCGCCAAGCCGCGGACAGAATCAAAGTGGACTACGAAGTACTGGAGCCGGTGACCGACCCGTTCGAAGCGATGGCGTCCGGCTCGCCGCAGGTCCACGCTCCTGGCAATTTGCACGTGCATCCGAATTTGCTGGACACCACGGCCTTTTCGCGCGGTGATGTAGACGCCGCGCTGGCAGCTTCCGTGCACATCGTCGAACAAACCTTCCGCACGCAGCCCATCGAACCGGCGTTTCTGGAGCCGGAGGCTTGCTTGGCAATTCCTCAGGGAAAGGGCGTCAAGGTATTTTCGCAGAGCCAGGGCTCGACGTTCGATCAAACCCAGATCGCGCGGTCGTTGAATATTCCGCCAGAAGAAGTTGAGATAGCGCTGGCGTCGAGCGGCGGCTCTTTCGGCGCGAAGGAAGAACTGTCCATTCAAGTGCAAACGGCGCTGGCGGCGCATCTGATGGGAAAGCCCGTGAAAACGGTGCTGACGCGGAAACAATCCACCCAACTTCATCCCAAGCGCCACCCGATGACGCTGCATTACACCGTAGGCGCCGATGCCGAGGGCCACTTGCTCGCCGTGCGCGTCCGCATCGTCGGCGACGTAGGAGGCTATGCCGGCACCAGCGCAAAATGTCTGCTGCGCGCCGCGTGTCACTCCTGCGGTCCCTATCGCGTTCCGAACGTGGATGCCGAGTCCAAGGCCGTATTCACCAACAATCCCACCAGCGGCGCCATGCGCGGCTTTGGCACCAACCAGGCGCACTTCGCCATGGAAGGCATCATGGATATGCTCGCCGAACGCGTGGGTATCGACGGTTGGGACATTCGCGAGCGCAACATCCTGAACCCGGGCGATGCCTTCGCCACCGGCCAGATCATGCGGGAAAGCGTCGCGGGAATGCGGCGCAGTCTGGAAGCCGTCAAGGACATCTATAAGAGCGCCCGGTACGCGGGCATCGGCTGTGGCATCAAGAGCACCGGCATCGGCAACGGCACCATCGATAGCGGCCACGCTGCCATCCGCGTTTTGGAGGGCGGTCGCCTGGATGTCCAGACGGGTTATACCGAAATGGGTCAAGGGCTCTTCACCACCATTCGCCAAGCTGTTTGCGAGGAAACCGGCTTGTCGCCCGAAATCATGGACGTTCGCTGGGACAAAGCGCTCGGCGCGAAGTGCGGCGAAACCTGGGCGTCGCGCGCCACCACGTTGAGTTGCGCGGCGGCACAGCGGGCCGCGGTTCAACTCGCGGAAGATTTGAAGACTTCGACGCTCGATCAATTGGTGGGTCGCGAATACACGGGCGACTACGTTTGCAATTTCACCACGAAGCCCGGCACCCCGGAAGCGCTGACGAATCCCACTACGCACATGACGTTCAGTTACGCCACGCAGGTGGTGATCCTGAACGACGATGGCCGAATCGAGCGCGTAGTGGCTGCACACGACGTGGGCCGCGCTATCAATCCCAAAGGCTGCGCTGGTCAAGTGGAAGGCGGCGTCCACATGGGGCTGGGCTATGCGCTTTCGGAGAATTTCACCAGCACCAATGCCACGCCGGATTCGCTACTGCTCCGCGATTGCGGCATTCTCAAGGCCAAGGACACGCCGCGGATCGACGTAATCCTGATCGAAGTTCCCGACGAAGTGGGCGGCTACGGAGCCAAAGGCGCGGGCGAAATCGGATTGGTGCCAACGGCCGGAGCGGTGGCCGGCGCGCTGTATTCTTACGATAAAATCCGCCGCTTTAGTTTGCCGATGGACGACGCGCCCGCCGCTGAGCCGTCGGTGCCGAAGTCGCGCCGCAAAATGCCGGTGCTCGCAGGCGCCTAAAACCCGTAGAGCCGCGCGGGGTTGTCCACCAGAATCTTTTTGCGTACTGCGGGGTCAGGGGCCCAAACCGCAACCAGGTTCAGCAGCCGGCCATCGTCGACGTGCAAAAGCGGCGTCACCTCGGTAATTGCGCGAGTCGTCGGGTTGGGATGCGGCCAGTCGCTGCCCCAAATGATGCGATCCGCATTGGCGGCGATCAGCATCTCGGCCAGTGGTTTTACGTCCGCATAATCAGGCCGCGTTGAAGAGCGATAAGCTCCCGAAACCTTCACATAGGCGTTGCCCGAGTGCACCAGTCCGACCAGATCCGCGAAGCCTGGCTGATGCACGCCGAGCGCGGCCTGCGCGCCTCCGAAATGATCGAAGACTACCGGCACCGGCGAAGCTTGGACTAAGTCGTTGATGCGAGAAATCACCGCCAGCGTGGTGTACATTTCGATGTGCCAGTCACGATGCTGCACTCGCTTCAGCGCTGCTTGGAAACGCTGGCGCGCGATCGCTGGATCCGTCCGGCCCGCATTCGTCAGGTTAATCCGAATGGCCCGGATACCGCCCCGGCCCAGCGCGTCCAGATCGCGATCCGGCGTTTTGTCGTCAATCACCGCCACGCCTCGGGCGTTCGCGCCGCGCGCCTTAATCCCGAACAGAGTCGCGGAATTGTCGGTCCCGTATATGCTCGGGTTCACGATAACCACACGCTCCAAATGGAGCGCCCGATGCAGTTCCGACATCTCCTGGGGCGATGCGGGTTCGGGAGTGTAGGTGCGCCCCGGCCACAGCGGGAACTTCCGCGGATCGCCGAAGATATGCGTGTGGCAATCGCAAGCATTCGGCGGGACCTGGAAATCGACGGGCGTCGCGGGTTGAGATGCTTTCGCGAAACTGGAGCGGGCGCGCAGCAATGCCGCAGAGGCCACGGCCGCCCTCAGCGTTTCGCGACGGGTCATTGATTTAGCAGATCTCCGGGGATTAGCAGATCTCCGGCGACTAACCAGCCTGGCTTGCGCCTCTTCCGAAGTAAAAGCTGCGCGATGTCTGGTCGTCCCATCCCGCATTGCAATGAGCCACCGACCAGTGATCCACCTTGCGCGGCTCCAGCACCGGTTTGCCGAGCGCCGGGCAGGAAAGACAGTAGCTGCCTGCGTGCGTTCCGATCCAGATCAAGTTGCGATCCCACTCGACAAAGACGTTTTCAGTGGAACCGCGCCACCAGCTTTCGTAGTTGTCGATTTCGCCCTCGTGCGGCGGGACGAAATATGCGACTTCCTTCGGCGCCGTCGGATTCGACAGATCGAAAACGCGAATGCCGGCATTAAACCATGCGATCGCGATGATCTCCGGGCGCGAAGTTCCCGGCGCGAGCCAGCATTGCGTATTGTGCGATCCGAAGCGTCCTCGCGCGAAGCAAAAATCGGAATACGGAGCCTCGGGCGGAGCGGCCGGCCGTGGGAAGAAGCCGATTATTTTCGGATTGCGCGGATCCTTCACATCCACGACGTACGGCGTGTGATACACCTCGCGGCAATCCGCTTCCAGCGCCTCATGTGTCGCGACAATCAGGTTTTGGAGCCGGGGATGGGCCGCGTCGGAAATGACGGGATAGCAAGTATGAAACGGAATGGTACCCAGTGCGTTGAATTCGTACTGCACCTTGCCGTAAGGCTTGGGCTTGGTGATATCGCTCAAATCCATCACATACATTCCGAATGCGCCGAATCCCCCGTAGCCCACCTTCCCGCCATCCTCCACACGTTTCGGAACACTGAGGGCGCCATGATTACCGGTCCAGGAAGCGCGGTCGTTGGCGAAGACGTATTTCTTGTACTCCGCTTCTTCGCCCAGACGTTGTCCCGGCACCCACCAGCGTGAGACCTCCTTCACCTTGCCGGGATCGGACATGTCGACAATCATGATCGCGTTGCTGTATGGGCGCTGGTGATTCTCCAGCCGCAGCTGATCGTCCCAGCCGCAATCCAGGTAAGCGTACTTGCCGCCGTCGTAAAAGTTGTGGTGCGTGCCGTTCCCCTTCTCGCCGGTGTTGTACTCTTCCAGCAGCTCTGGCTTGGTGGGATCGGTGATGTCGTAATTGCGGATTCCGCGCAGACCTTTGAAGTTGACGGAGCGGTCGCGCAGTTCCTTGTCGTACGCGCCGTCCGGAAACTGGGGCGTGGCGGACGTCAGCGGCGCCGCAGCGGTGCACATCATGATCCATTTCTTCAGATCGGTATTGAACACCACCGCGCCATTGCCCTTCACCACGCCCTTGTTGAGCACCACGGGCTTCGTCGGTTCGGTAACGTCGATGAATCCACCGCCAGCAGGCAGCAGACGCTGCTTGCCCTTGGCCCACATCGCCATCAAGGGCTCGCCACCGCTGATGGTGGAGCCGGGCAACGTGGCGTGAATCTCCATATTGTGGATGTACGTCTTGCGGTCCAGAAAATCGAGCGCGCCCATCGGAAGCCGGAAGGGAGGCGTGCCTCCGCCGGGCGTGAGCCCTGTCACCTGCGCTCGCGATGCAATGGAGCCAGCCAAACCCGCGGCTGCCGCGCCCAGTAGCGATCTGCGGCTGAATTCTTTAGCCATGGATCACCTCTTACGGGCGTGCCGGTGGCGGCAACTTCTCCGCGAGGGGAGGTTGCGGACCCACCACGCTGGTCAACGCGGCATAAGCGCACTCTTCATCCTGGTTCGATCCTCCGACGCCGATGGCGCCGATCATTTGATCGTCCACCATAATCGGAAGTCCGCCGGACGTGGGAAACACGCCTATGCTGGACCAGCGCAGTTGCAGCGCCAGGTTATTGGCCACCATGTTGGCGCGGGCGTGCGTGGAATCCCTGGTATAGAGCACGCTCTTCGCTTTCAGCAGCGCCGTCTCGATGTTAATAGGAACTTGGCCGTCCATGCGATGCGCGTGTACGATCTGCCCGGTGGGGCTGAGGATGAACACGGTCACCGCAATCTTCTTTTCCTTGGCGAAGTTCACGCAGGCCTGGGTGATCTTCTCGGCCGTGTCCGCGGAGATCTCGCTTTTCGACTTGGCCTTCTTGGCGTCGTCGCCCGAAACCACGAATTTGTCAATGTTCTGCGCACCTGCGTAGGGGGCGAAAGCCGCGCCGGCCAACACTGCCAGCGTCGCCGCAAAAAGTGTCTTTTGCATCATGAGTTTCTCCTCTTCTTCTGAACTATTGGGCTGCTGTGTAGGCGGCAATCGCCAGAATGTCATCGGCAGTCAGATTCGCGACCACCTTCTTCATCAACGCCGATGACACGCTATGGTTTGTGCCGGTTTGAAAAGCATAAAGCTGGCGCGCGACGTAAGCCGGATGAAGGCCCGCAATGCGGGGAACGTCGCCTAGACCTTCCAGCGAATCGCCGTGACAGATCGCGCAGGCGATGGTTTTGTTGGCGCCGGTCTTTACCAATGCCGCGCCTTTGCCAACGCTACCCTTGGGCACGTAAGCCACGAATCCCGAATGCGGATCGCGGCTGGTGGCGCGCGCAACGTCGTCGGGAAGTTCGATGATGCGGTTGCCCAGCAGTTCCATGCCGCCGCCCGGCAACGGCAGGCGCTGCCGGCCCTTGACGCTGACATAACTCTTGGGGGCAGTCTCGCTTTCGACAACTTTAATCCATCCGCCCGGCTTGAGCGCCGCGAAATATTCGGCCGCTTGCCGGATATCTTCATCCGACATGCCTTTGGCGATCGCATTCATGCGCGCGGGATCGATGCGCGTGCCGCTCTTGAAATCGGCCATGGTGCGAACGATGTAATCGGCGGAAAGCCCCGCCAGATCGGCCGATTCCTGATGCCCGTGTCCCGACATCAAGTGGCAAGACCCGCACGCCAGTACCGCGCCCTTGCCATGCTGAACAATTGAGGGCGCCGCTCCATGCTCATCGGGAAACCACACCGGCGGATTCGATAGATCGTCGATCTGCGCCGCCGTGTATTCTTTGCCGCTGCCCGGCACCTTGATCGGTCCGCTCTCTTCGGTGGCAGGCGGCTGCTGCTTATCGGGCGTCAGGAAAGCCCACGAGGGACGACCCGGGTCCGCTGGCGGCGTCTGGGCCAGCAACACAAATGTTGCGGCCAGGGCAACGAACGCGACACTCTTCAACATGGAACGCCTCCTTTGTGAGACGTGATTCTTAAACTGCGGTAGGTACGGCTTGCGCGCCCACTTTATTGGGAAGCACCTTCGCGACCACCGAGCGGAACTCGGCGTCGGTCAGCAAACGCTTGTGCTCCAGCGAAAATTCTTTGACGCCCACCACCACCTGCATTGCTTCTTCCTCGGTGGCCTGTACGCCGATGTCTTTCAATGCAGCCTTGACCGAATCGATGCCGCTGCCTTTGCCGAGCACAACCTTCGCGGCCGGCTGCCCCACCAAATCCCAGCGGAACGGGAACAACTCGGTCGGATGATCCTTCCCGCAGTTCTGCCACCAGCTGGCGATAATGCCGGATTCGATTTGGAACAATTGTTCTCCGACGACGGGCCGGTTGCTTGCCACCTTATGCCCCGATAGCTGTTCCACCAGCCGCGCCAGTCCGTACAGCTTGTCGTACTTCAAACCCGTATCGATTCCATACAGCGTGAGCAGCGCCATGGCGGTCTCTTCGATCGGCACATTGCCGGCGCGTTCGCCCAAACCGAGGACGGTGGAATGCACCACTTCCACGCCTTCGGCGAGCGCCATGATCGTATTGGCGATTCCCATTCCGAAGTCCATGTGGAAGTGCGCTTCCAGCCGTTTGTTGACGCGCTTTTTCACTTCACGAACCAGGTACTGCATGGCATGTGGCGACACCACGCCGAAAGTGTCCACCAGCGCCAGCGCATCCATGTGTCCTTCGTTGGCTACGCGCAGGATCAGATCCAGCACCCATTTCATGTCGGCGCGGCTGAAATCGATCGGGAAAAAGACAATTTCCAATCCCTGCGAATGCGCGTAGGCCGTCGATTCGATCGAAAGGTCGATCGCCTTCTGCAGCGGCCATTTATAGGCGTATTCGATGATGTGCGTGCTGGACGGCACTTCCATCACGATGCCGGACACGCCGCAATCCACGGCGCGCTTCACGTCCTCCACCATGCAGCGGGAGAAAGCAAAGATCTGCGGTCCCAGATTGCGTTTGACGATCTCTTTAATCGCTGACGTATCGCTCGGCGACACTACCGGCATACCGGCTTCAATGCGATGAACCCCTGCTTCGGCCAGAGCTTCGGCAATACGGATTTTGTCGTCCTTCGTGAAGATGACACCGGTCTGCTGTTCGCCGTCGCGCAGAGTAATGTCGTGAAACTTGATCTGCTTCGGAAAATGGAGCTGATCGCGCACCGCGCTCTCAAAGTTCCAAGGGCTAACAAACCACTGATCGGTCTTCCATGGTTCTTGCGACATGATGAATTCCTCCAAAACTAAAATTAGATAGCCTGAGCGGTTTTCAGCGCTTCAGGATTCACGGGATTTCGCGGCGCCTGCCCGGTCAGCACGCGGACCACCTCTTCGGCGGCCTTGGTCTGCAAATCGACTAACGATTCTTCGGAATAGAAACTGGTATGCGGTGTGACGATCACATTATCGCGTCCAAACAACGGCGACCCAGCGGGCGGCTCTTGTTCCATCACATCCAGAGCGGCCCCGGCAAGGTGCCTTTGATCTAAGGCGCTTGCGAGCGCCGCTTCATCGATAATGGGCCCGCGCGCGGTGTTGATCAGATAAGACGACGGCTTCATGCGCCGGAGAACGTCGGCGTTGAACAAGTGATGGGTGGCGGGCAGGAGCGGCGTGTGGATGGAAATGTAATCGGAAATCCTGACCAGCTCATCGAAATCCACTTGCTCGACACCGGCGCGCTCGGCCACTTGCTTCGAAACGTAAGGATCGTAGGTCACCACCCGGATGCCGAACGCCTGCGCCTTGGGTGCGACCAATTGCGGGATCTGTCCAAAGGCCACTAACCCGAGAACCGTTCCGCGCAGCCGATGAATAGGAACCACCGCGCGCATTTCCCAGCGTCCGCCTTGCGTGCGCGTGTTCGACGACGGAATCTTGCGCACCAGCGACAGCAGCAGCGCCATGGTGTGATCGGAAACTTCGTCCAGGCAATAGTCCGGTACGCGTGTGACGACGATGCCCGCCTTGGTTGCGGTTGGAATATCGACGTTGTCTACGCCAATACCGAATCGGCCAATGATGCGGCAGCGAGTCAACTGCGGGATCATGTTGGCGGTTACTTTGGCGTAGGTGGTGAGCACCGCATCGGCATCCCGCGCCACTTCCAGAATCGCGTCGGCCTTGGGCTCCTTGGCCACGCGAATTTCCGCGCCGATCTTCGCCAAAACTTCCTTGGCTGGATCGAGGTTGGGAAACACGGAGTCGGTAACCGCAACAATTTTGGTCGGCATTAACTTAGTTCATCCACCTTACGACACCGGCCACTCCGTCTACCGCGACCGTCGAACCATTCGGAATGCGCGACGTTGCGTCGAGCACTCCCAGCACCATCGGAATACCGCGTTCGCGTGCGAGCGAAGCCATGTGCGACGTGCTGCCACCTCGTTCCGCCACCACACCGGCCACCCGAGTCAGGATGTGGCTCAACGCGGGCCCTGCAACTCGAGTCACCAAAATATCTCCAGGCGCCACGCGCGAAAGCTCGCATTCGCACTGAATCACGCAGGCGCGGCCTTCGCCCCAGCCCACACCCGCCGCATGCCCATTCAACCTCGGGCGATTCTGCCAGGTTGCATCCGGCGCGGCGGCCACCTGGGTGTGCAACGGCCGGGCTTGCAGCAATTGGAATCCGGAATCATCCATGGCCCACTCGATTTCAACCGGCATCCCCATCAAGTCTTCCACTTTTCGCAGCAGGCTGCCGAGTTCGATGGCCTGTTTTTCGCTGAGACAGGGTTCTGCCACCAGCTCCGGCGCCACAACCCGGGCCACGGGCTCTTCCCGATGGATGCAGCCCACTTGATGATCTTTGCGTCCCGGCGTGATCCCCAGTAGCTCGCCAGCACGGGAAAGCTCATAGCGATCCGGCGTCACTTCCCCTTGCGCGATCGCCGAACCAAGCCCCCAGGTGGCGCTCAGGATCATAGTGCCGTCACCGCTTGCCCCAGATGCCTCGCTTAAACCGCCCCCCGACGCCCGCGCCGAAACCAACGGCTGAACCAGGATGCCCATCGCCGTATCGGCCGGATCGATATCGTGCGTAGCCATATAGCGCAACGCGCGCGTCGCCCACAAAGCGCCCCAGCAGGATCGGATCGCAGTGATAAAATCCGCCTCCGTTTCCAGCCCCAGGAAACTTTCAAACTGTCCCGCGAAGCTGGATCCAAAACGATCTTCCACCAGCGCCGACGAACGCACTACGGTCAGCGCGCCGGTCTTGTCTTTCAGCTCTCGCCACGCCGCAAGCAGTGGGTCAAGCACAGACGGAGTAATCGGCTGATCCAGCAGACCCAGCTTCATCATCAGCGCATGCCGGCGAGCTTGTGGACTCTCTTGCGCCGCGAAGACGCCGCGCGCGTCGGCCTCCAGACCGAGCGCCCGGATTTGCGTGCGATAAGCTTCCGCATCGATGCAAAAGCCATCGGGAATCGGCAAACCCGCTTGGCCCAAACGAGCGAGATTAGCCGCTTTGGGACCAAAACGGCCGGCATCCGTGGCTTCGCGGGCGGTGAGCGGAAATACGAATTGCTGCATTTGTCTGCTTACGTGCCAGGGCGCTTGCCGTAATCGGAGTAGCCCGGCATCGGGTCCACCACCGTGATTTGCTCCACCGGAAAATTCGAGACAATCTCCACGCTGTCTTTGTGGACAATCAGCATTTCCTCAATGCGTACGCCCCACTGATAGGGCTTGCCATGCTGCGTCTCCAGCGCAAAGACCATGCCATCTTTGATCTCGATGGGATGATCGAGCGACCAGATGCGCGAGATCACCGGCTGATCGTACTGCGCCAATCCCAGACCGTGGCCCCACAGATTTGCCGCCGCTTGATCTTCCTCTTCGTAGCCCCAGGCTTCCTTCGCCGACGGCCACTTGGATGCTATGTCCCGCGTGGTGGCGCCCACCTTCACGGCCTTGATCGAGTCATACAGCCACTTCAGCGCGATTGCGTAATAATCTTTCTGCTCTTGATTCGGCTCGCGGCCCACCATGTACG
>JBEKRO010000080.1:0-31295 GCA_049518655.1 Bryobacteraceae bacterium | reverse complement strand
CCCCACCGCGCCGACGGCGGTTCATATTCTCAAATCGAAGAAGAAGGCGGCTCACGCCGCCTAAACCCAAACCGGACAGATCACGTGTTAATCAAACCGGACATCTTGACTTGTTAACGACAGTCCTTTGTAGTTATTTGGCGTGAGACGAGTCGTTAACAGGGGACACGTCTGTTCTATTCACACGTGATTTTCACATGGACGAGATTATCGCGGGCTCGACTGGCCGGAACCAGCCGATTCGTAAGCCCAATCGAGCCAGGGAAGGAGCGCCTGCATGTCGGAGGTCTCAACCGTCGCGCCACCCCAGACCCGCAAGCCGACGGGCGCGTCGCGATAAGCGCCGATATCGTAAGCCGCCCGTTCTTTCTCCAGAATGGACACGATCGATTTTGCGCGCTTGCCTTGATCGTCGGCGGAGAGCGAAGTGAAGGCCGGGTCCGTGATCTTGAGGCAAATGGAAGTGCTCGATCGGCTGGACTTATCTTCGGCCAGGAACGCAGCCCAGAAGGACCGGTCGATCCAGTCCTCCACGCATTTGAGGTTCGCTTTGGAGCGTGCGATGAGCGCCCGCAATCCGCCGATGGATTCCGCCCAGCGCAAGCTGTCTAGAGCATCCTCCACGCACAACATGGAGGGCGTGTTGATGGTCTCACCCTGGAAGATGCCCGCGATTAACTTGCCGCCCTTGGTCATCTGGAAAATCTTCGGCAACGGGCGCGGGGGAGTAAAGCTTTCCAGCCGCGCGACAGCTCTTGGACTAAGCGCAATCATGCCATGCGCGCCTTCCCCGCCCAGCACCTTTTGCCAGGACCACGTGACGACGTCCAGCTTGTCCCAGGGAATCTCCATCGCAAAGACCGCCGATGTAGCGTCGCAGATGGAGAGGCCAGCGCGGTCTGAAGCGATCCAATAGTCGTTCGGAACCCGCACTCCGGAGGTGGTTCCGTTCCACGCGAAAACGACATCGCGGGCCCAGTCGGCTTGATTGAGATCGGGGAGCTTGCCGTAATCGGCCTTCAGGACGCGAAGGTCTTTCAACTGAAGCTGGTTCTTGCAGTCGGTGGCCCAGCCGCTGCTAAAGCTTTCCCACGCCAGAACGTCCACGCCACGTTCGCCGAGAAGGGACCACAGCGCCATTTCCACGGCGCCGGTATCGGAAGCGGGAACAATGCCGAGTTGGTAGGACTCGGGAATGCCCAACACTTTCTTACTGCGATCGATAACTTCGGCAAGCTTGTTCTTGCCGATCTTGGCGCGGTGCGAGCGCCCGAGCGCTGCGTCCTTGAGAGCGTCGAAGCTCCAACCAGGCCGCTTCGCGCAAGGGCCGGACGAAAAACAGGGATTCTTCGGAATTTGAGTAGGCTTCATTTTGTTAAAATCCGCTTCGCGACGTCGCCGTTCAGAAGGTTGCGGTCGCGGTTCAGTTTACTTATGCAACTCCGCAGGCGGTGGAGGCGGTGCACCAAAAGGAGGAGGCAGCGCGGCCGCTGGAGGCATCGGCGACTCACCATCCAACTCGAAGACGAACAGCAGCGGTGGAGTGTCGATCTTGGCGTCGGTCGGCCCTGGGGTCATCACCTGACGGCCGAGGCCTCCCATCAATGCCACATATTGTTTTCCCTCTACCATGTACGTGATGGGCGGCCCCATGCCAGTTCGGCCAGTTTGAAGCTCAAATAGCTTCTCGCCCTTGTCGGCGCTGTAAGCGAGCAACCGGCCATCGTTGATTACCTGGAAAACCAAATTACCGGCCGTCGTGACCACGCCGCCGCCGATGCCACCGCCGCCCGGCGTGCGCCAAACCAATTTCTGAGTGATAGGATCCCAGGCTTGCAGCACTCCGCGTTCTTTGCCCAGAGGCTCAGGACCCATGAAGGGCATCGAGTTGGGGCGAGGGGCAAGAAAACCGGGCGCCAGTCCTGTTTCGCCATAAGGATTGTAAGTCACTTTGTCACCGGCGGCGTACGTCCAGCTTCCGTAGGTAGTGGGGATGTAGACCAGGCCGGTGGTCGGATCATACGACATGGGCGACCAATTGTGGCCGCCGCCCGCCGTTGGAAAGACGGTGATCGGTTCTTTGTCGTAGAAGGCATCCTTGTTGATCATGGGCCGGCCGGATTCGTCGAAACCATGAGTCCAGTTCACCTGCGTATATGCCTGTCCTGAGATGAATTGGCCGCTGATACGATCCAGCACATAGAAAATGCCGTTCTTGGAGGCCTGCATCAGCACCTTGCGCGGGCGCCCGTTGATCGTTAAGTCGGCGAGAATCATCTGCTGAACAGTGTCGTAATCCCAGTTGTCGTTAGGGACCGCCTGATAATGCCACTTCAGTTCGCCGGTGGATACCTTTACGGCAAGAATCGACGCCGTATAAAGGTTGTCCATGTTCTTCGCACCGCGAAACTTCTGCACCCAGGGTTCAGCGTTGCCGGTGCCGACGTATATCAGGTCGGCTTCCGGATCGTACGCCATGCCGTCCCAGACCGATCCGCCGCCGCCCATTTTGTAGAAATCGCCGCCCCAGGTTTTCGCCGCTTTGCGCATGGCGTCGTTCTCGTAAGCGTTGGCTGGGTTGCCGGGAACAGTGTAGAAGCGCCATGCACGATGGCCCGTGGTGGCATCATAGGCATCGAAGAAGCCCCGGATGGGATGATCGCCGCCGGAGACGCCGATCAGCACCTTGCCATTAGCGACGCGCGGAGCCATGGTGATAGAGAAATATTCCTGCGGATAAGCGACGCGCGATTCCCAAATCACTTTGCCGGTGAAGGCATCGAGAGCTTGCAGACGCCCATCGATGATGGGTGCGAAAATTTTTCCGTCATAAATCGCAAGGCCGCGGTTGACAATCCCGCAGCAGACCTTGGGCCGAACCGCCTGCTGATTCACCTCCGGGTCCCAGCGCCAAAGTTCCTTGCCGGTGCGGGCATCCAGGGCAAAAACGACGCTCCAATTCGTAATGCCGTAGATGGTGTTGTTCCAGACCAGTGGCGTGGCCTCCTGATTGCCACCTCCCGCGCCGAGCGCATAAGTCCACGAAAGGTCAAGCCGGTTGACGTTGGAAGGGTCAATCTGAGTAAGGGGACTGTAGCGCGTCTCGCTCAGGGACCGGCCGTAGCTGAGCCAGTCGCCCTTGAGGGCGTCCCTGGATGTGCCAACGTTGTTCAGAACCTTCGCATCCACCACTGTCGCTGCGATAGTCTGTTGCGCGTTCGCCGTCGTGGCACCGATCGAAATAACGACGCCAACCGCGGCAATTGCGCCCGCAACAATCCCTTGCAGTTTCAACTTACTCATGAACAATCTCCTTCGATCACACGCAACGCGCACCTTGACCCTTGCGGAAGCGAAAGCCGGATGTATTTAGACTATCAAATATGACCGAAGAGCTGGATATGACGAATGATAGATCCGCGGCCCATCTGAACCTATGGAAGAAGCGGCTTGGCAGCGTGCCCGACTGGGTGTGGGAGCGAACGGACCTTGAGACGCTGGTGCTAGCGGACAACGATCTGCTCGAAATATCCAATCGGATTGGCTGTCTGAAAAGCCTTCGTATGCTGGACTTGGGACACAACAGGCTGACGCAGGTACCGGATGCCTTGGGTGATCTCGATAGGCTCAGCGATTTTCTCTATCTGCACGACAACCAATTGACCTTGCTGCCTTCGTCTCTGGCCAAGCTGACCAAGTTGCGCTACCTGAACATCAGTGAAAACGCGTTCGAAGCGTGGCCGGAATCCATTTCAGGCATGAAGAGCCTGATCGAACTAAGGGCGACCGACAATCGGCTGACGTCGATTCCGGATTCTGTCGGACGCCTGGCGCGCCTGCGCGAATTGCATGTGAGAAACAACCAGCTGGCCTCGCTGCCGGAGTCCATTGGGGCGCTCGAAGAGCTACGGCAGATCGATCTTCGCGGTAACCCCCTGACGCATTTGCCGGATGCTATCGCTCGGCTGCCTCGACTGGATAAACTCGATTTACGCTGGGTGAATATGCGCGCGCCAGCGTGGCTGGGAAGTCTAGAGGCGCACGGCTGCGTGGTCTACCGCTAGTTCGACACTTATTGCGCGGATGGAAGGCGCTCTGGGTACGCTGCAGCGTCAGCCTGCGGGAATCCTCGGAACTATCAGATGGAACAGCTTGAGCGGCGATCCGGCGCCGGCTTGAATGGTGGCCGATTCCGCAGGGCCGAGATAGACGCCCGCGCCGCGAGAAACATCGTAGTCCTTGTTGTCGAGCCGGATGCTTCCCTGCCCTTCCATCAAGTAAATGAGCTGATGTTTTTCCTGTGGGTTGGCCTCGAACTTTTCGCCGGGCGAGAGCCAGCGTAGCGTTCCCAAAACATTCTTTGCGCCGACTAACTGCTGATTCAGGATCTCGGTGACCTCGCCTTGCGGCGTCTTCACGCGCGGCAGCTTGTTGGTATCGATAAATGTAAGTGAATTGGTCATGACAGATTCCGTGGTTATGTTTGGACCCACACCCGGCCGTCCACGCGATTCCAGCGCAGATCGTCCGGGGTGCCGTCCAGAATGTGGGTCTTGAAGCGATTGGGCGCCTGGAATTCGAAATAGAACAGCCCGGTCTCAGTGGCGCGCAAGCGATGCTTGGCATCGGCGGGAATATAGACCAAGTCGCCGGGGCCGACGGGGCGCACGCCTTCTTCGCTTTCCACGGTGCCCTGGCCTTCCATGATGAAATAGAAATGCTCGCAAATCTCGTGGTAATGGTAAGGTGAAGAGCCGTGGGCTTTGTAGACCATCACGCCCGCCAGCATGTCGTCGATATTGGTGAGTTCTTTGTTGACGAAGAAAGTGCGCTCGCGGCCAGGAACCACCGCCACCAGCTTCGGCAAATCGTCTTGGTGGAATATATATGCCATTCTTGATTTCCTCTATGAATCCTTAATGTGGCCGGTATGCGACCCGCGCAACTTCAGCATAAGGGACGGCGGCGACAGTGGCACGAATCCCTGCTTGGGTGTGGCGCTCCACCGTCGGTTTGGTGGATCCACGTCCTTCCTCGCCCCACACAACTGTGACGGGGGTCCCCGGCTCACTCTGCGCGACATCCACTACGCCGAGCGAGAGCATTGCGCGCTCATTGTAAGTGTAGCCAGTGTAAGTGGACACGCCGATAGTCTTACCGTCTTTCAGCACTTTGTCAAAAGGTAATGTCGCGTAGTTCGCCAAGGGTAAGTCGATGTACTTGGTGATGTCTCCCGGCTGGAATAAGCTGCCAAACACGCGCGCAATATCCTCACCGTTCCAGACCAGGGTTACTTTCTTGCGACGCTGATCGCTAACGGCTTTCTCCAGGGCCGCACGCCCGATAAAGTCATGATCGAACTTGACGAACGGACCGTAGCCAAGATCGTAGGGAGTCAAGTAATAGTCGGTGATCTTATCGGAGTAAAAGCTGCCTCCCAGCGATGCCATGGCTTCATAACTCTTGGCGGTCAACCATTGCCGGTATCCCTTCATCTCGTCCTCAACGTAGATCGCCGGAAGAGGAGATGGAATCCAGCCCGACTCGAGACAGGTGGTGGGATAGGCTCGCGATCCTACTCGCCGGATCCCATATTCCTGGCCGGCTTCGACAATGGCGTCGCGGACTGCGTCGCCGTCCTCCCAAGGGCCAAAGAGTTCCCAGCCGGGTTGTCCAACCATTCCATGACGCAAAGCGCGGACCGGGCGGCCAGCGATGGTGAAGACATCCATATTGAAGAACCGAATATCGGGCGCTGGTTTGCCCGTGACCTTTTCCATGGTACGGAGAGCATGGGGGCCCTGAATCTGGTAGCGGTAAGTCTTGCGGCGGCCTTGATTGACAGCAGATCTCTCGTCCCGCTCGGCAATGGCCTTATAGCCGCGCCTCTCCACGTTATATTGCACCCAATTGAGAGCCGGAGGACGCCCCACCAGGTTGAATCTATTTTCGTCCAGGTAGAAGAGTATCGCATCGCCAATGACATAGCCGTTGTGGTTGCAGGCGACAAATTGCTTGGCTTGATTGACCTTGAAATTCTTGAAGCTGTTGATAGCGAGATCGGAGAGCACCTTCAGGGCGTCCGGGCCCTCGACATAGAGATCGGACATGTGGTGAGACTGGTCCAAAAGAGCGCAAGTCTCCTTCCAGGCGCGCTGCTCGTCTCTCCAGTTAGTGAATTCGGGACGCACCACGGGGAAGGCATACGGTCCGATCTGCGAATTGCGCAGGCGCTGGACCGGGTTCCCGGCGGCTTGTAGCACGTCCTCTAAACTTTGCTGACTCATTGCTGCTTGATTGCTCCCTCGTAGGAATAAGACTTCGGCTCTTCGCGGCAGTACTGATATGCCTGCAGAATGGGCCGACCTGCATTATATCCCACTGAGGTATTAGGGACGGAGCGGAAGGGGGATGAAGCGGGCCGCCAAGCCGCGTCAACGCAAAGCTTCTGGCGGAACTTCCTGGATTGTGATGCCACCGAATCCTACGCGGAGGAAGATTTTGCGCGGGGAAGCACAGCTCAGCAACACAGCCGCTAGTGCGGACGACCCGCGCTTTCAGTCAGCGGGCCTGCAAAACCAGATCGGCAACACCAAATGCAAAGTGGACCGCGAAGGCCAGGAATCCGGCTCCCACCAGACGCACGAATAGCTTTTTGCCCCAATCCGCCTTTTGCACTTCGGGAAAAACGCCGACATTGTGATGGAGTAAATTGCCGAAGCGGCGGGGCGCCAGCAGCATAAACAGGCCAACGCCTGTCCATCCCATAAACATCACTATATAGATCAGGAACGGCCCAAGAAGCCGCGTCAACGCAATGCTTCTGGCGGAACTTCCTTGATTGTGATGCCGCCGAATCCTACTCGGAGGAAGATTTTGCGCGGGGCGTTGGCATCAGCGCCCGCGTAGCGCTCTCCGATGAAATAGCGAACGCGAGGTTTGCCCGCGAAGTCGGAAATGACCGTTCCCATTTTGCTTCTTGCGTCAATCGAATACGGGCCCGGACCTGGCAGCATCAGCACGATATCGCCCTCGCGATTGGTGGCTTCGATGTTTCCAATGATGTTGCCTATTAGTATGTTGCCGCCGCCGTGGTGGATTACCAGATGCGAATCGCGTGGCACGCGCAACTCGTATCGAACGGTCACGGGCCCCTTGCCGCCGAAAGGATGCCGGAAGAAGCTGTGGGACGGAATGCTGGTTCCGATCGCCAGTTCGGTCTCGGAGGGATGCCCTGTGGTGAATTTCACTTGTGCCAGTTGCTCGGGGGCGTTCTTGGGCGGCTCATAGTCATCGAACCCTTTGATGAGCGTCATCTCCACCTGTGGCTGGTCCCAACCCTCCACATACAGATCGCCGAAGGAATCATTGAAGCGAATGGTTCCTCCCGAAGCGAAGGCAACGCGCTCGGTGCTACTTACCTGTTCAGGCCGCTGCACCGATTCGGCAGCGGAGAGCAATGGCGTGATCGCCATCCAGGATAGTGCGGCGCAGGATGCGGCCAGTTTATAAGTCATATATCACATAGCTCCTCTTGCCCTTAGCCAGCGCGCAGCTCCTCCTGCTGCGCGCGCGCGTCCCTCACCATATTGATGAACCGGCGCGCAAGTTCTTGGATCTGCTCCTCGTTCCGCCGGCGTACGGCCTCGTGGGGCATCAACTCGCTTCCGATGCCGAGCGCCGTGGCTCCGGCCAGAATGAAGTTGAAGGCGCTGACTTGATTCACGCCTCCCGATGCAATTAAGGGCACCTGTGGCAAAGGTACCTTGAGAGCCCGAAGGTAAACGGGCCCACCGACTTCCGCGCAGGGGAAGATCTTGACGAAATCCGCGCCTGCGGTCCAGGCCGTGATTACTTCCGTAGGGGTCAAGGCGCCAGGGAAAACCACGACATCCTTCTTCACCGCAAATTCCACAACTTTCGTGATGAGCCCAGGACTAGTCAAGAACTTCGCGCCGGCGTCCAGGCAGCGTTGCGCGGTTTCAGTGTTCAGAACGGTTCCGGCGCCTACCACCATATCCGGAAGCTTGTTTGCCAGAAAGGAAATCACGTCGATGGCGTTGGGCACCGTCATGGTGATTTCCGCGATCGGAATACCGGCGCGGTACACAGCCTCCGCAGCGAAGCGAGCATCATCGGGCTCCCCTACGCGAACCCCGGGGATGATGCCAATGTTCTCAATAACAGCGCGCACTTCTGACTTTTTCATAGATCGGAATCTCCGTCTGGATCTTACGCCCCTCTTTAGGGTAGGCTCCTCGACCCGACGGCTTGGCGGAGCTGCTCGACTGACGTGGCATAGGCAGCCACGGCCTGGCGATAGGCAAGTTCAACGGCGCGGTAGTTACGCTCCGCGACCAGGAAGTTGAGCAGCGGGGTGGCGCCATGCCGATACGCGTACTCGCTGATGTCGCGGCTTCGTTTGTTGTCGTCCAGCACGCCGGATCGGTAGATCTGAACCACGTGGTCGTTCGATTGCACGCCCAGGTAGGCGTCGCGCACGTCGGTCAGCACCTGGCCGTTGGTTAAAGTCTTCTGCTCTTGTGCCTGGGCGATGGTGTAGCGCATCTGAGCAATTGTGCCTTGGTTACGGTCGAAGATCGGGAGCGGGATGCTGAACGAGAGAGTGATCGCACTCAGACCGTTCACGTGAGAGTAATTGCCCGATATCGTGTAGTCCTGCTTGCCATTGGCTTTGGCGAGCGTGTATTGGCTATTAGCAGCGGTGATCCCGAGCTGCGCGGCGCGCAAATCGGGCCGGTTCTGGAGGGCTTTCGCCTGCAGGTCGTCCAGCTTGAGCGCCAGGGGACGGTATTCCAGTTCGTCCGCGACGTCGTATTCGGAAGGCACCGATTCGTAGCCCAACTGCTGCCGGAGGTCGGAGAGGGCCTGGGCCTTGGACAATTCCGCTTGCTCCACATCGGTCTGAAACTGTACCAACTGGAGTTTTATCTGCAGAAAATCATTCTCGTCCAGGGCGCCGATGTCGTACTGCCGCTTACTGATGTTGACGGTATCCTGAAAGCTCTTCAGGTCCAGACGCGCGAGTTCGAGCGTGGATTGGGCTAGCTCGACGTTGATAAAGAGCTGGCCGACCTGAAACGCAAGTGTGCGTTCGTTGTCGGAGACCGTCGAGCGTGTGACAGCGGTGGCGTCCTGGGCTGCCTCCAGACGGTGTTGCCGCTTCTGGCCGCGTTCGAACAAGTAGCTGAGTCCGACATCTCCCTCCGTCGAGCCCTGCAAGTAAGAGGCGAGTCCGCCGTTTGGGTTGGAGAAAATCGGAAGGTATTCCCAGTCGGTGAAGAACGTCGGGTTTGGGCGCAGGTTGGCCTGAACCTCGAGGGCTTGGTTCTGCAGGATGGTTGTGCGGGCGGCCAGCAGGCCGTGGTTGTGCTGGATCGCCAGTTCGATCGCCTGGTCGAGTGTGATTTTGGAGGGTCCCGCGGCAGCCTGGCCGAAGGCCGACTCCACGGATGCCGCGCACCACAAAACTACGCTGGCGGCGAAGAATACCCTGTTTCGAGGTTTCAAGATTCCACCCTTAACTTTCAACGGACATCTCCGGTTCCGGGAGTTGGTCGGTTTCCCGTGCGAACCAGACATAAAACGTGGGCAACAAAACAATGCTCAGGAGCAGATCGGAAATCAGCCCGCCCACAATGACAATCGCGAAGGGCCGCTGCGAATCCGATCCGATGTCGTGCGACATCGCGGCCGGCAGGAGTCCAAGAGTTGCCACCAGCATCGTCATCATGATGGGACGAAGCCTCAAAACTGCCCCTTCCACCGCCGCGTCCTGGATCGTGTGACCCTTGGCGCGAAGTTGGTTGATATATTCGAGCATGATGACACCGGTTTGCACGGATACACCAAAGAGGGCCAGCATGCCGACGCCCGAGGATACGCTGAGGTAGGTTCCTGTAACCACCAGAGCCAGGAAGCCCCCCAGCCGAGCCATGCCAACGTTCAGCAGAATGAGCAGCGCCCATTTATACGAGCGGAACATGGTGTAAAGAATGATAAAGATGACCAGAACGGTCAGCGGAACGATGATCTTCAGCCGCGCTTCCGCACGTTTTTCGCTCTCGTATTCGCCGGACCAGCCGACGGTGTAGCCCGGCGGCATTTTCACTTTGTCCCCGATCTGTTTGATCGCGTCTCCGACCGTAGTCCCCAGGTCGCGGCCTCGTACGTTGAAGGTTACGGCTACATAGCGGGTGTTGTTTTCCCGGAAGATGTCGTACGCGCCGTCCTTCACCTCCACCTTCGTCAACTGCGCCAGAGACACGCGCTCTCCGGTGGGCGAAAGCAGGCGAACTCTCGCGATGGCCTGCTCCGTGTTGCGATAAGGTTGCTGGTAGCGCGGCACCACGTCGTAGCGCTGCTCACCGATCAGGACTTGACTCACGGCGTTTCCGCCGACGGCAGTCTGAACGGCGTCTTGTATATCTCCCACGTTGATTCCAAAACGAGCTGCCTGCTTGCGGTCGATCGTAAGATCGAGGTTCGGCTGACCGAAATCCCGCAATAGTTTGACGTCATGCATGCCGGGAATGGCCGCCATGAGCGTGGTGACTTCCTCGCCTTTTTGCTCGAGAGTCTTCAAATCGTCGCCGAAAATCTTGAGAGCAAGCGAACCCTTGGTGCCGGTCATCGTCTCGCCGACGTTGTCTTCGATGGGCTGCGAGAAGTTCCAGATCGCGCCCGGCAGCTTTTCCAGTGCGCGGTTCATGGCGGCGATTAGTTCGTCTTTGTTCTTATGAAATACCGGACGCCATTGGTCGTGAGGCTTCAAGTCGACGAAATACTCCGTGTTGCCGAAACCCCCGGTGTCGGTTCCGTCATCGGGACGGCCGGCCTGCGATACCACTGTTTTCACCTCGGGGAAAGAAGCGAAAATATAGCGGGCTTGGGTGGTGAATCTTTCGCCCTCCGAAAGACTGGTGCTATTCGCCAGAGTGCCGCGCGCCCAGATTGCGCCTTCGTCCAGGTGCGGCAAGAACTCCGCTCCGATGACGCCGCCAAAGCCCAGATAGATGGTTCCAGCCGCGGCAGCGAGCCCAACGCAAGCGACCACCCAACGGTGCTGAACGGCCCAGCGCAGCCGGCGTCGATAGCGCTCGACCAAATAGTCCATCACTACGTTGCGACGTTCCTTCACGCCTTTGCGGAAGAACGTCGCTGCCAGGACAGGCGCGATCAGGATCGAAAACGTCATGGCGCCGAGCAGAGCGAAGGCCACCGTCCAAGCCATGGGCCTGAATAACCGGCCTTCCACCCGTTGCAGGGTGAAGATCGGCAGATAGGCCGTGATGATAATGGCGATGGCGTAGAAGACGGGCCGTTGCACTTCATGGCAAGCTTCGCGGATCATCTCCGCCGTCGTTTTGGAACTGTCAGTGACGGTCCCGTGCCGGGCCTTGTGCAGGTGCCGGATAATGTTTTCCACCATGACAACCGTTCCATCCACCACCATCCCGAAATCGAGCGCGCCCAAGGAGAGAAGATTGGCCGGAATGTGACTTAAATCCAGGAAGATGGATGCGAAGAGCAAAGAGAAAGGAATGGTCAGCGCGACGATGAAAGCAGCCCGAACATTGAGGAGAAACAGGAACAGGATCACCGTGACCAGAATCATTCCTTCCGTGAGATTGTGCAGCACCGTATGCGTTGTGAAATGCAAGAGATCGCTACGGTCCAGCATGGGGACCACTTCCACGCCGGGCGGCAGGATTCCATGATTGAGCTCGTACACCTTCTTGTGAATGCCATCCAGCGTGGGTTGCTCTTCGGCGCCTTTGCGCATGAGCACACCGCCCTGAATGACGTCCGGCTCGTCGATGATGCGCCCGTCCTCCATATGGTTGGCCCGGGCCATGTGGCCTAACCGGATTTTGGGACCTTGAACCACGTAACCGATGTCCTTCACCCTCAGAGGAGTTCCGGACTTTGTCGTGAGCATGGTCTGCTCGATGTCGTGCACATTGCTGAAGAGCCCGAGTGCGCGAACATTCATCTGCTGGAGGCCCACTTCCACAAAGCTGCCGCCGGCGTTGATGTTGTTGTTGGCGAGTTGTTGCTCCAGTTGACCGATGCTTAGTCCATACGACACCAGCTTGTTTGGATCGATGCGCACCTGGTACTCTTTTACCGTGCCTCCGAAATCGGAAACGTCCACGACATCGGGAACGGATTTGAACTGCTTGAGAAGAACCCAGTCTTCGAGGGACCTCAATTCCATCAGGTCGTACCGGGGATTTGTACTTCTCAGCGTGTACCAATAGATCTGGCCGGTGGTGCTCCAGTCCGTGCCGATTTGAGGCTGCAGGTTTTGTCCATTCGGGAGATTGACCTGCGTGAGCCTTTCGAGGACCTTTTGACGATTCCAGTCGTTTACGGAGCTATCGTCGAAGATCAGCAGCACGTACGACAGGCCGAAAATCGACTCGGATCGCAGAAAGGTCATGTGAGGCATTCCGGCCATTTGAATTTCGATCGGAATCGTGACCTGTTGTTCCACCTCTTCGGCGGACCGGCCAGCCCATTGCGTGATGACCGTCACATAGTTGTCGGCGATATCGGGATAGGCTTCCACCGGCAAGTTGTGAAACGAAATAGCCCCCCAACCGAGCAACAACAGGGCAACGGCCAGCACCACAAACTTGTTGTTAAGCGCAAAGTCTACTAGAGCGCGAATCATTTCCTGTTTCCTGTCTTTATTTGGCTATGCTGTTCCACGCCTCGAACAGTGAGGCGGGCTTTCGATTACTGCGCGAGTACGTGGTCCAAGACCAAAGCGTTGGTCACCACTTGTTGGCCTGGTTCGATCCCGGACTTGATCTCCTGCAAACTCGTGTTGTCCTGCTCCAGGTCTCCACTGACCACTTCTACGCGGCGAAACTTCTTGCCGGGCGCCGGAACGTAGACAAAATCGCGATCGTGCATGTGCAGAACGGCGGATGCCGGGACGATGGTGTGCATCTCGCTGGTTTGACCGTGGAAGGTGGCTCTGGCAAACATGCCCAGCCGCATGATGCCCGGATTCGCCACCTCGATGCGAACCTTCCCCGTCCGGATAGTCGGATCGAGGATGGCGCCAATGTTGCTTACCTTTCCCTTGAACATGCGATCGGGATAGGCATTCAGGCTGATATCCGCGGAATCGCCAAGCCGGACAGCGGCAAGGTCGTTCTCATATACATCGCATACAATCCAAGTTGCCGAGAGGTCCGAGATCGTGAACGGGTACGGCGTGTTGTATGCCTGCACCAGAGACCCCGCAGTAACTTGCTGGTCGGTAACTACTCCCGAAACCGGCGCATAGATATCCACCATGAAGTTCATCTTGTCCGGATCGTTACCCAGTAGCTTCAGGTGTTCGGATGACGTATCGACGGCAACTTTGGCTTTGTCCTCGGTGTCTTGTGCGACTTGAAGGTCGTTCAGCGCCATCGCGCCGTGCTCGTACAGATCCTTGGTGCGCTCCAGTTGGGCGTGGGCGAGAATCTCATCCGCGACCGCCATTTTGTAGGTCGAATACCCACCCGACACGTCGTCGCTTCGAATGGTCATCAACAACTGGCCCTTCTGAACGGAATCGCCAAGGCGTGTGTGAATCGCCATGACGCGCCCCGAAGCCAGCGAGACGACGGGAACATTGCGGGAGACGTCGGGAGTCACGGTACCGGTTACCACTAACTCGGAAGTGGTCGGATGTTGGACCGCGACAGCGAGCGGAAACTGCTCGGGATGATCCACTGTGAAGAGGGCGGCATCAGGAAATGGAACAACGTTGGGCTCAGGTGGCGCCCCCGCTGTCGCCGGGTCGCCCGTTTGCGCATGTACTTTGCCACATCCTGACAAAGAAAGCAGGGGAGCAATCGAGACGAGAAGAAGCGCAATTTTAAGAACGTTGTTTTTCATGGGAACTCCGGTCTAACAGGGAATCTTCAAACCCAAGTGTAGGAGTGAGTAACCAAGAAAGGCATAAAGAACCCGTTAGACCTCGAAAGCTTTCTTGACTCGCTCTTATAAGCGATTTTGATCGGTAAGACCGCGTCGCCCAGCGATTATTACCGCGTTACCATTGTTTCCTTATGTAATCTTCATGCACGGCACTTTATAGTGATAAATGTGAGGTGGTGCCGATACAAATGGGTTCTACCATAGCCGTTCCAGCGGCCATCTCCAACACGAACCGATGGGATCGAAAACTCACCGCCGCGACGCCGTGCGTTCTCTCGGTCCTGGCTGTTTTCGGGTGTACGTGGATATCATTCCGGCTGGGGTTGAATCTGGGCTCCGCTGGATTCCTCTATCTCATCTTCGTTGTTCTGGCCGCGTTTTACGGAGGGTTCTGGCAAGCGACCTTGGTGTCGGTCATCGCGGTGGCAGGCCTGGACTACTTTTTTGACGATCCCGTCTTCAGCTTTAGCGTCGGTAAGCTTGCGGACTGGGTGGAATTGGGCGCCTTCGAGTTCACCGCTCTGGTGATTAGCGAGTTGTCGAACCGCGTACAATTGCGGGCTTCGGAAGCCGTCGCGGAGCGTCGCGATACAGATCGCCTCTATCAGACCGCTCGCAGGCTGCTGCTGCTCGAGAGCCCGAGCGATCTTGGCAATCTAGTGTCATTACTCGTTCGCGAGACGTTCGAGCTTCGCGGCGTCGTCCTGTTTGATTCGTTTTCAACAAAAGTCTACGAGAGCGGAAAGCCCACGCGTGGCGCAGTTGATCGGGTGCGAGACGCGTTCTTCGGGGGGCTGGATACGTTCGACTCCGGGGCCCAAACCTGGTTCTGCGTTCTGCGCGTAGGGAGGCGGCCGGTAGGCGCCCTGGCGCTGTGCGGTACGGATATGCGATCTCTGGCGGCAACCGCGCTGGCTTCCCTGGTAGCGATCGCCTTGGAACGCGCTCACACGTTGGAAAAGCAATACCATGCCGAGGCCGCGCGCCGAGCCGAGCAGTTGCGAACCGCCGTACTGGATTCCCTGGCGCACCAGTTCAAAACTCCGCTCACCGTAATCCGCACGGCGAGCTCCGGTCTTCCCGCGGCCGGCGGATTGTGCGAGGCACAAACGGAGTTGGTGAGCCTCATCGATCAGGAAGCGCGAAAGCTAAACGAATTGGCATCGCGATTGGTGAGCGCGCCCAAACTGGATTCCGCGGAGTTTGAAGGCGAGCCCGAACCGCTGATTCTTTCGCGCCTGATGAAAACGGCGCTCCAAGAGGTTGCACCGGCGGATCGAGACCGATTTCATATGCGCGTCCTCGCCCAGGAATGCCCGGTCTTTGCCAACCGGGAACTGATCTTGACTGCTCTTGCCCAGTTAGTGGACAACGCACTGAAGTACTCCGCACCCGAGTCCCCGATCGATGTGAGCTTCGCGGCCAACGAAAACGAAGTGGTTCTATCGGTGCGAAGTGAAGGACTGGTGGTTTCTTATGCCGATCGAGAGCAGATTTTCGAGCGGTTTTATCGAGCGCCTGGGGCCAGAGACCAGTCATCGGGAACCGGCTTGGGCTTGTCGATCGTCAAGTCGATTGCGGCTAGCCAGCACGGGCACGCATGGGCGGAGGGCGAGCCTGGCTATGGCACGATATTCTCTTTGTCTCTTCCCGTCGTGCGCGCGCAAGCGCAGGAGGGGGTGCTCCGGTGAACGGTAGCCGCATTCTGGTGGTGGACGACGAGCCACACATCCGCCGGGCGCTGCGGTCCACGTTGTCGGCGCTGGGCTTTGTGGTCGCCGATGCGGAGAGCGGCGAAGCGGCCATGGAGACGGTTCGTGAGGAAAGGTTCGACCTGATATTGATGGACATCAATATGCCCGGGCTGAGTGGTACGGAAACGTGCCGTGCCATCCGTTCCAGGTCGGACGTCAGCATCATTATGCTGACCGTCCGCGACCGTTCATTGGACAAGATCGAGGCGCTGGATGCTGGGGCGGATGGCTACGTCACGAAGCCGTTCGACGTGAACGAACTGGTGGCCCGCATTCGAGCGACGCTGCGCCGGGCGCCGGCCCTGGGTCAGTCAGAGATGCTGCAACTGGACGGCGTGGAGATCAGCTTTCGTGATCGCAGCGTCAAAGTAAACGGGAAGGCGACGCGACTTACCCCCACAGAACAAAACCTGCTCCATTATTTCGTCACGCATCCCAACACGGCGCTGCCCCACGATAAGATCCTCCAGGCGGTCTGGGGCCCGGACTATGGCAATGAGGTGGAGTACCTTCGGGTTTTTGTGAATCAACTGCGGAAGAAGATTGAGTCCGATCCGGCGCAACCCCGTTATATTCTCACGGAGCCCTGGCTGGGCTACCGTTTCAACCTGCCTGAAGCCGCGGAACGCGTGGGCTAAAGTTCGAGCTTGCCCTGGAACTGCATGTCGTCAACCAGGAAGTGCTGTGACACTTGCAGCCGGCCGATCAGCGCGCTGAATTCTACCACGACGTCCTTCTTGCCGATTTCCGCCGACAGCGGAAACATGTACACCACCACCACACTGCTTTCCAACTGAAACACTTCGACACTAGACGGCTGGACGTCTTTCTTCCCCTCGCGCTTCAGAGCCGCCGATTCCTTGAGCGGCTTCCCCAAGCTCGTCGGGTCGCCCTTCACATAGCTGGCCGGAACGCCGTAAACCGCGATGCTGTAACCCTCGTCGGACAGGGTAGGCGGCGGGTCTTCATGGGCCTTGAACTCCGCCGCACGGACCGGAAGAGCGCTCTCCCAGCGAACCAATAATCGAATGGTGGGCGCCGTGGATGGCGGTGTCTTACCGACTATAAAGGGATTGCCAATCGCCTCGGGCAGCGGCCGCTTTCTGTCCTCAACGCCGTCGTAGCCGACGCCATGAGGTTGTCCCATCTGACCACCTTCCCTCAGTTCATCTTCGCTCCGCCGTCTGGCTATGCCTGCAACCACGGTCTTGGCCCAGGGAGAATTCTCGAGAATCTGCCGGGCATCTTCTTCCGTCCAACTGGCGCTCGGTTTGTCCTTCCAGACCGGCTCCGCGGCGATGAGCAAAATTGCGGAGCACGGAATCAAGCCAAGTAGTATTCGTTTCATAAGTCCTCACCTACACCGGCATCTGAAACTGATAGCCGACCGAACGCTGCGTCAGAATGTAGCGTGGGTTATCCGGATCCGGCTCCAGTTTTCTCCGCAGTTGCTTCACCACAATGCGAACATATTCGATCTGTCCGCTTCCGTCACGCTGCCAGACCGTCTGCGCGAGACTCTGGGGAGTAAGTGGCCTATTGGCGTTGGTTACTAAGTACCGCAACACCATGCACTCTTTGGGAGTAAGATGAGCAACGCGCCCGTCTGGCCCTTTGATCTCGTGGGATTGAAAATCGATTGCACGGTCTTGCAAAACGATGAGCCGCCGATTTCCGCTGGAGCGGATCACCCGGCGTAATATAGCTCTTACCCGCGCCAGCAGCTCCGCGACCACGAATTGATCGGGAACCTGGTCATCGGCGCCCGCATTGAGCGCATCGATGCGGCCTTGCCCGCTGTCGTCCCGGCTGAGCAGTATAATTCCGAGATCGGATTTCGGACGGATGGTGCGGCACAGTTCGTACGGCTCCACGCCGTCCAGCACCGAGTCCAAGATGAGAACGTCGTGTAAGCCGGAGGAAGTTTCTTCAATTGTTTGCCGAGCTGTTTCTGCCTCCGCGACGAGGTGGCCTTCAAATTCAAGAGCGCTACGCAACTCCTTGCGGATCTCGCCGCCGCTACTTGCCACTAGAATGCGGCCCGTGTTCATGCATCACCTCCCAAGAAAAGAGGAGCAGCGTGGCCGAAATACGCTGCCCCATAATTCAACTGGACGGGGGTTAGAATTTCACCATTACACCGACGCTAGCCTTGGATTCGCTTCTGCGAAGATCCGGGAACCAAACGTTACCCGCACCACCGCACGCTGTTTGCGCGGCCGCCAAGTTCCCTGTTCCTGCCGTAGCTCCATTCATGCACGTATAGTATTGAGGTAAGCCGTTGTCTCCGCCCGGAGGCGTCACACCGCCGCGTCCCGCGAAATACGGCACATCTGAATGCCGATAGCCAACTTCCGCCCACCAGGTGATGTACTGTTTGGGCATGTAGTGGAAAGTTACCGAGCTATCCCACATGTGAGCCCGTTGCCCAGGATTCTCCGTGAAGTAAGGCGTACCAGATGCAGCTATAGCCCCATCGATCGGCGGCAGCAGCGTCAGGTAGCGGCCCCAGTTACTCATCTCTCCGCCGCCGAGAGTTATGGCGAAGAGATCCTTGTGGAACCAATATCGGTCGTAAGCCATCCACCCGACAAACGATTCCTTTCCCTGGCTTGGTGCGCAGGTGCCACAAAGTCCGCCGCCATACTGCGCGCCGGCGTCGGCCGTGAGCGAGAATGCCATCTTCGAGAGGTTGAGGCTCTCGGGCCTGTTGTAGTACCTAACCTCGATACTATCGTCCGTGTGAATACGTTCCGTGTGGGGAAGTCCCAGATTATCCTGTCCATAGCCATATTGGTTTGCGACCAACTTAAACCACTCTTTCGGCAACCACAGGAGTTGCCCTCCCAGACCCGGGTGTCCGTTGTACTTGGCGTAGGACTGCCATCCGTTGATGAACCAAGGCTCGATTTTCAGCTTGTTGGTAGGGAACCACTGGATTCGCACACCGTTGAAGAACCACGGCGTGTTGGACGACACATACGACGGCTGATAGGTCCAGTTATCGAAATTGTAGTAACTGAACAGGCCGATGTACGACACGAAAATACCCGCGTCGATGTTCAGCCCGTGCTGAACGTTGAAGTGATACCCGCCGTAAGCTTCCGACACATACTTGTACGCGCCCTGGAGGTCCCACTGGCCGACTCCGCCAGTATTTCCCGGGTACGTGCCCGTTGCCGAACTCGCGTCGTTGCGCGGCGTGGTGGTTGCAAACAATCCGTCCATATACAGGACTCTGCCGCGAACGTTTTGCCAGTGGAAGTCGCCGCCGACGCTGATCTGCTCGATCTGGACTTCGCCGGACCGGAAGCTCTCCGTCGCACCAACGATCGTATGGTCGATGGGTTGATTGAAATCCTCCATGTAGTGAGTGTCGAATCGCACTTCCGGCGTGAAAAATGGTGAGTCGAAAACGACGTCTTTATTGCGGGGCGTGCCATTGAGCCAGGTAAAGTCGCCGTAGGCAAACGGTGTTTGGGTGTCTACTGCCGGCGGAGCGGGCGGGGCCGATACGGGTTGACTCGCGCCATCTTGCGCGCTCGAACTTGATCCTCCGGCCGAAGCCACGGCTTTGCTCGCGTCTGGCCTGGCAAGAGTGGCCGGCACAATGGGGATCTGGCTAGGATCCTTACCCAGCGTGGCGACCAAATCGCCGCGTGGCGCCGGTGAAGAAGGCGGCTCCAGTGCGGACTTCGCCTTTAGTTCCGCTTCGAGCTGTTCGATCCGCGCCTCCATCGCCTCGAACTTCTTCTCGACGGCTAGGCTGATGCTGGCGTCGGCCGGCGTCGGCGGAGTCGCAGCCAGCGCGAGATCTACCCGGAGATCTATGTTCGCAGCTAGATCAACGGTGGCCGGGGAGCTGTGCAACTCGCCTTTGCTGGCTTTTAGTTCGTATCTGCCCGGTGGCAGATTCGACACCGAGAATGCGCCGTCGAAGCCGCTGATTATAGTCCGGTCGGTGTTGTCATCGGTCCGCCGTATAACCACCGGGGCTGACGCGATCGGAGTACCATCGGCGCTCGCCGTAACGCCGTGGAGCGTACCGAGCGACGATTGCGCCTGAACGGAAACAAGGTTGAACGCCATCCAAAGAGGTATGGCGATGGTGACTAAAGTTGGTCTAATCATAGCGTTGTCCTGTGTGTAAAGTCAGTAAGTGATAATGTCGACATTGAACTCTGTATACAAATTGCAAATGATCTCGAACAGGGAGTACGGCATACTACGTCGTTAGACTGTTGTAATGACTTACTCTCCGGACAGGGGAGACAAGGTACCTAATCGCGGGTACACTCCTGCGCCGCTCAGTTTCAGCTACATCAGGATGGACCGCCACAAACGGCTGTGCTGCCGGTTGTATGGGACATTCTTCCCGCACTGGCGAAAACGGACTGGAACGAAATAGTAGACCGCTGTTCCGTGTACTCTTGAAAGCGTCTGAAGAGAGCGTTTGCGGAGGAAACAGCCGCTGCGATTGGCCACTCGTCATGGTTGCCAGGATCCGCGACCCGGGCTTCTAGGAGCGCACAAAGCGCAGTGGCACGAGCGAGCAAGTACTCGCAAGAATCAATATTCCTGTTGAGAGGCTTGGCGCAAAACCGCAGTTGATTGTCCAGGACGCAAACGATGGTATGTAACTCCTCAGCAAGGCCGGATGCTGTGAGTGCTCTACCTATCGGCCGCCCGGTTGGCGTTTCAGCCACTGCCGATGTCGGCGCACTGGGAGGCGCGACCGGCAGGGCCGCTATTCTGGGGGACTCGGCGACGCTCAGGTTCAACGCGGAAGTCCCGCCGGCTGGCACTTCGGCAGATCGACCGGCCTGTTGCAATAAAGCCTTTTTAAAGAGTTGGTGCTCCGAGTCGATCTCTTGGATATATCCTTCCTTCGTGGCACGAATCCGCCAAGCAGTCAGGATCTGTCCTATCCGCTGCCGTCCCAGACCATAGCGCTCAGCGATCGCATCCATCGTCCATCCGCGCACGAAATATAGAATTACCAGTCGCGGTTGCAGATCTGGCCTGGATTGCCTCTCAAACACAGGAACTTGGGAAGGAAAGCTGACCAGATTCTCCCGTACAGCCTGCTGCAACATGCAATTTTCCAGATCTGGAACAGAACCTGCGGCCAAGGGGAAACAGGGTTGGTTGTTCTTAACAATCGTGCCGGACTTTAATTCGCTGCTGATCATACCTTCAACCCATCCCCTGAGAAGTATGGAGTCCGAAGTATAAGGAAGGCATAAGGGGCTTTCGTCATCCTTACTCGGCATATCCTGTGATATCTTCACTTTATCCCCTGTAAGTCTCTCGGTCCGTTAATGACCCTGTACGGCTAAGTCGTTATCCCGAAAGCGATAACCAATCTGGACATCCGTCAAAAGGTATTTGGGCGTCCCAGGATCGTCTTCGATCTTCTTGCGTAACTGGCGCATGAACGTTCGCAGATATTCCACCTCGTTGCCGTATTCCGATCCCCACACAGCTTGGAGCAAGCGCCCATGCGTGATGGGAAGGCCGGCGTGGGCGATTAAGTAATGCAGAAGATCGAATTCCTTGGGCGTAAGGTGGATGAGGATGCCACCCTTATGGACTTCCCGGCGAGCCGGATCCAGTTCGATTTCGCCGATGCGAATGGTGGCATTCGGATTGTCTTCCAAGGCTCGCGCCCGGCGAATCGCGGCCCGCACTCGCGCCGTCAATTCGCGGATGTGGAAAGGTTTGGTAACGTAGTCATCGGCGCCAGCCTCCAACGCTTCCACTTTGTCCTCTTCGCTGTCTCGAACGGTGAGCATGAGAATCGCGATGCGAGGGAGCAGTCGGCGGAGCTGGCGGCAGGTCTCCAGGCCATTCAGACCCGGCATATTAATGTCCAGCAGCACGACGTCAAACGAAGCGTTGCGGACCAGGAGCAGCGCTTCCTCTCCGCCGGACGCCTGGGAAGTGTTGAACCCGAGGGTGTGCAGTGTGGCGTCCAGGGCCCAACGCACCGAAGCGTCGTCATCCACGATTAAAATGGCTCCTTGCGTTGGGGAGGCGGATGATTGCGAGGTAGCGTTGGACGCCAATCCGTTGCTGGCGCGTGGCGGGGAGCCAGCCATGCGGAAAGCGTGCCCTCGGCGTGCTGTCCAGGATCCTACCGGCATTTTCCAGAGTCGAGAGAAAGGCATTTACGCTTTCTGGCGCTTTACAAGTGCTTCTTCGCCGTAATCTTTAGAGCGAGTATAGGGTCGCCAGCATAAGGACCGCATAAACGCTGTCATCGGAAAACTTTTGGCGTCCCATTCACATTTCCTTTAGCAGCATGAAAAAACCATAAAAATTTGAGCCGCGTGAACCGCAACCTGGGTAGCAAGCCCATATCAAACAACCAACTTGGGGAAGCGGGAAATCGGAGTCCCCGTTAGACGATTCGAAGGCGTACACTAAGCCGTAGACTATCCGGGTAAGCTAGGAGGGTCACATGCCCGTACGTGCAACAGTGTTCGCGTTGTTGTTCGCATTGAGGCTCTTTGCGTCCGAAGCACGGTCGGCGGAGCCGCTCTTCCAAGCGATACAGAAGTCTGATGTTCCTGCGGTGAAGGGCCTGCTGGATCACGGTCTCAATGCGAATGCGCGAGACGCCGAAAACACGCCCGCGCTGATGGCCGCGGTACTATTCGCCGACGCAAATTGCGTCAAGCTTCTGCTTGATCGCGGGGGCGATCCCAACGCCACCGACCAAGCGGGCGCGACGGCTCTGATGTGGGCGGTTCCCGATATCACCAAGGTTAAGGTGCTGATAGCATCCGGGGCGGACGTGAATGCGCGCTCGAAGAACCTCGGGCGTACCCCTCTTCTGATTGCAACAAGCTATCCCGGATCGGTGGCAGTGTTGCAACTACTGTTGGATCACGGCGCCGATATCCACGCCAAAGACCGCCGAGGAATGCATGCCCTGGGTAGGGCGGCGCTGTCGGCCGATGTGGAAGTCGTGCGTTTCCTGGTAGAGCACGGCTGCGACCCCAATGAATCCGGGTACGGCACGAACGTACGCTACGCCCGCCAATATCTGCCGACGCTGGAGTATTTGCTGACAAAGGGCGCGAACGTGGAGAAAGACGCTCTCGCGATGGCGGCTCACTGGCAAGACCCCAAGCTGATCGAGACGTGGATCGAACGGGGAGCCGACGTAAATGCCCGGGCGGCCCCATACAATCGCACGGCGCTGATGACTGCAACGGCTTCTGAGCAAGCGGGCGCTGCAACCGTCCAACTGCTGCTCGAAAAGGGCGCGGATCCGAACGCCGAAGACATTGACGGCGAACGGCCGTTGGATTGGGCACTCTACCGCGCCGACCGTGACAAGATCGCCGCGCTCGAACAGTTTGGAGCTACCCGCGGCCACGGACCGCGCCAGAAAACGTATCCAAACCCTGCACCGGGAGGGATTGCGGATGCTCACAGTTCGGTTGAGCGAGCTGTCAATCTGCTCCTACCCACCGCACCGGTGGGGTACCAGAAACGTGGCTGCATCAGTTGTCACAGCCAGGCGTTGGTTGCGATAGCGGCGGCGGAGGCGCGGAAAAAGGGAATCGCCATTAATGAGGAAATGGCGCAGACAAATCTGAAACAGATCGTAGCCTCTTATAAAAGTGTAGGGGAATTGGCGATGCAGGGCGATCAGCCCGGCGGGAACATCATAGCAATTGGGTACACGATGATGGCTCTCGCGGTGGAACAGTATCCCTTCGATAAGATCACCGCGGAGCTGATTCACGCCGCGGCTGCCCTCCAATTGCCGGACGGCTCTTGGACCCCGAACGGTGTTTCCCGCCCGCCGATGGAGGATACTCTGGTGACGGCTACTGCGATGGGGGCGCGTGCTCTGACACTGTATCCCCTGGCGGACCGCAAACATCAGGTGGAAGAGAAAGTCCGGCGAGCGCAACGCTGGCTCTTGGCCGTGGATGCGCGCTCGGCCGAAGATCGCGCGATGAAGCTGATGGGGCTAGTGTGGACGAAAGCTCCCCGGTCCGCCGTGGAAGGAGCGGTCCGGCAAATCCTTGGCCAGGAGCGGAGCGGCGGCGGATGGCCGCAGCGGGATGGAATGGAACCGGACGCATATGCCACAGGAATCTCTCTGTACGCGCTGCACACGGCCGGTATATCCGCCACGAACGGCGCATACCTCCAAGGCGTTCGATTCCTTCAGCAGAATCAATATCAGGATGGCTCCTGGCTAGTGAAAACCCGATCGTACCCCACGCAACCTTATTTTGAAACCGGCTATCCGTTCGGGAATAATCAATTCATTTCCGCGGGTGCGGCGAGTTGGAGCGTGCTGGCAATCGCTTATACTCTGTCGGACGCAGAGCCAGCGCGTTCAGCAAGGCGGTAGCCGCCGATCGCTGCCGTTATTTTGGATTCTTGTTCTGATCCTTTACCGTCAGCCCGCCGGTGATTCCGTCTACCTGGTATCCAGTCTGAATTTTCTTGATTTTGGCGATCTCCGCCGGTGTGGCTGTCTTGGGGTCGACATTCGCCAAAGCGCAGGTGAATCCCCTCAAGGTGCATTCTGAGGTGGTGTGTTTTATTCCCCGCTGCTTCATCAGGTCGCTCATCAGCTTCACCACATCGCTGTGCATAATGACAGCATTGTTGGGCACGAAGGTTCCCACGCCGATCGCATAGTCAATCGGCATCAGAGGCTCAATGCTTGAGCCGAAGGCGCCATCGTTTTTCTTGCCCAGGTCATGAGCTGCCAGATCCGCGCCTTTGTCGACAAGGTATTGAACAACTCCGATATCCCCGAGGTTCGCAGCCACCATGAGCGGCGTTATGCCGTAGCTGTCGGCCGCATTTACGTCCTCGCCAAGGTCGATCAGCAACTTCACTACTTCCAACCTTTCGGCGGGCGTTCTTTGTCTGTGATAGCCGTTGATAAATCCGGTGCCGCAGGCTGCCATGAGCGTGGTCTCTCTGTCCGAAGACATAATGTGAGGATTCGCGCCATGCGCGAGCAGAAGTCTCACCAGCTCGAGGTCACCCGCAAATGCAGCGCGCATCAATGCCGTTGCGAACACAATGCGCGGTGAACCTTCTCGCATGTGGGCTCGGGGCGTGGAGTTAATCACAGCGTTCGGGTTGGCGCCGGCGTCCAGAAGTTTCTTGATCAAGGGAAGAGGATCCGTGGTAACCGTCCACGGAAAGTTCGGCGCCGTTTCCATGTTGCGGCGATCCACCGCCCAGAACAGCGGAGTGAACCGCTGTGCGTCAGCCTGGTTCACATTGGCGTGGCTGTCGATCAGGAGCGATGCAACATCGTAGCTGCCGTTGAAAAGCGCCAGTCCCAAAGCGTCTTTGCCGTCGCCGCAAATTGCATTGACATCCGCGCCAGCTTTTACGAGAAGTCGCGCCGACTCAATATCGTCCTCGCGCGCCGCAAACATGAGCGGCGTCAGCAAACCGCTGGCAAATTCTTCCGTGCCCTGGTTGGGTTTGACCGCCACCGGCGTGGTTCCTTCAAAACCTCTTCCCGACGCGGACGGCACGACGTTCGATTTAGCGTTCACATCGGCGCCATGGTCGATGAGCAATTTCGCAACGTCGGGATGACGCTCGGAAACCGCCCACATCAGCGCCGTAGTGCCGCCCCACGCCTCTTTCGCGTTTACCTGCGCTCCGTGATCCAGCAGTACTTTCACGGCCTCAACGTTGCCGGTACGCGACGCCATCATAGTTGCCGTGTCGGCCGAATTCGTCAAAGGCGCATTCGGATCGGCGCCCGCCAAAATCAACCGCTCGATGATGGCGGCATTCCCGTTGACTGTGGCCAGCAACAGGGGCGTTGCACCTGCTTTGTTGGCGGTTGACACATGCGCGCCGGCGCGTATCAGCAGTTCGGTCAATTCCAGGTCGTTCACCTGCACGGCCCAATCGAGCGCCGTGGTGCCATCGATCTGGGGCGCATTGACGTCGGCCTTTTGCTGCAACAAGGTGCGAACGGCGGCCTTATTTCCCTGCATCGTGGCGTCGGCTACTTCGCTCCGAACAGCGGCCATAAGGATGGAAGCCGATAGCAAGGCTATCGCACAGGCAGGTGTGCGTTTCATCTACGCTCCTTGGGCGTCACTCTGCTCAGCACTACCGGCAAGGCGTTATAGTTTTCGAGCGTGACAATCTGAGCCGCGCTGTCTGGCGTTACCCGGCCCGTGAGCGATACTTTGCCTTCGCCCTCGCCTTTGGCATTCAAACGAAGCTCAATCACAGAGAAGTCGTATGTCGCCACCGGGCCCCCGCCCACCGGTTTCCACAAATCGTTCATCGCTCCCAGCCGCCGGTTCGTGATCAGGATGATGCGCTCCAGGCCATCCGCGCCAGTAACCTTACCCGCATAGCGGAGCGCGTATCCAGAAACCTCGGATGACCACAGATAGCCTACCGTCGTGGTCTGTTTCAGTGCGGCCGCGAGTGCCACTTCCGGACTCAGCGGTACAGCATTGCCTGAACGCGCTTTAGTGGTCGAGGCACGTCCACCCTTCCCGTTCCACGCCGACATCAGCTTCTCGCGTTCTTCATCGGTAGACCAGCGAAGTATATCGATCCGGACCGAATCGGGCGCTCCGGCTACGTTAGCCGTTATCGCGCTGAAACTCACACTCGCTTCCCGCGCGGGCGACAACGGCGTTTCGGCCGAAAGCGAAAAGGCTGCCAGAACTATTCCGCACATTCTTGCCGCGCTCATTTGCCCTCGTTCGTTCCCCAAACTCTGGCCAGCCATTCCACCAGACGTTCCAGTTCCTCATCGGATAATTGAGCGCCCCTTTCTCTCATATCCACCAGTGTGACCCGCCATCCTTCTTCCGCTTTCCTGACGCCTTGCACGCGATCGACGCCGTGGCAGCGCGTGCAGGCCCGGTTCATCAGCCTTTGGGCTTCGGGATCGGAGAAAAATGTAGTGATCTCGGGCGGCACATAGGTTCTCGGAAAGGGCTTTGTGTCCGGAGCGAATTTCGCGGCCAGCCAGTCCAGCAGAATATTGCGATCCGCTTCGGAAAGGTCTGCATCGCCGGGCTTATGTTTATCTGCAATCAACTTCTGCCAGGCAGCTCTGTCCTGAGCGTAGAAAGCGTAATCGTCGATGCCGTGGCAGGCCACGCAATTCTTGCGGATCACTTCCCACACGGCGCCGTCGGGCCGCTGCACTTTCGGCCGGGTGGGTCTTCCACCCACTTGGCCAGCCAGCGGCATGGCAAGAACAATCAGTACGGCAACCGGCCACTTCATAAATAACTACAGAGGGATCGGCTTCGTGCTGGAGCCAAAACTCTCTCTTTCAATCCCGTACTTATGCAGGATACTGAGCAGCATGTTGGACGTCCGCTCGGTGTTATCCGGATATACAATGTGGCGGTTCCCTTGGAGATGGCCATCCAGCCCGCCCAGCAGAATGATGGGCACCTTCACATGGGCATGGCGATGCGAGTTGCCCATGTTACTTCCCTTGTAGATCAGGACGTGGTCCAGAAGGCTGCCGTCGCCATCAGGTATCTTGTTCAGCTTCTCGGCGAAATACGCCAGGTTTTGAACGTGATACCGATTCATCTTCGCGTAGTTGGCCACATTCTCCGGCTTGTCGCCGTGATGGGAACTCCCGTGCCAGCCACCGTTGAAACCGGATTCGGGGAAGCTCGCGCCCGAGAGGTCCTTGCCCAGCATGTACGTGGCGGAGCGAGTGAGATCTCCTTCGAACGCCAGCGCCAGAAGATCGTACATCAGCCGGTAATGAACCAGCTTTTTCTCGGGCAAACCGAACGGAATCTCTTCGGATGGCTCTTTCACCGTGGTTTCCATTGCAATGTTGATGCGGCGCTCAATTTCGCGGATGTTCTCCAGATAGGCGTCCAACCGGCTCCGATCACCCGCGCCGAGAGGCTTCTTGAAGAAAGCGATTTCCTGCGTTACCGAATCGAGAATGCTGGCGCTTTGCTTTCTTCCCAGACGCCGCTCTTCCGGACTCGCTCCATCGCCGAACAGCCGCTCAAACGCCACGCGCGGATTCACCTCCGTTGGAAGCGGCTCTGTGGGCGAGGCCCAGGAGATGCAGTTGGTGTAGGCACAGCTATAACCCCAGTTGCAGTTACCGAAATTGCCGTCTTCCTCGACGCCCAGTTGAATCGATTCGAGGATTGTATCCCGGCCATATTTCTTTGCGATTAACTGATCGATCGTCACCCCCAGGTAGGGACTGACGGCATTTCTCCGCGGCCGGGCAGCGGACAGCAGGACCGCACCGCGCGCATGGTCGCCACCCGGCTCTTCGGTGGTAGCCATCGCCTCCGGCATGTCCATTCCGGATATCAAGGTCACGCGATTCCGGAAGGGCTCCAGAGGCTTGGTGATAAATGAGAAGTCGAAGTTGGCGCCTTCCTGTAGCGGACTCCAGTATCCAGGCGCGGCGCCGTGCGGATGCCAGATTCCCACGAACCGCCTTACTGGAGCGGCTGCCGTCTTCTCCAATGGCGTCTGCGCGGGCACCATCGAATCGAGCAGCGGCAATCCCAGCGTGATGCCGGCGCCCCGCAGGAATGTACGGCGAGGGATAAATTTCTTTGAGATAAACATTTATCGGGACTCCTTCAAACCGTTACCCAATCCGTTGCTTGCGCTCTCTTCCACCTCTTTGGTTCTCATCTGAAACGGAGCGCTCTTGACGATACCCATCAAAATCGACAGGAACCTGTCGTCCTCTTTGTCCGCGTTGCGTACGATGGAGCGGATCACCGGCATATCTTCATACTCCACCCCGCGGCCCAGGCTGAAAGTCATCAGCTTTTCCGTGATCATCCGGACGAACTGAGGCGAATACCGCAACAGAGCCTGCCTGAGTTCGATGGGACCGTTTACTTTGGTTCCGTCCCAAAGCACCGCCGAGGTATCCAGTGGAACTCCGCCATCTCCGCCTTGTTTGGTCCTCCAACTCGCATCCGCATCGAAATTTTCGAGCGCGAATCCGATCGGGTCCATCAGCTTGTGGCAACTGGCGCAGGGCTCCATTTTCCGATGGATCGTCATCTGCTCGCGCAGCGTCATGATCTTGTTATCGCCCTTGCTGTCTTCCAGTGGCGGAACATTGGGAGGGGGCTCCGGCGGAGGAGTACCCAGTATATTTTCAAGCACCCAGACGCCGCGCTTCACAGGCGACGTTCGGAAGTTCTGCACCCAGGTGAGAGAAAGGACGCTTCCCTGTCCCAGCAATCCGCGCCGATACGCCAGATCCGGGCCCAGATTCACTCGGCGAAATTGTGAACCGTAGATATTGGGAATTCCATAATGCTTGGCCAGCCGTTCGTTCAAAAAGGTGTAGTCAGCCGTCAACAGGTCGACGACGTTGCGATTTTCTTTGATGATGCTGTCGAAAAGAAGTTCCGTCTCTCGGCGGAAGCTCTGGCGTAACTCGTCGTCCCAATTTGGGTAGAACACGCCATCGGGCGAGGTGGCCGGCAGATTTCGCAAATACAGCAGTTGATCCCCAAAGTTCTCCACTAGAGCATCCGCCTTCGGATCGGCCAGCATGCGCCGCACTTGGCGCTCCAGCATCGGGGAAGTGTGGAGCTTGTTCCGGCTTGCAACGTCGATGAGCTCGTCATCCGGAATGCTGCTCCAGATCAGAAAGGACAGGCGGGACGCGAGTTCGAGATCGGTAATCCGGTACGGTTGGTTGGGAGCTATGTTTTCAGGCTCGCGCTCAGCCCGCACCAGAAATTGCGGGCTGGTCAGAATTCGGCGCAGCGCAAGTTCGATTCCGTCCTGGAAAGTTCCTTCGCGGCGTCCTTCCTGGTAAAAACCTTGCACCCACTCCTGATCCGACGGAGTAACCGGACGCCGGTAAGCGCGCCGCATCAGCGTGGTTAGGATATCCTTTGCGCACGGACCTTCCTGCTCGGCGCTCGAAGGGCGGCAAGTATACACTTTGCGAATGCTGCGCGAATCTTCCGGGCGCGTTGGAACGAAGGGTCCCTGTATTCTCAGAATCCCGATGGCCGGGTAGTATTCGAGCTGCGGAATGGGATTGTCTTCAAGAGACTTTCTCTCGAATTGCCGGATCAGATCGAGACTGGGCCGGTAGTTCGTCGCGAGGAAGGTGACTCCCACCATATGCGAGCCGGCTTTCACGGGGACGGTAACATCGATGGAACCGTCGTGATCCGCGGCATTAGCCGCTGTCAAGCCGACACCTGTGTAGTCGCGCATATCCACCGTTTCGTTGTCGATCAGAAACTCCAGCTTTTCGCCGGGAATAAATTTGCCGAGGCCGAAGTTTTGGACGGAGAACTTATATTCGCCATCCGCGGGGAAGCTGTGACGCACCGCCATCCCGCCGCGCGTACCGAACGGCAAGCCCTCGATGTGATGGTTCTGCGAAGTATCGCCGGGTGCGATGTAGGCAGCCTCGGTGGGCGACTTCCAGAAGCCAACCGCCGTGCGGGCGATCCGCGTGGCCGCTGTCGTGTAGGCCTCCAGCAGAGTGGGAGAAATGGTCAACGAACCCGCGACATTGTCAAAGCCGTGGGCCGCGTCGTCGGCTGGCAGAAGCGTCGTGACATCGATCTGGAGATCCAGCAGGTCGCGGATGGCATTGGCGTATTCGGTCCGGTTGAGGCGATGAAGCACTACGGAACCGGGGTTCGGGTGAACAGCGGCCTTCTGATCAACTTGCGCTTCCAGCCAATCGCGGAGCTCTTCATACTTGGCCAGCGGCGGCCGCGGCATCCCGGGAGGAGGCATCATACCGGCGCGCAGCTTGCGGATCACTCTTTCCCACACTTCAGCGTGATCGCCGACGGTGTTGATGTCTTCTCTTTGCAGCGAAAAGTTAGCGGTTTTCGTCTTGTCGTTGTGGCAGGTTACGCAGTATTGATCGAGCAGGGCACGTTCCGCCGCGGGAGTGGGCGCGGCGTGCCCAGCGTTTCCACAGCCGATCGCGCAGGCAATCGCAAGCCCAGCCCAGTGTAGAATTCGGCTCATGAACGCTTGGAAATATCAGATCCCGTGGAAGATCTTATCAATTTTGCTCGCCGGTTGCATCGGTAGCATCCGCGGCGGCGGAACGATCCTCGAAGTGCTCGTGGAGATGGGTGTGCTGTTGGCGCTGTTTCTCGCCGCGGACGGCGGCAGCCTTCGCATGCGCGGCATTCAGGTTTGCCTGCCTGGTGGCTTCTGAACTAACAGCGCACAACGAGATCAGTTGCTCCAGATCCTGCTTCTGGCAGGCGGGGCATTCCGCCGCGGGAGACGAATGCAACACGAGATACTCGAACTGATGTCCGCATTGCCGGCATTTGTATTCAAAGACTGGCATGAGCGAAGTTTACAAAACAACGCGAGAGAACACCAATCGTGGACAGGCGAACTGCGGAGAGAACCAAATTGCCCAAGTCGCGCAAGGGCGCTCCGCGTGAAACGCTTATCACTAGCAGGCTGCTGAAAAGCATAGCCGAAATTGTTCCAGCGACATTTTTTGAGTTTGAGAACAGCTTTCGCGCGGCGGATGAGGGTTCCGCGAGTAGATTCACGACCTCGAAGTGGGCGTGA
>JBEKRO010000079.1:0-31307 GCA_049518655.1 Bryobacteraceae bacterium | reverse complement strand
ATTTCGAATCTTGCGACGCCGGCACTTCGCATGGGGCGGGATGCAGGTGGGCTTTCGCGACCTCACGTTTTGGTCGTTCCTGATGGCGAGCGCGCACGGAGCCGGTTTGATGGTGCTGCCCATTGTTTTGCACGGGGCCTCCTCCAATGCCGCGGACGCTATGCCTGCCGGACATGAACACATGCACATGGCTTCGGGAACCGGGGCGTGGACCGGAATCGCCGCCACTTTGGTTCATACGCTGGGCTATCTCAGCGTCACCGCCCTGATTGCTCTGCTGGTCTATCGGAAGTTCGGACTATCGCTTTTGCGCAAGGGCTGGTTCAATCTCGACCTGGTCTGGGCCATCGCGCTCATCGTCACCGGGTGCGTGGCACTGGTGGCATAAGCCATGTTTGATAGGCTATAGACGGATGAGAACAATCTCCAAACGCACGCAGTATGGTCTCAAGGCGGTGATTGCGTTGGGCCGCCGCTATGGAGAAGGGCCTGTGCTTATCGCCACCCTGTCCACCGAAGAGACCATTCCCCTCAAGTTCCTAGAAGGTATTCTGCTCGATCTCAAAGGCCGCGGTGTGCTCGAAAGTAAGAAGGGCAAAGGTGGCGGCTACCAACTGAGCCGTCCACCGTCTACTATTACGATCGGGTCCATCATTCGGTTGCTGGAAGGCCCGCTGGCCCCGCTGCCATGTGCCAGCGAAACGGCATTCAAGCCGTGTGAAGAGTGCGGGGACATCGAACATTGCGGTACCCGGATTATCATGCGCCAGGTGCGCGACTCCATCGCCGAAGTGCTCGACAAAACCACGCTGGCCGATTTGATCCGGCAAGTAGAGACGGCGAAGCAGGAGCACAGCCGGCTGCCGCTTATGTATCACATATGAACATGAAGCCGATCGCCGCCGCCGCGCTTGCGTTCACCTTGTGCGCGGCTAATTCAGGCGATACCTATCGTCAGGAAGTAGACCAGTGGCGCGAGCAGCATCAAAGCGAACTGGCCCATGACTTCGGCTGGCTCACGGTAGTCGGTCTCGATTGGTTGAAGGAAGGCGACAACCGAGTTGGCGCCGATCCAGCGAGTGAGGTTCCGCTGCCCGCCGGTTCTGCGCCGGGGCGTGTTGCCGTTATCTCGTTGCATGCTGGCAAGGCCGTGTTGCATCCCGCGCCCGGCGTTCCACTGACTCTGAACGGCAAGCCCGCCACCGAAACGGCGCTGCGCGAAGACGACGATATTCTCGCGATTAACCACTTGAAGTTTTACTTGATCCGGCGCGGTGATCGCGCGGGCATCCGTCTGAAGGACAATGACAGCGCGGCCCGCAAAGATTTCAAAGGCCTAACGTGGTACCCCGTCGATCCGACGTGGCGCATTCAGGCCAAGTTCAACCAGTGGACCACTCCGCACTCCATCGTTTTCCATAACACCATCGGTCAGGAAGAGAGCGAACCAAGTCCTGGCACCGTCAGTTTTGAGAAAGACGGGCGCGCATTTCATCTCGAGCCGACAATCGACGAAGGCAAGCTGTTTTTCGTTCTGCGCGATCAAACCAGCGGTAAAAGCACTTACGGAGCATCCCGTTTTCTATATACGGACCCGCCTCAAAATGGAATGGTCTGGCTGGACTTCAACAAGGCTGAAAATCCGCCCTGCGCCTTCACGGCTTATGCGACGTGTCCGCTACCGCCCCCACAGAATCGGCTAGCGCTAGCGATCACGGCAGGCGAAAAAACCTATACCGGCAGCTCCCACTAAGTTCTATCTGCGTTCGTCATTCTATCTGCGTTCATCGGTGTTCATCTGCGGCTGATTCAGCTCCGTGCTACGGACGGCCTTCGCTCGACGGCGGCACCAGCCCTTTGATACGCAGAAACGCTCCGATAATTCCATACATTTCGTTATCGTGCGCGATGTTCCAATTCAGCAGGCCTAGCTTGCTCATATCCCAGCGGAACCACTTCACCTTGGCGGCGCCGGCTGCGTCGGTCATCGACGCGTATACCGGATCGCAGTAATCGAAGGATGCTTTCAGCGATGCCACCAGATCGGCTTTGCCGGTCTTCGGGGCGGGGAACTTCGCATTGGCCGTGGTCTTCTCACCCTTCGCTACCTGGCACATCAGCAATTGCCCATCGGCCACGTGCGCGATCATTTCACCAAAAGTGCGCACCGGCGGAACGGTGCGGAACGAATAGTCCTCCGCCGGCATCTTCTCCGCGGCTTTGAGCAGACTGTCTTTCACCAGCGCGTAGCTCTGCCTGGCATCGGCGCTGAAAGGATTGTCCTGCGCCTGAAGCGCTGCCGCACAAATCAATCCGGCCAAAAGTATTCTTTGAAAGTTCATAGCGTTATTTTCCCACCAGGTGCTGAAGATCTTTGTTGTTCTCGCCGCAGACGTACTCCAGAAGATCCGTGTCGGGAAGGAACTTCAGTGGCAGCGTCACGTTCCACGGCTTGGTGTACGCCTTCGGATCGTCGATGGTGATCAGGATATCCATGTGTCCGAAATCTTTTCGCCTAAAACGCTCCGTCACGTGCAGGGCGTCAGTGGCGGGGCGGCCATCGTTATCCAGCCAGCCGTGGTCGTTGAAGCCGGAGGTCTCGGCTACGAAATCGTCCCCTTCCCAATGCCCCACCGAGTAACCCTGCCAGGTCGGATTGGGATCCTTGGGCAGTTCGCGGCCGTCGGTAAAAATCTGCCGATAGCTATGCACCGCTTCGTACAGGATGATCAACATTTTTTCACTGTTCACAATCTTGAAAGGGTAGGGAACAGCGTCAGACCGCGGCACTCCGCCCGGGATGCAGTTGCCGGTGGGATCTTCCTTGCTCTCGGTATCGCGCCGGTGCTGGAACAGCGCGGCGGCCCAAGGCTGAAAGGGAGCGTCGCCGGGCTTCAGGTCCGAAGCGATGTTTCCGATGTAGGGCGGCGAAGGCTGCCAGATGCCCGACAGGTCCGGTTTTCCATCATGAGTCTTCGGCGTGGGCGCCGAGAGATTCGCCTTCCCATCCGGCAGGCGGGGAATCCCCGGATTTCGTACATTGAACCACTGCGCGCAAACCAGGGTGCATGCGCAGAACAGGAGCGCCCCCAGAAGCACCGCACGCAAGGCAATGTATTTGATCGTCATGAAGGTAGCCGGCAAACCGCCAGATCGGTATCAGTATACATGTCAAGAAATCCTAAAAAGTGGACCCCATTCGCCCGATAAGGGACTAGAGAATCTCATCGCGATCATGATTTCACTCCGCAAGACTGCAACTGAGCTGGACCGCCTGGAGGAACTGCATCGCACCGCCGTCAACTGCTATTCGTCGGCGCTGCGCTCCACCGAACAGAACGCCATCGAACTGGATGCCGCTCAAACCGCCCACTTTCGCTCGCAGTTGCAGGCTCTCCGGGACCAACTGCGGGCCGACGCCGGGGCCCGGGAGTTAGAGTCGGTCCAAGCTTCTTTCGACACCGAACTGAAGGACTATCGAGATAAGACTGGCGAGCAGGTGCGGAAGCTGCGCCGCGAAGTGCAGGCCGCTGCCGCTGCTTTGGAATCGTTCGCCGGCTCCATCAGCGAAAGTGAAGTCAATCTTGACTCGGGCCTAAAACGGGAACTGAAAATCCTCAACCAGAGCGCAGCCGGCGATGACATCCAGGTGATGCGCGCCGCAATTCATGCGTCCACCGCTAAAATCGCCGCCAGTGTCCAGCAGATGCGTTCCTGCAACCAAATGGCGATCGCGCAGCTCAAAGACGAAATTCGTCTGCTGCATCAAGAGGTCCAATCCGCCCGCCGTCCGCAGACGCCCGATCCCGCCGCCGAAAGCCGCCAGCGGATCACAGGCCGCATGGAGGAGTTTGTTAGCAGGAACGCAGCCTTTTCCGTGCTGCTGGTGGTGGTTCGCAATTTGGAGGGACTCCAAAACTGCTATCCACCCAATGTCATTGACAGCGCCCTGCGTGGTTTCCAGTCTCGTTTCGAGAATATTTTTCCGTCTTCGGCCGTGCTAGGCCGCTGGGCGAAAGACCAATTCGCGGCCATCATGAGCACCGCGCCAGGCAACGCGATCGACATGTCGGCCGATGTAGTCCGCAAGCTCTCTCAGCCGTTCCTCGAACAGGATAAGGGTGCCACGCACTCCATCGCCTTCAACCCGCACGCGGGTGTAATAGAGTTTAGCCCCGGCTCGGATTTCGCGAAGTTTCAGACCAAGCTTAAACAGCTGGCCGACGCGCTGGCCGGCTAACCCTCGCTTACCCGCGCCCCATTTACGGCAGTTCTTATCCGCACTTCCTGCTGAAGGGCCGATGCATATCATTCAAGGCGAGATATTCCCGTAGCGTAGCGTCACCACCTGAACTTTTCCTTTAGCTCCTAAGAACAGCATTGTCATCCGGTCATACTCCGTGTCGCGAAACGCAGGCACCGGTCCTCCTCCCAGACGCTCAATGAGCAGCGGGACGGTGTCGGCGTGTCCGACCACCAGTACGGTTTCGTTCTCGCCTGACTTCCGAAGCTGGCTGACCAGCGCATCGATATCGTCTTTGGCGATGACAATTGGCTTGAGATGCAGCCCGGTGGCGATCGGTTCGGCCGTCTGCTGCGTGCGCCGGACCTCCGTTACATAGATGCGCTGGATTTTGGCGTCCTTCAGAACTTCAGCCAGCTGCCGGGCACGCTCTTCTCCGGCCGGACTGAGCAACGCGTCCGCCGACATGGCGCTGGTGCGTTCAGCGTGGCGGATGAGGATGATGGTCGCGGCCGAGATCCCCGGCGGCAGCCATACGGAAAACAAAACTGCGAGCAGCGCTAAACGAACGCAAACCATAGAGCAAGTCCGAACCCGGAGATGGCTACCGCTACAATGAGGCCCGCAATCAGTCGGCTTGGATCGATCCTTTCCCCAGCTCTTGCCTGCATGAAGATCAATCCCAGTCCCGCAAAAAGCAGCAGATCGATCAAGCCCTGGGTTGTCCAATCATGATCTGTGAGGGACTTCAGAAAGGCTTTCAGCGGAGCATAGGCGTCCTTGGCGCAGGACAGCGCCGTATTCAATAACACGGTGATCCCGGCAGCCAGAACGAAACCCGATGTTGTGGATTTTAGTTTTGGCGAGTCTGATCCGTTTGCTGAATCCATCATGGTCCTTCCTTCGGGGTGTTCTGGAGCAATGCGATTTTCACTCCGTGGTCGATCACCGCGCCCGCTCCTTCTACCGTCAAACCCGTAATCGCAATCAGTCCGGCGACGGACAAAACAAGTTTGCGACCGGCGGAATTGGAATACAATTTTTCCCGGGTCACGATCGGAAGAAGAAATGCCAGAATGGCAGTGACGAAAAACAGGTGTTCTTTCGTCTCCATGAAGAGATTGTGCGCGAACGGCCAGGGTCCCTGAAGTATCAATGCTTTTTCCGCTGGATAGAAGTGAAGGTACCAATAGCCGCCGCAAATCCATGCGGCGATCATGCACGCTGCCACCACCAGAGCGCCTCTCTGCATTCGTACAGCGTTCCCGGGCGTGGCATTCAGAGCCTCGACAAACACCCACACGGCCGCCAAGCAACCCGCCACACCGAAGGACGCGTGCGCCAGCAGGATGACGTCGCTACTTGAAATATTCAAAGCGGCCCCGGTGGACCCAGGCGATTGAACGCGGCTCCCGCTGGCGGTTTATCCTGATCGCCAGGCTTGTCGCTGTCCGCCTTCTTGCCCCAAGTCCAATAGAGTCCAAGATAGGCGTAGTTTTCGGTTTGTCCGATGGCGGAATGTCCGTAACAGAATAGCAATTGAAATCCAGGATCGCGAAATTTGTAATAACCGCCGACATCAACTAGCGTGGACGGACGTGTCTGCGGCGCCAGCGGACCTTCGGGCCCGTGATAGAAGATCTCCTCTCCCAACGTCCACTTCTTGCCGAAATCGCGCTGCACCAGCCAGCCCGCAAACGGATAGTTACGATAGCCGGGCACGCTAAACACCGTTACGCCGCCGCCGCCGTAGGTGGTCCAGGGGCCAAAACTTTTCTGCGCCCACAGCGGCACTTTGTACCAGGTCTTGCCCACTCCCAGACCCCGGGGCGCGCTGCCGGTCGGAATCTCGAACATCGTAAATGTGCCGATCTGGGGGCGATGCTTGGTTTCCTGGACGAACCGGTATTTGATTCCCAGCTCGATGTCCCCGATGCCGAACGCGCGTGGAGCATCGGCGGGAAAAATGGCAGCCGCCGGAACGATGACGTGCAGGTGAAGGTTAGGAGCCGCGCCCCAATTGAATTCAATCGCTGGCCCCTCGGTGTCGGTTTCCAGCGGCGTGCCGTCCGACGAAGCGAACGTGTAGAACTCGTAGTTCCTGAAATCAATCGGCTCCGGATCGTCGGTTTGGAACGGAGGACCGGCCAGAGCTGCGGTTGACGCGGCAAACACAACGGCCAGTCCGGCCCATACGCTACTTTGTTTCATTCAGTTCTCCAAACAATTCACTTACTTTGATCTTCATCGCCTGAAGAGCCTTTCTGCCGAGCGGCGTAGCCCGATAGACCTTCCGGTTCGATTGCCCGTTGCGCCTCTCCGCCGAGCGCAAGTAGCCTTTCTTTTCGAGCCCGTGCAGGAGCGGATAAAGCGTTCCAAGACTGATCCGATAACCGTGACGCGCCAGCTCCTCAGCCATTTCCAACCCGAAGATCGGTCCTTCCACGGCATGGTGAAGAATATGGAGACGGATCAACCCGGCGTAGAGGTCGCGGTACTCAAACGGATTGTTAAAATCGTGTTTCGATATCGCCATTCGATAGCGATACTCAGTGTACCCGCACATCGGTCAGGCGTCAACAGGTTTCCCGCGAATGCAGTCCTGGTTGGACGGCGCCACGGTTACGGCACTCCAGCCGGCACTGGTGCGTTCGCCTGTCTCTAAGGTCGAACCACTTTAGCTTGCTATCCTGTGAGTCCTATGGGGCGAATGCTGTTAGGTCTAGTGCTGTTGTCCGTGATTTCCTTCGCACAGGAGAAGACCGATTCATTGGACTGGTTGGCTTCAGAGTTCTGGACATGGCGCGCGGAGTATCGTCCCTTCACGTTTGATGACGTCCCGAGAATGGAACACGCGGATGGGGTACGCGATTGGTCGGCGGCGTCGGTCGCCAAGCAGCGCGCCGATCTGGCCGCGTTCGAGCGCCGCTGGAAATCGATGCGCACCGGCGGCTGGCCGATGGGACGGATGGTGGACTATCGGCTGATGGGATCGGCCATCGCGCGCGTCCGATGGGAGCTGGACGTAAATCCACGCTGGCAGCGCGACCCTGCGTTTTACGTCGAGCAGACCGTGGATGCATTGCAGGAAGCAATTGTGCCTCCGCCGCCATTGAGCGCCGCCCGCTCGCGGGAGATTGTGGCGCGCGCGGAAAACATTCCGTCCATCCTGGAACAAGGCAAACTCAATCTCCGCGCCGTTGCACCGTTCGCGCAACTCACCATCCAGCTGCTCTCCGATATCGATCAACGGTTCGCTCGCGTGGAACGTGGTGTGTCACCGCTGCTTGCAAGCGATGCGGATCGCGCACAATTCCGAACTGCAATGGCCGCGGCCAGCAAGGCACTGATCGAGTATCGGGAATGGCTGAAAAAGGACCTGCCTAACATGCGGCAGGACTTCGCCCTGGGCGACAAAGCATATGGATTCTTCCTGCATCAGGTGGCTCTCTTGCCTTACACTCCCCAGCAGTTGCTGGCCATGGCGCGGCAGGATTTTGAGCGAGTACTCGCGATGGAAAGCTATGAGCATCAACGCGACATCCACGCACCGGAATTGAAGATGGCCGCGACGGCGGAAGAAGAAGCCGCTCGCATGGAGCGCGATGACGCAAACATTCGCCGCTATCTGACCGAGCACCAAGTCCTAACGGTTCCTCCTGACCTGCCGCATTGGACCATCCGCCCGGCGCCAGATTACGTTGCAGCTTTCGATCCGTTCGGCGAAATTGACGACTTCACCGGACCGTCGCGCCCGCATCAGGATGGAACGCGCTGGGTACATCCACCCTCGAACGATCTCGGCTATTTCTGGAAAGCGTATGCGCAGGATCCGCGCACCACCGGCGTACACGAGGGCGTGCCGGGACACTTCTTTCAGTTATTGTTATCCCGGCGAAATCCCGACCCGATCCGGCGTCAATACTATGATTCGAGCGCGAACGAAGGCCTGGGATTCTACGCCGAAGAGATGATGTTGGCCGCCGGCCTATATGACGACGCCCCACGCTCGTGAGAGATTATTTACAACTTCGCTCGCTTACGGGCATTGCGCGTGGAGGTGGATGTAAAACTTGCGCTTGGCCAGTTCAGCATCGCTCAAGCGGCGGATTATCTGGCGCGCACCGTGCCTATGGATCGGGGAACAGCCGACGGCGAAGCGGCTGGTTTTGCCACCGCTCCCGGCCTGGGCATCGCCTATGAAATCGGTAAGCTGCAGATCGAGCGGATGCTGGCCGAACGACGTCTGCAACAAGGCGCCAAGTTCAGCCTCCGCGAGTTTCACGATTACGTCTGGAGCAATGGGAACGTGCCGCTATCGCTGCAACGCTGGGAATTGCTGGGTCTGGACGACGACATTCAGAAGGCGGACGAATTGGCGAAGTGAGCGAAAACTTCAGTCCACCGGATTCGTCGCGAAGACCGATAGTTCGGGAGTGAAGCCGCGGTCGTTCATCTCGAGAACCGCCTGGATCATGTGGGCGATGTCTTCGCTTTGCAGCTTGCTCGGGTTGTCCTTTTGCGGGAATCCGGCCCGGCGCGCGAAGTCGGTGATCACTTCGCTGGGATTGATCAGGAAGACGCGCACGTTGTACTTGCGAAGCTCGGCGCGCCAGCACTCGGTCATCCCGCGCAGAGCGAACTTGCTCGCATAGTAGGCCGTCCCTTTGGGCGCGCCACGCAGCGAAGCCGTCGACGAAATGTTAATCAAGTTGCCGCGCTTGCGCTCCTGAAACAGCTTGGCGGCTTCACGCGACATCAGCATCGCGCCTGTCACGTTGGTGGCGAACACGGCGTCGAAGCTGGCGCGGTCTTGGTCCACCAGTTCCTTGAGCACGCCGATGCCGGCATTGTTGATCAGGACATCCAGATCGCCGAGCTTCTCCTTCACCTCTCGAAAGGTCCGCAAAACGTCGGCTTCATTCGAGACGTCCGCCTGTATGCCTATCACGCCGAGCGATCGGGCGGCTTCGGCTAAACGTTCCGGGTCGCGCCCGGTGATGGCGACGCGCGCGCCTGCCTGCTTCAGTACTTGGGCCGCCGCACGGCCGATGCCGCTCGATCCGCCGGTAATCAGAACTACTGCGTTCTTGAGATCCATTCGTTTATCTTAAAGTGTGCCGATCGAAAAATTCCTGGGGGGCATCTCCCGATTCCAAAAGGACGTTTATCCGCAGCATCAGGATCTTTTCGAAAAGCTAGCCATCGGCCAGCGTCCCGAGGCGCTGTTCATCACCTGCGCCGATTCGCGCATCGATCCTTGCCTCCTCACCCAAACCAAGCCAGGTGAGCTGTTCATCTGCCGCGTAATTGGCAACATTGTGCCGCCTTATCCCGATTCGCTCGGTGGAGTGTCGGCCACCATCGAATATGCTGTGGGCGTGCTGCGGGTGCCGGACGTGATCGTCTGCGGACACACCGATTGCGGCGTCATTAAGGGAGCGCTCCATCCCGATGCCCTGTCGTCGTTTGGCGCAGTGTGGAATTGGCTGCGCTACGCAAACGTCCAGTCCCGCCAAGCAAACCCGAGCTCCGAGCTGCTTCTCGCGGTCACCGAACAGAATGTGGTCACGCAACTGAAGAACCTGCGCTCGCATCCCGCCGTTGCAAATCGCCTGCTCGAAGGCAATCTTTCGTTGCATGGCTGGGTGTATCACATCGGCCCCGGCGTCGTGACGGCTTACAACGAAAAGAGCGGCAAGTTTGAGACACCGGAGGTTGAAGAGGCCCGCGCTGGCGCACAAGATTCCGTAAATGATAAGTTCTGAGACAAGACGGGATTTATGCAGTCTGACAGAAAGCGGTACCCTGATTGTTCACTCTCATGGACGGCCAGGACGGTCAGCTCATCTCGTCGAGAATGACGGCTGTTTACAAGTTCATCCTCCCCGCCATGTGGATCTCTGGTTTTGGGCTTGGCACAGTCGGGCTATTCTCGTCGGCATTCCACGGTTCTAATGGTGATCCTCCTCCGCCTGAACTTAAGTGGATATTCCTGGCAGTATGGATCATTGGGACTGCCGTGTGGTACCGCTGCTGTATTCCGCTCAAAAGGGTATCGATAAATGGCGGCGATCTGATCATTTCCAACTATGCCAGGCAAGTTCGCGTGCCCTTGAGGAGGATTCGTCGCATCTCCGAAGGTCGCTTCCAGAACCCGCGGTCTATCAAGCTTGCCTTTGATGAAGATTTCGGGTTCGGAGCTAGCGTTTCTTTCATGCCGGCGCAAATATTCCTCTGGCCTTGGCAAGAACACCCTATTGCAAAACAACTCCGTCAGTTGAGCAACGCAAACTGATAAGGAGGCGTTAGGGCTGGAACTCCGTTGCGTTTCCCGAACGTCGCGTGTGTCTTGAAAGGGCAACTCGCGCACTGCGCTTGACGCCGCGGAACCATAGTAAAAGGCTACGATAAAAAGAGGGGAAGAACATGGCTACTCTCGATTGGTCTCAATGTCCCGCCGTGGAAAGCATTCCCGGCAAGGTGAGTGGGGCATGGGTGCTGCGCGGAACCCGGACGCCGGTCAAGGTTCTGTTTGAGAACCTCGAAGCAGGTATGAGCATCGAGGAAGTAATCGAACAGTTCCCCGTGACTCGTGAACAGCTAGAGAGCCTCATGGCGTTTGTGGCGCGTTCACTCGATAAAGCCCCGACCTACGGTTAGGCCGTTGCAGGGATGTTGATTCTTTTCGATAACGGCACACCGCGAGGTCTTGCCCGTTTCCTTACCGGATATTCCATAGAGGAGGCGCGGGTACGGGGCTGGGAAGAACTCGCGAATGGCGATCTGATCGATGCCGCCGAGCAAGCTGGTTTCGAAGTCCTGGTGACGACGGACAAAAACATCCATTATCAGCAGAACCTCAAGGCCCGCAAAATCGCGCTCGTAGTACTTGAGCACTCACAATGGCCCATGGTGAAGCTCGTTACCGAAAAGATCGTTGCAGCCGTTAATTCGGCGCAACCCGGTAGCTACGTCGTAGTGGAAGTACCCTTCAAAGACGCCTGAGGTTGTGCAAACATGATTCATGAAACCACGCCCGCTCCGGTGTCTCGCTCTGCTCGCCTCCATTAGCTCGTTCCTCCCCGCCGCCGACTACACCTTAAAAGTCACGCCGCAAACAATCGCCTGGGGATATTATTGGTCGGCCGCGAAACCAGTGCTATCCATTCGATCCGGTGACACCGTCGAGATCCAAACCGTCTCCGGAAATCCTGAGCGTCTGGAGCAGGCCGGATGGCCTCCGGACCAAGTCCCACCGGCCCTGCGAACCATTTACAAGGAGATTCCGCAGGATCAGCGCGGACCTGGCGGTCATTTATTGACCGGCCCGATTGCGATCGACGGCGCCGAGCCCGGTGACGTATTGGAGGTGCGGATTCGCGAAATCCGCATGGACGTTCCCTTCGCCTATAACACTTTTCGCAAAGGCGCGGGCTTCTTGCCCGACGAGTTCGATGGCACGCGGATGAAGATCATTCCTCTGGACCGCTCGCGCAACCTTGCAACCTTCGCTCCTGGCATCGAGATTCCGCTCAAACCATTCTTTGGCAGCATGGGCGTTGCTCCGCCCGAAAGCGCGGGCAAGGTGAATAGCGCTCCGCCGGGCGTTCACGCGGGCAATCTGGATAATAAGGAACTAGTTGCCGGAACCACGCTATTCATTCCGGTGCACGCGCGCGGCGCGCTGTTTGAGGTCGGCGACGGCCACGCGGGCATGGGAAACGGAGAAGTGGACATCACCGCCATGGAAACCTCGCTCACCGGCGTGTTTCAGTTCATCCTGCACAAAGACATGCATCTGAAATGGCCGCGCGCGGAGACGCCCACGCATTGGATCACCATGGGGCTGGACCCGGATCTGACCGAAGCTGCCAAAATCGCGGTCCGCGAGACGATTGATTTTCTGGTGAACGAGAAGAAGCTGACCCGCGAGGATGCCTATATGCTAGCGAGCGTGGCCGTGGACTTCGACATCACGCAACTCGTGGATGGCACCAGGGGCGTGCACGGCCTGATCCCGAAAAGTATTTTCAAGAACAAGTAGCGCTACTCGTAAAACTCCGGCGCTTTTCTCAGCTTTGCGTTGCCCAAAAAGTCGTGCTGGATCCACAACTGCGCGCCCGTCTTCTTCAAGAAAACATCGAGCTCCGCCCTGGATGCAGCCGTTTGATCCTTGTTGAACTCGGCCACAGGCAGGCGGCCAAGCGTGCGCTCCTCCGGATAATGATAAAGGTCGCCGCTCAGCACCACCGGCCCGGTCTTAGCCAGCTTCAGAAACAACACCTGATGGCCGGGCGTATGGCCCGGCGCGGACTTAATGATGACGGTTCCATCCCCAAAAACGTCGTATTCATCTTTGTCGATGATCACGGTCTTGCTGTCCTTCAGCAGGTTGTAGTTTGCGGGATCGGATCGCGGTATCGGTTCACCGGAGAACATGCGATCTCGCTCTACCTTCCGCACCAGCCAGGTGGACCCGGCAAAAGCATTCGCGTTCGCCACGTGATCGCCGTGATAGTGCGACATCGCCAAATATTTGATGTCCGCAGGCGTGTATCCCACCGCCGCGAGTTGCGGCAGCAACGGCTTATCTTGCGTAACCACGCCCGCCGCCGCGGGACCGCCGCCCGCTGGAAATGCGCGATCCGGAATGTCGCCGTTGTCCCACATCAGCGTTCCTTTGGGATGGGCCACCAGGATACACGGGATCGCCATTTCCGTGGAGCCCACTTCTTCCTTCTTCAACGAATATGCATCCACGGTGGTGGTGTGAATGGTCCCACAATCGAAGATGTATAACCGAAGAGTCTTCGGGGCCTTGGCATGCTTCTGCGCCGCTTGTGATGTAAGCGCCATGCACGCGCCGAGTAGGATCACGATGGACTTATTCATAAACACGCTATAGTCTACACCTGTGCGACTAACCATTCGAGAGGCACATAACCTGGCCGCGCGCGTAATGGCGGCGGTGGGCCACGATGCCACTGACGCCACGATAATCGCGGACCACTTGATCGATTGCGAGCTGCGCGGGCTTCACTATGGCGGACTTGCGCGGGCCATCAGCATCGCCGAACGGGTGGAGCGCCATGGCGACCATCGCCGACCGATCGGCATCCTTCATGAGACGCCCGTCTCCGCTCGCCTCGATGGTGGCGACCACATCGGCTATGTCGTCGCACACCGTGCCACTATGCTTGCCATCGAGAAGGCAGAGGCGGCCGGAATCGCCGTGGTAGGCGCCAGCGATACCTGGTATACGGGCATGCTTTCTTATTACGCAGAGATCGCTGCCGCGCGCGGACTTGTCAGCATGATCGCTTCCAACGCGTCACCCTGGGTGGCGCCGCACGGCGCGACGGAAGGCCTGCTCGGCACCAACCCGATGTGCTTCGGTTTCCCGAGTGCCGATGACCCAATCATTTTTGACGTCGGCACATCGGCGATCATGCACGCTGAAGTGACACTCGCGCCCCGTCTCGGGAATGATCTCCCGGATAAAGTCGCTTTCGACCGTGACGGCCACCCCACTCGCGATCCCGCCGCCGCGCTTTCGGGCGCCTTTGCGGCTTGGGGCGGCCATAAAGGATCCGGCCTCGCCATCGTGGTGCAGCTGCTTGGTATCCTGGCAGGCTCGCCGCCGATTCCGCCGGAGCTCGCGGGCTTCGGCTACCTCATCGTGGCCATGCGTCCGGACCTAATGGGCCCTGCGGAAACATTTCGCGAGAACGTGTCGGCCTTTGCGAACGCGGTGCGGTCCGCTCGTCCCGTCGAGAGCGGCTCGCCCGTCCGCATGCCCTTCGATCGTTCGCGCCAGGAGCGCGAGAGGCGTCGTGCGGGGAACGCAATCGAGATCCCCGACGTCCTGGCAACCCAGTTGGAACTTATTGCTTCGGCTCTTCCCCGATAGTTTGGCCGTTCGCGAGCGTGACCTTCCGTCCGTCGGCGGAGTGCGATGCGTCCTTGGCGGGGAAGCCGTGAACGATGACTTTGTCGCCAGACTTGAGCGAATCGCGCATCCAGCCTCGCTTGGTCAGCCGGTTCGGACCGCCGGTTTCACACGCCCAGTTCACCACCGTGCCGTCGGGCTGAGCCACATCGATGTAATAATGCACGTGCGGATTTTCCCAGTCCACGCGAGTGACCACGCCTTCCAGCGTGAGCGGCTTGGATTCGTCGAACTCATTGGAAAACGCGTGGTGCGCGAGAGCGGGCAGGCCGCTCGCCAGCAAGGCAACGCCTGCCATCCAGACCAGGATTCGACTGGACGTAGCCTTCCATCCAATGAGAATCGTCACATAGCTACTTTACCATCGCGGACTGAGAACGCACAGCTTGCCATTTGCCGTCGCGCTTCACAAATACATCCATCCACGCCCATTTGCCGCTGGTATCTTTTCCTTTCGATGAGCTTTTTTCCGTGTCGCTGCCTTGCACGATAGCCACCGCTCCGATCAGCTTGACATTCATGGGTCCAATGTCGAAGGACTCCAGCTTTGACGTACCTGATTTGACGTCATTCAGAAACTGCTTTTTCGTCGACCTCGTGCCGTCAGAGCCCAGGCCCGACCAATCGTCTGCAACGATCTGGCTGAGCTTGTCGATGTCAGCAGCCTTCTGGGCGTCCGACCAGTCGCGCTCCAGTTGTTTCACTGCTTCCGCATCGGCCGAGGCCGCAGCTTTCGATGCCTGTCCGTAGACCGGGCACAAACATGCGCCGGCGAGTAGAAATACACCAAGGGTCTTGATCATCGGGGATCTCCTCTTTTGACATGGGTGAACCGGGACTTCCGTTTGGCCATCCCGGTTGCGCGTAGTCTATCACCTAACCGCAGCGATTGCGCACCGGAGCCGTTCCAGCAGCTACTCGGTCAAGGTCAACAGGGGCGCTTCGCCAAATTCGCTAGAACGGAACCCCCTGGTGTCTGTTTTGACAGACACCAGTGAGCTAGAATCAGCTAACACCCTATGCCCCTGGCTCCGGGAACTCGTTTGGGACCCTACGAGATCCTCGTACTCATCGACGCCGTTGGCATGGGTGAGGTGCCCGGAGGTCAACTGCCCACATGGTAGAAACCAAGACTCAACAGATCGGCGACGTGACGGTTGTGGAGATGTCCGGCCGCCTGCATCTCGGAAATTCGCTGAGCTACGCCGAGAATGCCATCATGCGGCTGATCGACGGCGGAACCCGCAAGCTGGTGATCGATCTGGCCCAGTTGGACTATATCGACAGCTCGGGACTGGGGATGCTGATCTACTGCGGCGGGCGCATGGAGCAAAGCGGTGGCCAGATGCGTGTTGCGGGCGCCGGCGGCTCGGTGGCACGCGTATTTGAAATTGCTCACGCAGGCCGCGTTCTTCAATTCGATCCTGATCTCGCATCGGCCTGCAGCCATCTGTCGGCGAAAAGCGCGGCGGGTTGATCGAAGAGGGGACTCGAAGCCGTCTATTGTGCCGCAACTACCTTCGAATCCACCTGGAACTTGCGGTAGTTGTTCCATGTGGTCTCTTCCTCGCCCACCAGTTTCTTCAATAGGCCCAGCCGCGCCGCGCCCTGAACCAGTTCGCGTTTGGGCAGCCATACTTCGTCGTTCACCCGCGTCTGCTCGAACATCAGCTTCGCCCCAGGACTCAGCCGCGCGATAAACAGCCCAAACGAAATCGTGGCCGTTGTTTCGGCCTCCAGCCGTACCCATTGATACTCGGCCTTGTCGATCCACACCTTTGCTTGAACCTTGAGCAGAGGTTTCGCATCGCCGCGCTTCGGCCGCGCGCCCGGCTTGGGCGTCGCAGAGATTACCCAGACATCGTGCCCATCGATCTTCTCATCGCCCAGCAGCTTGAAATCGAACAGGTCGGGGACCTCGCGCAGAAACTCGCGGTCCTTCTCTCTCTCTTTTTCGAAATCAGTCTCCCGCCGCATGCGCTGTTGCGGCGTTTCATTCGCCCGCTTCGCGACGGCCTGATCCAACTTCTGCTGCTCCTTGCTCTGATCCTCCGCGGAAAGCGGCTTGCCATTACGCTCCAACATGCGGCGATGCGGCTCGCCATAGACCACCACGGTCTCCCATTGCTCGATCTTTTGCGATTTCACTTGCCCGCTCGAATCCAACAGGCGATCGGTTTGCTGCGCGATCCAGGTGTAATCTTTCATGCGCTGCCAGTTGGATTGGTCCAGCTCAACGGATCTCTTTACAATGTCGCCTGCCTCTTGCCCCAATCCCGCGGACGCGCAAGCGAACGCATAAAGCGCGTAGATTGCCCAACGTCGACAAAGTCGACGCGGCAGCCTCACGCGCGCGCCAATCCCTAGCCCTGCGACCATTCGTGCCCCACTCGCGTCGCCACTACACGATCGGGATGGTTGCCGGCCGCCGCGATGAAGCGCTGCACCGGCTCCAGATAAGGTTCGCGGCTCAACCGGAAGGTTTGATGATGCACCGGCAGCAGATGCTCCGCGCCGCAATCGGCGCCCATGCGCCAAGCTTCTTCCGGATTGCAATGCACGTAGATCCACGGATCGTAAGCGCCAATCGGCATGATCGCGAGATCCACCGGCTTCTTCGCCTTCGCCGCTTTGAACGAGTCCGTCAAAGCAGTGTCGCCGCCAAACACTACGCGATGCCGCCCAGTTTCGATGAGATATCCGTTGTAGCCGCGATGCACGTCCGAGCGCATCCTCGCGCCCCAATGCTTCACGCGAATCCCCGAAATGGAGAGCGGGCCCACGCGCACGCGCTCGTCCCAGCCCACTTCCTGCACGCTCTGATAGCGCCCCACGCGCAACAGGTCGCTGGTATATTTCGCCGTCACCACCGCCGTTCCGGCGCGTTCCAAACTACGCAACGTGGCCAAATCGAAATGATCGAAATGCGCGTGTGAGAGCAAAATCAAATCGATATGCGGCAATTGCGCGCGGCTCACCGCGGGCGCAACCAATCGGCGCAAGCCTACGGTCACCGGACCCATGCGCACTCCGCATCGGGCGCCCAGAATCGGATCCGTCAAGATGGTAAATCCATCGATCTTCAGCAACACCGTGCTGTGTCCCAGCCACGCCGCGTGCAACCCGGTATCGGCCCAGCGTTTGGGATGCGGCGTAAACGGTGCAGGCGGGACCGCGCAGCGACGTTCTTCGCGATAGCGCTTGAAATATTCGGGCGCCGCTTTGCGCGCATATCGCGCCGCTCCCGCCCATTGTCCCAATCTCGCGTTGCGAGATAATTTGCCAGTCAAAACATCACCAGCCAAAACGTTCTTCCTTCCACGGATCACCGTGCATGTGGTATCCGTTCCGTTCCCAAAATCCAGCCTTGTCGCGATCCAGCAGCTCCAGGCCCGCGATCCACTTCGCGCTCTTCCAGGCGTACAATTGCGGCACAATCAGCCGCGCCGGCCCGCCGTGCTCTTCGGTCAGCGGCTGGCCATCATGCAGAAACGCCACCAGCGCGTCCTCAGCCAGAAAATCGGCCAGCGCAAGGTTGGTAGTGAATCCGGGAAGATTGGTGCTGAATCCCGCATCGTACCCGCGCGCCAGCACGTACTCCGCTTCCGGTAACGCGCCACCCGCGAGCTCGATCAGCTTGCGTGTCGAAACGCCTTCCCACGTGTTGCCCAATCGCGACCAATGCGTCACACAATGGAAATCGGCAAAAACCTTCACGCGCTCTAGTTGCTGAAACTCCTGCCAGCTCCATTCCTTCGGATTCGCCACCCAGCCGCCGATCGAAAACTTCCAGCGTTCCAGCGTAATCGGAGGCGCCCCGCTGGCGTCCAGAATCGGCCATTTCCGCGTGCGGCTCTGCCCCGGCGGTACGCGATTCCCCCGCCTGGTGTCGGGACTCACGATAACGCCTGCCCCGGCATCCTCAGGAGTAGGAACACGTTCCTCTTGAGCTTTGTTTTGGTCCATGGCAAACATAGGCGCCAACATCCGGTGAGAATTTCAGCGGGATCGAAGTACTTACAACTTCAGTATGACATCCCCCAAAGTCGCGGCGCTTGTGGTCCTTTTCTGCGCGGTCTTAGCTGGCCGGGACCTGGGAGGCCGCGCCGAATATGTCGGCGGCACCATTACCCAGATCCCCTTCGGGTGCCAAGGAACCCTCCAAGCCATCGACCAGCGCTTCTTTGTCTTTTACTCCGGAAAGGCGAGTTGGCGCGTTCCCTACGAAAAGATCAATCTGGTGGAATACGGCGAAAAGGTGGACCGCCGCTATATCGCCGCCGTGCTCATCTCGCCGCTTTTCCTGCTAGCCAAAAAACGCCAACACTTCCTGACCGTTGGTTACTCCGACGAAGAAGATCGGCAGCAGGCCATGATTTTCAAAATCAACAAGGACGATATCCGCGCCACGCTCGTCGTTCTGGAGGCGCGCACCGGCCGCAAGGTCGAATTCCAGGATGACGACGCTCGCAAGAGCGGAAAGGGCTGAGTAACTCAAGGAGTGTCCATGCCGTGGTTGTTATACGCCGTCTTATTGTTCGCTCCCTACCTGGAGCAGCAGACGCCTGAGGAGGAAGCCGCCGAGCATCTGAGCAAGGTCCGGCGGATTTATATCGCAATCCTTACCGGCGGCGATGCCGCGCTCCAGCTCCGCGATCTGCTTATGACCAGCCTGCACAATTCCAAGCAGTTCATCATCACGGAAGACGAAGACAAAGCCGATGCGACGCTGAAGGGCGCGGGCGACGACGACGTCTTTACCGACACTTTTCAATCGTCGGAAGGAATCAATGCCCACACGCAGATCAGCGCGGGGAATAGCGAGGGACTGCGTAATTATTCCAGCAGTAGCAGCAACCGTTCCGGCGGGCTCAGTATCGGCGAAAACGACAGCCGCCGCGACGAACAGCGCAAGCATGAGGCCATTGCCACGGTCCGCCTGGTCGGCAAAGACGGCGACGTGATCTGGTCCGCCACCGCCGAAAGCCTGGGTGCCAAATTCATGGGCGCGAGCGTGGACGTTGCCGACAAAATCGCGAAACGGCTGGTCAGCGATTACAAAGCCGCGAAACAGCAAGCTGCGGCGAATCAGACCCCTGCCACCACAACCACCGCTGCAGTTCCGGCCACCAGGTAGGCTTACTCGCGCTAAAGTGAGTACCTCCGCCATCCGATTTCCAATTGGATGGCCCAAACTTCGCTTAGGCGCCACATTCCGTTCCAGACCTGGGCAGCCGTCCTGGCGTTCTGCCTTATCTGGATCGCTTTGGGCTCCGTCATCGTTCACGGGGCGCGCAAACATGACTTCTTAAACCTCTACACCGGCGCCTCCCTGGCACTCGACGGCAACTTCGCGCATTTGCATTCGCCCCAAGTGCAACTCAACCGCGAGCGTCAATTCGTTCCCGAACTCCCCGCGCTGGTTCCGTTCGTGCGCCCGCCGTTCTACGCGCTGCTCCTCGCGCCTCTGGCGTTACTTCCGTTCGGTATCGCGTTTTGGATCTGGCTCGCGTTGCAATGCGCGCTGTTATTCGGATGCTGGGCCTGGGCGCTTTCCCGATGGGGCCCCGACGCTCTCATTTTCGGCGCCCTCTATCTTCCCACCGCGCTGGGCGTTGCCTCCGGACAGGACTGCGTAGTGATGTTGGCCATTCTGATTGCCACCTATGCGCTCGCGGAGAAAGGCAACCACTTTGCTAGCGGCGCGGCGCTCGGGCTGGGCCTGATTAAGTTTCACTTGTTCCTCCTGTGGCCGATCGCGCTGCTGATCCAAAAGCGTTGGCGAATGGCATTGGGCGCCTGCTTGGCGGTGGCCGCCGAGTTCCTGGTTTCACTCTGGCTATCCGGATGGAGCGGGCTCACCGGCTACCTTCAGCTTCTTCGCAACAAGGATATCGAGCGGCTCAATCCATCCCCCGAGTTAACGATCGACGTCCACGGCCTGGCGCTCAACTTACGAATGGACAGCCCGGTGTTTCGCATGATCCTGGTTGGCGTCGTGATCCTGCTGGTGGCAGCCGCCTGCCGGCGCGCTCCGCTCTGGCAATGGATCGCGGCCGCATCCGCCGGATCGTTGCTGGTTCCTCCGCACGTCTACGGCTACGACGCCGGCTTGCTTCTGCTTTCCATCTGGCTGGCCATCTTTATGAGCGCCAACAAGTGGACGCGCATCGCAGCCACACTCATTTGCACTCCCATTCCATTTCTGATGAACCTGGCTGGAACCCCCTGGGCAGCCGCCACGCCCATAGCCCTGCTGCTGTTTCTTGTCAGTTTAAACCTGAAATCATCGTCCGGGAACGCGCCCTCAAAACCCGGTGTCCCAGACGTACGCCGCGAAATTCCGTGTCTTGCGGAATCCCATCCGCTCGTATAACCCAATCGCCTCCGTATTGGACGCCGTTACCGTCAGCGTGACCTTGCGGCACCCATGGCTCGCCAGCGAATTGAGCGATCTTCGGATCAGCTCGTAACCCGCGCCGGTCCCGCGCGCCGCCTTCGATACGCAAACTTGGGTGACGTGTCCCACGTCGGCCTGCACCAGGCTCGCGAGACAGATGCCTGCCAGCCGTCCCGATCCCGGTTCAATGGCTACAAACGATGCGGGCTGAAAGAAGCTTCCGCATCCGGGATACTGGACGATGTTCATCAGAAACCGCCGCGCCCCGGCGGGCGACCGGTACTGGTCGTTGATCTCACTGTCGATATGGCCTTGATAGGCGCTTGCAATCAGCGTCGCCGCCTCGTCCTGCTTGCGCTCAGCCCAGCTATCGAACCAAACCGGCTGCGCCGGCTGCCGTTCCGCCAAACTAACCGCGATATCGCCCTCGATCTCCATGAAATTGCGTACGAATGTTCGAACAAATCTGCGCTCGGGAAGCGCGATCGCCGGGCCCGTCCGCAACATCATCAACTGCGATTCGATACGGCGGATCAGCGGCGTCTTCATCAATCCTTCCACCACGGCGGTGAGCAATCGCTCCTCGTTCTCCACGCTGAGGTAGTTCTTCATGACGTAGAGATCGCCGATCAGCCCCTTGCGCTCCTCGGCTACGTAGTAGCAATAGCCGACCGGATATCCGTTAATCAGCAGCGCGTAGCCATTGAGCGCCTGAATTTCCAGGAATCGGCGCACCAAGCCGGCCGATCCGCGAAAATCCCAGTCCAGCGTCTCGCGCCAGGCCTGCGTTTCTTCTTCGAGCAGCAGATCCAGGTCGCCGCCCCGCAAATGGCGCAGTTCCACCACGCGCGCCAGCGGGGAATCGGAAACAGCGGCCATACGGCCAGCCTACACCGAAACAGGATGCCAAGCCAGTGTGAGTCCTTTAAGCTTGAGAGCCGCTAGGGCGCTGGCCCGCAACTTAACCGATCAGACCATTGAGCTTATCGGTGATTTCCGCCAGGTTTTGCTCGGTCCTGAGGCGAAATTGCAGCAGCTCACCAACGTGCTCGCTCTGCGTTTTCTCGATGTGAGCCATCACCACCATCGCTTCTTGCAGCTCTTTGATCGCGGCCCGCATCTGCTCGTTGCCCATGGGCGTGTCCATTAGTGTAACCCAGCTCGCCAACAAGGTGCCTGCACTAGGACCAAAGTCTCAGGGGTCCCGGTGGCCGCGCTATCCTGAAAGTAGGGTGAGCGAATGGTCGTCGCCGAGGTCTTGGACTTCCCCGGCGTCGCCAGCCAGGGCTTCGACATCGCCGACGCGCGCCTCATGATCGCCAGCGTGCTTCAAGACATTGCACAGATGCATCTGGAGGAGGGGAAAGCGCTCCCTGTTCCGAATCCAGACGCGACTGGTGCGCACAAAAGAGCGATTCCGGACAGCGAAGTTCAGCCACAGATGAACGCAGATCAACGCCGATAAGGCATTTGCTTTGAATCCGCGCTGATCGGTGTTTATCAGCGGCTAGTTACAGGAGGCCAAGCGGCCGAGACACACTCAAGATTGAGACCGCAGGATAAGTCCCATTTCATTCAAAGGCAAATCTGCCCCTCCGTCCAAGTCAAAAGGACCTCCAGCTCATGACCTTTTCTTACTTGTAAGTTGGGAACTTTCGTCAACTGGAACTTTTTGGCAGAGGCCTTGACGTCATATCTGCCAGGTTTAACGTTGGCAAAGTGGAATTCGCCGTTCTCACCAGTACTCGTAGTCGCAACTACTTTCGACGTGCCTGCTATCAGCAGTGTAACGGTGAAATTTCTCAACGCGTCACCGCTCTCGCCGCGGGCGGCTCCCGAAACGCTTGGCTTATCGCGCGCTGGCAGCTTCATTTCGGAAATGCGCGGTGCCTTCGCGCTCTCTAGGCATGGCGGGGGCGCTGGGATAGCGAGCACCACACGGCCCAGCGAAGTTTCCTTTCCAGTCTCAGCCGAAGCCTCCAAGTCTCTAGTGATGAAACCAGGTTCTTGGATTCTCAGCTTGTACGTTCCTGGCGCAAGCCCAGCTATGACAAACTCGCCCGACGCATCAGTTTTGGTCGCCTGTGACACGGGGCCGACGACGGTTACCACGGCATCGGGCACTACAGAGTTCGCAGCGTCCACTATCGTTCCCCTGATGCTACCGGAGGTTTCCTGCGCAGCAACGGTCGTCACACTGAATACCAACGCGCACACCCATCCCAGCCGCATTGTCTCCTCAGCATATCCCACACGCTACAATGTAGTTTTCCTGGAGGCTCAATGGCTGCACTTCCTCGGCGCACTTCTGTGCCCGTCAAAATCGGCGACGTTTGGGTGGGCGGTGACCACCCCATCGTGGTCCAGTCCATGACGAACACCGATACCGCAGACACCGCCTCCACCGTTAATCAAGTCATGGCGCTCGCCCAGGCGGGCTCCGAGCTCGTCCGCGTCACCGTCAACACCGAAGCCGCCGCCCAGGCGGTCCCCAAAATCGTCGACACACTCGACAAATTCGGCGTCCGCGTCCCCATCATCGGCGACTTCCACTACAATGGCCATCTGCTGCTCAAGAAGTACCCCGACTGCGCCCGCGCCCTCGCCAAATATCGCATCAATCCCGGCAACGTCAACATCGGCAAGAAGCATGACGACAACTTCCGCACCATGATCGAAGTGGCCATCGAGCACAATCGGCCGGTGCGGATCGGTGTGAACTGGGGCTCTCTCGATGGGGCGCTGCTCACCCGCATGATGGACGAAAACTCGCACCTTCCGGAACCGCTCGACGCCATGGAAGTCACCATGAACGCCATCGTTGCCAGCGGCCTTCTCGCCGCGCAAGCCGCCGAAGGCTATGGACTCGGACGCGACAAAATCATCATCAGCGCCAAGGTGAGCGGCGTGCAGGACCTCATCATGGTTTACCGCAAGCTTGCCGCCCAGTGCGACTACGCGCTGCACCTGGGACTCACCGAAGCCGGTCTCGGATCGAAAGGCATCGTCGCCACCACCGCGGCTCTATCGGTACTTTTGCAGGAAGGCATCGGCGACACCATCCGCGCCTCGCTCACTCCGCTCCCCAATGGCGACCGCACCGACGAAGTCATCGTCTCCCAGCAGATTTTGCAGGTCCTCGGGTTGCGTCACTTTACTCCGCAAGTCACCGCATGCCCCGGCTGCGGCCGCACCACCAGCACGTTCTTCCAGGACATGGCAGACCAGATCCAGACTTACCTGCGCGAGCAGATGCCCAACTGGAAGGAACGCTACGCCGGCGTCGAAGAAATGAAGGTGGCGGTGATGGGCTGCGTGGTCAATGGCCCCGGCGAGTCCAAGCACTCCCACATCGGCATTTCGCTGCCCGGCACGTTCGAGGAGCCCGTCGCGCCAGTTTACATGGATGGCAAACTCTCCACCACGCTGCGTGGTGACCGTATTGTCGCCGAATTCATCGAAATCCTAAACAATTACGTCGACCGCCGTTACGCTGAACGCGTCGCCGAAACCACGTCGGTTTAATTCATCTTCGCGCGGCGCCGGTTGGCCGCCACCAACACGACGACCCCCACCACGATCGCAATCCCGCCGTAGATCGCCCATCGGATCTGCCCCGTCATGAAACTGCCTGGCAGGATATTGATTCCCTGCAAAAACCACACGCCGCCAATCAGCACCAGCAACGCGCCCAGCATGTTCAGAACGATTCTCATCTTTTCTCCCGGCTGACTCGCCGCCGTCACGCCACGGCTACAATTCTATGATGTCCCGCTTGTCTTTGTAGCTCTCCAATGTTATAAACGTCTCGGATTCTGGTGACGAAACGTCGATGCGCCTAAGAATCACCCTGATTTCCGCGCTCATTCTTTCGACATCTGTCGCCCACGCTCAAGATTCCATCTGCGACATTTTCAAAGATCTCAAGGCAGCCGATGGCCGCCCTTCCCCACGTTCTCCAGCAGTGGCCCAGGGCTGCGGCGGCCGCCGAACTATTATCGCGTTTGTGCGGCTACGACGACGAAATCAAACTACTTTGGAACCCCGCGAACGACGAACCGTTGACTTGACGACGTACGGAAGTAAGCCGTACAATTGAATCTGACAAAGAGAATCATGCCCGCCCGCTCCGCACCGAAGTCCAAAAGCTATCGCTTCGACGCTCGTCTCAACGAAGACCAGAAGCTCCTCATCCAACGCGCCGCCGACTTGGAAGGCCGCTCGATGACGGACTTCGTCCTTCACAGCGCCGAAATTGCCGCTGAACGAACCATAGAACGTCGCGCTACGCTAGTTCTGACAGCTCGCGAAACGCAAGCCTTCGTAGAAGCCGTCCTGAACCCGCCGAATCCCGGTCGCGTCCTGCGTCGTGCCGCTCGTGAGTACCGCCAAAAGACATCCCAGCGGTGACGGACGCGCCTCGCTTCGGATATTCCATCGAACCTCTGAACGCTTCTCACGACCGGACCGCCTTCCATTCCGGAGTTCCCGAGCTGGACCGTTACCTGCACCAACAAGCCGGCCAAGATGCTCGACGAAAAGCCGCCGCGCCTTTCGTGATGCTGGACAAGAGCGGCGCCATCGTCGGCTATTACACTCTTTCCGCCTATAGCATCTCTCTCGCCGAACTGCCTGAGTCTCTCTCCAAAAAACTTCCTCGCTATCCTCGTCTTCCAGCCACGATGTTAGGCCGGTTGGCCGTTTCTAGCTCCCACCGCGGACAGAAACTCGGTCGGTTTCTTCTGATGGATGCTCTCCACAGGAGCTGGAAAGTTACGGCCGAAGTGGGGTCCGTGGGCGTCGTAGTGGAAGCGATGGACGAATCCGCCCTTGCGTTCTACCGCCATCATGAATTCCACTCGCTTGCGGGCCATCCGGACAAGCTCTTCCTGGCGATGGCCACCATTGAAAAAGCCTTAGCCCGCGTTTAGCTCGGTCGCTCGTGCCAATCCCAACTCTCATCGGCGTTGCAACAGTTTGACTTCACCAAACACAAAAACACCCCTGATGCGTCCCCGCCGCCCTCCGGTTCCAACCACCAACCACCAGGCGCCAATCCCCCCTCCCCGCCGCCAACCCTAATGCTTTCAACGATCTCGGTCGATATTCCAGGCAGCAGTGGAAGCTCCAAAGCAGCCCAAACGTTCCGTCCTTATCGCCGCTCGCCTGATCAGCGTGATCATTGGTCTCGCCGGCGCCGAGGGCATTCTATGGTTTGGCGGCTATCCAAGTTGGTGGCAGACGCTCCAGATCTCTCGCGATGATTCCGAATACGCCCCCGATCCCCAGTTGGGATGGAAGAACCGCGAAGGCCAGTTCGACATGGTGGATTCTCAGCGCAACAATCCTTTCCACTACACGAATTGGAGCCAGGGCCGCCGCGCTACCGCCGATCGGGAGCCTGCGTATGACGGCACGCACGCCACCGAAAAGCCCAGGGTTCTGTTTTTCGGAGATTCGTACGTGCAAGGGTATGGCCTCTCGAACCAGCAAACGTTTGCGTGGATGGTCCAAAAGCACCACCCCGAGCTTACAATCTCCAACTTCGGCACGGCGGATTACGGAACCTATCAATCCTACCTGGCGCTCGCGAAGGTTGTCCGCGGTCCTTGTTCGGTCTTCTACCTGTTCAATAGCTTTCACGAAGGCCGGAACGTTGCCGAACCAGACTGGGTGCGCGTCGTGAAACCGCCTCCGCCCGGCTTGTTCTTCCCGTACGCGGAGTTGGAGGGCGGAATGCTGCGGGCACAACAATCCGGCGGCGAAATGGTGTGGCCGGTGAGCCGCTGGCTGCGCACGGCCGCGCTGGCACAGGAGTATTACTGGCGGCTGGAATCTTACTCCCGCGTGCGCAACAAACGGGCCGTCACGCAGGCATTACTGGCGAAGATGAACGAAACCGTGCTTGCGGCGGGCGGAAGATTCACGGTGATCTTGTTCGATATGACGCCGGAGGAGCGCCATGAATACCGCGAGTTTGCCCAGTCGCACGGGATCCCCTTCGTCGATTGTGACCATCCGGAAATGAAGGACAAGCGCCTTCACCTGCCGGACGGTCATCCCAATGAGGAGTTGAATCGCTTGCTAGCCGAGTGGATTGAGCCGCTGCCGTTGGCGATCGGAGGAGCGCATGAGCGCGCCGGAAAACTCTGATCGCGATGCGCTGAGCGCGGTGCTGAGCCCTCTAGCCGAGGAATCCGTGAAGCGCTCGTCGAATCGCACCTTTGGCCTCGTATTCGCGGCATTCTTCGTGCTCGTCGCCGTCCTTCCACTCATGCGACGCCACGCCGTGCGCATTTGGGCCTTGCCTCTGGTTGCTCTTTTCCTGTTGGCTGCACTGGCCGCGCCGAAACTACTCACGCCGTTGAACCGGGCTTGGACCGCTCTGGGCGCATTGCTGCACGCGGTGGTCAATCCGCTCATTTTGGGCATCTTGTTTTATGTCGTTTTTACGCCCTTCGGATGGGTTCTACGCCGGATGGGTAAGGATTTCCTGCGCTTGCGGCCCGCTCCCGGCGCGCCCACATATTGGATCCCCAGGGAACCGCCGGGCCCTTCGCCCGAAAGCATGTCGAGGCAGTTTTAGGAGGTCAGGAAAGAGCCGTGTCTACTTTGGTCGAGCTTTGGGCTTTCATGCGCGAGCGAAAGAAATTCTGGTTGCTGCCCATCTTCCTCATGATGATCGTGCTGGGCGGCCTGCTGATCCTCACCAAGATTTCAGCCGTCGCGCCCTTTATCTACACCCTGTTTTAGCGCGATGAAGATTCTCGGTATCTCGGCGTTCTATCACGACAGTGCAGCCGCGCTGGTGGTGGATGGCGAGATCGTGGCGGCAGCTCAGGAAGAGCGTTTCAGCCGCAAGAAGCACGACGCTCGTTTCCCCGCGAATGCCGTCCGTTATTGCCTGGAAGCCGGCGGATTGACCGCCGCCGATCTGGATTCGGTGGTCTTCTACGACAAGCCATTCCTGAAGTTCGAGCGCCTGCTTGAAACCTATCTCATGTTCGCGCCCTCTGGATATTCCTCCTTCCGCATGGCCGTACCGTTGTGGATCCGGGAAAAGCTGTTCCAGAAGGACCTGCTCCAATCGTACTTGAAGGAACTCGCTCCCAAAACAGACTGGGCAGACAAACTTCGTTTCACCGAACACCATCTCAGCCACGCCGCCAGCGCGTTCTTTCCTTCGCCGTTTGAAGAAGCCGTGGTCCTGACCATGGATGGCGTCGGTGAATGGGCCACAACGTCCGCGGCTCACGGCCGCGGCAACCGGCTCGAAATTCTCAGGGAGATCCACTTTCCGCATTCGCTCGGGCTGCTCTATTCGGCATTCACTTATTACACCGGCTTCAAGGTGAATTCAGGCGAATACAAGCTCATGGGGCTCGCGCCGTATGGCGAGCCAAAGTTCACCAAAGAAATCTTTGATCATTTGATCGACGTAAAACCGGATGGCTCCTTCCATCTCAATCTGGATTACTTCAACTACTGCGCAGGCCTGACGATGACCAACTCCCGGTTTCATCGCCTCTTTGGACTGCCGCCGCGCAAGCCGTCTGAGCCGTTGACCCAGCAACACATGGACATTGCGGCATCCATTCAGTCCGCACTCGAAGAAGTAATCCTGAGGCTCACTCGGTCACTCGCCGCCGAAACTGCAATCCCCAATCTTTGCCTGGCCGGTGGCGTCGCTCTCAACTGCGTGGCCAATGGCAAGGTGCTGCGCGATGGCCATTTCAAGAACATCTGGATTCAGCCCGCCTCGGGCGACGCGGGCGGTGCGCTCGGCGCTGCGCTGGCTGCACACTATCAGTTCCACAACCAGCCGCGACGCGTCAACGCATGTAGCGACTCAATGCACGGCGCCTATCTCGGTCCCGAGTTTTCGCAAGATGAGATCGAGCAGCGCCTTCGCGCCGCTGGCGCACGATTCCAAACTCTTTGCGATTGCGAGCTAACATCGCAATCCGCTGACGCACTGGCGGCAGGCAAAGCCCTAGGTTGGTTTCAAGGCCGCATGGAATTTGGCCCGCGCGCGCTGGGAGCCCGGTCGATTCTAGGCGACGCCCGGTCGTCATCCATGCAGAGCGTGCTCAATCTCAAGGTCAAGTATCGCGAGTCGTTCCGCCCGTTTGCGCCATCGGTGCTCCGTGAGCGCGTCAGCGAATATTTCGATTTAGATTCCGACAGCCCCTATATGCTGTTGGTTGCCGATGTGGCCGAGCATCGCCGCCGGGCCATGACGGCAGAGGAAGAAAAGCTCTTCGGCATCGCGAAGCTCAACGTCCGGCGCTCCGATATTCCAGCCGTCACCCATGTCGACTATTCCGCGCGCATTCAGACAGTCCATCGCGATACCAATCCGCGCTATCACGCGTTGATCTCGGCTTTCGAACAGCGCACCGGTTATCCGGTCATTGTGAATACCAGCTTCAATGTGCGGGGCGAGCCAATCGTCTGCACGCCGGAAGATGCTTTTCACTGCTTCATGGGCACGGAAATTGAAACGCTGGCCATCGGAAATTGCTTCCTGCGTAAAGAGGAGCAGGATCAAAGCCTCAAGAAGAACTACGAAACCGCCTTCGATCTTGATTAGCAGCGGTGCTTACTGAGCCGCGCCGGTAAGCAAGCTTCTTTTAACAATGGAGGCGGAGTCCAACGGTCAATTATACTTGTGGCACGAGGAGTGAAGATTGTCTCTCGAAGACGACTTGTACGATCAACGTATCCAACGCATTGCCGAAATCGAGGCTCTCGGCTTCCAGCCGTACGGCCACCGGTTCGATTTTACGCATACTATTCCACAGATTCTGGCCGAATATGGCGAGAAAACGGCCGAGCAGTTAGAACCCCGCGTCCAAGTTCGCATCGCCGGGCGCATCATGACCGTGCGGCGCATGGGCAAGGCCGGATTCGCGCACTTGATGCAAAATGGCGAGCAGCTCCAGGTGTATGTACGCAAGGACGCCGTCAGCGAAAAGGAATATGCGCTTTACCAACTCCTCGACTTGGGCGACCTGATCGGGGTCGAAGGCTACCTGTTCCGCACCCGGACCAATGAGCTGAGCATTCACGTGGAACACCTGTATTTCCTCGCGAAAACGCTGCTCTCGATGCCCGAGAAGTGGCACGGCCTGGAAGACGTGGAGACGCGCTATCGCCAGCGTTATCTCGATCTGATCGCAAACCCGGAGGTGCGCAAAGTCTTCGTCACGCGTGCCAAGATCGTCTCATCGCTGCGCCGCGAGTTGGAAGCGCGCGGGTTTTTGGAAGTGGAGACGCCGATGCTCCAGTCCATCTACGGCGGCGCTGCTGCGCGCCCGTTCACCACGCATCACAATACACTCGACATCGATCTTTATCTGCGCATCGCGCCCGAGCTGTATTTGAAACGCCTGGTGGTTGGCGGCTTGGAGCGGGTCTACGAAATCAACCGCAACTTCCGCAACGAAGGCATTTCCACGCATCACAATCCAGAATTCACGATGCTCGAGTTTTATCAGGCCTACACGGACTATCACGGCATGATGGATCTCTCTGCGGAGCTATTACGGCAAGCCGCCATCGACGCCACGGGCGGCACGGAGGTCGAGTATCAGGGCACGCCAATGGACTTCGCTAATATCCGCCGTATTTCGATGCGAGAAGCCGTCGGCTCCACCAGCTTGAAAGGCCACGCACTGGTGGAGGCCTTTGAGCGCGAGGTGGAACCGAAGCTGTTTGAGCCGACCATGGTGTACGATTTTCCGGTCGAGGTCTCGCCCCTCTCCAAAAACAAGCCGGACGATTTGGAATTTGTGGAGCGCTTCGAAATCTTTTGCGCGGGCATGGAAATCGGGAACGCTTTTACCGAATTGAACGATCCTCGTGAGCAGCGACGCCGCTTCGAGGCCCAGCTTGCGCTGTGTGAAAAGGGCGACACGGAAGCGCATCAAATGGATGAAGACTATATTCGAGCGCTCTCCTACGGTCTGCCGCCCACCGGCGGTGAAGGCATTGGGATCGATCGCCTCACCATGATCTTTACGAACTCGCGCTCCATTCGCGACGTCATTTTGTTTCCGCTTCTGCGCCCTCAGTCATGACGCGCACGTTCGAGCTTTTCATCGCAAGCCGCTACCTGCGCGCCAAACGCAAGCAGGCCGTCATTTCGGTGATCACGGTCATTTCCATTCTTGGCGTCATGGCGGGTGTGGCGGCGCTCGTCATCGGCATCGCCATCAACAACGGATTTCGCGACACCTTGCAGCGCAGCTTGCTGGGAGCGACGGCTCACGTAATGATTTTGGAAAAACAGCCGGATGAAGGAATCGCCAATTGGAGCGAACTCGATCCTAAGCTGAGTAAGCTCCCCCATGTGCTTAGCGTGTCTCCCAATCTGTATGGCACGGTGCTGCTGGCCGGCCCGCTTCAATCCGGAGGGGCGGAGATCAAGGGCGTCCCGGTGGATAATCCTCCGAATATGCTGCAGCATTTGAAGCAGGGCTCTTTTGAACGGTTGAAAGATACCGGCGGTCTCCCCGGCATTATCCTTGGCTCCAACCTGGCGCAGAGCACCGGGATGCTGTTGAACAGCGTGGTAAACGTGATTTCCCCTAGGCCCGAAATGTTCGGTCCGGAGATACGCTTTCCAACGCCATTCAAATTCCGCGTGGTTGGCATTTTCGAATCGGGATTCTACGAAGTGGACTCCTACTGGGCGTTCACAACTCTGG
>JBEKRO010000078.1:0-32188 GCA_049518655.1 Bryobacteraceae bacterium | reverse complement strand
CCGCAAGATCATGCGCTATATCCGGCTCTATGGAAAAACCGCAAAACCTTTCCAATGGAAGTACACCGATTATCGTCACCGCGTCTCAGCATGCTAAAGATTCAGAGCGGACAGCCCACTAGAGGTTGCGTATTTAGAGTAGATTGAGATAGATTCATCTCGCCGGAGTTATTTTGAGGAAAGAAGCGATTTAAGACTTAGGACCCGGCTCACGCAAAGGAATGGGAGTTCGACCCTCCCCGTTCGCACCACCTTATAACAGTGCTCTTTGCGACGGATTGATCGAGCCTGGGTTAATCGAACCAAATATGCTCGCTAACAAACTTTGATTCTGAGCGTTCGAGGTGGTAGACGCTTGAAAGGCGTTGATCGGGCTCGATTGGGATGATTTTGAAGCATGATGCCCGCCCTGACAATGGTGGCCGGTTGGAGGCGTGCCAGAAGTAGCTGTGGTATCTGTCTGCTGCGGTTGACCGCTGATCTGCGAAATCATCGCCTGGTACTGCTGCGGGCTTTGCACCTGCTGCAGTTGAGCCAGAAACTGATCGTTGGAGGAAAGACCGAGCACATCAGCTTGCTGCTGGACAGAGGAAGCTGAACTAGCGTTGTTCGCTGTGCTGTTGGTGGGCAAGATATAGCTGAGCGGATTGACGTTCATTAGGAATTACCTGCAAAACTTGAAACACTAGCGCGCCGCTGTCGAGTAAAGCTCGGGAGAACGGGAAGAACCCCGCAGCCAACCCTCCAACCAGAATCGGCGGAAGCCGGAACGCTTGGGAAGCAACGACCGGCCGCAGCAAAATTCGGCGACCTTCGTATATTCGGCAAGGGTGGCGGAATCGGCTAAGTCTACCCGAAACTCGGAGACATCGACTAAGCTGGGGTCCACCGGAATGGCTGCTATTTTCTCGGCATCAATGGCCCAACCGGCTTCGCGCGGAACCGCACGATCAAGGGTCTTGCGATTGACGATGAACTTTACTTTGGCAGGGGTAATTCCGCGGGCCTCCAAGTCATAGCGGCGGCGAGAGGCCAGATAAAGCGAGGGAGAAGAGGGCGTGGTCACCACAAAGACTGCCTGAGCGGCGCGGGCCACCACTTCGGTGGCGTCATTGACCACTTCAGGCAGATCGCCGATGACAACATCGTAACGGCTGCGCACGAACGACAACAGCCGTTGATAACCCCAGGGCGACACCTGCCGCACACCCATGCGGCTAACGGAGGAGAGTACGTCGATGCCGCCCGCGTGCGTGACCATTTCATTCCAACTCTCATCGGTGAGCCGGTGGGAGTCTTCGAGCGCGTCCATGATCGAATAGGTGGGGCGAAGGTTGTACAACATGGAGATGGGCCCGGCGTGCAGATCGCATTCGAGCATCAGGACTTTTTTCCCCGCGAGCGTCGCGAGGATATTGGCCACAAACAGAGCTGTGGTAGTGGCGCCGCTGCCGGCTTTCGCGGGCTGGAAGGCAAATACGGGAGCATTCTTCTTACCGCTGCACGATTCCAGCGCCTGGAAGATGGCCGCGCGGAAATCATCCGGAGAGCACGGAATGGGGCAAACCGAGAAACCACCGAAAACGGTTTGAAAGACGTCCGGGCGCTTGCAGAGAGCCGATACGCCCAGAATGGCGGTGGAAGGGTGGATGCTACGGATGTCGTGTTCCACGGCGTGGGCCGCAGCTTCATCGTCGGCACCCAGAAACACCAGTTGCGGCGTGAAAGAGTTCAGCAACCGCATGCTTTCGTGGGCCTGAGGATAACGCTCTAGGGTGCGAAAGACACAGACATCTTGTGTCAGCGAGCAGAGTTGCTGGAGTTGCGCAGTAGTTTCGCGGTCCGTGCCGAAGATCAGTGCCGTCAGCATTTGAAAGTGGGCTCCATTTGGACCGGTGATGTCCGGTACCGTTTGATAGGTAAGCAATCAAGGGGCCAGCAGTGAGACACCTGAGTAACTCCGGGAAAATACTGAAAACAAATTGGGACAGTTTCGTGAGGTGGTGTCATTTTCCCGCCACCGCGTTGAGATTGTGACGCTGGAGGCGGCCGCGCCGGCACGCCGAAGGTACCTGGACGGCCGTAGGCAAGATTGACGACAGGCTTCAATGTCTGGTCTAATCGCCAAATGCCCGAAGATGAAGTCCGCGCAGTGGCTGAGAACCTTCTCGAAGCCCTGCGATTCTTTGGGCAGGCGCGCGCCGACGCCGAGATCCGGGACCTGCCCGGCCTATCGTTGATCTTTTGCGGGCTGAACTATGCGGCATTCAATGCGGCGCTCCAGGCGCGGCCCATCGATGGAGACGCGCAGGAGCTGGGCCGCCTGATCGATGTCTCGGCCGAACATTTCGATGCCCGCAGCCTGCGCTGGACCTACTGGGTTTGCGAAGACTTCTTGAACCAGCCGTTACGCCGCGAAGCATCGCGTGTCTTCAAGCGCCATGGCATGCGCCATCTGACCGAAGCGCCGGGGATGTACGCCGAGCGCCTGACGCCCGCCACCCGAAGTCTGCCGTCGCTCGACGTCCGCCCGGTGGCTGACGAATCCACCCGCAGCGCCTTCTCCGAAGTGATGTCCACGGCATTCGAGATTCCCCACTCCGTGAGCATGTCGGTGTACGGCGCCGAGCGGGCTTGGAAAGGTACGTTTCAAGGCTACGTGGGCTACTCGAACGGCCGGGCCGTAACCACTACGGCCACCGTGATCACGGGCGACACCATTGGACTGTATTCGGTGGCAACGCTGCCGCAACACCGGCGCCTGGGGTTCGCGGAAGCCATCATGCGCCAGGTGATCCAGGAGGCGCAACGAACGCGGGGCGTGTCGCGAACCGTGCTGCAGTCAACATCATCGGGATTCTCCTTATATGAAGCGATGGGATACCGCGCGGTGACCAGCTTCAACGTGTTCATTTCGGATTGAGGGTGCCCGACGCGATCCAGGCGCTGGTGTTTTCGATATCGGCGGTGAGTGGCCGATCGGCGGTCCAGGGAGGACTGATTTGCGCGAGCGCCATCCGCACCCGCTCAATGACCGGGCTGGAAGCGAGCGGCCGCAGGCAATCGAGGGCGCGCGTCGCGGTTAACAGCTCGATCGCCAAGACATGGCGCGTATTGCGCACCACTTGTTTCAGCTTCATCGCCGAGGTCATGCCCATGCTGACGAAGTCCTCTTTATTGCCGCTGGTGGTGATGGAGCCGGTGGAAGCGGGATGAGCGAGTACGCGGTTTTCGGCCACCAGCGCGGCGGCCGTCACCTGCACCATCATGAAGCCGGATTCCAGCCCGGCATGATTGGCGAGAAACGGCGGCAGCTCCTCGTTGAGCGAAGGATTCACCAGGCGATCGATGCGCCGCTCGGACACGCCAGCGAGAACGGTGAGAGCGACGGCCATCGCGTCTAACTGGAGCGCCAGCGGTTCACCGTGGAAGTTGCCGCCGGAGAAAATCTCGTCGTCGATCACCAGCGGGTTGTCGGTGACCGAGTTCAATTCGATTTCGAAGGTGCGGCGGGCGGTAGTGAGTGTGTCGCGAACGGCGCCGTGGACTTGAGGTGCGCAACGCAGCGAGTAGGCATCCTGAACGCGGCGGCAAGTGATATGCGATTGGCGGATCTCGCTGCCTTCAAGATAACGGGTGAGGTTCGCGGCGCTCTGGAGCTGGCCAGGGAACGGGCGCGTCTGATGGATGCGCGGATCGAAGGCGCGCGGGGTGCCGCGGAGTCCATCGATGGTCATGGCGCAAATCAGGTCGGCCGCCTCGGCGAGCGCTTCGGATGCGAGCAGCTCCAAGCCACCCACCGAGAGCATGGCTTGCGTGCCGTTGACGAGCGAAATACCTTCCTTGGATGCCAACACGATAGGTTCAATGCCGGCGCGGTGCAGCGCTTCTCCGCCCGGCATACGCACCCTATCGAATTCGGCCTCGCCCTCGCCGATCAGCACCAGCGCGATGTGTGCGAGCGGCGCTAGGTCGCCACTGGCGCCGACGCTGCCCTGCGAAGGAACTACGGGCGTGACTCCGCGATTCAGCAAATCGCACAAGCGTTCAGCAACGATGGGGCGGATACCCGAAAAGCCCTTAGCGAGCACGTTGGCGCGGATGAGCATCATGCCGCGGACTTCGTCGCGACCGAGCGGCGCGCCCACTCCACACGCGTGAGAGCGGACCACGTTGCGCTGGAGTTGCTCCAAATCCTTGGGCGGGACGCGAACATCGGCCAGCAATCCAACTCCGGTGTTGACGGCATAGACCGGGGCTTCGCCCAGCGCCAGCCTTTCGACTACCGCGCGCGAGCGGAGCATGGCGGGCAGAGCGGCCGGATCAATTCGCACCGCCTCATCACGCTGACTGACACGCTGGAGCTCATCGAAGGTGAGGTGGGAGCCGTCGAGGGAGATCATGGCTACCGTTGTACCAACGGTAGGAGCAGGGTTGGGGATTTGGGATTGGGCTTGGCCAAGATTACCGGGGACGCTCAGGGTACTTTTTGTGTTTGGTGACGGTTTTTTTGAGGGCATAGCGGACGAAAGTGAGGCAAAGGAGGCGACGGACGGAACTTGTGGGCTCAGTAGTCATGCGCTTCCAGTGCAAGTGCGGGTGTCAAGGGAATTTACGGACGCACGGCGTAAGGAATTGATTTGCTTGAGACGAACCGCCTGTGATCGGCCGACCCTATTCGAAGCTTTGCTCCTTTCTGCTGTCTGCCTCCCTCTCGGCACGCAGCCGGTCGTCGGAAATCTTGACAAGGCGGGCGCTCTCTTGCGCCACGAAGTCAACGACTGCGGGGTCGGAATGCAATCGCAGGGCATCGAGGAATTTGAGATTGGCTGTACGGGCTTCAGCGGACACGTGCCAGCTCATTGAATCGATTTGCGCAATATACTTTTTCAGCACCGCACCCCGATCAGGTGCTTTGTCCAATAGGTAAAGCGAGCGCCTCGTCCACTGTGGCGCTTCGCCTTCCTTGTCATGCCGGATCGTTATCGCCGCTGCCACTGCGGGGTAGCGGCTAGTTGGCTCGCGATCGCACCATGCGAATAAATCAGATTCTGCCATCGAATCCAATGGGTTCTTTTGAAGATCGTGGAGTATTCGCACCCCGGCCTCAAGCTCACGCTTGCCCCCTCCACAAAGTGCCTCCAACGCGGGAGTTGGCTGGGCCGCGAACAGTCCTCCGATGAAGTCGTCGAAGTAGAATGCGTAAGCCTCATATTTTGCAACGGCCTCCTTCATCCGGCGGAGAACATCTGCCACCGCTGGCGCACCTTGTTCGCCGCGAAGGCAAGCCCTACTGATCATGCCCAGACGGTAATCGAGCATGTCGTCGCGCTCCTTCGCGAGGGGAGCCTGCCGGATTAGGGCGCAGCCAGCCTCAACGATTTCCCGCTCGTGCGGTTGCTTGTTTGCCTCATTTCGGTGAAGCCTCGTGTCAAGAATCTCGATCGCTACGTCTAGACCCGCCGGATTTGAAGCTAGGCCCAGCACGAAATCCCTTAGCTGATCCGCGGGAATCGTATCGGTCGCTCTGCCCCCGTGCAGCGCTCGATAACTTTGGATTGGGGTCAACCCCAGTGAGAGAGAATGCAGCAGCCGTTCCACGCCACGGTGGTCGATTCCTGCTGCGGACTGGAGAGCAGGCAGCCATGGAGCCTCCACCCGGTCTTCAAGCGCGTGATCAAGGATTGCCTCCGCGGTTTCGTGGTTCGCCTCATGGAGCGCCTGCAAGAATCCACACAAGACCAAGATGCCGCGTTGTTGCTCCGGAGCTGCGGCAATCCCGCTAACCAGTCGACGCCAAGTCGCCCTTGGATTGCAGCTGCCTTGCGCTAAGCCCCGTCCGAAAGACCAAACGTTCCAAGAGTGGCTCACCAGGTCCGGGAGAAGTTCATCGAATGCGCGATCGTCCGCGGCAACCAAGCTACCCAAATTTTGCGCTGCAGCCCCCACATCGTTGGTGCCATCATGCTCGATGTCCGTTACGTATATGCCGGAGAAATCGTTGGACAGGACGACGGATCTAACTTTTTGAACAAGGTCCCTTGGTCGAAGGAGAGCCTCCAGCGAGGCGAGCCGGGAGGCGACTTCCGGCGTGAATCCTTTCGAGTCGTAATGTTGGATCTGTCGAACGGCGATCCAGCCCTCCGGCCAGAATTGAGCTTCGGAAATAGTGCGACAAGCATCTTCGATTTCGTCATACGTGGCTGCTCGAGTCCAAATTCCGCGTAGTTGTCCGGCTACCGCTACGCGAACTTGCGAGGCAATTGGTGAATCGGAGCAGGCCACGGCGGCACTGAGGCTCAGCGTCAGCTCAAACCAATGCTTTACATCCGCGGGTGAGCGTGGCCAATAGCCATAGCTACGAGAGCGACCACCAAATTCGAAATCGTGGAACGGCTGGAACTGCCACGCTTCCAAGGCGACATCGAGCGATTTTAGGCCTAAGGTGCGCTGTTCAGCTTTGTCCGAAACGAGCAATGGCTGAATGACCGCTAATCGCTGCTCAATCGGTGCATGGGTGCCAGAGAAGACGAGTTGGAAAAGCGAAGTGAAGGCCTCCAGTGCCCGATTGGATCTTCCATCGAGATCGCCGGCCGCAGCGATCTTCCCAAGCAGCGCTGCGCAGCGTGGAAACAAATCGGCATCGTATGCTAGCGAGCGAATGACGTGAACGTATTCCCTGCCCTTCAGAAGTGTTGCGGAGTCGCTAGCCGCGAGCAGTCCGCGTTCCAGCGTGGATAACGCTGCGCCCGGCGCGGTTGGTGCGACGTATTGGAGCATCGCTCTCTGCGTGTCACCGTGTTCTGCGACTTCATCCAATATTCCGCCGACGCCCAACCATCCCCGGACAATTGCTACCGCTTCCGTGCTTGTATCAAGGTAGCCAAGTCTACGCGAGAATGATCTCAGTAGGCGTTCGGGCGCTCCGTCAACGAGATGAGCCTTAATTACGGAAAGGGGGATGCGACGGAGAGCCGCCGCAGCCAGCCTGTTGGCGATTGCGTGGGGAAGGATCGCGCGCCAATCGCCCCGTCGCTGGGCGGAGCCGCGGTCCAGCAGATCGGAGACGTGGCCATACATCTTCTGTGCACTCTCTCCGATCAAGCCTCCCAGGCGGCCCAACTCTAGGTCGGCACCGTCTACTCGTACGTCAAAGGAGTACACGAGTGAACAGGCCTGGGCTGCGGCCAACAGCGAGGGGTCTGGCGGGTGACGTTGGAAAATTAAACGCTCGACGAGTTCCTCATCCCGTAAGCCGCCGATTGATTCGTTCTTTTCTACCGTTGCCGCGAGGGCGATTGCTACTCGAGCGTTGCCGTCCGAAAACTTGGCAATTGTCGCTGCGTCGGTTGGCGACACCTCCTTGAACCGGCGGCGGACAAGCTTCTCTATGAGCTCGGGCGATGACGTGTCTAGCCTGAAAACTTCGGTCCCCTCAGGTAGATCGTCGCGAATGTCGTACTCGATGGTAATTATGCTCACCGTGCTCCCTGCGGAGCGACACGCCTGCGATAAGCGCCGATGTAGGTCCGATGGGCAATTGTCGACGACGAGGATCGCACGATATCCTCCAGCGATCAACTGCGAAACCAAGTCCGTGGGATGAGGGGCTGGCGACTCCGCGGCGACGTTAGCGTAGAAAGCGAGCGACGGATTCAGATTGCCAAAGCCGACGCCCTGATCAAACAGCGCCTCGGTGAACCGTGTCTTCCCGACGCCAGAAAGACCGACAAGACGGGCAACTGTGCCTGGTTGCCTCAGCAAGTCTCGAATCTGTCCAATGCCAGCTAGGGCAGGAAACCCATCTGGCGACTCCATCGCAGCGGTGTGAATGCGAAGCCTGTCATCTAATAGATACTCGCCGCTCACGTCCCCGGAAATGTCCGCCCATGGTCCGTATGAGCGCCAGCCCTGAACGGGCTTCCCAATTCTTTCCCTTACCCACGGAACCAGGCCTGGATGATCCCGGACCCACGTTGCCAGGCGCCCACCGTCGTAGAAGTCCAGCGTTAGAGCCTTGGCGTTTGCGAGATCGCTAACAGCATCAGCCATGGCCTGGAGACGGTTTCGAAGCGAGGTGTGGGATGTCGAGTCTTGCGAGCTGATGATAATATACGCCCCAGAACGGTCCGCCAGTTCTCGGATAGCCGGCCTGAGTGCTCCGGCCGGCCGCATTTCCGCCAAGATCTCCGATCGCGGCATCTTCTGCTTCTTGACCTGAAATCCAGTCTGCGGACGCGCCACCCATCCGTGAATCTCCGTTGTGGACAATAGTGCCACGTGGGTGTCGAGACCACCATCGGACGAGTCCTGATGTCCGCCCCACGTGACTGCCGACGTGGGTAGACCTCGCTTTCGCATCTCGGCCTCACAAAGTTGACCAACGAGACTACGAAGGTCCGCGTCGTTCAGGAGCGCGATGTCGGCGGAAGTGATTTCAAACATGCCGGGAAGTTCCGGGCAGGAGAGACGGAACTCGATTCTCTGCGCGTTCAACCGGCGTACCCTATTTTCTTTATTATCTCATCGCGTGCCAAACGAAGTGCACTACGCTGCAGCTCATCGAAGGTGAGGCGGGAGCCGTCGAGGGAGATCATGGCTCCTACCGTTGTAGCAGCGTGGAGGCGTGGCTGGTGGCTGGTGACCGGTTACTCAAATCGGTGGGACGGGGGCGCCACCGCTTCTCATGGCTTTTCAATATTCCGCTTGAACGGGGCGCGCTTGGTGCAAAGCACCGCGGCTCCCAATTCAGCGGCGGCTTTCACCAGGGGGCCCATTTTCGGATGCTTTGGAATGATGTCGGCCGTGAGTCCGTGGGCTTCGAGCGTCGCGGTCATCACCGGTCCAACCGACGCAATCGCGATGTCTAATTTAAGCGCTTCTCGCACTTGCGCTTCGATTCCCAGGTCGTGTGCGATTTCGATCAGATGGTCCAATTGAATGGAGGACGTAAATATCACGACGTCGACTGTCCGGGTCGCGATCCGGCGAGCGGCCTCGCGTAAGGGCTGCGTGTCGCTCGGCAACTCCCAGCGATAGATGGCAATGGGCGTAACCAGAGCGCCCAAACGTTCGAGTGCTTCATACATTTCGAGATTGGGACGGCCGTACTCCTGCACCGCGATCCGCCGCTCGGGCCTTTCGGCGACCGCCGCCACAATCTCTTTCCAGGTGTTGGGTTCGGGAACCACAATGGCAACGGGAACATTCATAGCCCGCAGCAAGGGCACCGGCTTGGGGCCCCGCGAGACGATGGTGACGCGCCGCAGCGCCGCCGCTAACCGTTCCAACGGCATGTGTGCCGCAATCACTTCGCGCAGGAACGCCAGTCCCGCGCCTGTCATGCACACCACCAAGTCGAATTCGTCCGATTCCAAACGCTCCACGAAGTGGACCACATCACTGTGATCTTCGAGCGCGCGTTCCTGCACCGAAGGAGCCACGAACGCGTCACCATCCAAGCGGCGAATGAGACCTTCGATTTCCATGGCCCGGCGGCTTTCCAGGCTCAGCACACGCAGCCCCGCGAATGACATCTACGAAACCGAATTGTCCTCCCTAAGACGAGTATTGCGCACGCAAGCCTAGAATCGATAGAGGAATTCGATATATCCGAACCGCCCATCCTTGCCTTCCGGATAAATCTGCTCCATGGCGGCCAGTCCTTGCGTGTAACCGAGATAAGCAGTCACCGTGACCTTCCGTAATGGCCGGTATTCGACGCTTGTGTCGTAGAGATTGCCAAGCGACCGCCGGCCGGAAGTCGAGCGTCCGGTGTATCCAAATGTCCACGGTTGATAAACACCGCCGCCGCTGTACCACAGGTCGTTTGCGTTGCTCAGCCGCAGTGAGTGGAAATCGCTCGTCACGGTCACCTTGGCATGCGGGCGGAGAATAAGCGCGCCGAACAGATCTTCCGTGTTCATCATGTTGAAAAACGGAAACAGAGCGTAAGGCCTAGGCGTCGGAAGTACTTGAAAGAAAGTTCCATGGGTGTTGTCCTTGGGATTTCCGTCACCGGAGCCTTTGGTGAAACCAAAGCGCAGCCAGGGTTTTAGCTGGGGTAGAAATTTCGGCTGCCAGCCCCCTTCGAAATCGATCGCATAGGCGCGTTGTTGTTCGGTACCCCAGCGGCCCGTCTGCACGGCTCCCCACGCGAGCAGATCCCAGGTGCCCGCGTTGGTGGTGAACACATGCAGGCTGTGGCCTCCGAAGGTATCAATACGAATGTTTTCCGTGTCTCCCTGCCGCATAGCGAGCGGGCGATTGTCCGTCTTCAGAATATGCCGCCAGTCGTCATATTCCAGCACAAAGAAGCGTGTATCCGCGGCGTGGTTGCCTTTGCCCCATTCGTGCGTGTACGCGCCGTACCCGAAGCCCACCCGGTTCCAGCCCCAACCGTCGACTTGAAAGACACCCCTGGTTGGAACCGCCGCAACAAACGTGAAGTTATCCGAAGGCGTCGAGAACGAGTAGTGGACACCGTCGAAGCTGCGGCCCACATCAGACCAGCCAAAGTCGCCCAGCAGCCGCTGGCTGACCCGATCGCGCTTAAGCGCAGCCAAAGTGGCGTTCTTCGGTATAATTTCGCTCCCGTCTAGAAACGTGAACCGGCCCACTTGCAGCGTCTGTCCCTCATTTCCGCCCAATCCGTCCAATCGCAAGTAGAGTTGCTTTGGAAATATCATGGCGGTGTTTTGCTGCCCGCCGTTCGCGGAGTAGTAGTTGGACCCCAGACCAAGCGCACCTTGTGGCGCGGCATCCGTCGCGTGGGAAGGCAAGCCAAGCAGAAATGGAACCGCGAATTCGGCATCCCAATCCCAGTTGCTGAACGTTTCAGCGAAGTTCAGGCGCAGCAGATTGCCCGAGTACTCGTACTGATTCTCGCCGTTGGCCGGCTGGAACCAGTCCCAGACGTACAGGCGTGACCGAAGCGACCCGGTCACGGTAATGTCGCCGAGCTTGATGGGACCGGCGGCAGCCGCAGAGGAGTCCGGCGTAGCAGATGGACTGGACTGATCTGGCGCGCTCGGCGAATTGGCGGGCTCTTCTGCCTGAACACCAGCGCAGGAGACAGCGAACAACCAGATCAAGAAGATGCGCCGCATGCTCAATCTGCCGCAGCCGCCGATGCGGCGACGGGCAACGCGCAGGGGCGCACTGGTAAAGTCCGCCAAACGAATAGAAGTCGCTTTGTTGTGAATGGTCACGAAAGTCAGTTCTCCTTGAGTAATTCAAAGCGAAAGCTGGCTACTACGAGGAGACACGTACGGCAACCGGGATACCCGTTTGCATCCGCTCAGCCGACGATGGTTTACCTCGAACGTTGAGGCGGCCACGCAAAAAGTCTTCTTTATGCGACAGCTTCTTGAGAGCGGCCCAGTGCAAGGGCCAAAGGTGGGATGCGAACGAGGTCCCAACGAACTACGCTGGAAACCCTTTCGTTTCGCGAGCGAACTCGCTATTAGTATATCAAGACACTTTGCGTCTGTGAAGGAGAAACTCGGGTGATTATGCACTTGACAAACAGAATGTGGTAGGGTTGGGGAGGCGTGACAGGCCGCATCAAACTTAGAAAGTTATCGTCTCGTTTTTGTCCACTTCGAGGAGATGGCTTCCTCCGAAACCGTCAACAAGAGCGACCACTAAGTTCTCAAGATTTACCTTGACCTCATCGGGCCACTCCCCCTTTACTGGCGGGGTGGGTCTTCCCATGGCCGCTTCTGCTTTGACCGAAAGTTCGTGTCGAATGCCGCGCTCTAGTGCTATGGGCGGCCCAACTAGTCGCGTGTCGGCGAACATCAACGTTTCGTCAATGCGAGAACCGCTAACGGCTATCGCTGCGATGTTAGTTGTCACGGCACGGTGATTGCAAACCTCAATTTGAAAGCTAATTTGAGCGTGAGCGCCCCATTTGTCTCCGTTGACTCCTTTCCCGTACTTGCCGTCTATCTCAAAGTTGAAGGCACGCCCCTTGAGGTCTGGCATGTCCGATGGAGTTGAGTTTTCTAGCCTTTTTTGCAGCGCTGCATCAAGCGATTTTGCGCCCCTCCAAAATGCGATCAGGCCAGTTCCGCACAAAGAGACAATCAACCCTATCAGGCCATTGGTGACTCCCTCGTTAAGGTCGGACATATTCTTCCATCCCGTACGGAACCCGTGAACCACGGCAGGAGACAGGAAGAGTCCCACAACTGTTACCCAATTCCGATATGCAGACCAGAAGCCTCTGAATTCGGCTAGAGCTTGTCGAAAAAGTCTGGTTCTGTAAGGCATGCGAGGCAAGTTGCATTCGGGCACACTCCTATGCGAACATCTGAGTGCCAACCCAAACGTAAACGGAGGTCCGACCGCGAATCGGACCTTTTTACTTTTTCAAGCCCACGATAGCATAGCGAAAAATTGTTTAGTGGTACCAAGCCCACTTGATGAATTTAACGACACCGTACGCCGCCAAAAGTGCGACTCCGGCGGCAAGCATGTATAGGAATCCCATAACGACATTCCCAGTTAGATCAGCGCGACGCTGCTCTTGATGCGCTCGCTCAAGATCCAGCACACGTTCCTTTGCGGCTCTCTCCAGCTTTAGCTTCACCTGTTCCTGAAATTCAGGCGATGTCTGCCGCAGAAGTTCGTCTTTGTCCATGTCGGCGTGCTTCTCAGTAGTATACTTATCGGGTGAGCGGAGGGCGCGGGGCTCGGACCCGCACACGCTGGCAAGAGCGTGACCTCGGCTTATAAGGCCGGTCCAATTACCGTTCTGGCAGCCCTCCAAAATGGTTGCCCACCTCGGCCCGATCCAGCGCCCCTAGGAAGGCAGGATCGGGCCATCGCAAACTACTTCCTCACAGCAACGATGGGCGCATGCTGCGCGGTTGCTCTTCTTATCATTCGCGCATCTCCTCTGCTCAACAGTAGTAGATCTCCATGCGCACCGAAACGCATCGAAACGGTTATGTTTCGGAAGATACAGGACGGGAACGCAAGACCAACGGAAATGTTACGGAAGAAAAACGGAAATTTAGCGGGAACTAGTCAGTTCTTCTATAGTGATCCGCATCTCTTTGGCTATTAAAATCAATGTCTTACGCTTTATTTTTCCGGTACGCCGGAAACTTAGCAGCGTGCGTGAAGTGATCCCAACTTTGCTGGCGAAGTCGGTCTTCTCAATGGGGCTACGTTCCAGAAACTCTTCTAGCCTTCCAGCGGCTTCCATACTAGTAATCGTGCTTGATAGCCTCTTTCGTCGAACAGGTTTTGCTGATCTATTAACGGCGCTGTCATAGCGTTCCATAACCGTTTTCATCGAGGATTGAGGCGCAAGGAGACTTCGATTCCTGATAGGAGCGGGTGATGGCGGCTCCGTTCTGGTTTCGGATCGCGTAGAAGATGGATGCGGTTGCGCAGCCGTGTTGATTGTTTCTTGTCCCGGCGGCTGCATTTGTACTTCGGCAACTTTGAGGAATTCAGCTTGATACTCCTTCCATTGCGTCATGGATTTGAATTCATTCCAGACTTCCAGCGTTATATGTCCCCAGTCGTTCGTCATCTTCCTGATTGGAAGATTGCCGAACTCCGCGTGCGCGTCGATGACTAAAACGCGCAGGAATTCTTTGCAGTTGTCATCCACCTGAACCGCTGTCCAACTGCGCATCAATCCAAGACCGCAAGCCTGTTGCGCGAAGACGCCGAATATTCGCATGATCCATCGCCGAGCGAGAGAAGTTAGGTACTCTTGATTGCTGACTCCAGGAGGGCGCATCGGCACGGCGCGATTGCGCGTGATTTCAAATGCCTCGGTAGCCTTGATTTTGTCAGCAAACACGGCGGCTTTGGCGTAGTCTGGAAAGCCCTCTGGAAATGTCACCCGAGCCTCTTGCGCCAAGCACGAAGAGGGTCTACGATGAGGGTGACCTGCCCTCGATAATCTCCTCCAGCCATAATTGAGAAGCTCCGGCAGTGAAAGGCGAAGAAAAGGAGCTTCGATGAAAAAGGGCAAACACACAGAAGAACAGATCATCGGCGTGCTGAAGCAGGTGGAAGCAGGCCGGACAGTCAAGGAACTGGCGCGCGAGCTGGGCGTCAGTGAGGCGACGATCTACACGTGGAAGAGCAAGTACGGCGGGATGGAAGTGAACGAAGCCCGGCGATTGAAGGAGCTGGAAGATGAGAACCGCCGGCTGAAACACATGGTCGCCGACCTCAGCCTGGACAAAGAGGCGCTGAAAGCTGTGATCCGAAAAAACGGCTGGAGCTTGTAGGTCGAAGGCAGGATGTGGCGTTGGTGATGAGCGAGTTTCATTACACAGAACGCCAAGCCTGCAAGCTGATGGCGATGGATCGAAGCAGTTACCGATATCGGCCGCGGCCGGACCGCAACGCGGAGCTGCGTCGCGAGCTGATCGCACTGGCGCGTCAGAAGCCGCGCTTCGGATATCGGCGTTTATGCGCACTACTGGAACGCCGGGGATGCCGAGCGAGTCCACAACGGGTGTATCGCGTATACGGCCAGGAACATCTGGCGGTGCGGCGGCTGAAGCGGAAACGATTGGTACGACCGGCGCCGGCGGGAACCTTGTTGAGCCGAGCCAATCAGGAATGGGCCATCGATTTCGTGGCCGACGGATTGGCTACTGGGCGAGGGCTGCGCATGCTGACAGTCGTCGACAGCTTCACTCGGGAGTGTCCTGCGATCGAAGTGGACACCGGACTTTCCAGCCGACGAGTGACGCGCGTGTTGGAGTGGATCATCAGCCAGCGAGGAACACCGGAAGTGATTCGTTGCGACAACGGGCCGGAGTTCACCAGCCGCCACTTCCTGGTCTGGTGCGAGGAACGAAACATTCGGCTGATCCATATTCAGCCCGGACGGCCGATGCAGAACGGACATGTGGAAAGCTTTAACGGGCGGTTCCGCGACGAGTGCCTGAATCATCACTGGTTCACGACGCTTGCCGATGCAAAGGAAAAGATCGAGCGATGGCGGATGGAGTACAACGCAGAACGGCCGCACAGCAGCCTGGCGTATCGAACGCCACAAGAATTTGCGGAAATCTGCTCAAAGCCCACCAACAGGATGGAGGTTACTGCCATCCCGCCTGGTCGCCGCCCGTCAGCGGAGTCGGAGTCGCAGAACGGTACTCGCGATCAAGAGTTCGCTGACGCCGCGCCGATTGGCGCGCCCTTGACCGCTCCGTGCCGTTCTGCATGAGCATGATTGCGACGGGCGGCTCCGACGGGATGGCAGAAAAGGAGTTAAATTAGACGGAAGCGTCTCAATTATCTTTGGTAGAGAAACCGAAGCAGGTCAAGGGTGTCTAGATCCCATCGAAGCGCCCCGGTCTTCGGGCCGGGCGTTTCAATTTAAGACTAATTGTAACGAAGGAAAATCGTGGCCGCTGAAAAGCTAAATTACCGCGTCAATCAGAACGACTTCGATGCAGTGATGCGGAAGTTGATTTCAACTCCCGCAAGCGCCAAGGAAGGCATAAAGCCTACCAAGGCTCATAAGAAGAACGCGGGCCAGAGTAAGGCTCCGCGTCGTCCTTAGGCTGGTCGGTGTTCTTCACGAGATCCGCATACTTGATTCCGGTCGCTATCACGAGATTCATCATCACGAGCCCGAACAAATCCTCGGCCTTGCGATTGTTAAACCGGAACGTGAATTCGTCCAGGTAGCGGCGCAAGTGCTTCACCGAAACCTTGTGGAACGAGCCAATGATTCCGCGATTGAAGAGGCTCCAAAAGTTCTCGATGCTGTTCGTGTGAATCGAGCGCGGATCGCCGCGCCTCACGTACTCAAGGCGTATGTGATTCACGGTCTCATGCTGGTACTGCCTGCCGACCTTCTTGTAGGCTCCCGATTCGTCTGTGATGAATAGCTCGGCTTCGGTTGAGATCGTATTCTTGACGGCGGCAGTGAGAACCGAACCGCTGCTAACGGGAATAGGAAAGGATCGCACCTTGGATGCTTGGCCGTCCTTCGCTCGTTGCAACGCGCCGAATACAGGTTGCTTCTCATTACGAGCACGTTTACGGCGTCGATCAAATGCGCCGCCGATGAATGTTTCATCCGCTTCGCAAACGCCCGTCAGCAAGCCAGGAGCGCCATCTTCCATAGCCTTGCGGATGCGATGGTTCAAGTACCACGCCGTCCGATACGTTACGCCAAGATCGCGCTCCATTTGCTTTGCGGAGAGCCCTTTCTTGGCGTTGCACATCAACGCTACAGCTTGAAACCATTTTTCCAAGGGGAGGTGTGTATCGTGAAAAATCGTTCCGGCGGTAGGACTAAATTGAAAGCCGCATGATGGCTCAAGACACGTGTACAAGTGCCGGGCCGGTACGCGAACTTCTTTCGTCACACCCTTGCGGTTCGTCCGTTCGCGCGTGGTCTCGTTCGTGACAAATTTGGAAATCTTATCGCCGCCACAGGACAGGCAGCGAACACCTTCGGGCCATCGCACCGCTTCGAGGTACTTGACGCAAGTTTCAGTCGATCCGTACTTGTTTTTTACGTCTATGATCGATGGCGCGTTCTTCATGTTTTGAGTATGCGCCAAATGGCACTTGTTTGTCAAGTGCATAATCACCGAAACTCGGGCTACGCCTCAAATGGGCAAGCCCGAGTCTGCATTTGTTTGACAGTTACTTGGTAGCGGGCGTTTGACTATGGCTACTGCTCTATGATGATTCCAACGGGATCCGACGGGATACCGTTGGCGATCACTACCATGGTGCTGTCGCCTGTCTCCGTACCCGGCAAGATCTCGAACTTACAGCTCACCATTTTGTTGCCCGTGGCTACCGCCATCGTGCTGAAGCTGTGGGTTCGCGCAAAGTGTTTGTGCCCGGTTGCATTGTTGGTGATCAGCACTAGAGGGTAGTTGGTGGCAGATTGGGCGTCGTCTCCGAAGGCCGCGCCTTGCGAAAGTCCGTTGAACTGGGTGCCGCTCACGGTGTAAGTGCTTCCTATGGAGCCAGTCGCCGGATAACAACCCGCACAGATGTGGGGCTGCCACGCTGCCTCGTACGTCCCTGCGGGGTGAAAGAACCACATATTATTGGAGCCCAAGTGGGTCAAAAGGATCGTGCCCTCGGCAGTAAGCAAAAAGCGGGCGCCCTCGGTGTTACTGGGATTCAGGCCCACCGGTTGGGGAATCGTGTTGTATCCCGTCCCGTTCACCGAATAGATGGTGCTGGGATTATTGCCGTAGCCCGGGTTCGTGTCAATCAAAACGTGGCCGTTAGTCACAAGGGCCGCTGGACCGTCGGCGATATCGTTGCCACCTGGTATGTCATTTCCGGCTGTCCAAACTCCGGTGAGGTAGTTGTAAACCGCGGTGTGGCCAGCAGTGCCTGGGCAACTATTGGCGCCGGTTGCAAAGACCGTTCCGTCGGGGCGTAGTATGGCCGGTCCGATCTCGTTCGAAGTCGCCTCTCCGCATGCGGCTCGGGAATCCCAGAGTTGTTCCACCGTGTTTCCGGCGCTGGTCCACGTTCCCGTGCTCGGGTCGTAGATCTCCGAGTTCTTGCCAGTGGGATTATAGTAGTCGGAGGCTGGCCAGTAGGTGTCTATCGTTAGCACCTTTCCATTGGGCAGCAGCGTCCATCCCTCCTCGTCGTTGCCGTCGGCCTTGCCTATGTATCCCTTTGTGCTGGTGAGGACTGTCCAGGTCAATGTCTTTGCGTCCAGCAGAGCCGCTTGCGGTGGGAGAGCGCAACAATTTGCAAGCATGAAGGTCCCGTCGGGTAGAACCACGCTCGATGCATCACCAATGGTAGTCCAGCCTTTGGGACCTGGCACCGCCGTCCACTTGCCATTGGGAGCTACCGTTGGATCGAAGATCGCTCCCTTCGTGGTATCGCTACCAGTCGGCGACACTCCGTAGTTGAACTCGCCGCCTTCCACAATGACCCGGCCGTCCGGCAATACAGCAGATGCGAAATACAGGGGGGCATACTTTAGTGACGCCGGGAAGGAGGCCACTTGCGTGAATGTCCCTTGGGCATAGTTAGCCTCGTTGTTTGGCGTGAGCTTCCACCAGTGCGAAGTGTCGAATTGTTGTATCAGGATGCTCCCATCGGTGAGCTGCAGAGCGATGCCGACGGGAAACTGGGTATTTACGGCATACCAGGTTTGCGCGCTGGCGATGCTGCATAGGGCCAGCGACGATAGAAACAACAGACTTCGCAATGTTTGTCTTCGCATGCTTCACTCCTTTGAGGCGCGCTTGAGTTTCTCAAGCCAGACGAGTATGAGGGGAAGTCGGGCAGGTGACAATACTCCAGCCTAAGGTTTTTTGATAACCGCATAACTCCATAGAAACATTGACGATAAACATCCAGGTGATCGCCCCTGGCTGAGGCGGTAATAAAGGGTGATAAGATGATTCGATCCGAGGTCCTGGATGGCCGAGCAAGCTCAAAAGCCGGTGGTGCGATTCGGTGTCTTTGAGGCCAACCTTCCGTCCGGCGAACTGCGTAAGCACGGGTTGCTGATCCGCGTGCCTGGCCAGCCTTTCAAAATTCTGGCGATATTCCTGGAGCGGCCAGGCGAGGTGGTCACTCGCGATGAGTTACGCAGAAGCCTCTGGTCCGCCGAAACGTTCGTCGATTTCGAGCATAGTCTCAACAGCGCGATCAAGAAACTGAGGGAAGCGTTGGGGGATTCAGCCGACAACCCCCGCTACATCGAGACTTTGCCTCGCGTAGGGTATCGTTTTATCGCTCCCGTAAGCTCCGGCGGCCCGGAGGCTACCGTTGAGTCTGCCAAGGCGGTCGAGCCAGCGCCGCAACCTGCCTCCGCGCCCGCCGTTCCGCATCCCCGCTATCGGCTGGCTCATTTAAGGCTTCTGGTGATAGCCTTCGTGATTCTGACAGTGGGCGGCGGAGTCTGGTTTGCGGTTCGGCACGCCAAGCCGCTCATCACGGAACAAGACTCTATCGTCCTGGCGGATTTCGAGAACCGGACCGGCGACCCAGCGTTTGACGGCACGTTGAAAAAGGTGCTCGAAGTTGAAATCAGCCAGTCGCCCTACTTGAACATCCTGCCGGATCAAGATGTGCGGCAGACACTGGAATACATGCGCCGCCGCCCGGAAGAGCCGATCACGAAACAGGTAGGCCTCGAAATCTGCCAGCGCAATTCAGCTAAGGCTGTGGTGAACGGCTCTATCGCCAGCCTGGGGAATCGCTACGTGCTAACGCTCGAAGCCTTGAATTGCACCACCGGCGGCGTGCTCGCGGAAGCCGAGGCCGAAGCGGAGAGCAAGGAACGGGTACTCAGGGCGCTGGACGATTCCGCCGGCAAGATTCGCGCCAAGCTGGGCGAGTCTCGCGATTCGATCCGGAAGTTCGGTGCACCCGTCGAAGAGGTCACTACCGGCTCGCTCGACGCTTTGAAAATGTTCGCACTGGGAGATGAGCTACGCCGGCAAGGTAAAGTCGCCGAGTCCATTCCTTTCTTCAAGCAGGCCAGCGAGATCGATCCACAATTCACCCTCGCTTATGGGCGGCTGGGCGCGGCGTACGCCAACCTGAGCGAGAGCAGCTTGGCTAAGGAGTATCTGGGAAAAGCGTTCCAATTGAGAGAACGCACCAGCGAGCGGGAGCGGCTTTACCTGGCCGCCCGGTATTACGAGAACGTTAGCGGAGAAGCCGGCAAGACCATCGACAACTACGAAATTTGGAGGACTGCGTACCCGCGAGACTGGATTCCATTTAACAATCTTGGAAACAAATATACGGACCTCGGCCAATATGAAAAGGCCATCGAAGTATCCAAGGAGGCTGTACGGCTCAACCCGAATCATGAATTTCCATACGAGACGATAGCCAGGGCGTACAAACGCGCTAATCGTTACGCGGAAGCCAAATCCATCGCTGACGCCGCAATCGCCAAACACCTGGAACGCTGGGGTATTCACGGCATCCTCTATCAGATCGCATTCGCCGAACGGGCCGCCGGAACCATGCAGCGCCAGGCGGAGTGGGGCATCGGCAAGTCCACGGAGGACGAAACTCTCATGTATGAGGCGTCGGCTGCGGCAACTGCCGGCAGACTCCGCGACTCGCGCGAACTGTTTCGGCGATCTTTCGCGGCGGCTCGCAAGAACGGGTTTTCGGACAACGCTGCCGCCGCGGTGGAAACGCAGGGATCCATTGAGGCGGCTTTCCATAATTTTAACGAAGCGAGGGAGCGCGCTGCCGCCGCGTTGACGTTGGAAGGTGCGAATGTTTCAGACGATGCCGCGCTGATTCTGGCGCAGATCGGCGACCTGACCCGGGCGGAATCGCTCGCTGACGACCTGGCTCGGCGACGCCCGCTAGACACTCTCGTCAATGAAGTCGGCGTTCCCAGGATTCGGGCGGAGGTGGCCATCAGGCGCGGGCAACCGGCGCACGCAGTCGATCTGCTCCGCAACGCCGTGCCTTTCGAGCTCCGCGACTTCACGGTGCCCTACATCCGGGGAGAAGCATATTTGGCGGCCCACATGGGAACGGATGCTGCCAGGGAATTCCAGAAGATCGTGAAAAACCAGGGCGTCGATCCTATTTCGCCCTATTACCCGCTCGCGCATATAGGTCTGGCGCAGGCCTATGCGCTGCAGGGCGACAGCGCGGCCAGCCGGCGCGAATATGAAGAGTTTTTTGCGTTGTGGAAAGATGCCGACCAGGATATTCCCATTCTTCGAGAGGCCCGGGGCGCGTACGCCCAGGTAGCCCAGCGCAGCCGGCCGTGAGATCCCAGTTGTTGCCGAAGATTATTTCCGGCGGGCGAAGTACCGGTCGCCTTCCACCCAGTGCTGGATCATTGCGGTGACCGCGCCTTTTGAATCCCTGACGAAGTCCACACCGGTTCCTTCCATCGTGAAGTTGTTTTCCGAGTGCGCGATAAGCGGGATCTCTCCCCCTCCGCTGGTATTGATCGTGAAACGGTTCCCTTCCAAGGCGACCACTACGTCGGAAGGGGATGTGGGTGATCCGTACGTGCCGGCGTATTGAGCCAGGACTTCCACCGGAACACGGAACTCGTCGCCCATCTTGCCCACCAGGTGTCGTGCATCGCGCTCGTTTTCACAAACATATTCGATCAGTTCATTGTCCGGGATCAGATCGAGTTCGACAGGCAGTGTCCAGGACCTGGTGTACGCCTTTGGATCGTCGAGCGTCACCTGCAGATCGATATGGCCGGCGTCGCGGCGGTGGAACCGCTCCGTCACGCGCAAAGCCTCAGTATGAGGATGCCCTCCCAGATCAAGCGTGCTCCGGTCATTGAAGCCGGCGGTATTAACCACCAGCGTATCTCCGTCCCAGTGTCCAATCGAGTAGCCCATCCAGGTGGGGTTGGGATCTTCCGGTAGTCCACGGCCATCGGTAAAAATCTGCCGATAAATCGTCTCGTATTCGTAGAGGACCACCACCAGATTCGGTGTTTGAACGATCTTCATCGGGAAAGCAAGCCCCGAAATACCAGCTTTGGGGCCTGGCGGGAGACAGGCGATTCCGTCTGAGTCCTTGCGATAATCATCCGCGCGCTGTTTGTACAGGGCCGCGGCCCAGGGCCGGATCTCTTCCGGCTTGAGGTCCGAGGTGACGTAAGTTAGATAACTCGACTGCTTTACCCGCCAGACGCCGGACAGGTCCGGCTTGCCATCTACAGATCGCGGGGCAGGAGCCGAGAGGTCGGGCTTACCGGCGGGTGTTCGCGGCATTCCCGGAGTTGGGTGATTCGGCCACTGCGCTGTGAGAGAAACGCTCATCACGCACAGGATCATCACGAGCTTATGCATCGGTCCTCCCTCTCGTCTCCACCGTCAAATCCCGGCGCCTCACATTTTATCAGTGAATCCTATTGGGTGATTGGCTGGAAGTAACTCGGCAGGCCAGGCTTGGTTTCGCGCAAGATTTCTACGATGGCTTGGCGGTCGCCGGGGGACAAGCGAGCATACCTATTTCCCTTCCCCGCACTGGACAAGATTTGCCACATACGCTGATAGATAGCACTCTTCGCCTGCACTGGCAGGTTGTCGAATGCCTGGCTGTAAATCATGTAGCTGCATGGATAGCGCAGCAGACGCGTTCGCAGATCAAGCTGCCGCAGCGATCGGCCGTGGCTATCGAATGGTCCCCGGGCTGCGAAGCTTTCGGCAAAACCCGAAGTGCCGTGGACAGGACCGGGAAGCGGCGCCTCATCGATGAACAGCAGATAATCCACGAGTTCGTTAGCGGATTCACGAAGTAACTCGCCGAGTGCGCGCGTGGCCGCCTTGTCATACAAAGCGCAGCGGACTTCCCATCCCACGCGGGTGATCAGGTTGGTCATATACATCTGATGATCGAAGACCAGCAGCGCCGCGATGTCGCTGTGAGGGGAAAGATAAACTTTGGTGTCGAACTTGCCTTGGAGCGAGCTCTCGTGGAGCGTCTGAGGAGTGATCATCGATTCGGGATGATCGGGATCGGCGAGCAGGGCATTTCCCATGTGCCGGCCGTGCGCCATGGTGCCTGTGACATACCAGCCGCCCCAGCGCTCTTCGAACGGGCTGCGATGGTCGGTAGTGAATCCGCCGAGAATCAGCTTTGGACTGCCGTCCGGCATGGTGTATAAACTGCGCAGGATCATGCCGGGAACGCCGAGGCTGACGTCGGAGTGGTGGCAACTCAAGCAGTCGTCGCGGTGGATAAATGCAGGTCGCGCTCCAAATTGCTGCTCCACGGTGTAGAACATCACGCCCTGCTCGGGATCTTGCGCGGCCAATTCGATGAAGCCGCCGTGGACCCAGGCCACCGACACCGAGTCGTTGAAAAAGATGGTGCGCGGGTTACTGGGCTCGATACGCGCCGCTTGCAGGCTGGTTTTCGAAAAAACGGCCATCTGCGACTCGATGGGGACATGGAGGGCTTGGAGCACCGCAGGCAGATAGCCTTTTTCGCCATCGAATTTGAGCTGGATTTCGCCTTCCTCGACCCTACGCTTCAAATCCGCGACGGCATCTCTGGGCGGATGCTTCAAGTAGTTGAAGTATCCGATCGCGGGGTGATCGAGCGCGGGAGACAGTTTGTCGTTCAGCTCCGCAAAGCATGAGGCAACGCCGATAGCAAGAGCGACAACTGCCATCGCTAAGGTTCGCGCGGTTCCTACTTCCACTCCTCCATTATTGCTTCCAGTCGTCGATCGCTTTCTTAGGAAGCGAGCCGGCCAGAAAATCGACCAACTCCAACCGGACGCCGTTGGGATCGATGACGTTGGTGATGCTGGTTTTGGTGGAACCGGTGCGAGGATCAGCCACCATGACGCCGTGCGAGCGCAACGCGGCGACAGTTGCCGTCAGATCTTCCGGCCAAATGCCGATGTGGCTTAGGCCGGCCGGGCGCTCGGCTGTGGCGGGCGCCAACTCCAGGAACGTGTCGCGAGTGATCTGAAGATAGGCGAGAACCGGCTTGCCATCGGAATTCTTTATAGTGAAGGCTTCGCGAAAGCCCATGGTTTGGGTGTAGAAGCGCATAGACTCGTCGAAATCCTTCACATAGATTCCGACGTGATTCAGGCGCAACCCGGAAACCGGAGTGGTCTGGGCTCGGCCGGGCTGCATCAGAAAAGCTCCTACTCCGATGCCGGCGGCAAAAAACGCGATACAGGTGATGATGCGGCGCATAAACGCCTCCTTTAAATACCGCTTACTACATGCGCGGTTGTGTAAGTCACGCGGTTCGGTTACTTTCCGACCAAGTGCTGCAGCCTGGTGTTATTCTCCAAACAGACAAATTCGATCAGTTCTGTATCGGGCATCAAGCGCTGGTTCAGCTTGTAAGTCCAGGGCCGGGTAAAAGTCTTGGGATCGTCCACCGTGATTTCGATCTCAAGCGTGCCGTAGTTCAAACGCCGGAATCGCTCGGTTACGCGAGCGGCGTTGCTGATGGGCGTGCCTTCCTCGTCAATCCAGCCGGGCTCGCGGAAACCCGTGGTTTGGACCACCAGCGTGTCACCATCCCACTTGCCAACGGAATAGCCGAACCACCACGGATCGGCGTCGCTATCCGGCAACGCGCGGCCATCCATGAAAATCTGGCGGCGGCCATCGTTGGCCTCGTACAAGATCAGAATCAGCCCCGGTTCCTGCATGATCTTGCGAGGTTGGGGATGGCTGTGAAGCTGCACCGGGTTGAGCGGTAAACAGTGCGCGTCCGGATGGTCCTTGCTGTGTTCGGCCAGGCGCTGCTTGCGAAGGTCGGCGGCCCACATCTGGAACGGCAGGCCGTCGGGAAACAGTGACGGCAAATCTTGGAAAGGCCGAGGGCCTTTTGGCGGCGCTGTGCCCAGCGTGTTTGCCGGAGCTGGCGGTGGCGCGCCCGGAACCATGCCTCGGTCCCAAACGCCGGAGAGATCGGGATGGCCGTCGGCGGTTCTGGGAGCAGGCGCATCCATATTCACTTTTCCATTCGCTAGCCGGGGTGCGGAAGGCGTCTGGTACGCGGGCCATTGCGCGAGTAGCGTCATGGGAGAAATCACGATTGCTGCCGCCCAGTTGATCACTCTTGGTTACTCTATCGCACTTCGCAGGCACTAGTAATGTGTAGTGCTCCCGACCATCGCGAGGCCAACCATTCGATAGTAACGATTATCTTTGGATAGGTAACTTCTCGGCTACTTCTTACGCTCACTTGTAAGATGTTGAGCCGTCAAATTGCAAGCCCGCCATCGGGGCTTTCGTTATCGACCGGATTCAAGAAAGCTATCGAAGTTTTTTATGCCTTCTTGGGCAAGGTTCGCGTAGATTTGTTATCTAGTGAGGAGCGCACGACTCTTCCAGCGTCAATTGTACCGAGGATAATCGTTTGATTGAAGCTTCTGGCCGCCACTACAACCTGCGAGCCGACAACGCGTCGAGCCGCCGGATCGTCAGAATGCCCGTGCGAGCTTCTGGTCCAACTCTATTGGCTAATCGTTTTATTGTGCAGCCCAGGCGGAATAGCGATGAGATAATGGGCACTCCAAATCCGAAACGCATGTGGCGCCTGGAACGAGTGTGGGAAGAAAGCAATCGAACCGCTGTTCTGCTAGCGAGCGCCGCAATCATTTTGATCATCGCCCTTGCGGACTGGTGGACGAAACCGTTTGTCGCGTTCGGCGTTCTCTATTTATTCCCCATCATGCTGGCAGCGGGGTTCCTTCCGCGCTGGACCATCGGCTTGCTTGGCGCTGGCTGTGCAGTGCTAAGTGAGATTTTCAGTTCACTCGACCGGTCAACGGTTCGTTTATCTTTCGAGACGCTGGCGCTGGCGGGCTGCGGACTGTTCGTCGCCGAACTGGTGCGCAATCGTCGGTTGACCCTTGAAGGGCGGGAAAGATTGAAGGCCCTGGTGGAAACCAGTCCGGCGGCCATCGTAACGGTCGATGAGCGCGGTTTCATCGAACTGGCCAATCAGGCGGCCGTGGAACTGATGGCGCCCCGCGACGGAAAATTGATTGGGAATCCCGTCTCGGCGTTTCTGCCTGAATTACATCACGCTTTGCGGTGGGAAGAGGCTCCGCAGTTCCGCGCTTCCATGCAATGCCGGGGCCATCGTGGCAATGGCGAATCGTTCACCGCGGACGTTTGGTTCTCAACGTATAAGGAGGGAACGACGCCGAAACTTGCCGCGATCATCGCCGACGTAACAGAGGAGACCGACGCCACCAGTTCCAATTTGTCACCCTCCGAACATCAAGAACGAGTACTGTTGACGGACCGCGAGATGGAGGTGCTGCGTTCTTTGGTTCAAGGTCTAGCGAACAAGGAAATAGCCAGCCGGATGGAAGTCTCGGAAAGTACAATTAAGAACACGTTACAGCAGCTCTTCGCCAAGACGAACGTCCGCACACGCGCGCAGCTGGTTCGCGTGGCGCTGGAACAGTTCCGCGATGTGTTGTGAACCCCGGATTATCGTCATAATGAACTTTCGACCTTTGCCGGTAAGCTAGCGACCGGCGGACCCTCCAGCGCGATCCTGACAAGCTGACTTCTTGTTCGGACGCCGCTCTTTTTGAACAAGTGCTGCAAAGTGGCTTTGATCGTGGATTCGGACACGCCGATCTGGTCGCCGATCTTTCTGTTCGATAACCCGTCAACCACCCCGTGTAGAACGGTAAGTTCCCTTTCGGTAAGGTTGCCCTGCCATTTTGTCTCAAAGTGCGGGTAGCGCTCGGCGAGGAATTGAACCACCTTCTGGTCCACCCAGGCCTCCCCGCTGGCGACGAGCCGTATGGCCTGTATCAGGCGGCTAGCAGAATCGGACGCTAGAAAAATACCAGAGGCGCCATATCTCAGTACCACCGCAGAGCCTGTCGCATCCAGTTTTCTAGCGATGACCAGGGATTTCCCGCGATAGCGTACCTTTCGCGCCCAAGGAATGAATTCCTTCGCGATGCCGATATCCACCAGGATCACATCCGCTCCGGAGCGTTTCAGGCTCTTCAAGGCGTCGGCCGACGTGGTGCATTGCGCCACCATTTCGAAATCGCGTTCGGAGACCAGGAGCCGGGCGAGGCTCTCGCGAAAAAGCAGGTGATCGTCGAGCAGGATGATCCGTATTCGGGAGCGGGTGGTTTGCTCAGCCGGTCGCTCCTGTCCGTGAGGCCGGGGCTCGAGCTTCGAGAACTCCATGCACAGAATGGTAGGGCCAATCGGCGCCACTGCCAAGGCCTTCGGCCGAAAGATCGGGGTCGGTCACCGCAAGACCGCACGAACTAATCGACGTTATCGAAAGGGCTCCAAAAGATAATCGAACGACTCGGCGTTTGGAAGCAAGATCAGTGGAGTCCTACGCTGGCCGGGGCTAAAGTCAAGTCTACTGCCCCGTTCAACGCAGTCCAAAATCTTTCCTTATGAAGTTTGCATCATCGAGATGGCTTAGGCGCATAGTGCTCGCTGGAATATCGATTGCGACGCTCCCAGCCCAGACCGCGTTCACGTGGCAGCAGATCCAGGAAAAGTTCAAGAGCGCGAATCCGACTTTGAAAGCCGCGCAGCTCAATATAGATGAATCGCGAGCAGCGGAGATTACCGCCTACCTTCGGCCCAATCCGGATTTCACTCTATCGGCGGATGGTTTTCAAATCAGCAGGAATTTAGGAGTTTGGCGGCCGTTCAGCGGCGTGGTGGAAACGCCAGCCTTTAGTTACCTGCACGAACGCCAGCACAAGCGGGAGTTGCGGCGGGACCAAGCCAAGGAATCCACCGCCGTCGCGGATTCTACCTATTTGGACCAGGAGCGCGGCCTGGTATTTAACTTGCGCAGTGCTTTCGTACAAACCTTGCAAGCCAAGGCGGTGCTCGAAAATGCCAAGGAGAACCTGACTTACTGGGATCGGGAGCTGGAGGTGAATCGCACGCGCTTCAAGGCCGGCGACTTGGCTCAAGTGGATCTGGACAGGCTGGAATTGCAGCGCGTGCAGTTTGAGTCGGATTTTGAAACGGCCGTGGTGAATCTTCGGACCGCCAAGATCCAGCTTCTGATGCTCCTGAACGATCGAACCCCAATCGAGCAGTTCGACGTGTCGGGACCGTTCGATTTCAAAGAGGAATTAATGCCTCAGCAGGAATTCCGGAACATCGCCCTGGAAGGTCGGCCGGACTTGAAAGCTGCGGTGCAAAACGTCGAATTGGCCAGGATCACCTACCAACTGGCCGTGGCCAACGGTTCAACGGACCCGACGTTCAGCATTTGGTACTCGCACAATCCTTCATTCGCCAACTCATTCGCCAACGAAACGATGGGTGGAAGCATTAGTATTCCATTGCGCATCTTCGACCGGAATCAAGGACAGAAAGAGCTAACCAAGATCGACATTGGACGCAATGAGCGGCTGCGAGATGCGGCGGAAGCGCAGGTATACAACGATGTCGATTCGGCATATGTGACGCTGGTCAGCGCCGTGAATCTGCTCCGTCCTTACAAAGAGAAGTATCTGAAGTTGGCGAACGATACTCGCGACAAGATTTCGTTTTCTTACCAAAATGGCGGGGCCTCTTTGCTGGATTACTTGGATGCGGAGAAAGCCAACCGGGATATTCGATTGGCTTACCTGAATTTGATTGGTTCCTATCTAACAGCGGCCGCGCAGATGAACATGGCCGTTGGTCGCGAGGTCTTACAATGAATCACCCATTCGTTATCGCAGCAACTCTGTGCGTGGGCGCATGCCTTTTCATCACCGGATGTGAAAGGAAAGTGAGCGCCCAGGACAAGGTGGAAGCGAACACGGGCCCGGCCCCTATCACCGTGGAACCCGACTTGGACGCTAACAATTTCAAGGTGGATCACCCGGAACGGTTTCCGCTCGCCACGGCCGGTGAGCGCATGGCCGCGCCCGAGCTGAACGTAACCGGCGTGGTCAATCCCGACGTGTCGAAGCAAGTGCCGGTGCCCTCGCTGGCCACCGGGCGAATTGTCGAAATCGACGCGCGGTTGGGTGACCAGGTGAAAAAAGGCCAGCTTCTGTTCAAGGTGCGGAGCCCGGATATGGCGAACGCGTTCTCCAATTACCGCCAGGCCGTCAAAAACGAACAACTCGCAGTAGACAACGAACGATTGACCAAGATACAACTCGATCGCGCCACGCTGCTGTTCGAACACGGGGCCATCCCGAAGAGTGGCTTGGAAATCGCGCAAAACGCGGAAGTCGGTACGCAGACGGCGCTCGACGACGCCAAAATCGTCACGGAGACTGCGAAGGAACAAGTCGGGCTGCTCGGCGCGGACCCGGATCGTCCCACCCCCATTGTTCAAGTTTTTGCTCCGGTTCCGGGAACCATCACTGACCAGCAAATCACCGATCAATCGGCGGTACAGTCTTATACGGCGCCAAATCCGTTCACGATTTCCGACCTGTCGCACGTGTGGATCATCTGCGATGTCTGGGAGAACAATATGGCGCAGGTGCATATTGGCGAATATGCGGACATCCATCTCGTCGCTTATCCGGACCGGGTTCTGAAGGGACGGATCAGCAATATTCTGCCGATTATCGACCCCAACATACGCACCGCGAAGGTCCGGCTAGAGGTGGAGAATCCCGGTCTGATGCGGATCGGAATGTTCGTCACCGCTACGTTCCACGGCGAGACGATGGAAAAACGCGCCACTGTGCCGGCCAGCGCGATTTTACACCTGCACGATCGCCAGTGGGTCTACACGCCATTAGGAAATGGCCGCTTCCGGCGTGAAGAAGTGACCGCCGGAAACATGCTGCCCGACAACATGCAGGAGATCGTCAGGGGAATTAAATCAGGCGATCAGGTGATATCCAACGCACTCGTATTCCAGAACACCGTGGAGCAATAGATGATTCGCAAGCTGGTTGATTTCGCACTGGAAAACCGTTTTCTCGTACTCGCAGCGGCGCTTCTGCTTTTCGGTTGGGGTGCGATTTCGTTTCACCAGCTTCCCGTGGAAGCGTATCCGGACGTGGCGGACAACTACGTGGAGATTGTTACCCAGTGGCCGGGAATCTCCGCCGAGCAAATCGAGCAACAGATCACAATTCCGCTGGAGATCGTGATGAACGGGATGCCGCACGTGACCCATTTGCGGTCGTTCTCGTTGTTCGGCCTGTCGGATATCAAGCTCATTTTCGACGACGAAGAAGAGAACTTCCGGGATCGCGAGCGAACCCTGGAGCGGTTAACGCAAGTCAATCTTCCACCGGGCGTGAGTCCGCAGATGCAAACCGATTGGAGCCCGGCCGGACAGATCTATTTCTTCACGCTGCACAGCACCAACCCGGCGTATGACGTGATGGAGTTGAAGTCGCTGGAAGACTGGGTGGTGGAGAAGAACTTCAAGGCCGTTCCCAACATCGTGGATGTTGCCAGCTTCGGCGGCCCGACGCGTGAATATCAGGTTCGTGTGGACCCCGATAAGCTCATTTCCTATGGCCTGAGCATCGGGCAAGTAGAGCAACAACTCACCAACAACAACGCCAATGCGGGCGGAAGCTTTGTGGAAGCCGGCCTGCAGCAGATCAACATTCAGGAAGTGGGCCTGGTCAAGAACGTTCAGGACATCGAAAACACCGTGATCATGGCCAAAAACGGCACTGCGCTCCGCGTGAAAGACATCGCCGTCGTTTCCCAGGGTCCCAAGATCCGGCTGGGCCAGTTTGCCAAAGCGATCCGGCACGAGGATGGAAAGCTCATCGACAACGACGATGTGGTTTCAGGGATTGCGCTGCTGCGCAAAGGGGCCGAGGCCGAGGCGGCGCTGGAGGGAATTCACAGGAAGGTAGAGGAACTCAACAATACAATTCTGCCGAAGGGCGTGAAAGTGGTGCCGCTCATCGACCGTAGCGACCTGGTGCGTTACACGACGCATACGGTGCTGGACAACCTCAGGGATGGCATGATCCTGGTGGTAATTATCCTCTTTCTCTTTCTCGGGAATGTTCGCGGAGCAATCATCGTAGCTCTCACCATTCCGTTTTCCCTCTTGTTCGCCGCGACCTGTTTGAACCTCAAGGGCATTCCGGCAAACTTGCTTTCTCTCGGCGCCCTAGACTTCGGAATGGTTGTGGATGGCGCCGTGGTGATGGTCGAAAACATCGTTCGTCACCTCAGCCGCCGCGACCAGGACAACAGAACGGCGAAACAGAAGATCTCCGATGCCGCGCACGAGGTCCAGCGACCGGTGTTCTACGCCGTCGGCATCATTATCACCGCGTACCTGCCCATCTTCACGCTGCAGCGCGTGGAAGGGCGATTGTTCAAGCCCATGGCCTGGACCGTGGCGTTTGCTCTGCTGGGCGCCATTATTTTTTCTCTGGTTATCGCGCCCGCGCTCGCTAGTCTTTTCTTCCCCAAAGGCACACGCGAATGGCACAACCCGGTGATGACCTGGCTGACGATTGGGTACCGCAAGGCCCTCAGAATGGCGATTCGCCTGCGCCTTGTTACTGTCGCCGTCGGGTTTGCGGGCGGAGCCGTAGCGCTGTACCTGTGGCTTGGCGGGTTCATTGGTTCCGAGTTTCTTCCGCATCTGGACGAGGGAGCCCTGTGGGTGCGCGGCACCCTCGCTCCCAGTACCGGTCAAACGGAAGGCATTCGGCTATCGAATCAGGCGCGGCTCATACTTTGCTCCTGGCCCGAAGTAACGCAATGCACCAGTCAAACGGGGCGTCCGGACGACGGCACCGACACCACAGGCTTCTTCAACACCGAATATTTTGTCGACCTGAAGCCCAAAGAACAATGGCGGCCGGCCTTTCATCAGAACAAGGACGAGGTGATCGCGGCCATGGACCGTGAGTTGGAAAAACTACCGGGTGTGGTATGGGGCTTCTCCCAGCCGATCGCGGACAACATGGAGGAAGCGGTCAGCGGAGTGAAGGGACAGCTTGCAACGAAAGTCTATGGCGACGATTTACACATTCTTGAGGACAAGGCTGAAGAGGTCGCCAAAATCATGGGGAAGGTAAAGGGGATTGAGGACCTGGGAGTGTTTCAGGTGCTGGGTCAGCCCAGCGACAACTTCATCGTCGATCGACAGCAGGCCGCGCGCTATCAGATCAACGTCGCCGACGTTCAGGATGCCATTAGTACCGCCGCGGGAGGGAATGCTCTCACGCAAGTGTTACAAGGCGAGGCACGCTATGACCTGGTGATGCGCTATCTCCCGAAGTACCGCAGCACCAAGGAGGCGATCCAGAACATTCGTCTGTTGGCCCCTACCGGCGAACGAGTTTCGCTCGCACAGCTCTGCAAGGTGGAAGAACGCGACGGAGGCTCCGAGATTTACCGGGAGGGCAACCAGCGCTACGTCGCCATCAAGTACAGCGTGCGCGGCCGCGATCTGGGAGGTGCGGTTGAGGATGCAATCAAAAACGTAACCGAGAAAGTTCAGCTGCCGCGTGGCTATCACATTGACTGGGAAGGCGAGTACGAAAGTGAAAAGCGAGCGGACGCCCGGCTGCGCATCGTGGTGCCGCTCACTATCCTGCTCATCTACGTCATTCTCTACAGCATGTTTCGCTCGTTCAAATGGGCCACGCTAATACTGGTGAACGTGATGCTGGCTCGCATCGGCGGGCTACTGGCGCTGCTGGTCACACACACTAATTTCAGCGTGTCTTCTGGCGTCGGATTTCTTGCGCTGTTCGGCGTTTCGGTGCAAACCGGAGTGATCATGCTGGAGTACATCAATCAGCTTC
>JBEKRO010000077.1:0-32762 GCA_049518655.1 Bryobacteraceae bacterium | reverse complement strand
AAGATCATGCGCTATATCCGGCTCTATGGAAAAACCGCAAAACCTTTCCAATGGAAGTACACCGATTATCGTCACCGCGTCTCAGCATGCTAAAGATTCAGAGCGGACAGCCCACTAGTTCGCGCCATCGGCCGCATCCTGAAACCGGCCTCGGAGTAAACGCTATGGGCCTCCAGCGTTTTTTTCGGCGAGCGAAATGGGACCGCGAGCGGCTCGCTGAGATCGAGTCTTACGAAGAGATCGAAACGGACGAAAACATAGCTCGTGGAATGCCGCCGGAAAAAGCACGCCGCGCGGCTCGCAAAAAACTAGGCAACAGCACTCTCATCCGAGAGGAGATCTATCGCATGAATACCATCGCGTTTCTCGATGCCCTCAGCCAGAACGTACGCTACGGGCTGCGCTCGCTGCGCCACAATCCCGTATTCACCGTGGTTGCTTTGTTGACGATCGCCATCGGAATCGGCGCCAACACGGCCGTGTTCAGCGTCGTCAATAGCGTGCTGCTCAGGCCGTTAAAATACCCGCACTCCGAGCAGCTCGTGGCGCTGCGGCAAGTCGCTCCGGGCGCCGCGGGATTGGCGAGCTTCTCCGACGGCCTCCTCCTGTCGCCCTCCATGTATTTCACCTACGCCGAGCACAACCGCACATTTCAATCACTGGGCGTCTGGGTGACCGGCACGGCGAACGTCACAGGTTTGGCTGAGCCGGAACAAGTCCGCACTGTTGTAGTCAGCGATGGCGTGCTTCAGGCGCTGGACGTTCCACCCGTGGCGGGCCGTTGGCTCTCAGCCACCGATCAAATTCCGCGCGGCCGGGAAACCGTGATGCTCAGCTACGGCTATTGGCAGCGGCGTTTCGGCGGAGATCGCTCGGCAATTGGTCGAAACATCACCCTCGACTCGCGCCCGCGGCAAATCGTCGGCGTCATGCCCCAGGGCTTCCGGCTTGTCAACGCAGAGTTCGACGTGATCGTGCCGGTAGCGTTCGATCGCGGCAGGGTGATCCTGGCCGGCTTCGGATTTCAGGGCATCGCGCGCCTCAAACCGGGAGTCACCATCGCACAAGCGAATGCCGATATGGTTCGGCTGCTCCCAGTGTGGATGGCCTCTTGGTCGAACGGACCGGGCACCAATGGAAACATTTATGAGACCTGGAGGATTACGCCCGCTCTTCGTGCTCTCAAACAAGAGGTGGTCGGCAATGTCAGCGACGTTCTGTGGGTGGTGATGGGCACCATCGGCCTGGTGATGCTGATCGCCTGCGCCAACGTAACGAATTTGTTGTTGGTGCGAGCGGAGGCACGTCAGCAAGAGCTCGCTATTCGAGCCGCGATCGGCGCGGGCTGGGGAAGAATCGTCCGCGGACTGCTGGTGGAAAGCGTCATGCTGGGGCTCGGGGGTGGGGCGCTTGGAACAGGATTGGCCGTGGCCGGGTTACATCTTCTCGCGGCAATAGGACCGGCGAATCTGCCTCGCCTGAGTGAGATTTCGCTCAACGCGACAGCGCTCGGATTCACTCTTGGTCTTTCGCTGCTCTCCGGTCTGCTGTTCGGATTGATTCCGGCGCTGAAGTACTCCGGACCACGGATTTCCGCGACTCTAGGCAGCGCGGGTCGAACCACCAGCGTGAGCCGGAAACGTCATCGCACCCGCCACATTCTAGCGGTGGCTCAGGTGGCTCTGGCCTTGGTGCTGCTGGTAAGCGCTGGCCTGATGATCCGCACATTTCAGGCATTGCGAACCGTCGAGCCTGGATACACGACAGTGGATCATCTTCAAACCATGCGAATCTCCATTCCGGAGTCCCTGATTGCGAAACCGGAACAAGTGATCCGGATCCAGAACGACATCCAGGACAAGCTGGCGGCGATTGCGGGGGTGACCTCGGTCGGGTTTGCGAACGCCATGCCTATGGAAGGCTTCGGATCCATGTGGGATAGCATCTTTGCCGAAAACAAGACCTATCCAGCCAACGAAATCCCGCCGCTCCGTTTCTTTAAGTATGTTTCGCCCGAATTCTTTCACACCGCCGGCACACGAATCGTTGCAGGCCGCGACCTGACGTGGACTGAGGTTTACAGCCTCAGACCGGTGGTGATCCTCTCCGACAACCTGGCCCGCGAGTTGTGGGGCTCGCCATCCTCCGCTGTCGGAAAGCGAATCCGCGAGTTCCCAGGGACGCCGTGGCGGGAAGTGATCGGCGTCGTCCAGGACGTCCGTGAGAACGGCGTCGATCAGAAATCACCCGAAATCGTGTATTGGCCTTCCATCGGGCCCAATATTTTCGGGCCTTCACCGCTGAACGCCCTTCGCACCGTCACCTTCGTGATCCGGAGCGAGCGCGCCGGCACCGAGAGCTTTCTCAACCAGGTCCGGCAAGCCGTTTGGTCGGTGAATGCGAGCCTCCCGGTGGCGTCGGTCCGAACGATGCAGGAAATTTACGATCAATCGCTGGCGCGAACCTCATTCACACTCGTGATGTTGGGGATCGCTGGTTCGATGGCGCTAGTCCTGGGGATCATCGGCCTCTACGGCGTCATCTCGTACGCAGTCTCGCAGCGCCGGCGCGAGATCGGAATCCGTTTGGCGCTAGGAGCGGAGCCAAACGAGTTAAGAAGAATGTTCGTACTCCACGGGCTGACGCTAGCTTGCGTCGGCGTGGCGTTGGGCCTCGCCGCGGCAGCGGGATTGATGCGGCTGATGAAGTCGCTGCTCTTTGGCATCAGCCCGTTCGATCCTCTCACCTATGCGGTCGTGCCACTAGTCTTAGTGGCGGCGGCGATGCTCGCCAGTTACCTGCCGGCGCGGCGGGCGTCGGCAGTGGATCCAGTGGAGGCGCTCCGGGCCGAGTAACAAGACTCGGTCAACTGGCGGCTGTCGCCCTAGGGAGGGACAATGCGCCGAGTTGCTGGAACAGCGTTGCGTTATCCGCATAGAGCCGGCCCCGAATTGCCTTGCCGTTGCGTATTTCAACCACATTGCAGGCCTCTAGGACGATGCTCTTATTGGTGGGTGCAATTCCCGCGAAACTACCTTTGTGGGTTGCGGTCATCCGGATACGAGCGACGACGGAATCCCCGCTTGCAATCACTTGCTCGACATCGATGCGCAGGTCGGGGAAGGCGCGAAAAATGTTCTCTAAATTCTGCCGCACCCCTTCGCGTCCCCGTATGGGGCCCGGCGAAGTTTCCGATTGTCCGACGTAAGACTCGTCGATTCGACTCAGGTATCCATCCAGATCCCGCGCGTTCAATGCAGCGATCTGTTTTTTCACGTACTCGATGTTGTCGTTTTCAGCCATGAAAGGGCTCCCTTCTCGACTATCGTGCAGTCGGGAGTATACTCCCACGGCAGTGGGACTTCAAGGCTGGTGAATTGAGCTACGCCAGGGCTACTAATCGAACGGCAGGTCTTTTTGCTCGCGCACAGTACCCACTGCGGCGGACTTCGCCATATATGGATAGGGATTCACGGGAGTCCCGCCCATCCGCACTTCATAATGCAGATGCGGTGAAGTGACTCGGCCGCTCGCGCCGGAGCGCGCAATCACGTCGCCGCGCCGTACTTCCTGGCCGGGCACCACGATGAAGCTCGACAAGTGACCGTAGTAGGTCTGGATGCCGTTGCCATGATCGATAATGATCAGCCGTCCGTACCCGCCTTCCCAATCGGCATGCACGATGATGCCGTCGGCCGCAGCGCGCACTGGCGTTCCCATCGCCGCCTCAAGATCCACCCCGGTGTGAATGGCGCCTTCGCCGGAGAACGGATCGGTGCGTCCGCCGAACGGACTCATGAGCCGGCCTTCCACGGGCCACAAGCTGGGACGCACGTGGAGTTGGTATTGCCGGGGATAGGTGTGATACATCGCCGAAATCGTGGAGGTCTGGAGGAAGTTGTACTGGTTGAGCGACTCGCGGAAGGTCGGGGTCAGATTGGCGGTGTTCACCACGTCGGCCGAAGTCCCCGGCTTGCGCTTGAGTCCGTAGGCCACTGATACTTCGCCGGCGAAGTTTTCGAGCGTCGCCAACTGCTCATTCTTCTGATTGGTGACGCGCTGCAGCTCCTGATACTTGGTGCGGAGCGAGTCTACTTCCTGACGCAGCGAGTTATAATGTGCTACTTTCCAACTCATCCGCAAGTAGCTGGAAAGAAAGCCCAACATCACCACGAACGACAGCACTGAAAAAACGAAACCAGCATAGATCACTTTGTGGGGAATATGTACCCGCCGCAAACGCCCGTGAAGGGAATGTGCGAGTACAAGCACAAAGTAAGGCTGATGTGGCATTGATCTCCTTAGATTGAATCGGCACGGCCCGAAAATTTCTATACAGACGCGGGCGGGCCGTAGGCCGGAGATTATCAACTAGAGTATCGACTCTAGTCTCAGAGCGAAGGCTAAGGATAATTCATGTGTCGGACGAGTGTCAAGGCTACTAACAGTAGGACACCTTACTCTCCATTGGCCTAGGGGACAGGGGTTAAACAAATCAGTTCATCATTGTTTTAACACGGATTGCATCGCTACATCATTCGCCTATGTTGGCCCGCAAGATTGATTAAGTAGGATTAGTCAGTCATACTTACAAAGTATGAAAATCGGCGAACGCGGCCAGGTAACCATCCCGAAAGAAATTCGCGAGCGATTCGGCCTGGGCCCCGATACGGAGGTCGAATTCCAAATTGTCGGCGGCACAATTGTCCTGAAAAAGGCTCCCAAGAAGCTTGATCTGCGAAAGTGGAAGGGGCGCTGCAGCGATAGTTTAGCGGAGCTCGGCTACTCTTCTGTCGACAGTTTCATGAATGACGTGCGCGGCCGCTAAGCGCTGTTCCTGAGCACTCGCGATGATCACCGCGATCGACACCAATGTCTTACTCGACGTTTTAGTACCGAACGAGAAGTTCTGCGATGCGTCGGTTCTGGCGTTGGAACAGGCCGCTTCCCAAGGATCGCTGGTAATTTGCGACTTGGTTTACGCGGAACTTTGCATCCACTTCAACACCCAAGGTGACTGCGACCGCTTTCTTCACGGTAACGAGATCCGCGTGGAAGCGTTAAGCAATGAAGCGCGTTTCCTGGCAAGCCGGGTGTGGCGCGCTTATCGCAAGCAAGGAGGCCAGAGGGCGAGAATATTGGCGGACTTCCTCATCGGCGCTCATGCACACGTGCAAGCTTCGCGTTTGTTATCGCGTGATCGTGGATTCTATAGGAAACTATTTCCCAAGCTCAGCCTGATCGATCCCAGTGCCTGAGACGATACACTGGGGGCTGCCCCTCGGAGCGACTACTCCGGGGAGACACACTATGAACAAAACGCTAATTCTCGCGGCTGCGGCATTCTTACTGGCCATCGGAACAGCTTACGCAGTTGATCCACCCGACCTGAAGGAAGGTCTTTGGTCGGTCCATTCGCAGAGCATCGACAATCCCGGGAACAAAACCAGCAGCGGAACATATACGCTTTGCCGCAGTCATGCCTTTGACCAAGCTGTTCGCGGGTCTGCGAAAAACCTCAAGGGCTGCACCGTCAGCGAAAACTTCCAAAGCGGCAAGTATTCCAGCGCGACGCATTGTATAGTCGCAAATACCGTGATCGAAGGTAAGGGAACGACAACCTTTCAGGGAGATTCATCGTTCCGCACCGAGTCTCATGCCACTTACACTCCAGCCATGCACGGCGTTAGTGAGACCACGATAATCATGGATCAGAAGTACCTGGGAAGCTGCCCGGCCGGAGCCCAGCCCGGAGACCGAACCAACGCGGATGGAACAGTCATTCATTTAGGGAAGCATTAACTATCCATACGTTCCCAACCGCGCCAGGAAAACTCTATCGAATCACCTGGAATAACTCCTGCACCTCGGTCTTGGTGCGCGGGATTTGAAGTTCCGGCATGGGAGCAGCCTGGAAGAGCTTACGGCAAGGAATGGCCAGCCAGCGGGCCCAAGCGCTGGCGCGATTTCGCCGCGCGCTGTCTGTTGCGATTCCGGTGCTTGCATACATCTGACGGTACAGCTTCGAGATAAAGACGAATGCCAGGCGCGCACGGAGATTTGGCGTACAGCGCGACCGCTTCCAAACCGAGGCGAAGCTGTAAAAACGATCCCAAACACCTTGCGTGCGCGCTCGCATTTCCTCGGAGCTCATCTTGGGATGCGGCATGAACATCTTGGGTCGCTTGTGCGCGGGAATCAGCCAGTAACGCGTCAACGGGATTCCATCCACCTTCGGCGCTTCGTCGCCCTGGGCCTTCTCCCATTTCTCAAAGTCGACCGTGCCCGGAAAGGGCGTCAGCATGACGAACTGCGCGAACGTGAGACCCGACCTTTGGGCCAGATCCTGTGTGGCGTGAAATGTTTCGGGACCATCGGTTGGCAGACCGAAGATGAATGAGCCGAGAACATGCACGCCATGATCGGAAAACGTCTTGAGCTGCTTCACCAGATTGTCGCCGGACAAGTTGAAATCCTTGTACACCGATTTCAGCCCTTCCTCGGTAACCGCTTCCACACCTACCAGCGCGCCCCTGATGCGGGCTTTTTTCATGGCATCCAGAAAGCCCGTGTCCTCGGCCGCTTCCATGGTGATCTGCGTGAAGAAGGTCATGTCCGTAGGCAGTTCCGATAACCGCTCCATCAGTTCCAGACGCTCCTCCCGCATGGCCTGAAGCTGATCCACTCGTGCCTGATTGTTCTGCCGCTTTGCCAGAGCGATGTCTGTCAGCGTGACCGGATAAAAATTGTCGTCCGCCAAAGCGATGAAGCGGAAGCCGAGGCGGCGCAGGTCGACAATTTCCTCAATGACGCCATCGCTGGCGCGCTGCCGCGGGCGTTGCCCATCCGTACGCCATACCGAACAAAACGAGCAGTGTTTGGCGCATCCGCGCACGGTCTGTACCGACGCCCACATGTAGCTGTTAGCCGGCAGCAGATCCCACCGGGCCTTCTGGAAGTTTTCCGGTTCAACTTTTCCGCCGTTGTAAATGCGTTCCGGATTGCCTTCCGCACAGGCGCGCAGAACACGATTCCAGACGATGTCGCCATCGCCTTTCACCACCACATGTGCGCCGCCGTATTCAAACGGCTCCTCCGGATAAAGCGTGGAATGAATTCCGCCGAATACCACCCAGGCGCCCCGCTCGCGGGCCGCGCGTCCCACCTCGTATCCTCGCAAGGCGTTGCCGGTGTGAATGCCAATGCCTACGACATCGCCGGGCTGAACGCGCTCCAGATCGAGGTGCTCCAGGGTTTCATCGCAGATTTCGGGATCGCCGAATGACTTGGCAGTCGCGGCGGCCAGCACGTAAAGCCATCGGGGCGTGATGACTGCTGTTCCGAAGGAAGTGTCGCTTGGATTAACGAGGTGAATTCTCATGTTCGCGGATAAATGAAGGCAATCTAGTGTATCAGCAGCCGCGATTGCACCACATCGCTCTGGCGTGTTAGCGTCGAGCGAGTTCCCCACATCGCAACCCGAGGAGGTCGTCTGGATGCCGCATCACGCTCGTATTTTCGCAGTCTGGATCGCGATCGCTGCCATCGCACCGGCGCAGCAGCAACAGCCAACGCCTCCTCCCATCGGACTGCCTCACGGAGCGCTGGGCGACGGCCCGTTCGTCTTCGATACCGCCGAGCAGCACAAGATCCGCGTCGTGGTTGTGACCAAAGGCCTCTCGCATCCCTGGAGCCTGGCGTTTCTGCCCGGCGGCAATATGCTGGTCACCGAGCGCGCGGGCCGGCTGCGCATCATTCGCGATGGCGTGCTGTATCCGCAACCTCTCAGCGGTCTGCCCAGGGTCCACTCCGTTCGCAACGCGGGCCTGTTCGACATCGCTCTGCACCCCAAGTTCGCTGAGAACAAACTGATCTACTTCACCTACAGCAAGCCGAGTGAAGACGGAAAAAGCAGCGCCACCACGCTGGCGCGCGGAAAGCTGGATGGCGCGGGGCTCACCGGCGTTCAGGATCTGTTCGTCTCAGAATGGAGCACCGTGCTGGGCGGATCGCGTATCGCATTCGCGAAAGATGGGACCATTTTCATGACCACCGGCGCCGCCACCGGCAATCTGGCGCAAGACCCCAACAGTGACTACGGCAAGGTGCTCCACCTCAAAGATGATGGCTCCATCCCGAGCGACAATCCATTCGTCGGACGCGCCGGATACAAGCCCGAGATCTACACGCTCGGCCATCGCGATCAGCTGGGCCTCGCGATTCATCCGGAATCGAACGCCGTATACTCCAACGAGAATGGACCGAACGGAGGCGATGAAATCAACCTGATTCTGCCTGGACGAAACTATGGTTGGCCGCTGTTGAGTTATGGCCGCGCCTACGATGGTCCGAAGATTTCCGAAGCTCCCACTCGCGATGGCTTCGAGCCGCCCCTGGTAGTTTGGATACCGTCGATCGCGTTGTCGGGCATGACGTTCTACTCGGGCGACAAGTTCCCCTCTTGGAAGGGCAACGTGTTCGTGGGTGGCATGCGCCAAGGCGAGATTCCGGGAACCGGCCGCTTGGACCGCGTGGTGTTCAACGCCAAGATGGAAGAGTTGCGCCGCGAGTCATTACTGACCGAGCTGCATCAGCGTATTCGCGACGTTCGCCAGGGCCCTGACGGGTACTTGTACGTGCTAACCGAGGAGGAGGACGGCGCGCTGCTGAGGATCGAGCCAGCGCCGTAGTTTCCGCGCATAACAAGATATAGCCCCGCCGTACCCGGCGTCCGTGGGACAATGAAATTATGGATAATGTAACATTTGAAACGCAGGACCTGCGGGTGCGCATCGAGGACAAGGTCGCACGCATCGATCAGCGCAAACTGAACGGTGAGCCCTGGAAGGAAATTGATCAGAGCACGTTACCGATTCCGGAACAGTGGTTTAGCAGTCCGATTCGAACTTCTCCTCTGAAGGTTGCTCTGCTGGCTTTTGAGCGCGAAAATCCCGGCAACATGACTTTGCGAATCGCGCTCAAGTCGTAACGCCTGTTCGACTACCTGCAAAAAGAGGCCGCGCTTAGCAACGCAGCCCCTCTTGGTTCAAATCTTAGCTGGGTTCAATTACCAGCGATTGTTGCCGCGGCCTCGGCCGCCGCCTCCACCACCGCCGCCAAAACTGCGTTCCGTTTTCGGACGCGCTTCGTTCACATTCAGCGCTCGGCCATCCAGCTCCCTGCCATTCAATTCAGCGATCGCGCGATCCGCTTCTGAGTTGGCACTCATCTCGACAAATCCGAACCCTCGGGGCTGCCCGGTATCCCGGTCCGTGATGATGTTAACGCGCTCCACGGTTCCGTACGCCTCGAACAGAGATCGGACCGCAGCTTCGGTAGCTCCGAAGTTGAGATTTCCTACGAAAATATTCTTCATGCTTTTTCCTTTAACTTGCAAATTGGTTGATCGGGCAGGATCGGACTCGGGCGGTTGGACCGGACTAATGCGAAGATGCCAAAATAGTTGACTTCTCAACTGTACCACGGAAGCGGCTGCACGCGGTCAGCATAGACACCACGTATTTGCCGGAGACGAGCTGTCTATTGAAACGCCACCTGTCCGATTAGGATCGCGTCGACGATCTGGGTATAGGTGTAATCCACTCCCGGCGCGGTGAAACTCGAGCTCGGAAAAATCTGCTCAACGGTGAGGCCGCCTTCTGCGACGCCCGAACTCGAATAGGTGGGCGGTATCGCTGCCAAGACTGCGCCTGGAACCGTATACGTACCCGCCGTCGCATCCGCCCAGCAAGTGAACTGCGCGCCCACGCCCAACGATACCTAGGATTGGCCGATGATGCTCACCAGAGCGCCGGAGGATCCGTTGGTCCACGTGATGGTGAGCGGCTGGCTGCGGGTGATGGTCGCGGGAACCGCGGGGCGATTGGTCCAGTTCATCTTCGCGGTGAGAGAAACCGAAGCAGTGAACGCGCCCACATCCTTGCCTCCGGTTCCTGTGAAAGTGTAGCTGCCTGGCTCTAACACGGTTCCGTCGGTGACTAGCCCAGGCGAGCCCGTGGCGCTGCTGGGCGAAAACGCAATGCCGTAGAATCCAGGCAATGACTCCACCAAACTGTACGATCCAATGGGTCCGCTCATGCTGACACTTCCGGGATCGAGTGGCGTGTTCGTCCCCCCACCCCCAGCGCCGGCGCCCACTGGAAACTGCGTCACCATGCACGTGTTCGCCGCAGGCAGTTGCACTGATTGCCCCAGGGTCGACAGAGGAACTTTTACAAAGTACACACCAGCCGAATCACCCTCGTAGTCAACGGCCGTCGTATATCCGTATGCCCGGCTCATCAACACCACGCCCGTACGCAACCCCCCATTCTTCTGGGCGATCTGCAGTACGGACGGATCATTTTCACCCGATTGGCTACAACTGCTCCCGGATTGTGCAATCGACATCGTGGTGAAGTTGCTGGCCACCCCGCCATCGACGACATAGACCGGCACGGCGCATCCCGTAACACCCGCCGGCACCGAGATTTCGATCTGATCCAAACCCGTGCAGCATCCCGACCGGCCAGCATACATTACCTGCGCCTGCTGGTTACCGACGTACACTTGCAGATTCAAACTCGGAATGTTGCCCGGCAAAGGACCGGCAGCTTCGTTACCGGCCACCGGTCCCAGCCCCGTGCCCCAAATGTCCACCAAGTCGCCCGGATTCGCGGACGCGCTCGACGAATTCACTACGTTCGTGATGGCGTTGACCAACACACCTGGGCCGCTGCCGCCCTGGTTGACCGCAAATACACCGAAATCGTGTGCCACTACATTAACCCTGAGTGGGGCGCTACTTGTGCTGTTGTAAGTCACCACCATGGTTCCGCTGCCAACCGGCGGGCTGGAAGGCAATACCGCGGCCACCTGCGTCGCCAGCGTATAGAGCATGATGCACGGGACTGTGGTGCCACCCACCGTGACGCTCACGGACGTTCCGGCCAGCGTGTTCGGCAGCGGGAACGCGCTGACTTCGGCGACAGTCGACGGACCCAGTCCCTTCCCGAACACAACGAACGCTCCACCTTCGGTGAGGTTTCCGTTGGGAAGGCTCGCGTTCAAATAACTGGCGGCATTCACCGCGGCGCTCACCGTCACCTGCGCGTCTAAGCCTTGCGCAAAGGTCGATAACAGTGCCACCATCGGCACGAACATCCATTTCATCACTCGCCTCCGACTCTTCAGTCAACCCCGGGGGTTCAATAAGGGAATGAGGCTCGCGGAGTATTACTTTCAAAAATTCTAGATTCCGCTTCCGGTGAGCGCGGCTCAGTTTCTGCGTGCGCTATCGGCGGATGCCCTGGGGAGTGGCGCGCACTGCCCGCTCGAAGGCCCAGCCGCGGATATGGTTGATTTGTTCCTTCATGGTCCTAGACAACGGCACGGTCCGGACGGCCACGCTGATGAGATCCTGCTCAATAAGCGCGCGATCGGCCAGGCGTGCTTTGGTGATGGCCGATACGACGCATTGCTCGATCTCGGCGCCGGTCCACCCGGCAGTAAACTGCGTCAGTTGGTCCACTCGGTACACCGTCTCGTCAATACCACGCCTCTTCAGGTGAATCTTGAAGATCTCGATCTGCTCCTCTTCGCTCGGCAGATCGACGAAAAACACTTCGTCAAAGCGGCCTTTGCGGATCATTTCCGCGGGCAGAAGATCGATGCGATTGGCCGTGGCGGCCACGAAAAGTCCGCGCGTCTTCTCCTGCATCCAGGTGAGGAAGAAGGCGAAAATGCGCCCCTGCTCGCCGCCCGAATCGGTGGACGTGATGCCCATTTCGATTTCGTCGAACCACAGCACGGCAGGCGCCATGTCCTCCATCATTTTGCAGGCTTCGACGAATGCGCCTTCCGGTTTGCCGTGGCGTCCGGAAAAGATTTCGATCATGTCCACGCGGTACAGCGGAAGCTGGAATTGCGATGCGATCGCCTTCACCGAAAGACTCTTGCCGCAGCCGGGAATGCCCATCATGAGCAACCCCTTGGGAACGATTTCGGCGTCCAGGCTATCTCGCATTTCGAATAATTTGCTGCGCTCGATCAGCCAGGTCTTCAGGCCTTCCAGGCCGCCCACATCGCCGAGATTCGTGCCATCGGCGATAAACTCGATCACTCCACTGCGATTCACCAGCAGGCGTTTCTCTTCGAGCAGTGCCGGCAACGACTCAGGGCCCAGGCCGCGCCCCGTGGCGAGCGCTCGCCGCAGTGCGTACCGCGCTTCATCCAACGTCAGGCCGAGCAATGCGCGCGCCACCTGCTGCAGGACGGCATCGCTGTTACCGGGCGCTTCCTCCCGCAAAAACTCCGCCAGCTCAACCACATCGGGCGTTCGCAGTTCCAGAAACATGATGCTGCGTTCCACCTCTTCGGGAACGAAGCGGACCGGCGATGTGATGACCACAAATTTGCGCTGATCCAGGCAGCTCTCGTAAACATCGCGCAGCCGGCGCCGGATCTCGGACGAATCGCGCAGCGGCTCGTGAAAATCCTTCAAGTGGAATATTGCAGCGCCTTGATGCGCAATGATGAAATCCAAAAGTCCGCGCGGATCGGTTGCGGACGGCACCGGCGAAGCATCGCCTTCGCGACGCATCCCTTCGGTCAGGCTCCAGGTCCAAACCGGCAGCGGCGTCCCGCCTCGCAGGTTTTGGCTGACTTCCTGCAACACACGCGCCACGCGTTGCTCTTCGGACGAGCGAATGTACGTCAGCGGCCGCCCGGACTCGAAGATTTCTCGAACCGTTTTGGCGGCGCGGCTCTCCACGCTCTTTCGCCCAGACCCGTTTTCTGTCATCTTCTAGTTAAGACGATTCCAGCGGGGAAAAAGACGAGGCGGCTCGCTCACCGCAGCCGCCTCCGAATTGTGCTTCACCCAGCCGATCAAGAGTACTGCAAAGTAACGGTAGCGGTCGCGGTGGCTCCCGTGGAATCCGTCACCGTCAAGATCAACTGGAAGATTCCTGGATAGGGAAGCTGGACCAATGGCTTCGCACTGTTCCCGCCCGGAATCCCCATGGTTGGGTACCCAAGTGCAACTCTCCACGAATAAGAAAGTCCGCCCGGATTGGAGCTAGTGGACTGCGACGCATCCAAATTCACCTCGCCCGTCAGGACCTGGAAGGTATTCGTCGCCGATGTTGCGCCGCCCGGTCCGGTAATCACGATCGTGATTCCGGTAGGGGGAGGAGTGGTTCCACCACCGCTGCTACTAGGAGCTGTCGGAAGGACGCTGGCAGCGAACGGACCTGTCAGCCAAGGTGCGGACACCACGGAACCGCCTGTGTTCGCGCACGCTGGCGATGCCGGCCCGCCCAGGCATCCCCACCAATTCTGGGCTGCGTTCACGGTACCGCTGCCGCCGTTGAAGATGCCGGTAACAGCAGTGAAATTGTTGAGACTTGCCGTCAGCTCCCCGGGTGCCGTAAAGGCTACAGCGATGCTTTCCTGGCTGATCAGGTTCTGGGAAATTACAGTGCCATTGACTGCGGCAATGCTATGGATGTTAATCCCGGTCGGCCCGGACGTGGCCGTATCTTCGGTGTCCGCGCCGTTTTGAGAAATGGTGTTGCCGATAATCACGTTGTCGTCGAGGTCCGCTGCGGGCGCACCGGGAGGGGCCGCATGGTTATGCATCGCCACGCCAGGCAGGCCATTGCCCATCAAAAGGTTGTTGACAACCACGTTGCCATAATTTCGGTCGCCGGGCCCTGCGGCAAAAATGCCCACGCCGGCGCCCGCTCCAAACTCTTGCAACCCATTGCGGAGGGATTGGTTTCCGGAAATCGTGTTGTGGAAGACGCCCAATCCGCTGTGAGACGCCAGGGTAATTCCGCAATCGAACGCATTGTCACTGACCAAGTTGCCGGAGATCACGTTGTCATGCGTTGCGCCCGTGTCGTCGCTGATTAGGATCCCTCCGGCGTTGTGCTGGATGACATTATTAGCCACTACGGAGTGATCCACTCCCGTGATATTTACTCCTTCGCCGCAATCGAATCCTTCGCCTGCCTCAAGCGCCGCCGGTATGCCGGGGCAGGCAGGCCCCTGGGCGGAATTAGTCAGGCTCTTGTCATTGTTGAGCACCTGATTGTTCCAAATGGTCACAAACGATGCGTTTTGGACGATGATTCCCTGCGTGTTGGCATTTTCAACCGTGAATCCCGACACGACCACGCCGCTGACACCCGAGTTGGGAGCCGAGCCCGAGCCGTCAATGTTGATACCGTTTGCGAGGCCAGTGGCGTCGATGATCGTGGTTGCACTACCCGCCCCGATGAGCGAGACCGTCTTACTGATTGTGACGTCCTCTTTGTAGGTGCCTGCGGCAACCTGGATGACATCGCCGGACGACGCCGCGCTAACGGCCGCGCCAATGGTGGCAAGACAGCCAGACGCTCCGGTTGGATTCACACACGAAGTCGCAGCCATGATGGGTTGGCAGGCGACAAACAGCGCCAGTGCGCAAAACCCAATTCCAGTTTTTACGGGGATGGACCCCTCTAGTGTTTGAAACATAATCCTCCTGATTGATTCTGGTTCGCTGGCCTGAATAAGACCATGGATGGTTTCGCTAACTTTTTCCGATGCGGTTAGCGCGAGTTAGCCGGGGCTTGATTTGGCCCACCAGCTTCCCGGAGTATATCCAATCGAGCTCATTGCCGCCAGCGGATCTGATCGAATATAGTTCTAAGACACTGGCCGCTGGGACCTGGTTGCCATTGGTGAGTGGTCGCGAAGGCGGGGGAACAGCCTTGGTCCAGTGGTGGAGCGCGCCGGCCGGGTCGCCGCGCAATTGGCGCATCGATCCCATCTGATACTCCATGAATTCTTTCGATCCGTATCCGTCCCGCGCCGCTTCCAGTTCGCCCCAGGCTGCCAGAGATTGCTCTGCCACGGTGGCGCTCTCTTGCTTCTGGCCCACTTTGTCTAACGCCCGAGCGAGTATGGCGAGCGCTTCCGCTCTTTCCCGGCGCAAATCCAGATTGCCGCTCAACTCGTCAAACCCCGCGATTGACTCGCGAAGGATTGGAATCGCTTCCTCGGCTTTGGCCATAGTCAGAAGACACCTGCCAATCTCCATCCTTGCGCGCGCCCGATCGCCGGGCTCGGTCTCAATGCTCGCGTCCAGTAAAGGACGAAGCCATTCTTCAGCGCGCGGATGGTGTCCTAAGTTCGAACAAAGCTTGGCGCCAAGGAGGCGCAGTCGGGCGCCGAGCGGCTTGAAATCCAGCAGCAACGCTTCTTCCACGACGGCCAAAGGCTGCTGCGACTTGCCGAGCGCCCACAGCGCCTCTGCCTGTAAAAGCAGGGATCGAGCAACAGCTGCCGTATCGGCGGCCGGAAGGCCTTTGCGGGCATACTGAGCCGCGGATTCAAATCGTCGCGCGGCGGTCTCGTAATCGCCATGGCTCATTGCGACCTGGCCCCATCGTATGCTCTCTTCGTAGTCGTCGCGGCGAGCCAGCCGAAGGAGGAACAGGCATACCGTAACGAGCACGAAGACGGCGAACGGCGACTCGATCCGCTGCCACTCGATGGTCATTGAGCGATGTATCGGCGCTTCGCTCGATCCGCGCTAGAGTGTTCTATGGAAGCCGGTCTACGCTACGCCGGCCCGCTCTTCCGCTTTATCTCAATACTCAACCGCTTGATCTTCTGATTCAGCGTCGACAGCGGAATGTGCAGCTTCTCGGCCGCGTCGGTCTGGCTCCAGTTCACCGATTCCAGCGCGTCGATGATTTTGCGCCGCTCGAAATCAGCCAAGATCTCGGGGAGCGACGCGTCGGCGGGCAGCGCGCCTGTCTCGTCGCGCCGGATCTTCACGCCGCCTTCTTGCAGGATCGAATCAGGCAGCACATCCACCGGCACTGTCTCCTGGGAAGCCAGAACCACCGCCCGCTCCACCGCGTTCTCCAGTTCCCGTACATTGCCGGGCCAGTTGTAGTCCATCAACAGCTGCATAGCGTCCGGCTCAAATCGCAAGAGGCTCTTGCCGTCGGGATCCAAAAACTTCTCGTTCTCGCGGCTGAATTTCGTTAGAAAATGCTCCACCAGCGGCGGAATATCTTCCTTGCGTTCCCGCAGCGGCGGCAGCGCCAGATTGATCACGTTCAGCCGGTAATACAGGTCTTCGCGAAATTTGCCGTCGTCCACCAGCTTCTTTAACTCTGCATTGGTAGCTGCAATGATGCGCACGTCCACTTTGATCGTCTCCGCCGACCCCACCGGCATGAACTCGCGCTCCTGAATCACGCGCAGCAGCTTGGCTTGCGTCTCCCAACTGATGGTCCCGATTTCGTCGAAAAAGATGGTGCCCTTGTTGGCCGTCTCGAAATAGCCTTTGCGCGACGTGATGGCGCCCGTGAACGCGCCCTTGACGTGCCCGAACAACGCCGATTCGAGCAAATCCGCCGGCACCGATCCGCTATTCACCGCCACGAACGGCTGATCGGCCCGCGCCGAGTTGGCGTGAATGCCTTTGGCGATCAGTTCCTTGCCCGTGCCCGTTTCGCCCGTAATCAGGATAGTGGCGCGGCTGGGCGCCACCTGCGTCACCAGATCCAGGATGCGGAGCATGCGATCGTTTTTCCCGATAATGTTCGGGAAGCTGTACTGCTGCTTCAGCGCTTTTTTGAGCTGGACGTTTTCGCGCGCCAGGCGGCTGTGCGCGATCATCCGATCGATTTCGATCAGCAGCTTCTCGTTGTCCCACGGCTTCGAGAAATAATCGTTCGCGCCATTCTTGAGCGCGGTGACCGCCACTTCCACCGACCCATAGGCCGTGATCATGAACACCGGCGTCTCCGAATCCCGCTCGCGAATCTCGCGCAGCACTTCCATGCCGGAGCGGTCCGGCATCATCAGATCCAGCAGGATCATGTCGTAGTTTGCGGCCTCGGCGCGGCGCAGCCCTTCGCCGCCGTTCTGCGCCAGTTCCACCGTGTAGCCTTCCAGGCATAGCAGTGTCTCCAGGCTTTCGCGGATGTCCGCTTCGTCGTCGATTACTAAAATTCGGCCTTTAGGAAGAGAGGCTGGTTCATCGGGCGGCAGTCGATCAGGCATGCACCGGCTTTCTAGCTAGAGGAAGCTTTACGCGAAATCGCGAGCCGGCTCCTAAGCGGCTATCGACCTCAATCGTACCGCCGTGCTCGCGCACGATTCCATAGGTGACCGAAAGCCCGAGCCCGGTTCCCTTGAGCGCCGCCTTGGTGGTAAAGAAGGGATCGTAGATGCGCTCCAGATGTTCGGGCGCGATTCCCTGCCCGCTGTCCGCCACATCGATGCGCGCGAATCCGCTTTCGTTCCAAGCGTGAATGGTCAGGGTGCCCCCGGCATCCATGGCGTCGCGCGCGTTCAAAAACAGATTCAGGAACACTTGTTGCAGCTTGCCCGCGTTACCTTTAACCGGCGGCAACGACGGCGGAGCATCCAGCTTCACTTCGATGGCCGACTTTTTCAACTGATGCTCCACCAGACTCAAAGTTTCCTGGATCACCTTGCTTACGTCCACTTCCACGAACTCGGTGGGCGATGTTCGTGAAAAGCTGAGCAGCGAGTTGACGATTTCGCTGGCACGGAAGGTTTGCTTGGCGATCTTATCCAGCAATTTCGATTTCTGCTCGTCTTCCGAAATCTGCTTGGCCAGCATCTGCGCGTAAGTGGAAATCACCGCCAGCGGCGTATTCACTTCATGCGCCACCCCCGCAGCCAACAGGCCGATCGAACTGAGCTTGTCGGCCTGCACCAGGCGGCGTTCCAACTCATCCCGATCCGTGATGTCGTCGAAGATAATCAGCCGGCCGATCTGCTTCATATCCTTGGACACCAGCGGCGCAATCGCAAGATTCAAGATGTGGACGGCTGGGCCATTTGGCTTTCCATTTCCATTGCCCCCGCCATTTCCTGAGCTATGCCCGTTCCCGTAGCCGTTCCCGGTCGCCGCGGCCGACGCAGCCGCCGGAACATGGGCCGCAGCCGGCAAAACAACCTTATAGATGTTGTGAACGCCGGTCTGTCCCCGAACCTGATCGAACATTTCGCACAGCTCGGCCGGGAAAAGCTCCGCCAGCGGACGTCCTAACGCCGCGGCGCGTGGAATGCCCGTCAGCCGCTCGATCTGCGTGTTCCAGCTCTCCACGCAATCGTTCAGATCCGCCGCCAGAATTCCGACATTGATCGACTCGACAATATTCTCGCTGAACTCCTTCAGCCGTTCGTACTCTTCCACCTTGCTTTGCAGCGAGCTGTACAGCCGCGAGTTCTCTACCGCGATGCTGACGTAGCCGGCCAGCGTGGTGATCAGCTCCACATCGTCGCTCGAAAGAAAATCGCCTTTGTCCGTCCGGCTCAGCGCCAGAAAGGCGATGGTCCGGCCCCGCACTCGGCAGGGGAAATAATAGGTCAGATCCAGTTCAGAAATCGTCCGCCGCACCGAGATCGGCCATTGATGGGACACGGCGTCCAGCAAATGCCGGGTGCGTTCAAAGAACAGATAAGGCTTATCCGTCTGTTCACCTAAGAAGGTGAGGTCCAGTTCCTGCGGCTGCTTCTGGTTTCGCTCCTTGCGATTCCCCAGCGTCATGTGCAAATGGAAATCGTCGTTCTCATTCTTAGAACCATCGCCGGCCAGAAAGAACGCCACATGCTGGATGGAAAGCGTATGCAGCAACCGGTCCGCCACCGAGCGCAGCATCTCGTCCAGATTCGTTTCCGAACCCAGCTCGCGCGCAAATTCGATCAGCGTCCGCCGGTAGTCGTAGCGATCCTTATAGAAGAAGTAGCGGTCTAACTGCTCTTGCAGCCAATCGCGGATGGGCTGAAAAATAAAGGTTGCAAAAACAATCAGCCCCACGATGGCGGCGGGGCTCAAATCTTCAGGCCGCGCGAACGAAAAGATCAGGCCGTAGAAAATCCCAAGCACCACCAGCGTCGCGAGGGTGTAAACGTAACCTTGCTGGAAGATGATGTCCACGTCCATCAGGCGATAGCGCAGGATCGCGTAAGCCCACGTCACCGGAACCAGGATCAGCGAGAGCACCGCCATCTTCTGGTAGTGCCCCGGAAGCGCTCCGAACAAATAGGGCACGGCATAAATCAAAATGAACGGCACCACGCCCAGCAGGGCCCCGTTCCGCATATATTTCAACTGCCGCCGCACCAGCGGGTCTTCGGCGTGCGGCGTCTTCATTGCCAGCACAACCGTCCCACCCAGATACAGCGCGCTCAGAAACATCAGCCACACCCGGTCCAGGAACCAATTCACTTCCACCGGCGAGGCCGCCACGCGCAGCATCCCCTTCGCCACCAGGACGTACACCGCCAAAAGCACCGTTCCAGGAACATAGAACAGCGCGACGAGCCCGTTCCGTTTCAACCACTCGGGCCGTTCTGGAAATACCAGGCAGAAATGCAGGAAGATGGTGGGCGCCAGGACCCCGGTGGCCACGTTGCCCCAGTAAATCGCCTGATCGAACGCATTCAGTTTCCCGGTGAAGTGAAAGCAGGACAAGATGAACGAGGTCAGGCATAACACGTAAAAGTGAACCGAGCGTGGCGCTCCGACGCGGCGATAGTAGACAAACAATCCGATCAGCAGATACGCGATGCCTACGGCGTACTGATAATACAAAGACCGGTCCAGCACGCCCTCGCCGACAATTACTTGCGCCGGCACCGCAACATTGTCGCGCCGGATCATGTATTCGGTCTTGAGATATGCCACAAGATGCTGCAGTGCTTGCGGGACGTTGATGGTGTTTACGATCGGTTTGCCCGCTACCTGGAGCAAAACATCACCGGCGCGAATGCCTGCGTTGTAACCTGGACTGCCTGGGCTCACGTGCAGCGCCACTACTTGGTTCTGACCATCGGACCCGGTTCGGTCTACCCATGTAACCCCATCATCCGGAAGATGATACAGATTTTGTTGATGGAAATTGACGGCGGCGCAGCACGCCGCGGCCACTGTGAGTACAAACAGTAGCGCGCTGGCAAATTGAGTCTTAAGATCCCTCAAGCGGCCGTCTCCGCTGAAACACGTTCAAAATGCACACACCCACTCTGATACACGCCAAGATGTAACGTTGGCGCACTATCGTAGCACTTCGTTTGCCACCAGATTTGCGATTCGACTTATCATGAGAATACAGCATTTGTCGTCGGCTTGCCACGGAGCGGCTCTCTTCGGCTCTCGTTTTCAGGATTGACACTACGGGAAAGTGTATGCGGTCCGATGCTCAAACTCTCTGACCAGCCACGAGATTGTAAAGGCTATTGACAAGTAACCCCGTTAGGTCTTAACATCTTCTTTCCGGTTCGTCAGTAGTTTGGCTGACAACCAGGCCACGGCGCAAGGGGGTCAGTGTATGACCTTATTTCAGGTCGGCGAGAAGATCGTTTATCCCAATCACGGAATTGGGACGGTCGAGAATATCAGCACCCGTTCCTTCGGCGCGCAATTCGAGCGCTACTACCTTTTGCGCCTCACCTATAACAGTATGACGGTGATGGTCCCCTTTTCGCACGTCGAAGAGATCGGGCTGCGCAAGGTCACTCGAAATGGGGAAATCGCGCGCGTGCTGAGCTTCCTGGCGGAAGGCAACTCGCAGCGCAAGGCCGATTGGAAGGACCGTTACAAGGAGAACTCGGACAAGATGCGCCACGGCAGCTTGCTCGAGATCGCCGAAGTCCTGAAGACGCTGCTGATATTACAGTCGGAGAAACCGCTGTCATTCCGTGAGAAGAAAATGCTGGAACGCGCCCGCCACATGCTGGTAACCGAGCTTTCCATTTCACGCGGTTTAGCGGAGTTGGAAGCCATCGGCGTGCTGCAAGGCGCATTAGCAAAGTCGTCGTTGAGCCTGCCCGCCCCCGCCTAGTCGATCAATCCTCTGCGGTCGCAAATGGGCCGCCCCCCTGCACTTCCCTTCCTCGGTTGTGATTTGGCCGAAGCGTTCCGGATTCACCCGCGTTCTTCGATGTGCTTCAACCGCGCATCGAGCACTTCTTCCACCCGCCGAAGCTCCGCTCGCCACAGATCGCGCATGTCGTCGAAGCGTTTATCGATGGCATCGAACTTGGCGCTGAAGAGGGTAACGGCGAGCCCGAGCAGCGCGGCATTAAACAACATCGGAATGCCGATGGCAAAATATAGCTGTTGACTGGTCACCAATGTACAGGTGCTCCGATTGATCCTATTCTCTCACGCCTGCAACCGCCCGCCGCGCCCCATCCTATAATGGATTCACCGCTCATGAAGAAGCTGTACCCTGTTGTATTGTTTTGGGTCGTCGCTCTTTCCGCTTTGTCGCTCCTGCTCTTAGGCCAGTCCAAGAACAATGACAAAGCCGCGCCGCCCGACTCCGCCGACAAGAATCGCATCACCCTCGATGTCTCGCGTGTCAACATGCTCTACACGGTGTCGGACAAGAAGGGCCGCTTCGTCACCGATCTCACCAAGGACGATTTCGAGGTCTTCGAAAGCAAGAAGCCGCAAACCATCATCGAATTCGCGGCTGAAACCGATCTGCCGCTGCGCCTCGCTATCCTGATCGACACCAGCAACAGCATCCGCGATCGTTTCCATTTTCAGCAGGAAGCCGCCACTGCCTTCATCGATGGCACCGTACGGCCCGAGCACGATAAAGCCATGATCGTGAGTTTCGATACGGCGGCCGAACTGGTTGCGGATCTAACCGACAATGTCGACGAGCTCGAAAAAGCCGTCGCGCACTTGCGCCCGGGCGGCGGAACGTCGCTCTACGATGCCATCTTCTTCGCCTGCCGCGACAAGCTGATGGAAGACCAGCCGCTCTACAAATTCCGCCGCGCCATGGTGATCCTGAGCGACGGCGAGGACAACCAGAGCCGCTACACGCGCGATCAGGCGCTCGAGATGGCGCAAAAAGCCGACGTCAACGTTTACACCATTTCCACCAACATCACACGCATCGACACCGACGGAGACAAGGTGCTGCGCTACTTTGCCGCGGAAACCGGCGGCCAGGCTTTTTTTCCGTTTAAGGCCAGCGATCTGAGCCAGGACTTCGAGAACATCGCCAACGAGCTGCGCCATCAGTACAATATCTTCTATCGCCCCGAGCCGCTAAAAGCTGACGGCCTCTACCATCCCGTGGAGATTCGCGTGAAGGGGCACAAAGATCTCATCGTGCGCGCCCGCAAAGGATACTACGCACCAAAATTGTGAGCGTCCGGCTGTTATACTAGTGTTCTCCCCCGGCGAAAGAGCTCCTCTTAAGGATCATCAGGCATAAGGATAACCACGTGGACGAAAAAGAACGCGCACGCACTCTCGGACTCACCCTCGGCCAGATTGAAAAGCAGTTCGGGAAAGGCTCCATCGTCCGGCTGGGGTCGAAAGAAGCGATCGTACAAGTCGCGGCAATCTCATCGGGCTCCATTTCGCTCGACAACGCGCTCGGCGTCGGTGGATTCCCGCGCGGACGCATTGTCGAAATCTTCGGTCCGGAATCGTCCGGCAAAACCACCGTCGCGCTGCAAGTGGTGGCCGAAGCGCAGAAGCTCGGCGGCATGGCTGCCTTCATCGATGTGGAGCACGCGCTCGATCCCATCTACGCTCGCAAACTCGGCGTGGACGTCGACAATCTGCTGGTTTCGCAGCCGGACTACGCCGAGCAGGCGCTCGAAATCACCAGCGCACTGATCGTTTCCGGGTCCATCGACGTCCTGGTGGTGGATTCCGTCGCCGCGCTCGTTCCCAAAGCCGAGCTCGATGGCGAGATGGGCGACAGCCACATGGGAGTGCAGGCGCGACTGATGTCTCAGGCCATGCGCAAGCTCACCGGCAGCGTCTCGAAATCCAATACCTGCCTGATCTTCATTAACCAGATCCGCGAAAAAATCGGCGTGATGTTCGGCAATCCGGAAACCACCAGCGGCGGCCGGGCGCTGAAGTTCTACTCGTCGGTGCGCGCCGATATCCGCCGCATCGCCGCCATCAAGGAAGGCGACATCGTGGTGGGCAATCGCACCAAAGTGAAGATCGTCAAGAACAAAGTGGCTGCGCCCTTCCGCGAAGCCGAGTTCGACATTATTTATGGCGAGGGAATCTCGCGCGAAGGCGACCTGATCGATCTGGGCGTGGCGCAAAACATCGTGGAAAAAAGCGGCTCCTGGTACAGCTACAAGGGCGAGCGTATCGGGCAGGGCCGCGAGAACGCGCGCCAGTTTTTGAAAGACAACCCCGATATCCGACAGCAGATTGATTCCGAGCTACGCAAAACGCTGGGGTTAGGGCAAAAAGAACCAGATGCCGTTGCCGCCCAGGTCCCGGCTCCCATCGAAGCCTCCAAGCCCGCAGCTGCCGCGGGCGCGCGATCACGTTAAGCTAGCTGCGCTTTGCAATAGTCGAAGCACTTTTTCACTTCGGCAACTGTGTCCATTCCGGGCTTTCCGTATTCGTATTCGATCATGGCCGGGATCGGATACTTCTTGGTCTTCAAGACTTCAAGAACGCCTTTGATATTGGTGTCGCCCTCACCCAACGGAGTGTTGGGGCCGTGATTTTTCTTGCGGTCCTTGATGTGTAACGTCAGTATCTTCGCGTGATGCTCTTCGAGGAAACTCACTGGATCGAAACCCGCTGCCGTGAAGTGCCCGATATCGAGGTTGATGCCGGTGTATTTCGATCGGCCGGCCAGCGCCTGTTTCCAGTCGTCGGGAGTTGAAAACTCATTGGGCTTCATGCTGTCGTGATTGTGATAGCCGACGTAGATCTTGTATTGCTCGGCGAACTTGTCCACGCGAGGAGAAACGTCGACATTCGAAGACGCCGTGATGCGGGTGACGCCCATGGCCTTAGCCATGAGAAAACCTTTCTCAATCTGCTCATCGGTAAACTCGTCGCGAAAGCTGTAGTTGAAGGCGTAGAGATCGATGCCCGAGTCGTCGAACTTTTTGCGAATGCCGCGGATTTCGTCCATGGGCGGATTGGAGCGCCAGGCTGCGATCTGCGATCGGTCTTTGGGCAGGATCTGGTTGTCCCACAATTCCGCGTAGCCCAGGCCGATCTGTTTCATCGCGGCGATGCAATCGTCGAGCGAAGGTAGGGTGCGAAAGCTGTAGGTTTGGGCACCGATCATTACTCCGCTGAATTTCGAGTCAATGGCTGCAAGGAGCGGGCCTGCGAAGACCGGAGCGGCAGCTGCGAACTTGGCGAAGTCTCGACGCGTAATCATGTGGCCGATGATATCAATGACGAAGGCGCAAGGGAATCCGCAATGGCATCGGCGATCTGTTTGCCGTGGAAACGGCCGTTTTCGATGAAGATTTCGTTGGTGTGCATGCCGGCGACGATGACGCCCGCGAGGAAAATGCCTGGCCGATCGCTCTCGAAGGTGCCTGCGTTAATGCGCGGCTTCTGGGAAGCCGGATCGAGGCGAATTCCCAGCGAGGCGAGGAAGTCGAGATCGGGCCGGTAGCCGGTCATCGCAAAAACAAAATCGTTAGCGAGCTTCTTGGAGCCTTCGGGGGTCTGGATCTCCACATATTTTGGATGAATCGCAATCAGGTGCGAGTTAAAGTAGCCTTTCACTTCGCCACTCTTGATGCGGTTTTCGATGTTGGGCTTGATCCAGTACTTCACGCGATCGGAAATCCCAGCGCCGCGATGAATCAGCGTGACGCGCGCGCCGGTCCAGAACAATTCGAGCGCCGCGATGGCGGCCGAGTTCTTCGCCCCCACTACCAGCACGTCGTGATTGTAATAAGGATGCGGCTCCTTATAGTAGTGAATGACCTTGTCCAGCTCTTCGCCCGGGACATTCAGCATGTTAGGAACATCGTAATAGCCAGTGGCCAGAACGATCTTGCGGGAGCGATATTCGGTCTTGCTGGTCCTGATGTGAAAGTCTCCGTCACTGCCATCGATCGAAAGCACGCGCTCGTATTGATGGATGTTGAGATCGTAATATTCGGCGACGCGGCGATAATACTTCAAGGCTTCAGTGCGGCCCGGCTTTTCATTGAGCGAGGTCATCGGGAGGCCGCCGATTTCGAGCAACTCCGGCGTGGTGAAGAACACCATGTGCGTCGGATAATTGTAGAGCGAATTGACCACGCAGCCCTTTTCAATGAGGACCGTGTTCAGGCCGCGCTGCTTCAGTTCGATGCCACATGCAAGTCCCGTGGGACCTGCGCCGACTACAATGGCGTCGAAAGTTTCCACGACTACAGCATTCCCTCGACGGTTTTATAAGCGGAATCGAGGGCACCGGCAAGCGCAGCAGGATCTTTGCCGCCCGCTTCGGCCATATCAGGCCGGCCGCCGCCTTTTCCACCGACCGCTTGCGCAACCGATCCCGCTAACTTGCCCGCATGGACTTTCGAAGTCAGGTCTTTGGTGACGCCAACGACGATAGCGACGCTTGAATCCTGTGACGATCCCAAGATGACAACCGCGGTCTTCCACTTCACCCGCAGGGAATCGACCATGGTCCGCAACTGCTCGCGATCCATGCCGGCCACCTGCGCAGCCAAAACCTTCGCGCCCTTGATTTCGCGAACGCCACTTTCGAGACCCGCGACTTCGGAGCGAGCCAGCTTGTCCTTCATTTGTTCGATCTGGCGCTCCAGCACCCGCTTTTCTTCGAGCAGCCGTTCCTGAGTTTGCCTCGCTGCAGCGCCTTCTTCCTGGAACTTATTCAGAACCGCTTCGCCGGTGATGGCTTCGATGCGCCGGACGCCGGCTGAAATGCTGGCTTCGTACGTGACGACGCACAGTCCGATGTCGCCGGTGCGATGGACGTGCGTACCGCCGCACAGCTCCTTGCTGAATCCGGGGATGTTGACCACGCGGACCCGATCGCCATACTTTTCGCCGAACAGGGCCATGGCGCCGGTGTTGAGCGCCTGATCGAGATCCATGACGTCGGTGTGGACCTCGATGTTCTTCAGGATTTCTTCGTTGACCAGCTTTTGAATTTCGGCCAGTTCCTCGGGATCGGTATGGGCGTAATGTGTAAAGTCGAAGCGCAGCCGATTCGGATCCACAATGCTGCCGGCCTGCTTCACGTGCGGTCCGAGCACTTTGCGAAGCGCGGCGTGGAGCAGATGCGTGGCGGTGTGGTTACGCATGGTGGAATGGCGCAGACTGCCGTCAACGTGGCCGATCAGCTCTTCACCCTCGCGAATAGGCCCGTGAATTTCTACACGGTGTACCGTGGCGCCGGGCGCAGGTTTGTAGGTATTGCGCACCAAGGCAACGATCTCGCCACTGCCGGGTGAGACCAGCACACCGGTATCCCCGACTTGGCCGCCCGCTTCGGCATAAAAGGGTGTGCGATTGAAGACCAGTTCGGTGTTACCGTCGTGTTCGATCACGCGCAGAACCTTGACCGGCGATTCCAGCGTTTCGCGACCGATGAATTCGGTGAACGGAAGATCCTTATAAACCGGCGCGATTTGAGTCTTATCGGCGCCTTTCCAACTGGCGCGGGCGCGCGTGCGCTGCTTCTCCATTTCGGCCTGGAAGCCTTCCTGGTCGATGGTGAGGCCACGCTCACGAGCCATCTCTTCTTGCTCGTCGAGCGCCAAGCCAAAAGTGTCGTAAAGCTTGAACGACGCAGCGCCGGGCAACACGCCGCCAGCGGCCGACTTGGCTTCATCGAGAAACACTTTTTCCGCCACTTGGAATGTAGTCGCATAGCGGTGCTCTTCATCCTTGACCACGCGCGCAACGCGCTGGATGCTTTCCAGCATCTCGGGGTAACCGGGCTTCATCAGGTCGGCTACGAATCCGGTGAGCTCGTATAAATAGGGATCTTCGCGCCCAATCATGCGGGCATTGCGAATGGCCCGGCGCATGATTTTGCGCAGCACGTAGCCACGGCCTTCGTTGGATGGCGTAACGCCGTCGTGAATCAGGAATGCAGCGGCTCGAACATGGTCTGCATTGATGCGCAGTGCGACATCGGTGCGCGGATCGTCGCCATAAGCGACTCCAAACATTTCCGCCGCTCGAAGGATGATGGGGCGCAGTAGATCCGTCTCGTAGTTCGAGATTTTGCCTTGCAATACGCAGGAGACGCGCTCGAGCCCCATGCCCGTATCAATGGAAGGACGCGGGAGCGGCGTCAGCACGCCATCGGCTGAGCGATCGAACTGCATGAAGACGAGGTTCCAGACTTCGACAAAGCGCTCGCCGGGATCGTTTGGAAGCTCGCCAGGGCCGGCTTCCTGTCCAAAGTCGTAGAAGATTTCAGAACACGGACCGCACGGGCCGGTCTCGCCCATCTGCCAAAAGTTGTCCTTTTCATCCAGGCGAAAGATGCGCGACTTCGGCACGCCGGCGACTTCCTGCCACAGGCGCTCGGCATCGTCGTCTTCGCGGAAGACGCTAATGTACAGCTTGTCCTTGGGAATCGAGAAATCGCGCGTGAGCAACTCCCAGGCCAGGGCGATGGCGTCCTTCTTGAAATAGTCGCCGAAGGAAAAATTGCCGAGCATCTCAAAGAAGGTGTGATGGCGGCGCGTATAGCCGACGTTGTCGAGATCGTTGTGTTTGCCGCCCGCTCGGACGCACTTCTGCGAAGAAGCGGCGCGCGAGTAATCGCGCTTTTCCTGGCCGGTGAAAACGTCCTTGAACTGGTTCATGCCCGCGTTGGTGAAGAGCAACGTAGGGTCGTTGGCAGGCACCAGCGACGAGCTGCGGACGATGCGATGGCTGTTGGCCGCGAAGAAGTTCAGGAACGTCTCCCGGATCTCATTTCCTGTCATGTACTTCTATTGTGACAGGTGCGGGCGGGAGGTTTCATGGTTGCCTCGAGAGCCGAGGGGGTGGTGGAGTATTGTGCGCGCCGAGGCAATTTCTTCAAATTTGGCGAAACGAAGCCAAGGCGGATGGTTGGGGCGGCCGAAAGGCATTCGGTTCGAGAATAGCAAGCGGCTTAACGCATCGTACCGATGAAGTAACGCAAGTACCTGAATGTTTTTCGGAAACAATCATCGATTCACGGTGATTGATGCGATCGCGACGGTGTCTTGACATTGTCGGGCGAGTCTGGTAGTGTTAAACGAAGAGCAAGAATTATGTCTCCACGTCCCACCCGAAGCGAAAAGCTGGATTTGCGGCTGACGCGCAAGGCCAAGATGGCCCTTCAGGCGGCTGCTTCCGCCTCCAATCGTTCGGTAAGTGATTTTGTTTTAGAAAGCGCACTGGCCCGCGCCGATGAGGCCCTAGCAGATCGACGAACGTTTGCCCTCGACGCCGATCAATGGAAGGCATTTCTTGCGGCGCTGGATTCTCCTCCGCGCTCACTGCCTCGTATGAATCGTCTTCTCAAGGAACCCGGATTCTTTGATGCCGGCACCGACCGGAAGTGAACCTCGACGCATCGAAAAGTTGCGCCGCGATCACGCTGTGGAAGACTTCGACTGTGGCCGCGAGGAGCTGAATAAATACCTGCTTCGCTTTGCGTGGCAGAATCAACAAGCAGGCGCTTCCCAGACCTACGTCGGCCTGGTTGGTGACGCCGTAATTGGCTTTCACACTCTAGCGGTGGGACAAGTGATTTATAATGACGCTCCACAACGGTTGACGAAAGGACTGGCCAAGCACCCAGTGCCGATCGTGCTGCTCGCGCGGTTGGCGGTGGATCGCCGCTGGCATAACCAGGGTGTCGGCAAGGCACTCCTGCAAGATGCGATGTTGCGCACTTTGCAAGCGGCCGACATCGCGGGCGTTCGGGCGTTGGGGGTTCATGCGAAGGATGATACGGCTCGGCGGTTCTATGAGCACTTTGACTTCGTGCCGTCGCCGAGCGATCCTATGCATCTGTTTATTTTGCTGAAGGATGTTCGGCGGATCTTCTCTAATGGATGAAGCCGTGCCGAGACTTTCCGGAGAACACATTAGTGTCAATGTTGATCTGACGAAACAGAGATACGGCGACTCAGGGCGAAAGAGGAGGCAGCCAATGAATTTTCCCGGTGTTCGCGGAGTAGCATCATTGATTTCGCTGTCTCTGATCGCCGTTGCGCTTTCGCGCAGCTCAGCCGTTGCGCAAACCTCAAGGGAGGCGAAATGCGACAACAGCACGGTGGATGATTTCTCTCCGAGTCTCGCACCTAAAGCAAGGGCCTTCCTGGCCGACCTTCAGACGTCTGTGAAGGCGGGTGACAAGCAGATGGTGGCGACGATGGCGCGGTACCCTTTGAGCGTCCACCTCAACGGGCGAACGCGGGTTGTTCTGAGCCGTTCCCAGCTTGTGAAGGATTACGATCATCTCTTCACCACATCCATGAAGAAGGCTATCGTCAGTCAAACATCCGAATGCCTTTTTGCGAACTGGCAAGGGGTAATGATCGGCGATGGCGAGGTTTGGTTCGAAGAACAGCGGAACGGGAGTTTGAGGATAAAGACCTTGAACGTTCCACAACGGTAGCCGTATCTCTTTCCATTGGTCTTCGCAGAATGCGTCCGACCACACAAACCAAGTAACCTAGAAATAGAGTGTCCACAGACGTTGTCCCGGCCCCAGGATTGGTTGACCAGCTCTATGCAGAGCTGGAGAAGAAGATCCATGCGCTGCGGCCGAAAGAGGACCTCACCCTCCTAGAAAAAGCCTTCCGGCGGGCCGCCGATGCGCACAAGGACCAACTGCGCGTATCGGGTGAGCCGTACATGATCCATCCCCTGCACGTCACCATGATCCTGGCGGACATGCAAATGGACATGGTCTGCCTGATGACCGGGCTGCTGCACGACACCGTGGAAGACACCAGCCTGAGCCTGGAACAAATCAAGAAAGAGTTCGGCCCGGAAGTGGCGGCGTGCGTGGACGGCGTCACCAAACTGAGCAAGCTGAAACTGTATTCGCGCGAGGAGCGGCAGGCCGAGAGCGTCCGCAAAATGCTGCTCGCGATGGTGAACGATATTCGGGTCATCATCGTGAAGCTGGCGGACCGGCTGCACAACATGCGAACGCTGGGCGTGCTGCCTCGCGAGCGCCAGTTGCGCATCGCTCAGGAGACCGCCGAGATTTACGCGCCCATCGCGCATCGCCTGGGAATGGGCAAAGTGCGCGGCGAGCTGGAGGATCTTTCGTTCCGTTACCTGGAGCCTGAGTCGTGGGCCGACCTGATGCGCGAGATCGAGTCCCAACGGCTGCAGAACGAAGAGTATCTCATCAAGATGCGGCACGACGTGGAGGTGAATCTGCGGCGCGAGAACATTCCGGCGCGCGTGGAGGCGCGCATCAAGCGGCCGTACTCGGTGTTCCAGAAAATGAAGCGGCAGAAGATTGCGCTGGATCAGGTGTACGATCTGCTCGCCCTGCGCATCATCACGGACTCGGTGAAGAACTGCTATGCGGCGCTCGGCGTCATCCACAACGAGTGGCATCCCATCCCGGGACGCATCAAGGACTTCATCGCGATTCCCCGCCCCAATCTGTATCAGTCGCTGCACACGTCGGTGATCGGTCAAGGTGGCCGGTCGTTTGAAGTGCAGATCCGTACCGAGGAAATGCATCGGCTGGCCGAAGAAGGAATCGCGGCGCATTGGAAATACAAGGAAGGGCGCAAAGGTCCGGGCGCGGACGATCAGCGCATTAATTGGTTGCGGCAGTTGGTGGAGTGGCAGCAAGAGATGCGCGATCCGGGCGAATTTATTTCCACGCTCAAAGTGGATCTGTATCCGGAAGAAGTTTATACCTTCACGCCCATGGGCAAGGTGATTGCGCTGCCGCGCGAGGCCACGCCCATCGATTTCGCGTATGCCATCCACAGCGATGTGGGCAACACCTGTGTGGGCGCCAAGGTGAACGGCCGCATCGTGCAGTTGAAGTACAACCTGAAGAACGGCGACGTGGTGGAGATTCTGACGCAAACCGGGCACATGCCGAGCAAAGACTGGCTCGGGATGGTGAAGACGCCCCGGGCGCGCAACAAAATCAAGCACGTGATCAATGCCACCGAGCACGCCAAGGCGATTGAGATCGGCCAGAAATACCTGGAACGTGAAGCGCGCCGGTTAGGTGTCCAGATCTCGCGAATCACGAAGGCGGATTTAGAGCGCGTGGCCAGCGAGTACGGTTGCGCCAAGGTGGAGGATTTACACGCGGCGCTCGGTTACGGAAAGTTTTCGCCGCGTCAGGCGCTGCAGAAGCTGGCGCCCGATATAGTGCAGGAACAGGTGACGGAAGCGCCCAAGCCAGCGCCAGCGCCGTCGGCGCACGGAACTCCGGGCAAGCCGGACGATACGGGCGACCTGGTGATCAAGGTGAAGGGCGTGGACGATCTGCTGGTGTATCGCGCCAAGTGCTGCAATCCGATTCGCGGAGAAGCGATCGTGGGATACGTCACGCGCGGCAAAGGGATCGCGGTGCATTCCAAGAATTGCACCAACGTGCAGAACCTGATGTACGAAGTGGAACGCAAGATCGACGTGGAATGGGCGCGCGCGGTGACCGAAACATTTCCGGTGCGTGTTGTCGTTCACACCGACGACCGGCCAGGGATGCTGAACCAGCTCACTTCCGTGCTGTTTGCCGAGCAGAGCAATATTCGCAGCCTGGAAGCCAGCTCGGACGATAAGCGCGGCGACGGAGCCATCATCGACATGACGGTGGAGGTACGCGACAAGAAGCAGCTGGAACGCGTATCGGCCGCCATTCGCCGCATCTCCGGCGTCCGCGACGTGGAACGTACCCAATAGTGACGGAACGCTAATGATAGAAATTCAAGCCGACCCCGAGCACATCGCCATTTCGAAGTCGAAAGGCATCCAGATCGATTGGAAGGACGGACATCGCAGTAAGTATGCACTCGAGTATTTGCGCGATGAGTGCCCTTGCGCAAGCTGCACCGGCGCGCACGGGACCGAGCCGCAGAAGACCAACTATGCGGCGGAGCCGTCCAGCCCTTTTCAGATGTTCAAGCCAGCGCTCAAGATGTTGAACGTGGAAGCGGTGGGCCACTACGCAATTAAGATCGACTGGAGCGACGGGCACAACACGGGGATTTACTCGTTCGATCATCTGCGGAAGATTTGCTCGTGCGCGGAGTGCAAGGCGGCTTCGGAGCGCCGGCCTCCGAAAGAGCACGGCGTGAAATAACGACGTAGAATGGAACGTCGTGTTCGAAACGCCGAACAATCGTGGACGCATTTCTTTGTTTTTGCCGTTCGGGTGGCGCTACCTTATTCAATTGCTACTCTGCTATCCCGCGGTGATGCTCGCGGCCGAGCCATTCTCTTTTCTGCTGTCCAACTCTACCTTGAGCGGTAATCACCCCTCACATATCCATTTTGCTGGATATGGCGCCCTGGTTTGTGTTCTCGTCGGACCAATTGTCGGCTGGGGCATCGGACGCGTCGCCCCCTCGCTTATGCCTAGCGGGCGCTGGGTTTGGTTGCCGTTTCTGATTCTCTTGCCCGACATTTTTCGTGCTCAGCTTCATCCCGAAGCGATTCCTTGGCTAAATGAGTATCTTTTTCAAACTGCTGGCGAGGGCGGTTTAGCGGTTGTTCTCTTCACGCTGCCAGCGTGTTCAGCCGTAGGATATTCGGCAGGTATGGCGCTCGCCGGAATCAAAGCCGCCTTCTTGAAACCAAGTCGCCTGAGATCGATATTACCTATCGCCGTCTTGTCCGCACTAGCAGGCTGCTGAAAAGCTATTCCGAGAAGTATCCAAAAAGCAATTGAGATCGTCTTTTCCTTATGCGCGGAGAAGACCAGACACAGCACGAGCTATTCGGATATGGATCGTTGGAGGAA
>JBEKRO010000076.1:0-32886 GCA_049518655.1 Bryobacteraceae bacterium | reverse complement strand
CCGCATCATTTTCCCGGGCCAGCAAGGCGGACCCAACTATGGCGGCGTCGCTGTCGATCCCAAGCGCGATTACGTCATTTTGAACGTGCGCAACGTTGCGGGTATGGGGCGCATGGATAAATCGAAAGAAGGCGACCCGGTTTTGTACCGGAGGTATAGCCCGTTGGGTCCCGGATCAGCGAACGCGCGCTTTTGGAATCCGAAGAAAGAACTGCCGTGCCAACAGCCGCCCTGGGCCGAACTGATGGCAGTGAACGGCGACAGCGGGGATATTGCTTGGCGCGTGCCGCTGGGCATAACGGACGAACTGGAGGCCATCGGCATCCACAACACCGGGGCGTTCGGGCAAGGCGGCCCGATGGTCACCGCCGGAGGGGTGGTGTTTATCGGTGGTACCAGGGACAATCGCTTCCGTGCGTTTGAAACAAGTTCCGGGAAGATGTTGTGGGAGACCAAACTGGATTCCCAAGGTCACACCATGCCCGTGACCTACATGGGACACAATGGCAAACAATATGTAGTAATCGTTACTTCCGGTGCGAACGCGTTCGCGCTCGAAACCAAATAGGCGAAACCTGCCCGCTCTATCGAACTGGTGCGGCCGGCGCAATTTTCTTCCGATACTCTGGGTAAAGCGTCTCGGGTTTTCCGATGGCGGCGTCGCGCGGGACGCCGTACTTCTTGGTCATCTCATCGACGAAGGGATTCTTCTCGGGCAAGTAATGCGGCGCGGTTGGCCCAACACTTCCTTCATAGGCGGTGACACACGGCGGCCCGATGGGAGGCTGAGGCGTCGCGCTCAGTTGAAAGCTTCTCGACAAGATCCAAGGCTCGGCCAGGTAGATGGGATCTTCGATAATCTCGAGAATCGTCAAAAGATCGCCGTGGCGGTAAAAGCGCATCGTCGTCGACGCCTCATCGCTCGAGGGCGCGCCGGTCTTTCGGAGGAACCCTGCCTTCATGTGAGTGGTGTAGGTGACGAGTGTGTTGCCTTCCCACGTGCCAGTGGTGAACCCGGAGCGTGTGTGCAGGGCATATTCTGACGGGTGAGGCCGTCCGTCCATCCAAATCGTAAGCGGCGCGCGATCCTCCCACCCGCCGATGGTATAGGAAATCACGTTTCCTTTGAGCGGATCGGTTTCGCTCGAGATCCTCAAACCAAATGGTCCCTGGACCAGATAAAAGACCGGCCATCCTTGGCATTGGTGTTCCACCATCTCGAGTTGTGACTCGGAATAGCTCAGCGCTCGAATCCGTCCTTCCTCGCTTAACGGGATTCCCGTGAAGTCCACCGGCAAACCATCACCGGTAAGAAACTCATGGTTTCTTGGCGTCCAGGAGCCCGTCAGCTCCACCTGTGCGAGCGCGGTCCGGCCGGCCAGCAAGCATAGGAACGCAGCGCCGAAGATCGTAAACGTGGAGCGGATCATTTTGCAGTGCACGGCGTTGGATCCCATTTCGAACCGTCCGCCTCCCTCTTGAATTGCGAACTCGTTGTAAAGGGCTGTCTGAGGTACTGCGGATCGTCGACAATCGCGGTCACCAGCAGCACTTGGCCGCCGCCGGGGATCGGCGCGATGTCGAAATATTCCGTAACGGCAGCGTTCTCGCTATAAGGAACGCCATTCTTTCGCAGATATCCGGGCCGCAGATTCGTTGTGGCTATCTTCAGCGAAGCCGGTTTTTCCCACTGTGCGGTTGAATAACCTTGCCAGGTCCGCTCACCCGGCGACGATGCTGTTTGAAGTGATGAATTGAAGTGCAAGAGCCGCGTCTGCATGCCGGAATCGCTTTCGATGCGAAGCGTATTGTCGTCTTGCCAAGTAATGTGAAACCGCGCAGCCAGCCGCATGATGGCACCGGCGCCATACGACTTGCATTGATTGCCCGACGCTTCGTCGGCTGCTGGGTCCCATGCGTCCGCGACCTTGCGAGCCTCTTGAGTCATCGGCACGGGTTGGTAATCGCCTTTGCGCGGCGTGATCATCCGGAAACGCCAGTCTTCGGTCACGAAGGCGACCCAATAACCGGTGATGTCGATAGGCGCGGAAGCTTTTGCGGTAGTTGCGGCGGCCGCTGGCGCGGTGACGTTCTGGCCGGCCGCTGGCCGCTGCGCGCTGACGAATAGCAGCGTCACCAGTGTCACGATGAAGAAAACTCTCATTGCGCTTTCTCGCTGATGCTGCGGCCCATGGTTCGATAAATGGCTTCGACGAAATCGTTCGTGGTCCACGAGCCTGTGTCGGACCCGTACCGCCGCGTATAGCCCCGGGCCGGCGAGGCTGCTTTGACTTGTTCCAACGTAAGACCCTGCTTCATCAGATCGCGGATGCGATCGCGAATGATGGTCACCATGTCGCGGTAATCCACCACGTCGAGTTGATCGCAGAGGCGGCCGTGGCCGGGAACGACGAGCGTGCCCTCCTCGCGCGATACGATCGGCACGGATGGAATGGCCGTATCCACGAGTTTCTGCAAGGCTGCGATCTCGCCCTGAATGGTTCCGCCCTTGGCGACGTCGATTACCGGGAATCGCCTGGTGTCAAAAACATCGCCGGCCATGACAACATCCGAACGTCGAAAGAAGACAATGGCATCGCCATCGGTGTGCGCAGCCGGCTGATGGAAGACTTCAATACCCTCGCCATTGAGGTACATGTACTTGCGTGGTTGATTGAACGTTTCGGTTGGCCACGCGTCAACTGGATAAGGGGAAGGCTGCCCGCTGGGTCCGCTCATTCTGGTCAACACTTGTTCCGCGGAAAGTATCGACGCTCCACCTCCCAGGAAGTTGGTGGCGAGACCGGCCCCGCCGTTTCCCGTGAATAGTGTCTGCCCGGCTTTCGCGACTTTGAGGTTGCCGCCCACGTGGTCCGGATCGGCGCTGGTATTGATCAGGTAACGGATGGGTTGTGGCGTGATCTTCTTGATGGCGGCGATCACCGCTTCGGCGCTCGAAACGGAACCCGCGTCGACAACCACCACGCCATCCACTCCCACTTGAAAGCCGACGTTCCCGCCGGCGCCCGCAATCATATAGAAGTTCGGCCGCAGTTGAAGCACTTCAAGATTCGTGCCTGGAGCTGGCTGTTGTGCCAGCAAGCCAGTGACAGCCACTAAGGCTGCGGCCACAATCGCGCGCAATCCGCTGAAAGGGGGCATGGGTCTTCGAACAATTCTACTCCCGTGGCAGCGAGCGCGGTCCGTGGTATGAAACTGCGCACGGTGGCGTGGCGGGTTGGTGCATCACCGCCAATCCTATTCCGATCTAACGTCGTGCCCGGGGAAATGGCCTTGAACAAGTCATGCCGGGTGGCCGGTAATCCCTCCGTGACCGCTGATAGAAGGCCAGCGAGTTATTCGAGGACGATACCCGACATGAGTAGGGAGTCACATCTACGACTTGCGACTGATCGGCCAACTGAAACTCCCCACAAACAGACTTCCGGCCCGCATCGATTCGCGCACATCCACGGATCGGGCATTACACGTCCACGTGATTATGTGATAGCGCTGTCCCGCGTGACTTATTGGGTTCTACCGGTCCGTCAGCGAGAGGGTCAGGGAATAATTACTTCCCGCCAGAGCGTAGGTAGGGAGAATGATCCTAGTCCGATTGGAGTTTGTTTTCACATTCTCCCTGGTCTGGGGATTGGAGGACCCTGCTTCCCATGGTTCGGAATTGATGCTGTCGAAACAAAACTGCGAAAACGGATTCCCCGCAACGCACTACCTTGCCAACGGTAATGAGTTGGAGCGGGATCCGCCGCTCCAAGAGTGGCGGCCACTGAATCCGCACTTCTAGTTTCGAGCCCACGCGGAGCTGATGCCGAGAGCTGACCAGTATGCCTGCGCTGCTCATATCCACAGCTTCGCCTTCGCCCGTCAGTGCCGACCCGTCAAGAGTACGATAGCTGACGGGCGTTCGTAATGGATAACGCACCTTCGACCGGCGTTCCATCGAGATGACTTTATTCGAAGCCCGCATTTGATAATGCTCCCGTGAGATCAAGAGGCACCTCTTGTAGGAAACCAACCAGAGTTGTTGGTGAATCGCGGTGTGATCGCGTATCATCAGATGGCAACTGCACTCGCCTTGCTTCCCGCAATCGTTCTGGTGCATCCAGTGCCTCGCCTATCCGGCGAACCAGTTGCGCGGGCACGACTGGCTTCGCCACGTACTCATAGCGCGCGGGACAGGCAAGTCCGTCGCCTGTCATAAGCAGAATTGGAAGTTTTGAGTCCAGTTGCAGAACGCGATCCGCTAGATCCGCGCCGTTCATGTTCGGCATTCTCAAGTCAGTGAGCAGCAACGCAAGCGTGGCTCGGTGTGTCAGATAAACGCGTAGGCCGTCCTCGCCGTCAATTGCCGTGAGCACGTTGTACCCAGCGCTTTCAAGCAGCAGTCTCGTGAGTGTGCGAACGTTGCAGTCGTCATCGACGAGCAGGATTGTTTGGCGTTCCATATGCATCTCCCAGTTGGGCTCTCATCTCAGCGGAGCGACGGCAGCAGCCACGTTGTTGGTAGCTTGCCAGCTCTCCATCCAGACCGGCGGCGCTGTATTTCTTGCGAGCAAAGTCGAGACCACACGCTGCGGATGACCGAGGTCATGCCACTCTATGTCCCCAAGGCGCAGCGTGAGCAGCCTGTCAGCGCCCGGCGCCAACACGTGCCGCGAAAAGTCCGAGGGGGACAGCAAATCGTAAACAGAGTCCGGAATGCGTGTTTCACTTTCGCAGTCTGAATCTCCCAGGTTCGATTGAAGAAACTTCAATAGGTCGGGAACTGCAGACCTCGCCATTTGCATGAAGGCGTCGACGTGCCCCACCATAACGAAGGTGTTCCAAAGCGCACCGTTTTGGAGCAATCGTTCAGCGGCCGGAAGCAGCGGCTTCTCGTGAAACGCTTGAACCCGGAACAGCGTTTCGTGTATCGCAGCGCCGACTTCGATCCAGCCATATTCGACCTCCGGCGCGTTCGGCTGTGCGCCGAACAGCACAACGGAGTTGGTCCTCGTTGCAGCGATCTCAAATGCGGACTCCAAAGCGAGCGTAAACGCGTCTTCATCGGAATAGTAGTGATCGCACGGAAGGATCGCGACGCACGCATCGCGGTTAGCGCGTGCTACATGCGCAAGGCTGTAAAGGATCGGCGGAGCGGTGCCCCGACTGAGGGGCTGAACCACCCTGTGACACACGGTGTGGGCGAGATCCGGAAGATAGTAGTCCTCATGTTCACGGGTGACGGCAAAAAGCGTCTGCTCGGAGGGGATGGTTCGCTGAGCCCGCCGCCTCGCCTGCTCCAAGAGCGTGCTATCGCCGAGTAGAGGACAAAACTGTTTGGGCCGGTCGTCGCCGCAGATCAATTTTGTCAGGGGCCGGAGGCGCACGCCGTCTCCACCGGCCAGGATGACGCCCCAGCGTCTGTTGCGCGTGGAAGGCCTTCTAGGCGGCGTGGCGGGCAGCATTAGTATCGCTCCCGCCTCTCCTCGCCGCATCATCACGGCATCCTCCGATTCCCCGTATACAGGGTGTCGTGCCGCAATCTGTTCAACCGGCATGTTTCATCCTATTCGCCACTTTCATGGCGGCCTCCTTCGGCGCTTCCGTTCCTTTTACCATCCATGGGTTACCTTGCTTGTCCCGAATAAATGGATCTTCTGCTCGCTGATTCTGGAGATCGCAGACCGCCTTCATCGTCTTGAGTAGATCCTTAGAAATGCCGTCCGCATCAGCCCGAAGCGCGATGTCATCGAGTGAAAGACTGCCCTTCAGGGCGCCGTCCTCATCGACCACAAGCAACCGATGCAACTGCCGCTCGGCCATGGTTTTCAGCGCCTGGCGGACATCGTCATTCGGCGCGCAAAGCGCGAGATCCTTGCTCATGACCTCGCCCACCAGCAGATCAGCAGCATTTCGGTTGCTCGTTCCGAGCGCGATCAACAAGTCGCGATCCGTAACCATCCCAACCACACGCTGGCCGTCTTCAACAATTGGAAGGGAGCCGCAGTTTCTGGTCCACATGATTTCCGTGGCCGCCGCAGCATTCGTTCCTGGGTTATAGAACGACACGTCTTTCGTCATAATTTCCTGAAATCGCACAGATTCTCTCCCTCTCTTCCGACTACTTGGTTCTTGCACCCGTCGATCCGACGGCCGCGTGTACAGCGGTCCGGGCGTTCCTGTGAGGGACAAATTTGCGGCGATCATTCAAGTCGCAGTCGAAAACAAGAAACTGCTCTCCCTTAACTTCGACAACTACAAAGCGATCATCTTGCGCAGGACCCACTACCTCAAAGATCTCCCCGGCCTGGATGGTCACTGCGACCTGACGGTTGTCCCTGAAGGCAAGGACCATAATGGGGAGGTTGAGACGAAAGCGCGCTTTGGTCTCCCGCAGTTGGGGCGCGGCAGGCACCAGTGGTATCGCTCCCGCCTCTCGCCGCATTATCACGGCATCCTCCGATTCCCCGTATACAGGGTCTCGTTCCTCAATCTGTTCAACCGGCATGTTTCATCCTGTTCGCCACTTTCGTGGCGGCCTCCTTCGGCGCTTCCGTTCCTTTTACCATCAATGGGTTACCTTGCTCGTCCCGAATAAACGGATCTTCTGCGGGAACTTTGGCAACAGCGCACTCCGGCGCGATGCCAACCTGTTGCAGAGTTAAATCACCATCCGTCATGTCAGCCCGTGTAAGTGCGCTTTTCAACGTTTCTCTCGACCGGGAAGCTCCCTGTGAGTGACAAGGGCACGCGCAGTACTTTTGGTACAGTAGCGGAAATTCATGACAGCCACGTTCACACGAGACGCAGAGCAATTTCGGGTTTCCTCTGCCGATTCGCACTCCCCAGGCTAGCTTTGCTTGACGGGGCACAATCGACAGGTCCAAAGTACCCGAGAGTCTCCCTTAAAGGAACTGTAAGTAGTAACAGGGTGTGTGAAGTGAGCGTTTATTCCATCCCGCTGAAGGTGCTGCCGAAGAAAGTGCAAAAAGCCTGACGCGGATAGATAGGCTCACTTGAACGGCGAGCATGGCCTCGGCGTCAGATTAACCTTTGTTCGATTGCGTGTTTCGTCAATTCGGAGGTGCTTCGTAAACCAAGCTTTCTCTTGATATTCTCGCGATGAAAGGAGACCGTTCTAGTGGAGATGTTCAGAACATGGGCGATCTCTTTTGCGGCATGGCCTTCGGCGATCAGTTGGAGAACTTCTCGCTCCCTTGTACTGAGGCGGAGAGCGGCCGCGGCCTGGGTGGGATCCCTAAACCGGTCCAGGTCTTCGCCGGAGAGACTCGGTGTGATATAGATGCGGCCCTTCAGCACGCTATCTACAGCCTCCAGAAGCTCCCTGCGCGCGGCGGATTTCAGGACGTATCCAGTACCTCCCGCGTCTAGCGCCGCCTCCAGGTACGCAGGATTGACGTGCATCGTGACGAATAGCAGCTTAGTTTCTGGCAAACTCTTCTTGATTTGGACTGCGGCATCGACGCCGTTTAAGAGCGGCATGGTGATGTCCAACACGATCAATTCGGGTTTCAAGCGAAGTGCCGCTTCTAGCAACGCGCGCCCGTCCGCCGCAGTCCCGACGATTTCGTGGTGAGGTTCGAGAACCGTGCGAATGCCCTCCAGCGTGAGCAAGTGGTCGTCGGCGAGTAGAATCCGAGCCCGTTTCATAGGTTGCCATCGGGCAAGGGAACCGTTAGCGCAACCCGAGTGCCACGGCCCGCTTGTGACGCGACGGAAAGTTTCCCATTGACCATACGCACGCGTTCCTCCATGCCGATCAGTCCGAGCCCGCCGCGGCCCTTGACGCGCTCAATGTCGAAACCCACGCCGTCGTCTTCGATCGACAAACTCACGGTCCCCTCTCCAGAGGTGAGCGCGACCGAGATGTGCTTGGCAGTTGAATGTTTGGCTGCATTCTCCAAAGCCTCTTGAGTGACGCGGTACAAGCAGGCGGCAACCTCACGGGGCATGGAGCCCGGCAGACCACCGTTCGTAAATTCAACAATTGGGCTCCGCCTCGCGGAGAACTCTTTGCATAGAGCCCGAAGAGCGGACACGAGGCCCAAATCATCCAGGACAGAAGGGTGCAACTCATAAGCGAGGTGACGGGCCTCCTCCGACGTCTTGACCACGCGGGCTTCCAGCACTCTAAGACGACGCAGTCGTTCTTTCGGAGGAGGCGGAGGGTGTGCCGCCAGTTCAGCGATATCGATGGCCAAGGAAGCCAGTTGCTGGCAGATCGTGTCGTGCAACTCGCGCGACACCCTCCGCCGCTCCTCTTCCTGGGCCGTCATGAGACCGGCCGCCAGAGCTTGGACCTCCTGTGCATGCGCGCGTTCTGCCTGCTCCAGCCGCTTCCGTACGGTGATATCGTTTACGAAGGCGACGGCAAGCTTCCCCGCAGTCGTTTCGATGGCACTCAGGCTTACTTCGAGCGGAAAGGTTGTGCCGTCCTTTCGAAGACCTTCGAGATCGAGGCCGCGCCCCATGGGCCGATTTTGTGGGTTGGCGAAGTACCCTTTGTGGTGCACGGCGTGCTTCGCCCGAAAGCCGTCTGGAATCAGAATTTCGATCGCTTGTCCTAGTAACTCGTCTCTGGTGTACCCAAACATCGTCTGCGTATTACCATTGACGAGCACAATCTTTCCGTTCGGGCTCATAGCGACGACGGACTGAGTGGAGGAATCCAGCAGACTACGAATGGTGGATTCGCTTGTCCTGATGGCGATTTCGGCGAGCTTGCGATCCGTGATATTCGTGTGCGTGATCACTGCGCCAGTCTTCGTTCCTTTGAGGGGCGACACGTTCATAAGGAACCAGCGCCGCTCAGTCAAGGAATGACACGAGTATTCAAATTGGAAGGAACTGCGATGACCGGCAATCACGGCCTCGATGCCGTCCACGGCTGCTTGAGCATCGGAGTCTCCCTCGCTTGCCGCTCGTTTACAGATCTGCAGATAGTTCGCGCCTGGCGCAACTGCTGTTAGTGGATAGGCACGGTTGTCCCGCGCGAAACGGTTCCAGGCCTCATTGGTCATTAGAATCGTCCCTTCTGAACCGATTACAGCAACACTGTCCGATAAGGAGTTGAGGATCGAATCCCGGAGATGCTCCGCTGTCCGAAGGCCTGTAATGTCGGCACCGGCGGTCACCGATCCGCGCACTCGACCCTCCGCATCGAAGAGAGGCGCAGCAAACAACAGCAAGCTGGCGGTACGGCCGTCCGGGAACAGGAGGTCAACCTCCTGATCGATCACGGGCCTGCCAGTGGCCGCAGCCACTTGTGCCGGCAATTCCTCGGGCCGCATCTCGCGGCCCTTATGGAACACCTTGTAGGAGACCGATGCTTCCTCAGGCAAGGCGCTGGCCGAAATGTTGCCGCCAGATGGAACCTGCATAGCCATCTGGTCCGCGTAGACGTTGCCGGTGACGTGGCGGCACTGCGAATCGTGCGCGATCCATATGGGGATAGGAGCTTCATCTAGGATGGCCTGCAACTCGGCGGTACGCTCGGCGACCAGGTGTCCCAGATTTTCATTCAGCCTGCGAAGCTCCTCGGCACGCTCCTTACGCTCCGTGATGTCCTGGACCGTCCCGTGCAATCCGATCACTTGCCCGAGTGCGTCGCGGTCGGCCAGTCCGCGAACCACTACCCACCGGACAGCGCCGTCCGGCCGCAGGATCTCCATGTCAAAATCATACGGCTGTCCCGTGTCCAGAGCTCGTTTTACTAGAACCGCCAACTCCGGCATGGCGTTGGGACTAATGATCGCTGGGTGATCGGCGAACGATGGCGCGGGCAGCCTCGGGTCGTGGCCGAAGATTCGGTGCAATTCCGGCGACCAGGTGACGGTGTCGGTTTTCGGGTCCCACTTCCAACTGCCTACGTTGGCGATAGCCTGCGCCTCCTCCAGTTCCCGATCTCTTTCTCGCAGTGCTTCCTCAGTCCGCCTGCGTGCGGTGATGTCTTGCGTCGTACCTCGCAGCATCACGATCCTGCCGCTGGCGTCGCGAACCGCTTCCCCACGTGCCTTGAGCCATCTCTGGCTGCCGTCCGCGTGGTGAAACTCAAGGTCGAGTTCGAAAGGCATTCCGGCTTCAAGCAGGCGATCCATGGCGGCAACCACCCGCGTCCAGCTCTCCGCTGTGAAGATCCGCGATTGTTCCTCATGGCTCAGTGGCGACCGCGCGGGATCCACGCCGAGAATACGATAAGTCTCGTCGGACCAGATTCGAGTGTTCGTGTCCGGAATGAACTGCCAACTGCCCACCTGGCCGACACGCTGCGCTTCCCTGAGTTCCGCTTCGCTCCGCCGTAATGCCGCTTGCGCTCTTTTGCTGCCGCTGATATCTCGGGCAATCGCGCATGCGCCCGCAATGTGCCCATCTGCGTCCCTGACCGGAGAAATCGTCAGAGACACCGGGATGTGCCGCCCGTCTTTGTGAACCCGCTCACTCTCAAAGGTTGGGACCGTCTCCCCTCGGTAGACTCTCTCGAGGACACTGAAGGCTTCGTCGGTACATTCGGAAGGAACCAGCATCGCTATTGAGCGGCCAATGACTTCGTTGGCGGAATATCCAAAGAGCCTCTCGGCGCCCGGGTTCCAGCTCTCGATCATTCTGTCCCGGTTCGTACTCAGGATGGCGTCGTCGGTGGAGTTCACAATAAAAGCTAGGTACGCACTCAGTTCTTCATGTTTCATACACTCTCACCAGCATTGGGCGATCTCTTCCAGCCCTGCGCGAGCATATTCGGTCAATTTGTTTTGCGGTTGGGATCAAAAACCGGGTCAAGCGAGGGCTACCCACTAAGGATATCCCATCCGGTCGCGCCGATGACGAGTTTGCCGATAGATCTTACTTAGGTTGGCTGAATAACGGACAGTCCGTCGATCACTGCGATCAGTCGGCTTCTTGCCGGTAATTTGGGCGGCAGTCACTTGGACGTAAAACGGCCATGTCGTGCATTCGGTTGCCGAGGGATTCCGTCTAATTCGTCGGCCACTCGAAGGAATCCCCTGATCGGCAGCGTCGTGTCCATGCCCGAGCACTAGCAAATGGCCGCTTGAGTATGAGTCGGAACACAGGTTATATACTCGATGTTTATCAGCATTGGATTTCGTATTGAACTAGAATCCGATTCGACAGGACTGGCACATGCCTAGAACGATCTTGCAGAGAACGATGCTCGGGAGCCTTTTCGTTTTCGCCTCATTACTCCCTGCCCCACACGCGCAGGCGCAGGAGACGAAACCGGATTCGGACGCCGTCAAGGCTTTGATCGAAAAAACGCGCAGGGCCGGCGGCCCGATGTGGAGCGAAGAGGTTCACTTTTTCTGCGAGGCGCCCCGGCCCAATCGTCCGGACGATCCAGTCATCGCGCCCACCAAGATCTTCGACAACCTATACGTGATCGGCAACTCGGGAACAGCGGCCTACGTGGTACAGACTTCGGTTGGACTACTGATGATCGATTCTCTTGGCGCGAACCAAGTGGAGACGCAGCTCCTGCCCGGCTTTCAGGCGCTGGGCCTGGATCCGGCGCAGGTCAAAGTGATCCTCATCGGCCACGGCCACGCGGATCATTTCGGCGGATCGCCCTACATGCAGGAACATTTCGGGTCGAAAGTGTACATCTCAGCGGCGGATTGGGACATGATGGAACACCCCTCGGCGACCGCCCAGCTCAAAGGTCCACCGCCGGTGCTGCCGAAGCATGATCAGGTGGTGACGGAAGGTCAGCCGGTGGTGCTGGGAGATCTCAAGGTGACGCCGGTCGCGATACCGGGTCACACGCCGGGCTCCATGGGCTACATTTTTCCGGTGAAGGACGGCGGAAAGACGCGGATGGCGGCGATTTACGCCGGAACCATCCTGACGCCCAACATCATTTCCGATCAGGGTCTGGAAACCTACCTGCAATCGGTGAAGCACTTCCAGGAGGAAACAAAAAAGGCCAAGGTGGAAGTGGAAATTCAGAACCATCCTCTTATGGATCCCATCCAGACCAAGCTCGACAAGTTGAAAGCACGCAAACCCGGCGAGCCCAATCCTTTCGTGGTCGGCCAAGCGGGATACCAGAAGTTCCTCAATGTGATGGCCGGCTGTACCGAAGTGAATATCGCGCGCCGAAAACAGTAGCAGAATCGATCTAACGCGCATCCTTGACACCCGTGTACAGCGCGCCACAGAATTAGCCATGCTTCTTACCCGAGCTCTTTCTTTCGTTTTGTGCGCTGGCTTCGTATTTATGCTCAGTCTGGCCGGACAAAACCCGCCCGTTGCCGGTAAAGCCAAAGGAAAAACCAAGGGTCCTCCAGGGGCAAACCATCCGGAGAAGCTTCAAGTCCTGATCCTTACCGGACAGAATCCGCACGATTGGCGTGCCACAACGCCATCGCTGAGGAAGACCTTGGACGATACGGGCAAGTTTGAAGTTCGCGTGGACGAAGAGTTCCGTGGCGGCAACGCTGAAATGCTAGCGCCCTACGATCTGGTGGTAGTGAATTATTACGACGGGCGTCCTCAGAATCGCTGGGGCGAGCGCGCTGAGACCGGCCTCGCGGACTTTGTGCGCTCAGGCAAAGGTCTGGTTCTGTACCATCTGGCGCTAGGCTCCTTCGACGGATGGACCGACTACGAGAAGATGTCCGGCGGGAACTGGCGGCCCAATCAAGGGCACCATTCCGCCCAGCACGATTTCGCCCTTGAGATTAAGGATCCCGATCATCCGATCATGGCCGGTGTGAAATCCCCGCTCATGATCAAAAATGATGAGCTGTTTGCCAACCTGCGCTGGCAGCCCGAGGGCAGCTATCACGTGCTGGCGACGGCCTATGACGACCACTCGCTCTATAGCGCACACGATACGCTGGCCAAGCCCGGCGCGGGCACGAACGAGCCCATTTTGTGGACCACCGAGTTCGGGAAGGGCCGAGTGTTCGTCACGGCTTTGGGCCACGACCCCGACGATACCGAAAATCCGGCGTTCAAGATCACTTTCGCGCGCGGCGCCGAGTGGGCCACTACCGGGAAAGTGACGATACCGATTCCTCCGGAGCTGGCCAAGTAAATTCCGGCGAAGAAGCATTGTGCCCAACCGTTTGTGCCAGGCCGTTTGTCCCAAGCCAGGAATCTGCGATAGACTTTCGGTGATTTGAGCAGATTCATGATCCGCCCGCTGACCGCCGCCGCAGCGTTGGTTCTATTGCTGACTTTCGGGCAAACCGCCGCACTGGCCCAACGGGGCTTCCTGGAAGGAACCCCTAAGCCTCCGACGCCCATTCCCCACGGCCCCACGCCGCGCATGCCGGACGGAAAGCCGAACTTTTCCGGAGTGTGGGACTCGCCGGATTTTGGCAGCCTGGGGGGACCGTTGCCCCTGCAGCCATGGGCGCAGAAGCTGGCCGACGAACGAAAGAAGAACGGTGAAATCGACGATCCGGAGGCCAAGTGTCTGCCGGGCGGCGTACCTCGGATATCGCCCTATCCGATGAAGATTGTCCAAACTTCCGACTTGGTTGTGATGCTCTTTGAAGGCAACGTCCACTCCTATCGCCAATTCTTTCTGGATGGCCGCGGTCACGACAAAAGTCTGGATCCGAGCTTCATGGGCGACTCGGTGGCACATTGGGACGGAGATACGCTGGTGGTGGATACAGTTAATTTCAACGACCGGACATGGCTGAGCAGCGGCTCGGCCGCGCCGCACACCGATAAACTGCATGTGATCGAGGGCTACCGGCGTCCCGATTTAGGGCACATAGAAGTGGATATCACTTTGGAGGATCCAGGCGCGTTCACCAAGCCTCACACCTTTAAGCGCTTGCATACCTTGGACCAAGGGTGGGAGATTCACGAGTATGTGTGTAACGATCTGGTGCTTGATCTGACTCGAAAGTGATCTGACTTTGCTGGGAGGTTATCCGTGAAATCGAAACCGAAATATAAGACCAAGCTTGGTTTCCTGATCGCCGCTGTAGTGTTGCTCGCCGCCGGAGCGCGGCCCACTTTCGCGCATCACTCGTTCGCGGCCGAATTCGATATCAACAAGCCGTTCACGGTAACTGGCGTGGTCTCTAAAGTCGCCTGGCAGAACCCGCACGTTTACGTTTATGTGGATGCAAAGGACGAGAGCGGCAAGACAGTGACGTATGCTTTGGAATGCAATAGCGTCAACACACTGGTCCATAAAGGCTGGACTAGGGATGCTTTGAAAAAAGGCGACCAGGTTACAGTAAGCGCCTATGCAGCCAAAGATCCGCGGCCGTTGACAGATGGCTCGTTTCACGCGAACGCTCGATCCATTAAGTTCGCGGACGGCCACACTGTCTCGGCCGGAACGTCGGCCGACGATGCGGCCCCGAAACAATAGCGCCGTCTCCCTAGGGCTTGACACCAAGAGTCTAAGCTTCTAGTCTCAAAGAGTTTCTGTCTGAGGTGGCCAGATGCGAGCAATTTACGGTATTCCCGGTCTTATCGTGATCGCGGCGATGGCCCAGGGCCAAGTCACCTTTACGAAAGACGTTGCGCCGATCCTTCAAAACCGATGTCAGAGCTGCCATCGGCCGGACACGTTCGCTCCCATGTCGCTGCTGACTTATGAAGAAACGCGGCCGTGGGCCAAGTCCATCAAGCAGAAAGTCCTGGCTCGCGAGATGCCGCCCTGGTACATCGACAAGAACGTAGGCGTGGAGCATTTCAAGAACGATGTGTCGCTCTCTGACGATGAGATCGCCACCATCGTCAAGTGGGTGGACGCCGGCGCGCCCAAGGGAAACTTGGCCGATATGCCCCGGCCGCGCACGTTCGACGATTCCGATCGGTGGCACTTCGATCAACCGGATCTAATCGTAACCTTGCCGAAGGACCAGTTAGTGCCAGCCGAAGCGTCTGACCGATGGGTGGACGTTTTGGTGGACCCGGGCCTCACCGAAGATCGGTATATCAAGGCGATCGAGGTCAAACCCACCAAAGGCTTCAGGGCGGTCCACCACGTAACCACGTCCATGAAGCACGACGATGACCCTGACGATGGCGACAATGTTCAGGGAGCCTTCCTCAACGAGTACGCTCTCGGAAAAAACGCCGACGTATTTCCGGAAGGCGCAGGCCGTTTGATGAAGGCGGGGACGAAGATCAACTTCAACCTTCATCTACATCCGATGGGCAAAGAGACTCCGGCGAACGTTGCGCTCGCCCTGAAGTTTTATCCCAAGGGATACACGCCCAAGTACCTCGAGACCACTGAAAAAATCGGCGACCCAAAGGAGCTCGACATTCCACCGAACGAAAACAACGTCCGGTTCGATGGCTACAACACGCTGACCAAGCCGGCTCGGCTCCTATCTTTCCAACCGCACCTGCATAACCGCGGGAAGGCGTCGTGCATGGAGGCCATCTATCCGGGCGGGCACAAGGTGGAGATGCTGAGCTGCGTCAGCAAGTACCAGTTTGCCTGGCATCTGGTGTACCTCTACGCCGAAGACGAACAGCCGCTGCTGCCCGCCGGGACCGTCCTGCACATGATCTCCTGGTATGACAACTCGGCCGGAAACAAGTTCAACCCCGATCCGGACAACCTGATTACCTACGGACAGCGCACCATCGACGAAATGGGCGGCGCGTGGATCAGCTACTACTATCTTTCCGACGAGGAATTCAAGCAGCAGGTGGAAGCGCGAAAAGCGAAGACCATTCTCGCGAAGACGGAATAGCCGATGCGCTGGGTTTTGGCGGCATGTGCCGTGTTCGTTTCAGTGATCGTGGCGCGCGCGCAAGTCCAGTATGCGCGGGGCCAGAACGTCGCTCCTGTGTTTGAAGGTTGGGAGCGCAATTCCGACGGAACCTTCAGCATGGTCTTCGGGTACCTCAACCGGAATTACGAGGAGGAGCTCGATATACCCGTCGGCCCGGCCAACACCATTGATGCAGGCGAGGGGGCATCCGGCGATCGCGGGCAGCCCACGCATTTCTATCCAAGGCGCCAGCGGTTCCTGTTTCGAGTGGTGGTGCCCAAGGATTGGGACAAGGAACGGAAGGTGATTTGGACCTTGACGTCGCACGGGCGAACCGACCAGGCCAAGGGATGGCTTCAGCCGGTATGGGAGCTGAGTGAGGACGTCATCATTGAAAATATGGGCGGCGGCGTCCCCGACCCGAACAACAAACCTCCGTCACTCACCATCGGCGATGTTCCAACCATCACGTTGCCGGACCCTGCAACCCTGACGGCCTCGGCCACTGACGACGGTCTTCCGAAACCGTACCGGCGTTCGCCTTCTAACCCGGATCGTGATTCGCAGCCTCGGCGCCCACGGGGAGTGCAGATCAAATGGATTCAGTACCGCGGACCGGGCAAAGTGACGTTCGATCAGCAGGTCTCCGCGGTGGTGTACGGACAGTCCGTGGCTTTGACATCGAAGGTGAGTTTTGGCGTGCCCGGCACTTATGTATTGCGGGCGACTGCCAACGACGGGCAGTTGTTCACGTCACGCGATATAACCGTGACCGTGAGCCCGAGCGCTTCGGCGCAATCGAGTCAGAGATAACGTTGGCAAATTCTTCCACCGAATGGGACATCGGACTGGCCGCGTGGATCATACAGGACGGAAACTATCCGGATTTCGAGGTCGGACAGACAGCCGAATTTGCTGTGGAGTTCTGGATTCCGCAGGGGAGCATCGCTCAAGCTTCCAGTGCAGAAGTATCTGCCAACCACCTCGATGACTGTTTATACGACGCGGTAGCTGAGGTCGTCGTGCAGACCGACCAGATCACCGTTCTAGACATCGGCATTTTGGTTTACGAGCAGACGCCACCCCAACAACCGCCTCTTCCACAAGGCCGAGTTGCTGTCCAGCTTCGACTAGCGGTGGATCCTTTCTTCTACTTCGAGATTCTGAGCAAGACCGGTGGCGTTCTGCCACTCGTCTACTCATGGAAAATCATGTCGATCCTAAAGCAAACCGCACCGTTCATTGAGACGGTAGCCGAAGGACGCAGGATTCGGATCAGAGACCAACAGCGACTTGGTTACGAAGAAATCCTTAAGACAGACGCTTGGAACGATGACGGCGGGTATGCCGAGTACGTGCTGGGTTGCAATCTTCTGCCCATTTCGCCCAAACGTGAGAGCGCAACCGCGAGGCCATAAAAGTCAGCTAAGCCCTTGCCTCGCTTTGAACCTGTTCAGGGCGGACGCGGATTTTCACCTCTACGCGCGAACCGAGAAGGTTGAGAATTGAGACAAGTCGATCAGCGGTGAACCTCTTGAGGTTGGCATTCCGTATGCGCGAGAAGTCGGCTGCGGCGAAACCGGTTCGGGCATGTGCCGCGCGGACCGTCAGTTCGTCCCGATCGAGCGCCTTGATGATTTCAGCCGCGAGGAGCGCTGTCAACTGCTCAACATCCGCGTTCTCGCGGCCCAGGTCGCGAAACACATTGCCGCTGCCGCGTACCAGTTGCAGCTTTTCCGCTTTCATCGGAGTGCCTCCTTCAATGTGTTCAAGCGATCCTTCACTAAGTCGATGTCGTGTGTGGGAGTCTTGATGCCCCGCTTGGATTTCTTCTGAAACGCGTGGATGACCCAGATTTCCTCAGCGACCTGGATAGCGTAGATGACGCGGAAAGCATCACCCCGGAAGGCGAGCGCGATCTCAAAGACGCCGGAGCCGAGACCGTGTATCGGTTTCGCGATATCCGCTTTGCCGCCGTCCGCTGCGATGGTAAGGGCCGTGAGAAGGATGGACTGTGCGTCTTTGGGGAAGGTCTCAAATGTTTTCAGCGCCGCCTTGATCCATGAAGACCGGTCTCGTTTTCCGTGGCTCTCGCATCTACTATTCGAATACCAAGTCAACTCATGTTGTCATTTGTGACAACAAATGTCAGGCACGTGGAGAACCAGTGTGGCGCGTTCACACTCGCGTGAACGGACGTACTATTTTCCCAGATGAGCGCGGTCCTTCTCGTTCTCGCAGAAGTCCTCAAAGATATCGGCGTCCGCCAGCAGATGTGCGGGATCTTAATGGTAAAAGGTTTGGTGTACATCTGTGGATCGTCGAACGTCATTTCGACATCCATGTGTCCGAAGTCTAGGCGGTGGAAACGTTCCGTGATGTGCAGCGCTTCGCCATGCGGATGCCCTGCTGCATCCAGGGTGGTTTTGTCGTTGAACCCGGCAGTCTCCACCACCAGGGTGTCGTGCTCCCAGTGTCCGGCCGAATAGCCCATATAGGCCGGTAAGTTGACCTCCTTGGGAAGAGCGCGGCCGTCGGTGTAGATCTGGCGACGCAAGTTCTGCACCTCATACAAGAGCATCGTCAGGCGGGGCGCTTGTACGATCTTGATCGGTTCGGAGAGCAGCCCCGCGAGCGGAATGCCGATGACGCCGGTGCAAACTCTAGCGGGGTCTTCCGCTCCCGCTGTGCGGCGGTGTTGGCGGAGGATTTCCGCGCCTTCGGGCCGCAGCATTGCTTCTTCGGGCTTGTAGTCCAGCAGAATATCGAAGGCGTATTTGTGTTGGGTGCCGATCTCCATGCCAGGCACGTCCACTTTAATCGCGTCATCGAAGCGGCTGCCGAACAGGCGCTTCACTTCCGCCACCGAGGTAAGCTCGTGCATCCAGACGCCGGAGAGATCGGGCTTGCCGTCAAGCGCTCGGGGCGCGGGTGCGGTGAGATTCGGCTTGCCATCGGATGTGCGGGGCGTTCCGGGCGTGGGGAAGTTCAACCATTGCGCGTGCGCGCCGGTGGCCAGGAACGCGATCAAGACGACCAGCTTCCGAAGTGGCATTTGTAAAACTCCAGGACTTCAATGTTACTTCAGCCAACATTCGGCGTGATCATGGAGATATTGCCGGCCATCAGGCCGCTTCGAATCAACCCTCTCTGCGAGGGACCTACTGTCGCGGCCCGAAACCGACGATCCAAGAATAGTCACATTTCGCTCCCGTACTCGGAAGAGCTCCGTGGGGTACAGAAAAACGAAGTGAGTATGTGGATTGGCGTCATATTCGCGGTTCTAGGGCTGATCCTAGCCGGTGGGCTATGGCTTCGCCTCAACAGCTTAGCGCGAAAGCTGGCAATACTCAGGGAATCCTCGCAATTGCTCGCCGAGGAGCGCAAGGTTCTTGAGCTGATTGCGAAAGACGCCGCCTTCAAAGACGTCCTGGATTCTTTCACTCTGGGCGTGGAACGTCTCACCGACGGCTGTATGTGCGCAGTCTTCCTGGTGGATCGGCAGCAAGGGTGCCTGACGGAAGGCTTTGGCGGCGGATTGCCCAGCGAGTATTTGAAAATCCTCCACGGGTCTCCCATCGGTTCCGATTCCAGCGCCTGCGGTTCGGCCGCATTTTCGAACCAGGCTGTTCTCGTGGAGGATCTTTCGAGTTGTACTCAATTTGTTCCAGAACGGACGTTAGCCACATATTCAGCTTTTCGTTCGTGCCTTTGCGTGCCTATTCCGGACTCCGATGGAGCCATTGTCGGAGTGCTGTCGGTCTACAGCCGACGTCCCGGTAACCTAGGCGAACAGGCGCGCGCCATCGTGAAAGCGAGTGCCCCGCTGGCCGGCATCGCCATTGAGCAAATGACGCTGCAGAGAAAGCAGCGGGATCACGCTGAAACCGTCAAGCTGGCCGAGAGGGCTGCAACTTTTGGGATTTGGGAGATGGACCTCGTCACTGGGGTCGTCAAGGGATCCGAAGCATGGGCCTCTTTGGAAAAGGTGGAAGACGCAAGCGTCGGGACACATGTGGATCAAGTACGGGAGGTGGTCCATCCCGACGATCGGGCCCTGCTTGCCGCAGGCTCGGATCGTGCGTTCGCCACGGGCGAACCCTATTGCGTCGACTTTCGCATCGTGCCCGAACCCGGAGTCATTCGTTGGCGCCGCAGCACGGCCCAGGTGCAGTTCGTGGAAGGCAAGCCGAGACGCTTGATCGGCGCTTCGCTCGACATCACAAAAGAAAAAGAGATGGTGGAGGCAGCGGAAGCGGCCAACCGTGCGAAGTCTGAGTTCTTGGCCAACATGAGCCATGAGATCCGGACCCCAATGAATGGCATCATCGGGATGACCGAACTCACGCTGGACACGGAGCTGGACCCGACACAGCGCGAATACTTGAACGCGGTTAAGTATTCGGCCGACTCTTTGCTCACCGTGATCAACGACATCCTGGACTTTTCCAAGATTGAAGTTGGGAAGCTCAGTCTGGATCCCATCGAGTTTAACCTGCGGGATCACCTGGGACAGGCGATGAAGACCATCGGGGTGCGCGCCCACCAGAAGAATCTGGAATTGGCATATTTCGTCCCACCGGAACTTCCAGACTTCTTCGTCGGGGACCCGGTCCGGCTAAGGCAAGTCATCTTGAACCTGGTCGGTAACGCCATCAAGTTCACTGACCAGGGCGAGGTGGTCCTGCGCGTGGAGGCCGAATCGCAAGACCAATCTGGTGTAACTTTACACTTCGCCGTCAAGGACACGGGGATTGGAATTCCCCCCGAAAAGCAGAAACTGATTTTCGAGCCGTTTAGCCAGGCGGACATGTCAACCACGCGCAAGTACGGCGGTACGGGCCTGGGGCTCAGTATCTCGATTCGCTTGATTGAAATGATGGGAGGACGAATCTGGCTGGAAAGCGAAGAGGGCCGTGGGAGCACCTTCCACTTCACGGCACGGCTCGAAAACGCAAGCACCCTGGTGTCCAGGCCCGCCAGTGTGGATCCGGCCATGCTGGACGATGTGCGAGTCCTGGTGGTCGACGACAACGCTACCAATCGGCAGATATTGGAGACTACCCTCAACTACTGGCGAATGAAAGCATCCTCCGCTGGGGACGCCGAAGATGCTATCCGTCTTCTCAAAGATGCGAAGGCGGCCGGGACACCGTTCGGTCTCATGGTATTGGACTGCCACATGCCGGACATTGATGGCTTCATGCTCATGGAACGGGTTCAGAAATTGCCCGAGTTGGATGGGTTGGTCACCGTAATGCTGACGTCAGGCGGGCAACGCGGAGACGCCGTTCGCTGCAAAGAGCTCGGCATCGCCGCTTACTTGATCAAGCCCGTGCTGCAGTCGGATCTTTTGGAAGCGCTCCTCAACGTGCTGGCATCGCGCCAGGGGGTGGCGAGGCCCACCAAACTCGTCACACGTCATACCCTTCGGGAGGGACGGCAGCCGCTTCGCATACTTCTTACGGAAGACAACGCCGTTAACCAACGGATCGCATCGCGACTTCTGGAGAAAGAGGGACACGTGGTTGTGGTGGCGGACGACGGGGCTAAGGCTTTGAAGGCTTGTAAGGAGAACACCTTCGACCTGATTTTGATGGATGTGCAGATGCCAGTGATGGATGGGATCGAAGCTACGGCTGCGATTCGGCAAACTGAGAAAACCACTGGGCAGCACATTCCGATCGTTGCGATGACGGCACATGCCATGGCGGGCGACCGTCAGCGCTTCCTCAAAGCCGGGATGGACGGATATGTCTCCAAACCGATTCACTCACGGGAGTTGTTGGAAGCAATCGAGTTGGTGCTTTCGGCGGCAGGAGCCTAGCAATCTGAATTGAGTGAACCGCTCTTCCGGACGATTCACATCGCGCCTTCAAACGCAGTCGTCACATTGATACTTGATACCTGCGCGGCCGATTCGTGGACTATAATCTTCACATCATGAAACGGCCGGTCCCGCTGTGCTCGATCGCAGTGTTGCTGTGCGCAACCGGAGCATACTCGCAAAGCAGTGGGACGATCACCGGCACGGTGGTCGACTCCGACGGCGAGGCAGTCGCGAACGCGCAGGTTCAGGCCACGAACCGGAACACAAAAGTGGTTTACAAGGCCGCCGGTTCCGAGAAGGGTCATTACTCGCTGGCAACATTGCCGCCCGGCTCGTACGACGTCTCGATCAATGCTCCCGGATTCTACCCGAACAACCAGAGCGTGTCCGTCGGCGCGACAGAGCCCCTGCGCCTGGATGTTCACTTGCTCGAATACCAGTTAGGCACTCTGGGCGACGGGCGGGAGTTTAGAGTTCAGCTCACTAGTACGCACGCGGCGCCATCGGGGCCAACACCGCGAAGCGCGGAAGGCAAGCCCGACTTTTCCGGCGTCTGGTTCGCGCAACGAACGGTGGATGCGGGCAAGCCGGAGCCTCTGCCTTGGGCGGAAGCGTTGCTCAAAGAACGAGCCGCAAACAACGCGAAGGACGCTCCCGGAGCGCATTGCCTGCCGCGAGGCATCACCAACGCCGGTGCTTTGTTTCCTTTTAAGCTAGTTCAAACGCCGGCCCTGCTGGTGATGCTCTTCGAGGACGACATCCCCAGCCATCGCCAGGTCTTCTTAGATGGACGCGGCCATCCGAAGGATCCGAATCCCATGTGGATGGGACATTCCATTGGACATTGGGAAGGAGACACGCTTGTCATCGACACCGTGGGCTTCGACGACCGATCCTGGCTCGATAACGTGGGTCATCCGCACACCGAAAAGATGCGCGTAATCGAGCGCTTTCGGCGGCCCGATCTGGGACATCTCGAAATCGAATTCACTATTGACGATCCGGGAGCTTATGTGAAGCCCTGGAAAATCAAAAGAGCGTCGGAGCTCGATGCCGGCGACGACATCGGAGAGTATGTCTGCAACGAGAACGAAAAAGACGTCGGACACATGGTTGGTAAGTGAAGAATGCCAAGTGAAGGAAGCCGAGTGAGGAACACTGTATGAGACTCTGTTTGTTTTTCGCGATTGCTTCCATCGCAGCGCTTGCGGCGGACGATCCTTACGCCGCGCAGCTTTTTCAAAAACATTGTGCCTCCTGCCATAACTCCGAGGCCGGAGCCGGCGGACGGGTTCCACAAATAGCCGCGCTGAAGTCCATGACCCCCGCGGCCATTCAGAAGACGCTGGAAAGCGGCGTCATGAAACCGCAGGCCGCGCCGCTTTCCCCCGACGAACGCCAGAGGATCGCAAGCCTTCTAGGAACAGCCGTCACCCTGGAACGGAAGCGCGAGGAAATCGCGAATCTGTGTCCGGCGGGCGCGACATGGAGCGCGGGACCCGGATGGGCCAGTTGGGGAGGCGGTCTCGCCAATACCAGGTTCCAATCGGCGAAAGAGGCGGGCTTGTCCGTGGAAGACCTGCCCCGGCTGAAACTGAAGTGGGCTTTCGCATTTCCCGATACCTCTACGATGCGCTCCCAGCCCGCTGTCTATCGCGGCAGAGTATTCGCGGGCGGGCAGGACGGCAGCGTCTACGCTCTCGACATGCTGACTGGTTGTGTGCACTGGGCAACCACTGTGCAGGCCCAGGTGCGATCGGGCATAACGGTGGGAGAGGCAGGCGGTAACCCGGCCGTGTTCTTCAGCGATTCCGCCGGGTTTGTGTACGCGCTGGACGCTACTTCCGGAAAACAGTTGTGGAAGGCGCGCCCGGACGATCATCCGGCATCCACTGTGACCGCGACGCCGGTGTATTACAAGGATCGCCTGTATGTCGGCGTTGCTTCCCGCGAGGAATCGCTGTCGGTTTCTCCAGGCTACCAGTGCTGCACGTTCCGTGGCAGCGAGTCGGCTCTGGACGCCGCCACTGGAAAGGTATTGTGGAAGACCTACACGATTGGCGAAGTTGCCAAGGCGCGACCGAAGACTCGGCTCGGCGCAGCGGCCTGGGGTCCTTCGGGAGTCGGCGTCTGGACCGCGCCGGTGCTCGACGCCGAACGCGACACCATGTATGTGACCACTGGCGATAATTATTCCGATCCGCCAACGGCGATGAGCGACGCCTTGTTAGCTTTGCGCATGTCTTCCGGCGAGATCCTTTGGTCTAAACAATTCACTGCGAAAGACGCCTGGAACAGCTCATGCCAGCTTCAAGGCAAAGTGAACTGCCCCGATTCGGACGGTCCTGATTTCGATTTCGCGTCCTCAGCCATTCTGGTTTCGCTTCCGAACGCCAAGCGGGCGCTCTTGCTGGGGCAGAAGTCGGCCGTGATCTATGCCGTCGACCCAGACCGGCGCGGCCAGATCTTATGGCAAGCCCGCATCGGAAAAGGCGGCACGGTAGGGGGGATCGAGTGGGGCTCGGCCACCGACGGGCGCAATATATACGTGGCCCTTTCCGACATTGGCTTCGAAGTGGACCGCAAGCCTGGGAGCAACGACCGCGCCTACAACCTGGATCCGAACAAGGGCGGCGGATTGTTCGCGTTTCGCGTAGACAACGGCGAACGCATGTGGCAGACGCCGCCGCCGGGTTGTGGCGATCGCCGGCCTTGCAGTCCAGCGCAGTCAGCGGCCGTGACGGCGATTCCCGGCGTGGTGTGGTCGGGCGCGGAGGATGGCCATCTGCGCGGCTATTCATCTTCCGACGGCAAAATCATCTGGGACTACGATACGGCCCACGAGTATCAAACGGTGAATGGCGTGTCCGGCCGCGGCGGAGCAATTGACGTGGCGGGCCCCGTCGTAGCTGGTGGAATGTTGTTCTCTATCTCCGGCTATCCAGCGCGGGGTGGACTCCCGGGCAACGTTCTACTGGCTTTCGGGCTGGATTCGGACGGAGGCAAATGAGCCGCGGCGGTTTGCTACTCATCGCGCTCGCGGTGGCCTTGTCCGCTCAGGAGCAACCAGACCCGAACGCAAACTTCACGGGAACCGTCACCAGGCTCGAAAGCAACATTCATGTGCGTGCCGCGCGCATTCATTTCGAACCCGGAGCACGGACCAAGTGGCACGTCCACGAGCGCGGCCAGTTGTTGCTTTGCGAAGAAGGTATCGCGCGCACCCAGGTACAAGGGCATCCGGTGCAAGAGCTTCATCCCGGCGAGACCGCGTACGTGCCGGGCGGCGTACCGCACTGGCATGGCGCAGCAGCCGGCCAATCGGCCACGCTCTTTTCCGTGGACCTCAACGCCGGCCAGACCAAGTGGCTGGACGCGGTTACAGAAGCCGAGTACAGGGCAGACCCGAAACGATAGCGCCGATCATGGCTCGAGGGAGGATGATAAGATCGTTAGCCATGAATAAGCCTCTGCGACGGATTCGGTTCTCCCTGCAAGCCCTGACGCTTGCGGCTGTGCTACTTCCGGCAGGTTTACAGGCCGCCACAGGCTGTGGGGTAATCAAGCCGGACTCCACTGACGCGGTCGCCGCGGCGCCAGACCACCACAAAGTGATTCTGGAAAACGACGCCGTGCGAGTGCTTGAAGCGCGGGTCCCCTTGCACAGTAAGGAACCGCCTCACACGCACCCGTGGCCCAGCGTATTCTTCGAACAGACATCCGGCCGCGATGAACCTTGGAAGACGGTCAACATCCGTTGGTCCCAGGGAGGGCCCAGCAAAGGTTTCGAGAGCAGCGATCGCGACCGGCACAATCTGCTGATCGAGATCAAGAGCGTCGACTGCCAGTCCAAGCCCGCTTCGGACTTGCCTTCCACCGATGCCGTCAAGATCCACGACCCCAATATGACCGTGGTCCTTGAGAACGATTACGTGCGCGTGCTCAGCGTCCGAATCCCACCTGGCGAAAAGGAACCGTGGCACACGCACACCTGGCCGGCTGTCGTGGTGTATTTCAGCTTGCCGCCGTCCCAACGGTTTTTGAAGGATGGCACGAAAACTGCTCGTCCGGAGTTGAAAGAAATGCAGGTGACCTACGACCCCAGCAGCCAGCCGCTGCACTCGGTGGAAAACTTAGGTACAGTGCCGTATCAGGCGTACCGCGTGGAGCTGAAGCCGACACTAACCGCTGCTATTTCACGTGCCCGGTAATCCACTTCTGGAGGCGTACCGCGATTTCTAAACTGTTCTTCTCAATCATGAGCATGTGACCGTTGCCGTGAATCCCCTCCGCTTCCAGTCGCATGTGAGTATTGGCGACGCCGGCCTGCGCCAAGAACCTGGAGGTGCATTGATCATAAGGCGCGTGATAGGATGCCTCGGCGGTAACTATCAGCACTGGAATCCCCTGCAAATTCAACAAGCGGCGCGGAGGATCGGCCTGTTTCCAGCAACGCGCTAAATCCGGCCCGTCTGCCTTCGCTTCTTGCACGATCGCAAGTTCCGCGGGGCTTTTTACCGGCGGGGCGTAGGTGATGGGAATATCTGTAAGGCCCCAAACCCGGTTTTTGTTCTCGTCGAAAACGGCGTTGTGGAAGGGCGGCCCAGCGGGTTCCATGGCGACGATCGCCTTCACTGCCTTCGGCCGCGCGTCGGCCAACAGCCAGCCGAACGCTCCCGACTGGGAGTGCGTAATTAAAATCGCCTGCCCGATCTTATCAAGAAGAGCCGCGCCCGCCGCCTGCACCAGCGTCTGAGTTTCCACGGCACTCTCCAAGCCCTCTACTTGAGTTGCGTAGAATGCATCAAACACCGGATCGCCCTGTCGCCCTTTCTTGTCGCCATTTCCCGGCCACTGTGTGTGTTTTCGGGCCTGTGGCCAGATGTGAGCGATTTCCGGCGCCGTAAACCGTTGCGCCACCCAGTCTGGCGGCCTCATCTGCAAAGGACCATTCACGGAAGGATGCCAGGGCGACCGCCCGCGCGCAGGTTGATCGACGAGATAGAGCACGTACCCTTGCTCCAGAAAATAGTCTGCCCATCCCGCGCGGCCATCCGGTGTCCCCATCCAGTTGGTAGCGGTCTGCCCCGCCCCATGAAAAAACACCAGCGGATACTTTTGGACAACGCGCTGCGGGCGAAGGACCTCGACATACATTTGCCCGGCCATCACTTCATGCGCTGGATCGCCGGCGTACTTGCCTCCCACGTAGAAATAGTCCCGCGTGGAAAGCGCATGCTGGCCGAAAGCTGGCAGGAAAAACACGATCAGGGCAAGAGCGAGAGTGGCTGGGCGAATCATCCTCACATAATATATGAGCCCATCGAGCAGCCGGTATAGTCCGGATCCTACGAGCACCTCTTGTACACTAAGGCTCATGCAACCTGCTCAAACCGGCATCGACCACATCAAACAGAGAATGCGTAGCGCCTGGACTGCGGGCGATTTCGGACAGATTGCACGATATACGGCCCAGTGTGCGGAAGCATTCGTCGATCGCCTGCAGCTTCAACCGGGCGCGCGGGTGCTCGACGTCGCCTGTGGCACCGGCAATCTGGCGATCCCGGCGGCACGAAAAGGAGCACAGGTATGGGGCATCGACATTGCCCCCAATCTATTGACGCAAGCGCGCGAAAGGGCGGCTGCCGAAGGTCTGCAGGCTTCGTTTGAGGAAGGAGATGCGGAGCAATTGCCCTTTCCCGATGCTCATTTCGATGTTGTGATGAGCATGTTTGGCGCGATGTTCGGTCCGCGTCCGGAACTGGTGGCGGCCGAGCTGGCACGTGTTTGCCGGCCTGGAGGCACGATTGCGATGGCCAACTGGACACCCGATGGGTTCGTTGCCAGGCAGTTTGCCATGGGCCACCGCTACGCGCCGCCGCCCGAGGGAATTCCGCCGCCTGTCCTGTGGGGCGACGAGCAGAGCGTTCGGCAACGGTTAGGCAAATATGCTTCCGAGATTCGGACCAGCAGGCAACCGGTACATTTCGAGTTTGCCCTCCCACCCGCAGAGGTGGTGCAGTTCTTCCGCCAATATTTCGGACCCACTCAAGTGGCTTTTTCCAAGCTGCCGGCCGATGCGCAGGCTGCTTATGCGGCCGACCTGGAGAGCCTCTGGCGCGAGCATAACGAAGCAGCCGGCGGACGTACGTCGGTACGCGCCGAATATTTAGAAGTAATCGCCACACGAGCTTGAGGGTCACTCATGCTAAAGTTCCAACTAATGAAAATCTTCTTCTTGCTTTTGGCGGCCGCCCTTGCCGCGTCGGCGCAAAAGGTGACCATTGAGTTCGACCAAGCAGCGAACTTCGTAAACTACAGGACCTTCGCCATTCGCGACGGCAAGTTAAACAGCAGGAACCCAGCGCTGAACAGCGAGCTGGTCCAGAAACGCATCGACGCGGACATCGAGCGCGGACTTACGGCCAGAGGTTTGGCCATGGTGTCGGGAAAATCGGATCTCAATGTGCGATACCGGTTGGGGTCGGCACGGAAAGCGGAGCTTGAAAGTTATCCGGCGGGGTGGCGCGGCTTCGGCACGCGCATTGTGAGAGTGCCGTACACGGAGGGTACGTTAGTCATCGACCTGCGGGATCCTACCACCCGTTCCCTGGTTTGGCGCGCCATCGCGAGCGTGGAAAAAAGCGATGCAACAAAGCTGGAGGGCAAGCTGGATGATATGGTCCGGAAGTCCCTGGAGAAATACCCACCGAAGCAGAAGTAGCGTCAGGTCTGACGCGCCATTTCCACAAATACCGCCCGGGCCTCTTCCGAATTTCTAACTTCTCGCAAAAAAGCCACCCGCGCGCCGTGAATCCTCTCGCCCGACTTGAGACGCAGATGGAATCCCAGCCGATCGACGGCAGTGATGGTCGCCTCATCGGCAGCTTCTCCGGCAAACCGTTGGGCGATCAGACGAAGAGCATCGGCATGATCGTTATTCATGTGGCGAATGATCCTTGGCGCGGCCATGGCAAGTGGATCGGGTGACGCGCTTCGGTAATCCTCGGCCGAGATCCATCCCATGACGCCGAAGCCTCCGATGAAATAGACGGCCGAGACCTCCAGCCGGTAATAGGCAAAATCGGTATACTCCTGCCAGTATTTTGCGTTCTCATAGCGGGAAAGATAGCGTTCCTTCACTTCTTCCGCCGGCGCTTCCGTGACATCGCCTAAGAGCGTTAAACGCGCGGCGCCCAAAGGATCTCCAGAAACATCTGGCTGCGTAATAAGCAGGCTGGCGCGCGGATCCTGTCGCAGGTTGTGTGTGTGCATCGCCATGCTACTGATGAAGAAGATCGGGCGGCCGAAGTCGTCCGCCGCATAGGGCATCATGGAGCCAAAAGGGAATCCGGGAAACTTCTGCGAATGGGTGGAGAGGCTACCGATCAGGCCGAGCATAGCCAGCGTTCGCGCCCGTTCGGCGAGCGACGGCTCGGCAACCTGGGGAGTCGCGGGACCGGGGCCAGCATGTTGTCTTGTGGGCACGTACCTATGTTAGAACTCTTGGGTAGAAGTCTTGATCGAGGGCCAAACAATTTGAGCTTTGTGAATGCAAATGGCGTGCGATTGTATGTCGAAGAAACCGGGCGCGGCGATCCAATCGTCTTTGTACATGAACTGAATTCGGACTATCGGGGTTGGGAAGCGCAGGTGCGATGGTTCTCACGCCTCTACCGTTGCGTCACTTTCAACGCGCGCGGCTATCCACCTTCGGACGTGCCTCCCGATGCCAGCCTATACGGCTTACCTTTCGTTGTCGACGACATCGCCTCGGTGCTCAAAGCGCTGGGCATTTCGACGGCCCATGTAGTGGGATCGAGCATGGGCGCGTATGCCGCACTGCATTTCGGTCTAATGTATCCGGAGATGGCGAGGTCGCTGGTGGTGTCGGGCGTTGGGTCCGGATCGGCCGTGGCGGATCGCGCGGCATGGGTGGCGGAATCCGAAGCCAACGCTCGCGCCTACCTGGAACAAGGAGCGCCCGCGGTGGCCGAAGTTGTGGGACGCGGCCCCACTCGCGTGCAGCTTCGGCGCAAGGACCCGCGTGGATTCCAAGAATTCCTGTTCCATCTGAGCGAGCATTCTCCGGAAGGCAAGGCGCGGACGCTGATTGGGTATCAAGCCCGGCGTCCCTCACTGCAGGACTATCAGAAGGAGTTCGCGGGTCTTCAGATCCCGGTTTTGTTAATCGCAGGCGATGAGGACGAGCCTTGTTTGGAAACCACTTTGTGGCTCAAGAAGACGTTGCCGAACGCGGGACTCTGGATTTGCCCGAATAGCGGCCACGCTATTCATCTGGAAGAACCTGACGCCTTCAATCGCAACGCCGGCGAGTTTTTCCAGGCAGTGGAACGCGGGCGTTGGCGGTGCTGAACGCTGATTGACCGATTGTGCTATCACTGATACTCATGGCATCGGAAGAAGAACTGAAGGCAGAGATCGAGCGGCTTCGTGCCGAGAATCAATCGCTGAAGAGGCCCGCGCGCGGGCAGATGTCGCTCAAGGTTAGTGAAAAGGGCGGTCTGTCTGTTTATGGGCTCGGACGTTTTCCGGTCACGCTGTATCGAGAGCAATGGGAAAAGCTCTTGGGAATGGCGGATGAAATCCGAAGTTTTATTCTTGAGAATGACGGGGCTTTGAAGAAGAAAGAATAAGTACTTTCTGGACCGGCGTGGTGCTGTTTTGATGGTCGCTGAGACTCCAATCCGCGGTGAAATCACTCGCATTTTGCACCGCTGGAAGACCGGCAATCAGGAGGCTCTCTCCAGCCTGGCCTCGCTCGCTTACCCGGAGCTCCGCGCCATTGCCCTTCGCCTCACCGATAGCTATTTTCTCCAGTGCGCGCCCAGCAACGGGCCAAAACAGTTTCTATCGGCATGGGGTGGGAAGGTCCAGCTCAGCGGAATTGGAATGTATAGTCCCGGCGGATCGCCTTTGGTTCATTTCGCCACGCTGTGGAATAACGCCGCGGTTGACATGTACGGGTTCGACGATCTGAGCGGGAACATCAGCGGCCTGATATGTGGTCGCGATTAGCGGGATGACGCCTTAGAATCACCTGAGTGCGTTCGCGCGCCATGCGGATGTGGCATCCGAGCGGGTCTGGACCAATCCTGCAAGTATTCTCCCGGACCTGTAGCCATGCTACCTGGTCCTGGCCCGTGATCATCCACGCCGTCGCATTGGTTGCATGGTTGGTCTGCTCCAAATAATAGGCGGCGTTCACGTCGATGTCGGCGGCGTCCGCATTCATCTGTTGGCAATCGGGAGGTGCGATCCCAGCCGCGGGTGCACAATAGTCTTCATCGTGCTCTAGCAGGATCTTCCGGTTGGAGCCCGTGATAAAGTAGCGCGTGGTAACGGGTGGAACCCTGGAATCCGAAGACCACTGGCTCAAATCTTCAGCAAACGCCAGGGGCAGCTGGCTCAATTTGAGGGGTTCTTCCTTCACCTGTTTGGAAAAGACGTTGACCACTGGCGTGGGTTCGCCGTTCGTGGGATGGAAATAGAAGCCACCCAGGGCGACGCCATCCTGCAAATCAATCCATATAAATCCCCTGCCTGCCAAGTACGGTCCACTCCGGCCCGAGACCATAAGGTATCGACCAGCGCGGATTCGGACCGGCAGAGTCGAACCCTTCAGCACTATCTCGATCGCGCCGGACAGCGGCATGTCCCAGCCGTAATGAAACGTGCAATCGGGGATCGCGCTGTGCATGAGTTTGCGGAATTGTTTTTCCCGAATTAGTTCGTTCGATTCCGCTCCCGCGAATTGATTCAGGAATGCGAGCTGATCGGCTGGAATCGGTTTTTGAAAGATGGCCTTATCGTAATTAGAACCTGGGGCCTGTCGTCCCTGGGGTTGTGGGTCTTGGGACTGGGGCGCTGGCGATTGCGGATCCGGAGCTGGATTGGTTGACGGGTTGACGGTCGGGTCTGCGGGGAACTTGCGCCATCCGCCGGAGGATGTGGGCGGCTGGCCGGGCTGGTTAACATCCTGAGCTACGTTGGGTAGCGTTCCGAGCAGCGAAAGAGTAAGAACGGAAGCGGCAATTCCCGTCAATAGCGCCTTCACAGCTTCTTTCCGGTCAACTCATGATAACAGGCAATTGCTTCGTGCAGACTGTCAAAGATCCGGTCAGGGCCGATAACTTCCGTCAGGTGATGCCGGTCCAGGTCCGGTTTCAGATCCCCTTGAACATGCGCGAAAACCAACTCAGTGCCTTGCTTTGCTAGGTCGTCATGCAGATCCCGCACCACGCGGGCGGCTGTGTAATCCACCTGAGTGATTGCTCCCGCGTCCACCAACAGCCAGCGCAGCGAGGAAGGCCCCGGTCCCACCAGAAGCCTGACCTCGTCCGCAAAGCGACCTGCATTCGCGTAAAACAAAGCCGCTCCGAACCGGTAGATCGCTAACCCGGGTTCGGTGACCGCTCCCGGAACAACGGGATTCAACTGCCATAGTCCCCCTTCGCCTTGCGACAGCACCGCGGTGTGCGGATGATAGCTGTGCCGCACGATGCGGAGCAGTGACAGCACCATGGCAAGCACAATTCCCGGCTCCACGCCCCACAACACCACAACGCCAGCAGTGGTCGCGGCCAGGAAAAATTCGCCCGGGCTCTCAAGGCGAATGTCACGCAGTCCGCGCAGGTCCACCAACCGGACCGCCACAATAAACACGATGGCGCCCAGCGCGCAGCGCGGGAGATATTGCAACGGATGGGTGAAGAAAAGCAGTACCGCCGCAACCACCGCAGCGGTAGCCAGGTGTGCCCATTGGCTCCGTCCACCGGAGCTTTCCACCATGGTTGTCTGAGACGGACTACCGTTCACCACAAACGCGCCGCTGAACGCGGCCGCCGCATTCGCCGCAGAAAGGCCCAGCAGGTCCGCGTTCTCGTCCAAGGTCTCGCGGTTGCGCGCGGCGTAAATCCGGGCCGTAGCAGCACTCTGTGCGACGATCATCACAAAGCACGATCCCGCCACGGGAACCAGCAGCTCCACTTCGTGCCAACTCACATTGGGCACGCCCAAATGAGGCAAGCCGCCGGCTACCGGTCCAAGGACGGCGACGCCGCGCGCGGCAAAGTTCCAAGCGGCGCTGGCGGCAATCGTCCCCGCTACGGCGATGAACGGCCCAGGGATTCGGGGCGCCACGCGGTCGAGGATTAGGACGCCCGCCACCAACACCCCCGACAGGAGCAGAGACGGCAAGTGCACATGAGGCAGACCGCGCAAGACCTGAGCCAGTTGGATCACGGTTCGGCGGGAGTGAATCTCCAAGCCAGCCATTTCGCCCAGCACCGC
>JBEKRO010000075.1:0-32952 GCA_049518655.1 Bryobacteraceae bacterium | reverse complement strand
CGGAAAGCAAACTTCGCCCTTTTCAATTGGGATCTGCACAGTGCGATCGGGTTTTGGTGTTCCCTGTTTGTCTTCCTCTGGGGGATTTCGGGTCTCTGCCTTTGTTTTCCAGGAGTCCTCAACTCCCTGGTGGCCAGCCAGATCCTTGCCTGGATCACACGACTTCATTTCGGCAGGTTCGGCTGGTTTACGGAGGCCCTTTGGACGGTTTTAGGACTCGCGCCCGCCATCCTCGCCGCCACGGGTGCGCTCATGTGGTGGAACCGAGTGTTGCGCAAGAAAGCTCCGTTCCGATTGACCCCAAGAATGCCGGAACGTTTCGCAGGTTTCTTCGTCTAAATTATCCGAATAAGGAGGTTCAGCCTCGGGCCCGATCATGACCACTTGGTGGCAGGACATTCTCTACGGCTTCAGGATGCTCCTCAAGAAGCCCGGCTTCACGATCGTGGCGGCATTGTCGCTGGCGCTGGGCATCGGCGCGAACACGGTCATTTTCAGTCTCATCGACACAACACTTCTGCGTCCCCTGCCTTATGGGGAACCCAGCCGCCTGGTGATGATTTGGTCCGTTCCGCTCGATCACCCCGATCAGCTCAACGGCGTGACGGCGTATAACTACCTTGCATTCCAGCAAAGAGCCAAATCCTTTCAGGCGATGGGGATCGTTCGCACCAACATCTGTAACATAGGCTCGGATGAACACGGGCAACCGCCGGAGAGAGTCGACTGCGAAAACTATACCCCGTCCATGTTTCAGACGCTGGGCGTCCAGCCGCTTCTCGGGCGTGTGTTGGCGGCGGACGAGAATCCAATCGACACACCAACTCGGGTTTTGTTAATCAGTAATCGCTTCTGGCAGCGGCGCTTCAACGGGGACCGCAACGTGATCGGGAAAACTCTGCGGGTGGACGGATTGGATAAGACCATCATTGGCGTGATGCCGCCGAACTTCTACTTATTCGACGAGCAAGCCGATTTCTTCACTCCCCTCAACTGGACCCGAACGGAGATGGCGAGCACACAGTACACCCTCGGCGTCGCCGCACGCCTGAAACCGGGGGGCGAGCTGAAGCAGGCGCAGGCCGAGATGAATGCGCTGGCGGCGCAACAGTTGGCGTCCGACCCGGTCCGCAACAAGAATCTCGGCGCCAGGGTGCAATCCATGACCGACTCGTTGTATGGAGAGTTGCGGTCCCCGCTGCTATTGCTGCAGGGCGCCGTCGGGATTGTACTGTTGATCGGTTGTGCGAATGTCGCCGGCCTGTTACTGGCGCGCGCGGCATCACGCAGGACGGAGATCGCGATCCGGACCGCCATCGGGGCCGGCCGCTGGAGAATCATCCGTCAACTGGTAACCGAAAGCGTGCCGCTATCGCTAATCGGCGGGATAGTGGGAATCTTTCTTGCCTGGGGAGGGTTGCGCCTATTTGTTGCCGCCGCTCCGCCCGGCTTTCCGAGACTGAATGAGCTTTCGCTCGACCTTCCGGTTTTAGGATTCACGGCCGTGGTGGCCATCCTGACAACTATTTTGTTTGGGATTGCTCCCGCGATTCAGGCCTCGAACCCGGATCTGGTGGGCTCGCTCAAAGAGAGCGGACGAAGCGGCACGGAGGGAGTGGCCCGCCAGCATCTGCGCAGCGCCCTGGTGACCGTTCAGATCGCCATGGCTCTGGTGCTGTTGATTGGCGCGGGGTTAATGATCAACAGCTTCATCCGCATTCAGAACAATCCCCTCGGCGCCGATCCCAAGAATCTGCTTACCTTTGCTTTTAGCTTCGCCCGCGACGAGGCCATCAAGCCCTACGCGAGATATCGTAACCAAGGCTTGTGGGACGTGAACCCGCTGACCACGCTGACCTTCCAGCGTGTCTTCGAGCGGCTCCAAAAACTCCCCGGCGTCGTATCGGTGGCCGGCGCGGGCACGCCGCCGCTGGCCGGAGCGCTGCGCATGGGATTTCTGATCGAAGGGCGTTCGAATCAGCCCGGACCCAACGGCGAGGCCGCTCAAACCGCCAACTATATCGCTGTCACGCCCAACTATTTCGAGACCTTGCGAACGCCGATTCTCCAGGGACGCGACTTCAATGTTCGCGACACCGCCTCAGCGCCCTTCGTGGTGATCATCAACCAGACCATGGCCAAACGGTTCTGGCCGAACGAAAGCGCGGTCGGCAAGCAGATCCAGCTGGATTACGTGCCCAATGAGCCGCTGCGTGAAATCGTCGGCGTAGCCGGCGACATTCGTATGAACCGCCAGCAACGCCAACTGGCCCCGTCGATTTATGTTCCCTACCTGCAGCAGACACCACGCTGGATGGGCGCCGGCTACACCGTGCGCGCGGGGATGTACTTTGTGCTGCGTACCAGCGGCAACCCCATGAGTCTCGCGACAACCGTGCGTCAGGCTACGGCGGAGGTGGATGCCGGCAGACCGGTAGCCGAGCTCCGCACGGTTCAACAATATCTCGATCGGCAAGTGCAGTATATCCAGCTATACGTTCTACTGTTGGGAATTTTTGGCGCGATTGCGGCGGGGCTGGCCGCGATCGGGATCTACGGCGTCATGGCGTATGCGGTAGCGGAGCGCACGCGCGAGATTGGCATCCGCATGGCTCTGGGCGCTGGCGCGGCCGATATTTTCAGGCTGGTGGTGCTGCACGCGCTAATCCTGCTCTCCATCGGCTTGACACTGGGGTTAGCCGGTTCCTTTGCGCTCACCCGATACCTCAAATCGGCGCTGTACGAAGTCACGGCCACCGATCCGTCCACCTTCATCGCCGTCTCACTCCTGTTGGCCGGGGTGGCGATGATTGCTTGTCTGGTTCCAACGCGCCGCGCGGTTTCCGTGAGTCCCACAGTGGCGTTGCGATACGAATAGGGTGACATCACTCCGGGACCGTCAGTTCGGCGAGCGCATACCAAGCGCCGCGCTTCCCCATCTCCATTGCGGCAGCCAACACTTCCGGCGGAAGGGCTGCAGGCGCCGCCCCGGCCGGCATTCCCATCGTGGTTCCATCACTCCGCGTCAGGTAACGCTTTGCCGATTCGGCGCTGTAAACAGGAAAAAGCTCGGTGGCATCGAGTCCGGCTTCCGCAAAGAACTGCTTGTCCTGGCCGTCGGGAACTCCAAATACCCACTGCTCGCCCCACGCCGCCAGAACACGGGAGAAAGAGAACTCGGGATACTTTGCCATGAAATCCAGTACGCCGCGGGAAGTGTAATCCATCACCAGTGAGCTACCTGGCGCGGACTGCGTGGCGATGGCGCGCAGCGTCTGGCGAACTCCTTCTTCGGCGACGTACATGCTGACGCCCTCCCAGGTGAAGAACGTTTTTTCGGAGGCCCGGTAGCCGGCCTCGCGCAGAACATCGCCCAGTTTGTCTGTATTGAAATCTATTGGCACGTACACGACGTTCTCAGGCGCGTGGCCCAATACTGCCTCAACGCGCTGCCGCTTGCGCGCCTGCGTGGGCCGGGAATCCACTTCAAACACGCGCTTGCCCCGCAGCAGTTCTTCAAATCTGTACGCCCGGCTGTCGAAGCCCGCGCCCAGGATCACCACTTGCGTGGCTCCGTTTCGCAAGGCGCGCTCCAGCTTTTCGTCGATGTAACGCGTGCGCACCAGCATCATGAGAACCGTTCCCGCCACTTGAGGATCCTGGCTGGCCTGCTGATAATTCTCAAGCGCGTGGCTGAGCGGATGCCTGTCGATCAGCTCCAGATCCTCGGATCCCAGCAGGCGCTCCGCTAGCCAGTCCGGATTGCGCACTCCGGCATCGGCATCGCGAGCTCCGAAAGCGCGCGCGGCCGCCACCATGATGCAGGTGCGGGACGCCCTCCGCGTAGAGTCTCCTGTTTCCGGGGTTGAAGAGGAGGGTGAGGACGGGGACGAAGACATGCCAGCTCGCTTTACTTCTGCGCGTCGGAAGGAGAGCACTTTCCACTCTCACAACGGTTGTTCTCCTCACAGACTTGTTCGAGCAGCTTCCAGGTGGGATGCAACTTCATCTGAAACTCCTGCGACCAGGGTTTCGTGAACAGCTTGGAATCGTCGATCGTGATCTCATAGGACACCGTGGCTGCATCAAGATGCCGAAGGCGTTCTACGGTATGGAGCGCGTCGCTATGCCACTGGTTGCTGGCTGCCAGGGTCCATTCCCGTAAGCCGATCGTGTCGATCACCAGCGTGTCCCCGTCCCATTTAGCTACCGCATCCCCCATAAATGTAGAATCCACATCCGCGGGATGCGGCTTGTTGATCGGAATCACGCGGAAGAAATGCATGTATTCGTACAGGAAAACGACCGTGTCTGGGGTCTGAACGATCTGTTGCGCATAGGGAGCTAACGCTTCGCGTGGATGGCCATCGGGCAGGCAAAGCTCGGTCGGGTCGTCGTGGCGAGCGTCCCCGGTCGGTGGCTGCCGGAACATCGCTTCCGCACCCGGCAGCAGGGGAGACATCCGGCGCGGATCGAAGTTCGTAACTACCGGCGTATCTGTGTCGTTGGGCCCGACGTTGTGAGCAAAAGCGGGGCCGGCCCACACACCGTTGAAATTCGGCTTGCCGTCCGGCATGCGTGGAATGCCCTGAACTGGTGCTTTGGTCTGAGCCGCGGTGAGTTGACCCAAGGTGGGTAAGGGTAGGGAAGCCATGGCTCCCAAAAGGACGACAGGAAGAACCCAGGCCACAACGGAGCGCGTTCTCAACGTGGAATCTCCTCTTCTACTTATTCGGGGCTGGGGATGCCAGCTCCGCTGGACGCAGCGCTTGGTCCTGTCCAATTAAGGCATCGTGCCCATCCGCGAAGGTCACAACGTTCCCGGAACTGTTGTTCGAGCCATCCTTGGCGCGATGCCCGGAGATGGTGAGCACCTCGCCCAGTTTCAGGCTGGATTTCGTGATGCCGCGCCGTGTCAGCATCCCGGGAGGGGAGGCGGAAAACCCCCAATTGGTAACCTTGCCGTTTTCGTCCTTGACGTCCAGGTAGAGCCAGATATGCGGGTTGGTCCACTCCAGCTTCGTGAGCACTCCGGTGAGTTTGATCGGCTTAGTGGTATCGAACTCCGCCGTGTATGCGTGGTGCGCAAAGGCAGCCGCGAACAGAAGCAGAAGACTTAGCGATAGCTTGCCGGTCATGACGATGTGCCCACAGGATCGTATCAAGAACTCTGAACAACAGCAAGTTGAAGCCGATCTCTCCCCGAAAACGCCAAATACTGGGACTCTAGGGGCTTGCGCCCAGCGAAAGTATTGATTACATTACTTAAAGGCCGGTGGAGCTACGCCGGAGTCTCGCGGAGGGCCACAATTGTTGACGCCAATGGCTAAAGGCACGAGCCTCGCGGTTGCGCTGGCGATGGCCGCCGCGCTGGGTTATCTCCCAACCGCTCGCGCGCAGTCTGCGCCAACCGTTCCCGCCGTGCTTGCTACCTCGGCCGCTTCTGAGCGCGCCATGCTCGATCAATACTGCGTCCCCTGCCACAATCAGCGCTTGAAAACCGCTGGGTTGATGCTCGATCAACTCGACCTCGCCCAAATGCACGATCACGCCGAGGTCTGGGAAAAAGTGGTGCGCAAGCTGCGCGCCGGGATGATGCCTCCTGCGGGCATGCGGCGTCCGGATGCGCCGGTAATGGAATCCATGATCACTTTCATGGAAAAGGAACTGGACCGCGACGCCGTCATTAATTTGACTCCCCCCGGCATGCACCGCCTCAACCGTACTGAATATACGAATGCGATTCGTGACGTGCTGGGGCTGGAAGTGGACGCCACAAAGTTCCTGCCCCCCGACGATTCCACACACGGGTTCGACAACATCGCGGGGGCGCTGACGCTCTCTCCAGCACTGATGGAAGCGTATCTTTCGGCTGCCGGAAAGATCAGTCGGCTGGCAATGGGCGATGTTTCTGCGCCCACTCAGGCCGTTTTCGAAGTGCCTTCGGACACGGCGCAGAACTATCACATCGTGGGACTGCCGTTCGGAACACGGGGCGGCATCCTGATTAAATATCAATTTCCAGCCGACGGCGAATATACGTTCAAGGTCAAAGGCGTCACGGGGTACTTCCAGGCCGTCCTGGGCGCCGTCAGGGGTGAGCAACTCGAGGTTACGGTGGACGGCGAGCGGGTGAAGCTATTCGATTGGGATAAGGACATTTCCACCACCACTGGGACCGGCCGCTCAACGCAACGCATCCCGGTCAAAGCTGGCCTCCACACCGTCGGTGTGACGTTCCTTGCCACCAACGATGTGCCCGGAAGCGAACTGAATAAACCCTTCCAGCGGACTATGAACACGCCGGGCTCCATCCCGGGATTTCTGTTCTACCCGCACGTTGGCCAAGTCTGGATTGAAGGGCCGTACAATGCCTCTGGCGCCAGCGGTTCGGCAAACCGGGCGAAGATTTTCGTGTGCCGCCCAGCCACCGCTCGCGATGAGCCAGGATGCGCGCGCACCATCCTTTCCACGCTCGTCAAGCATGCTTACCGCCGCCCTGCCACGCCTGCCGATCTCGCAACATTGACCGAGTTTTATCAGCAGGGCCGGGGCGATGGCGGAACCTTCGATGACGGCATCGAAGCGGCGCTGCAGCGCCTGCTCGTAGATCCTGAATTTGTCTATCGGAGCGAACCGGAACCTGCCGGGCTACCCGCAGGCAAGAGTTACCGCGTCAACGATCTGTCGCTGGCCTCGCGGCTGTCCTTCTTCTTGTGGAGCACCGTTCCCGACGATGAGTTGATCGATCTTGCCGCGCAAGGCAAACTCAGGGACCAGGCCGTGCTCGAGAAACAGGTGCGCCGCATGCTGGCGGATCCGAAATCCGAAGCCCTGATCACCAACTTCACCGGGCAGTGGCTGGGCTTGCGTTCGTTGAAGACCAGCGAGCCCGTTGTGAATCTGTTTCCTGATTTCGACGACAACCTTCGGGCGGCATACCAGCACGAGACCGAACTGTTCTTCGGCAGCATCGTGCGCGAGGATCGCAGCATCCTGGATTTGCTCACGGCGAATTACACCTTCGTCAACGAGCGGCTGGCCAAGCATTATGGAATCCCGAATATCTATGGCTCGCAGTTCCGCGAGGTGACCTTGCCTCCCGAACTTGACATGCGTCGTGGCCTGCTGGGCAAGGGAGCGCTGTTGACGCTGACGTCGAATGCCGCGCGCACTTCGCCCGTCACCAGGGGCAAGTGGTTCCTGCAAACGTTCCTGGGCGTCAGCCCGCCGGACCCGCCGCCGAACGTGCCGACACTGAAGGAACAACCGGTGGACTCCACCGGCAACTCGAAGCCGCCAACCATGCGCCAGATGATGGAAGCACACCGCGCCAATCCGGTCTGCGCGTCGTGCCACAAGATTTTTGAGCCTATCGGGCTGGCGCTGGAAAACTTTGACGCGGTGGGTGGATGGCGCACGCAGGATGGCGACAGCCCCATTGATGCCAGCGGCGTCCTGGTGGATGGCAGCAAAGTAGAAGGCGTCGCAAGTCTGAGGGAAGCGCTGGTGCGCCGTTCCGATCAGTTCGTGCGCGTGGTTACGGAGAAAATGCTGACCTACGCGCTGGGTCGAGGGGTTGAATATCAGGACATGCCCCTGGTGCGCTCCATTGTTCGTGAATCGGCGGCCAGTAACTACAGCTTCTCTTCCGTCGTCTTGGGTATCGTGAAGAGCGCGCCGTTCCAAATGAATACGAAAACAGCCGGCGAGAGCGGGGAGCGGGCGGCCCGTTAATATGAGCGGCAAGTAGGAGAAAAGCAGCCATGATGTTTATTACCAAGAAGCATATTTCCCGCCGCACCATTCTGCGGGGCAGTGGCGTCACGCTCGCGCTGCCGCTTCTGGAAGCGATGATCCCGGCCGCGACGGCGCTGGCGCAAACGGCTGCCACCCCGAAGCCGCGCTTCGTAGGCTGCTTCGTGCCGCACGGCATGGCGCCCGGCTATTGGGTCCCCAGCACCGAAGGCCCCTTGGACGCTGTGCTGCCATTCAATTTCAAGCCACTGGAACCGTTCCGGGACCGCACGGTGATTATGAGCGGCCTGCATTCCCGGTCGGCGGAGCCGCCTCCGGGCGCCACGGGTGCCGACCATTGGGTGGCTGCCGCGTTCCTGTGCGCGGACAAACCGAAGAAGACCGCCGGAGCCGACGTCCGGGCGGGGAAAACCATCGATCAGATGATCGCGGAAAAGATCGGCCGGGATAACCTGATGCCCTCCATGCAACTGGCTGTCGAGGACCCGGGCGCGAATTCGAGTAATTGCGGCGAGGGTTACAGCTGCACATACACCAACACGATCTCCTGGTCCACGCCCACCCAGCCGTTGCCGATGGAACTGAATCCGCAGGTGGTGTTCGAACGCATGTTTGGCGACGGCAGTACGGTCGAACAGCGCATCGCGCGGCGCAAGCGGGACCAGAGCATTCTGGACTCACTGACCGGCACCCTCTCCCGTCTTCGCAGTGACGTCGGCACCGACGACCGCAACCGCCTGGATCAGTACACCGAGGACGTTCGCGAGATCGAGCGCCGGCTGCAAATTGCCATGAAGGCCTCCGCGGTGGCGCCCACAGATATGGGTGTGCCGGTGGGTGTGCCGCAAACCTTCGACGAGCATATTAAATTGCAGTTCGATCTCTTAACGCTGGCCTTCCAGGCCGACATTACCCGCGTGGGAACGCTGCTCTTTGCCCGCGATCTCACCGGCCGGACTTATCCCGAAAGCGAATCGCCCACCGTGGGTTTTCATGGCGGGTCGCATCACGGGGAAGATCCCAAGCGCATCGGCGAGCTGTCGAAGATCAACCAGTATCACGTCAAGATGTTGGCCCATCTCATCGCGAAGCTGGCCAGTACCCGCGACGGTGCTGGGTCGTTGCTTGATCAGTCGCTGGTTCTCTATGGCAGCAACATGGGTAATTCCAATCAGCACGTTCATTATGACGTGCCTCACGTGCTGGTAGGCGGATTGAACGGGAAGCTCAAGGGAGGCCGACATCTGGCGTATCCCACCAAGACCGTGCCCACCGGTAATCTGTTATTGAGCTTGCTGGATCTGTACGACATTCATCAGGACAGCATCGGCGACAGCACGGGCCGGCTGACGAACCTGTAGGGGACTTGATGAACCGCCGCCTTGTCGGAAGCAGAGCCGGAACCAGTCTCGTGTTGCTGTGCATGTCTGCTCTCGTCCTCAGCGCCTCCGGAAGCTCTGAGGTTGCGGACGCGGTCATGAACGGCGACCGGGTGGCTGTCCAAAAGCTAGTGGCGCAGCATGCTGACGTGAATGCGCCCCAGGCGGATGGGGCGACAGCGCTTCAGTGGGCGGTTTTCCGATCCGACAAAGAGGCGGTGGAACTCCTGCTGCGCGCGGGTGCAAATCCAAAAGCCGCGAATCGCGACGGCGCAACGCCATTGTGGCTGGCAAGCATCAATGGAGATGCCGCAATCATCGAGGCGTTGATCAAGGCGGGAGCCGATGCCAACGAGCAGCTTCCTTTGGGAAGGACGCCTCTCATGGTGGCGTCCCGCACCGGCAACGTGGACGCGATGAAAGTCCTCCTCGACCACGGCGCGGATGTGAATGCGAAGGAAACCCTGCGCGGTACAACTGCATTGATGTGGGCCGCCGACGAAGGCCATGCGCCTGCCATTCAGCTTCTGCTCCAGCACGGCGCGAATATCAAGGCCCAATCGGATCCGGCCGAGCGTGGAAGAGGGCCGGCGCTCGGAAAATCCAACGACCCTCGAAAGGCGGTGGCTGCGCTGGCAAAAGCGCTCGCTGCCGGGATATCCACCCCGCAACTAGGCGCGGTTGGTACCACCGGACTTATCCCAGTTGTGCCGCCGGATAAGCGTGGAGGTGGTCGGACTCGGGGCCAGGCTGGTAGCGGATCGGCGGCGCTCGGCCTGGATCAGAACTTCGATCAGGGAGACGACGCGGCGGCGGTCGCGTTTGGCTTCGGGCGCGGAAAACCGGCCCCGAAAGATGGCGGTGGTCTCACGCCACTGGTCTACGCGGTGCGCTCCAACGATCTCGATTCAGTCAAGGTCTTGCTCGAGGCGGGAGCGGACGTAAACCAGGTCACCGGCTATGGTTGGAGTCCCTTGCTGGTGGCAACCCAAAATCGCTACTACAAGCTGGGAGCGTATCTGCTGGAACATGGCGCGGACGTGAATCTCGCCAACAAAGGCGGGTGGACGCCGCTCTATCTTGCCACAGACAACCGCAATATCGAATCCGGGGATTATCCGGTCCGTAAAGGCGACATGGATCATCTGGACTTCATCAAGCTCTGTCTCGACAAAGGCGCCAACGTGAATGCCCGGATGAAGGACAGCACGGAGACCCGTACGGTTTTCACCAACCAATGGCTGGATGAGAACGGCGCGACGGCTTTCCTGCGCGCCTCTCAATCCGGCGACATCGTCCTGATGAAACTTCTGCTGGCTCACGGCGCGGATCCGAAGATCGACACTACATTGCATGTGACCGCGCTGCAGGTGGCCGCTGGAATCGGTTGGGTGGAAGGGATCACCTATGAGTGGTCGCCCGCCAGCACGCTAGAAGCCGTGAAGATGCTACTGGATCTGGGTCTCAATCCGAATGCGCAGGCTGACACCGGGCGCACGGCACTGCACGGCGCCGCGCATAAAGGGCGGCCAGACGTGGTGCAGGTTCTGGTGGACCACGGCGCCAGGCTCGATATCCGCGATTACGGCAACACAGACAACCGGGGCAGCAAGGAATTAGCGGTTCACACCTGGCTACCGGTGGATTATGCCGATGGACTGGTTCGCGTCGGAGTGCAATCGGCGATCCCGCATCCCGAGACCGGGCTGCTCATCCGTAAATTGATGAAGGAAGCCGGTCTCCCTGCACCGCCCATGGGTCGCACGTTGGAATCGATCTGCGTGACCGACGCGTGCGAATGATCGATTGAATTCGCCTGCCCACCACGATCGTCACAACGCGGCGATCACCTTCGGGTTTTCATCCACTTCACATTCAGCGCAGTGGATCGATTTCGCCTCGCAATAGTACCGCTTGCCAATGTCGCGAGCTACTTCTCTCATCGCGTAACGAAGCGCTGCCTCGCTGCTGAACCATTCGCCGTACTCAGTGGGGCCGCTAAACGGAGCAATCTTGACGCGATAAAGGTGACCGTGCGCGTGCTTCTTCGGTGCCATGAATGCCACACATCGATCCGGCGAGAGCGCCGGCTTAGGCCTTCACCTTTTCCACTGCGGAACCAGGCAGCTTTCGCGCCGCAATCTCCGCGCGCAACACGCGCATCTTAGCGCGATGCACGTTTCTGCGCCTCTTAATCTTGTTGAAACGAGCAGAATCACCACTCATCTTGGACATTTCTGGGGCTCCAATCTGGACGAAATTCCGGAAAATCCGTTAGCACTTCCACCCGGGAGACCTCCGATACGCCACTGGGAGATCAAGGCAGAGCCACGTCTGACTAAGGCAAGGGCGGGAACAACCGAGCCTCAAGCTTATCAGCTATCGATAATCGGCGCTTGCGACGGGAAGCGAACGCGTCCGCATCTATCCCCGCCAGACCATCCGTAACGCCGCGCAGTACGGTGGAGATTGGAGAAGCCAGGTCTATCGTCGATATAGTGCGAGACGAGCAGGGATGAGCACGCCCAGAAAATCGCGGCCCCGGTGGCAATCAGGAGTAACGTACGGAGAGCGAGAGGTAGCCACAGGGAGAGGATGATCGAAGCCATCGCACCGCAGAGCGTCCGAAGGTAGAATGGCCGATTGTAGTTGAAGATCTGCACAAGCCCCTGATAAGGCGCACGCGCAGGAATGTTGCCTGTCATCGTAACTCCAATGGGTGCGTATCCCGCGCTCCCATCGATAGAGGACATCGTGCACGTGAAACGCGTTTGCCAGGATTGGTGTGGCGCGGCAGAAGGGCTCCTGGCGGAGGAATGTGTTTTGAAGAACCTCGACCGCGACAGGCTTCGGATGCCATTCTTGCCGCACGCCCTGAATGCGGATAATCGAGTGAGTTTCATGGTCGAACGTGTAGGGCAGGGGCCTGCAAACCTCCGCGCGTCTTTGAGGTTGAGAAATGGCGATCCGGCAGCAGGCTCCGCGAAACTGCGCGCAACCACAAAAGAGCCCGGTGTCGCGGGGTGCTTCACAGCTCTGAACAAACGCTGCACGTAGCCGGATGGTGCTCCGTCGCCGATATTGGATAACGAGAACGCGTCGAAGCTCGCGGGCTTGCCTGCCTCCCAGTAGGTGGCGGCGTCCTGGACGAATCGCCTGTCAAGTACTTTTTGAACACGTTCAGTAATAGTCGGCCGTGCAGGGAGCTCACTGGCTCGTGAGGTGTGCAGTCCAATAAGGAGCCCTGACAAATAGAGAGTCCATGGCAATAACTGATCTAGTGGGGCTTTGTCGCGCCGCCCCAAATCTTCGGCGGTGCGCCGGGCAGCGGCTGAACCTCTGGCGGTGCAGGTATCGTAACCTGTTGCGGCAGCGTTATCATCTCCACATCTTTCTTCTCGCGGCCTTTGCCTTTAAGCTTTTTCGCAATAGGATTCCAACAGTCTGAGCAGATGTCGTACTCCTTGTCCTCGATTTCACGTGGCCGGCAACGCTTGCCTTCACCACACAGATCGCACAAAATCATGGCGCGCCCTCCCGATCGCAGGATACCTCCGCGCGAAAAAAGCGCTTGCAGGGGCCGAGGCACGATTGACCTTACCCTGCAAGCGCGGAAGGGAACCTGAAATTTCGCGAATTACTTCTTCGGATACTGCTCGTCCAGCGCCAGATTCAGTTTGAGCACGTTGACTCGCGGCTCACCGAGTAACCCGAGATCCGGGGACTTGGTATATTGAGCCACCAATTGTCCCAGTTGATCGGGCGAAATGCCGCGAGCCTTCGCCACGCGCGGCTCCTGCGCTTGGGCCGATGCCGGGCTTATATCGGGATCCAGGCCGCTGCCAGACCCAGTCAACAGATCAGCCGGAATTGGCCCGTGATAGTCGGGATTTTCCTTGTGGAACTTGTCCACCGATGCTTTTACACGATCGATCAGCTTCTGATTGGTCGGACCGAAGTTATAGCCGCCCGAAGCAGTGGGATCGTAGCCGTCGTTACCGGCAGCAGATGGGCGCGGCTGGAAGTATTCGGGCTTGGTGAAGTTCTGCCCGATGAGTTCCGAGCCGATCACCTGACCGTTCCTGGTAATCAGGCTCCCATTGGCCTGATGAGGGAAAGCCAATTGTGAGATGCCTGTGACCGCGAGTGGATAACCAACACCCAGCAGGATCGTCAGGAAAATATTGATTCGTAGTGCTGGCCAAAGTTGTGACAACATAAAATCCTCCCGGAGCTAAATGCACTAAGCTAGATGGAACAGCGCTAACAATTGATCGATGGCCCAAATGCCAGGAAATGGCACCAGGATGCCGCCCACGCCGTAAATCAACAGATTGCGCCGCAACAAACTGGCCGCGTCCAGCGGACGGTACTTCACCCCGCGCAGAGCGAGGGGAACCAGCGCGATGATGATCAGCGCGTTAAAAATCACAGCCGCCAGCACCGCGCTCTGAGGCGTATGCAGCCCCATGATGTTGAGCTTGGCTAGCGACGGATAAGTCGCCATGAACATCGCGGGAATAATCGCGAAATACTTCGCGACGTCATTGGCGATAGAGAACGTAGTCAGCGCGCCCCGCGTGATCAGCAATTGTTTGCCGATCGCCACCACTTCAATCAGCTTGGTCGGATTGCTGTCCAGGTCCACCATGTTGCCCGCTTCCTTGGCGGCCATGGTGCCGGTGTTCATGGCGAGTCCGACGTCAGCTTGCGCCAGAGCAGGCGCGTCGTTGGTGCCGTCGCCCGTCATTGCGACCAAGCGTCCGGCCTGCTGCTCCTTCTTGATGTATTCCAGTTTGTCTTTGGGCGTGGCTTGCGCCAGAAAATCGTCCACGCCGGCTTCGGCCGCGATGGCGGCGGCCGTCAACGGATTGTCGCCGGTGATCATGACGCTGCGAATTCCCATGGTGCGGAGCTGGCCGATGCGCTCCTTCATTCCGCCCTTCACGATGTCTTTCAGGTGGATGATGCCAAGCAAATGGCTACCATCGCACACTGCCAGCGGCGTACCACCATTCCGCGCGATCCGGTCGCTCATCTCCTGGAAGTAGCCGGGGACGTCGCCGCCGTGTTCTTTCACGAAGCTGCAAATGGCCTCCGTTGCGCCCTTGCGGAGTTCGCGTCCTTCGAAATCCACACCGCTCATGCGTGTGTAGGCCGAGAATGGAATGAAGCTCGCCGAATGCTCCGGGATGTGCCGGCCGCGCAGCCCGTATTTCTCCTTGGCGAGCACCACAACCGACCGGCCTTCGGGGGTCTCGTCCGCGAGACTGGACAGTTGCGCCGCATCCGCCAATTCTTCATCGCTTACTCCGGTGATGGCGAGGAATTCCACGGCTTGCCGGTTGCCCAGTGTTATGGTGCCGGTCTTGTCGAGCAGCAGCGAATTCACATCGCCGGCTGCTTCCACAGCTTTGCCGCTCATCGCCAGCACATTGTGCTGCATGACGCGATCCATACCCGCGATTCCGATGGCGGACAGCAATCCGCCAATGGTGGTCGGGATCAAACAGACCAGCAATGAAACCAGCACGGCCACGCTGGGTACCGCGCCTGCACCCGCCTGCGCCACACTGAACGCAGCATAGGGCTGCAGAGTTACCACTGCGAGCAGGAAGATCAGCGTCAATCCCGCGATCAGGATATTGAGCGCGATTTCGTTCGGGGTCTTCTGCCGTTCCGCGCCTTCCACCAGCGCGATCATGCGATCCAGGAACGTTTCGCCAGGGTTGGAAGTGATGCGTACCTTGATATGGTCCGACAGCACGCGCGTGCCGCCAGTGACGGCGCTGCGGTCGCCGCCCGACTCGCGAATTACCGGGGCGCTTTCGCCGGTGATCACCGACTCGTCCACGGTTGCGATGCCGTCGATCACTTCGCCGTCGCCGGGGATCAGTTCACCGGCGTCGCACGATACGACGTCGCCCGCGCGCAAAGCCGAAGCGGTTACCTCTTCGATCTTGCCGGATGAAGTCAGTCGCTTGGCCAGTGCATCGGTCTTCGTCTTACGCAGGCTGTCGGCTTGCGCCTTGCCGCGCGCTTCGGCCATCGCTTCGGCGAAATTGGCGAATAGCACCGTGAACCAGAGCCAGATTGCGATCTGCACTCCGAACTTCAGGCCGGTTGCGCCCGCGAATATGTCGCGGACAACAAATACCGTGGTGAGCAGCGCGCCCACTTCCACCACGAACATCACCGGATTCTTGGCCAACGTCACCGGGTTCAGCTTCCCGAATGATGCCCGGATCGCGCGCTTGACGATCTCCGGATCGAATAATGGACGCGATCGAGCCAGCTTCTTGGGAAGCAGCGACGTCGGATCTTCCTGCAACGGCGGGTTCGGTGCTTGCGGTGTTGTAGTAACTGTGGACATGACTAACTCCCAAGCGGCAGCGTGATCAGCGAGAACAGTCTGCCGCTATGCATCAAATAATGTTCGACGATCGGGCCCAGCGAGACCGCCGGGAAATAGGTCAGGACGGCGATGATCACGACCGTCCCCACCAGCAAACCCACGAACAGCGGACCGTGCGTGGGGAACGTGCCGCTGGTGACCGGCACTTTCTTTTTGGCCGCCAGGCTGCCGGCTGCGGCGAGAATCGGAATCAGGAACAGGAACCTTCCGATGAGCATCGCCAGCCCGATGGTCAGGTTGTACCAGGGCGTGTTGGCGTTGAGGCCGGCGAATGCGCTTCCATTGTTGCCGGTGCCGCTGGTGTAGGCATACAGGATCTCACCGAACCCGTGAGGACCGCTGTTGTTCATGTTGGCAATCGCCGCGCCCGGCGCGTTCCAGTAGCCCTTGGCTGCGAACACCAGTTGCGTGGAGAGGCTGCTGAACACCAGAATGCAGGCCGAGGTGACGATGATGGCCAGCATTGCCATCTTCACCTCTTTCTGCTCCAGCTTCTTGCCCAGATATTCCGGCGTGCGCCCCACCATCAATCCAGCGATGAATACTGCGATGATGCAGTAAATCAGAATGCCGTACATGCCCGCGCCGACGCCGCCAAAGATGACGATATCGGTCATCATGTTCAGCAACGGAACAAGGCCGGCGATTGGCAGAAGGCTATCGTGCATGTTATTCACGGCGCCGCAACTGGTGTCGGTGGTGACAGTCGTAAACAGTGCCGAGTTGGCCACGCCAAAGCGGACTTCTTTGCCCTCCATGTTGCCGCCCGCCTGAGTGGCGGTTGCGGTGCTCTGAATTCCCATCTTCGTGAGATTGGGATTGCCCGCCTGCTCGAATCCGTAACAGACGAACACTCCGGCCAGGAACATCACCGTGAAGGCCGCAAAAATGGCCCACCCCTGGCGCGTATCGCCGACCATCTTGCCGAACGTGTAGGTGGTGGCCGCCGGAATCACCAAAATGAGCCACATTTCGAACAAATTGGTGAGCGGCGACGGATTCTCGAACGGATGAGCGGAATTCGCGTTGAAGAAGCCTCCGCCGTTGGTGCCCAGCTCCTTGATAGCCTCCTCGGAGGCCACGGGACCCTGGGTGATGGTCTGCTTGGCGCCTTCCACCGTGGTCACGGTGGTGTTCGGCTTCAGATTCTGAATTACGCCTTGCGAGCACAGAAACAAAGCCGCGATGAACGAGATCGGCAGCAACACGTACAGCGTCGAGCGGGTCATGTCAACCCAAAAATTCCCTAGCGTCCTCATTTCGTGGCGCGCGAATCCGCGGATCACGGCAATTGCGATCGCCAATCCGGCGGCGGCCGAGATGAAATTCTGAACGGCCAGCCCGGCCATCTGCACGAAATAGCTGAGAGTGGTCTCTCCGCTATAACTTTGCCAATTCGTGTTCGTCAAGAAGCTGACCGCAGTGTTGAACGCCAAGTCCGGCGAGACATTGGGCGTCCCAAAGTTCTGCGGATTGAACGGCAAATAGGCTTGGGCGCGCTGCAGCAGGTACACCAGCAAAAATCCGAAAATGCTGAAGGCCAGGACCGAGGCAGTGTATTGTGTCCAACGCTGCTCAACATCCTCTTGAACGCCGGCGACCTTGTAGGTCAGAACTTCCAGCCAGCGCAGCGCCGGGTGAAGAAAGGTGCGCCGCCCCTCGAACACGTTCGCCATGAAGGCGCCTAGGGGCTTTACACACACCAGGATCAGCGCGAAAAACAGCAGAATCTGTAAAACTCCAGTGCTAGTCATCAAGCTCTCCTAGAACTTCTCCGGGCGGAGAAGTGCGTAAACCAAATAAATAAACAAACCGAGCGACGTGATGCCGGCGATGATATAGTCCATGGAATCTTCCTCCTACAGCTTGTCGCAGGCCTTGGTGAAGGCCCAGCAGATAAACAAAAACAGACAACCGATTGCAACGTAGAACAAGTCGAGCATGACTCAGTTCCTTTCTGTAACCATTACTTCATGACCGGCTCGCCGCAGTTTGGCGGCCAATCTTTTTTCCGCGGTTGGCCACCATCTCTTGCGGGTTCCCACCACCACCAGAGAATGGGGCTTCAAAACAGACTTCAGCGTCTCCAGCGGATCGCGGCACAAATAGATGTAGACGCGTGTTTCCACGCGGCACTGGCCAGCCAGCACCCGCAGCCGCCGTTCGTTAAAGTCCACCAGAACAGGCGGGCTGGTGAGCGGCAGCGGATAGGGAACAACCTGCGGCACGATCAGCGTGATGCGGCCGCCCAGGCTGCTTGCCAGGTCCCCCGCTTGCTTCAGTGCCGTTAGCGTGGCATCCACCGACGTAAAGACCACCGAAATGTCGAGTTTGGAGCCGGTTTCTTCGGTGAACGGCCGTGCCGGGACTCCAGTAACGGGCGCGATCATTCTTTCCAATGCGAGTGCCATGGATTTCGCCCTCCCAGTTACGAGGTTAGGATCTGGGGCCTGAAGAAGTCCTTAGTAAGGGATAAAGAATTCGTGAAGACGGAGATACCGGCGGTGTGTGCAGCTACTTGATTCCGTTGACTAAGTACAAAGTCGATAGATCGCGCTGGAAGGTAAAGGCGTAGGACTTGCCGTCGGAGGAAAGCTTGGCCGAGCCGTAATAGAACGCGGCGCGATCGGGAAGCTTAAGATCGCGCCAGACTTCCATGTGGCCGGAGCGCGCGTCCATTCGCAGGATAGATGCGCTTCCATGTTTGGCGTCGGTGCGCTGCAGGAAGATGTGCGCCCCATCGCCACTCCATCGTATTACCGAAGTGTCAGGCCCAACCGCACCCAGGGGAGTCTCATGGCCATCGGCAAGCGAGATCAGGGTGGCCTGGCCATCGCGGATGACGATTGCCGTCTGACCATTAGGCGACACTGCGGAAGCTCGTACGGAGGCTGGCGTCACGGGTTTGATTTGGCCATTTCCCAAATCGTAACTGTAAGTTCGTGGCGGCTGGCCCGCTTCATTTCCGGTGAAGAGTACATGTTTGCCGTCGGAAAACCACTCGGCCATTTCGGGCTGAATGCCCCCGGTGCGAAGGATCCTCTCCTCCCCTGCTCCAGTGGGCAGCACGACAATCTGCGAGCTTTCGCGATTCTTCCGCACGCAGGCCACCCATTTGTTGTCGGGCGACAAGACGGGCCGGTTACCATAGCCCAGCCGCACTGCGGGTGATCCATCCGTTGGCCGCAGATAAATGGCGGGATTCCGGCCCTCTCCCGATGACACTTCTACCAGCAAAATCTCTCGGCCGTCGTTGGAGATGTCCCCGAGTGCGGAGGCATCCAGCCACGCCAGATCGCTCTCCTCCTTGGCCCCCGGAGTGAGGCAGCGGATTCCGAGACGCGAATCGGCATTTACCACCAGCAGCCGGCCATCGCGCGCGACGTCTTGAAGCAAGGGCCACCCCGCGATTTGGGTCAACAGGCGCTCCCGCCCAGAGAGATTCACGGCATAGATACCGGGATCGCTCCCCGGTCGCCCGCCGCCAAACCATACTTCCTTGCCATCGGGCGACCAGCCAACCCCTCCCACGGAGCGCCATCCCTTGGAAAGTATCCAGCTACGACGTTGAGCATCGATCACTCGCAGTGAGTAATCTCCATCGGTAGTGAAATCGAAGAGCGCCACTAGGTCCCCGCGCGGAGAAACGCGCAAGAACACGGGAGGCCGCAGTGACGGCGTCTGATAGAGAACGTTGCCGATCGGATATTCGATTCGATGCTGTCCACGATCGTCTCGGATGACAGCCAGGGAGTCACCGCCGGGCGCCCAATCGGCGGCGGAAACATTCTCCAGAATGGCGCGCGGCGCGCCGCCAGCCAGCGGAACCCGGGCGAGAGTGCCCAGCGAGCCAGTATCGCCGGCGCCAATCAGAATGGCCATCTCGCCCGATGCAGCTACAGATTGGATCGTACCGGACGGAAGCTCCAGCGGCCGAGCCTCGCGACTGCCAGGTTGGGCCACGAAGAAGGCGGCTTCGGCGCCATCCCATTCGGCCGTGTAGACGATGTTTCCGTTGGGTGCGAACTTGGATGCGGTTACGTCGCCATGCCGGAATGTGAGTCGTTGGAAAGTGACGGGCTCTTTGTGCAAGATCCGCAAGCTCAGCCAAACTCCTCCCGCCAGTCCAAGTAGAGCGGCGGCCACAGAGGGCGCGATCCAGCGACGAGGCCGGACGACAGGCACGGGGCCGGATGGCGACTCGAGTCGCTCTAAAACCTCCTCGAGCGCAATCTTCACATCCACCATGTGCTGGATTCGGCGGTTCGGGTCCTTCTTGAGGCAACGCCCGATGACCCATTCGAGTTCGCGCGGCGCATTCGGAACCACCGTCGCCACCGGTGGGGGCTCCTGGTTCATCACGGCCGCGAGTATAGTGATCACATTCTCGCCTGGAAATGCGCGCCGGCCGGTGACCATCTGATACATCAGCGCGCCGAATGAAAAGATATCCGAGCGCGCATCCGCTCGTTTGCCTTCGGCTTGTTCGGGTGACATGTACGCCGCAGTTCCAAAAACCACACCCGCTTTGGTAGTGAGCGGCTCCGCCCGGCCCTCTTCCGAAGTCTGCTCCGGCTCGGCGAGCTTCGCTAGACCGAAATCGAGCACCTTTACTCGGCCCTCTTCGGTGATCATGATGTTCGAAGGCTTGATGTCGCGATGAACGATGCCTCCGGCGTGCGCCGCTGTAAGAGCATCCGCAATTTCCAAGCCGTACCTCACGGCCCGTTTCAGCGCCAGGCCCTTTGCCGGTATCAGCTGGTCCAGCGTTTTGCCGGAGACGAACTCCATGACGATGAAGTCGGTATCGCGTTCATGAGTGATTCCGTGAACGGTGACGATATTGGGATGATTGAGCACGGAGGCTGCTTTAGCTTCTTGCAGGAAACGGCGCTTGCGCTCGGGATCGGTGAGACGGTCGGTTGGAAGAACCTTGATGGCCACGGATCGATTGAGCTGCATATCGCGAGCTTTGAAGACCAACCCCATGCCGCCCTCACCGATTAATTCATTAACAAGGTAGGGGCCGATGCGTTGACCGACCAGTCCATCGCGCGGAGCTGGCGAGTCCTCCGGAAGTTTTCCTACTGCCTGGGAAACGGCCGCTTCGATCAGGTTGTCTTTCGAATCATCGTTGGCCAGCAGCGATTCCACCTGACGCCGGAGGTCATAATCCCCAGCGCAGGCGCTTGTAAGGAAGTCGTCACGCTGGGAGGGCGCGAGATCGGCGACGCGATGAAACACTTCTTCGATTCGCTGCCACCGGTCGTCGCTCATTTGGGATTCTCACCGCCCGGATTCTCACCACCTGGGTTGTCACCGCGAAGATATCGTCGCAGCCACGCTTCGGCCAGGCGAAGATCGCGTTTGACGGTCGGAACCGTGAGCTGAAGCGCGGTTGCAATCTCTTCCCGATCCATGCCGCCAAAGTAGCGCAGCTCGACGACGTTGGCCTTCCGCTCATCCACCTTCGCCAAGTGATCCAGGGCTTCATTGATCTCGAGAATGTCGGGGGTGCGGGCGGGAGAAAGAATCAGCGCTTCCTCCAGAGTGACGGGGTCCGCCGATCCGCCGCGTTTTGCCGCATTCCTGGAACGAGAGTAATCCACCAGCACCATGCGCATGAGGCGGGCGGCGATTCCGAAGAAATGCGCGCGGTTTTCCCACTGAATCGGCTCCGATTGCCCCAAAAGCCGGAGACAAGCTTCGTTGATGAGCGCGGTAGGCTGCAGCGTCTGATTGGGACGGCCCCGGCGCAAGTAGCTCTTGGCGAGCGAATACAGTTCGCGATAAACGTGGGGCGTCAGTTCATCGAGCGCGGCGCGGTCGCCGTGGCTCCAGGCGACGAGGAGTTGCGTGACCGGCGGCCCCTCTTCCATAAGATCGTATTCTGTCACACGCCAGACCGGTGCTATCCGGGCTCGAAAAAAAGTTGCCAGGGTGTTAGCCGTTTCGCCACCCGTTTACGAAGTAATCAGGTGAAGGGAGACGAGGCAATGAAAACTAAGACGAATGTAAAAGCTGGCACAGCCGTTTGGGGCAGCTAGTTCACAGCGTGCCAACTGTAACAAGGCATCCATGGAATGCAGGAAAGGAAGACCAGACAATGAAGACGAAGACGAATGTGAAAGCAGGCACCGCCGTTTGGGGCACCTAAAGCCGCAGACAAATGCCCAAATGGGCAAGAAAATATTCAGCCACCTTACCTAGAGCCCTGGCAGTTCGCCGCTGCCGGGGCTTTTGGCTTTAGTGTCAGTCAATTCGCCTGCGACGCGGTTTCCAGCACGGCCTGCAAAGCTTGCTCGCGAACTTCCTGCGCCGATTGAGTCAGATATTCGAGCGCGGCGGCCACGCCTCCTCTGGAGTGCGGAACACCTGCCAGCGTGAGGCCCATTTCCACGCCCGAGAGCGTTCCGGCCAGCATCAGATCGTTAAAGTCCCCCAGATGTCCGATGCGGAAGGCCTTGCCTGCCAGTTTCCCGAGGCCGCTGCCAAGCGACATGTTGAAGTTTTCGAGCACCACCTTGCGAAACTCGTCGGCGTTGGAGGTAGGCGGCACGAACACAGCCGTCACGGAACTGCTGTAGCGTTGCGGATCGGCGCACACCGTTTCTAATCCCCAAGTGCGAACCGCCCGACGCGTGGCTTCTCCGTGCCGGATGTGCCGCTCGAACACATTCTCCAACCCTTCCTCATGCAGCATCTGGAGGGACTCACGCAGTCCATAGAGCAGATTGGTAGCGGGCGTGTACGGGAAGAAGCCGCTCTTGTTCTGGCTGAGCATGGATTGCCAGTCCCAGTACGATTTCGGCATTCGCGCCGACTTGGAAGCGGCCAGCGCTTTCTCACTCACCGCGTTAAATCCGAGTCCAGGCGGCAACATCAGCCCCTTCTGCGAGCCTGCGATGGCCACGTCCGCGCCCCATTCATCGTGCCGGTAATCCATGGACGCGAGCGAAGAAATGGTGTCCACCAGCAGAAGCGCGGGATGCTTGGCGCGATCCATCGCTTTGCGGATCGACGGCACCGAATTCGTAACCGCGCTGGAAGTTTCGTTATGCACCACCATTACGGCTTTGATCTGATGACTGCGATCTTCGCGGAGGATCGATTCGACATCGTCTTGCTCCGCTCCGTGACGCCAGTCACTCGCGACAAAATGTACATCCAATCCAAGATTGACCGCCATCTCTTTCCACAAGGTGGCGAATTGGCCGGTCTCGAACATGAGAACCTTGTCGCCGGGCGAAAGCGTGTTGACGATGGCTGCCTCCCACGCGCCAGTGCCCGACGATGGGAAGATCATGACCTTTCCCGAGGTCTTGAAAATCGGTTTGAGATCCTCCAGAAGCTCCAGACCGAGCCGGCCAAACTCTGGACCGCGATGGTCGATGGTCGGCCGCGCAATCGCGCGCAGGATTCGATCTGGAACGTTGCTGGGTCCGGGAACCTGAAGAAAGTGACGTCCGCTTGTGTTTGCCATAGTGACTCTTCTAGTCTCTCGCAAAACGCGCCGCTGCACAAAATCTCTTTTCAAATTGGCACTGTCTATCAGCCTGTCATTCTCTGAGACAATTTTGAGGTATCGCAACCGCCCTAAACGCGTCGAATTTCGGGCAGATCCAACTCGCCGCCGATCCGCGGATCATGCAGTTCGCGCTGAAATTCGTGCCAATTACGCGCCAGCCTGTCCTAAGGCCTTTGGGACAAGTTGGCGCAAAACAAAACGTGACAATGATGTAACCGCTTCATTACCAGGCACTTATGTTTTGGCGGATAGCGTGCTTTTCAAACCGCCATCATGCCAGGTTACTCATTGAAGTATTCCAGACGTGCAGCGCGCACGGCGCTATTTGCATTCTTCCTTCTCATCGTTGGCCGGGCGTTTGCCGATAACTCCAAGATCTCGCCGGACCTGCAGCCGTTGTTGGCGAATCCGTCGAACACAATCAACGTTATCGTCCAGTACAACACGCCGCCCCAGCAATCCTCGGGTGGTCTTTTGGGCGGCTTGCTGGGCGGAGTAGTGAATCTGCTGGGCGGGGTGCTGAACACCGTCTTTTCGCTCATTCCAGCCGTATCGGCGACCCTGCATCCGGCCGATATATTGGCAGTGTCGAATCAGTCGAACGTGACGTATATCTCGCTCGACCGGCCGTTGGGCGCGTCGCTCGATTATACGGCTGCGGCTGTCAGCGCGCCTTCGGCCTGGAGTTACGGCCTGGAAGGCGACGGTATTGGTGTCGCGGTGATCGACAGCGGCATCTATAATCACCCGGATCTGAATGTGGCCAACTCCTCAAAGAGCCGCGTGGTGTATCGGCAGAGCTTCATCGGGGGAAATCTGAATGACGATTTTGGCCATGGCACTCATGTGGCCGGGATCCTGGCTGGTAACGGCAGTTCTTCCGATCAACAGGGCGCGTTCCGCACGTTCAAAGGCATCGCTCCGCATGCGAATATTTTGGATCTGCGCGTTCTGGACCAGAACGGCGCCAGCAACGACAGCGTGGTCATCGCGGCCATCGAAAAAGCGGTGCAACTCAAGAATCAATACAACGTGCGCGTGATCAATCTTTCGCTGGGCCGCCAGAGCTTCGAAAGCTGCACTCAGGATCCGCTGTGTCAGGCAGTGGAAGCGGCTTGGAAGAGCGGAATTGTGGTGGTAGTGGCGGCCGGCAATGAAGGCCGGAATGGATACGCGACAATTCTGTCGCCTGGTTCGGCTCCCCACGCAATCACCGTCGGAGCGATGAAGACCGAAGCAACCATGAACACCAGCGACGATCGCATCGCCAGCTATAGTTCGCGCGGTCCGACGAATATCGATCTGATCGCAAAGCCGGACGTAGTAGCTCCCGGCAATCTAGTGGATTCGCTGCTCGCTCCCGGTTCCACGCTGGTGAACGATTATCCGGGGAACATTGTTTCGGCCTCCAGCTATACCCACGCTGCAGTTTCAGGCACGCCACTCTACCTCCAATTGAGCGGCACCAGCATGGCCACCCCAGTGGTTTCTGGCGCTGCGGCTCTAATGATCGAGAAGGATCCCAGTCTGACGCCCGACACCGTCAAGGCTCGCTTGATGAAGACGGCCTCCAAGACTTTTCCCGTGATGAGCACTGCCACCGATCCGACCACTGGCCAGACCTACACGGACTTTTACGACATGTTCACCGTGGGCGCCGGATACGTGGACATCGCCGCCGCACTTACTGATTACGATCAGGTGCGTGGTTCCGCGGCGTCGCCCCAAATCATGTACAACGCGCTGTTGGGCACCGCGTACTTGGTGCCGAATTTGGCGGAAACTTGGTGGAGCACGCCGAGTTGGTTCACCTCCGCGGTCTGGGGTCCGGTAGTGCTCATTCCCGGCGCGGCCGGAACAACCCAGATTTGGGGTGGCAATGTGGCGTGGGGCACCAATGTGGCGTGGGGCACCAACGTCGCCTGGGGTACCAATGTGGCCTGGGGCACCAATGTGGCCTGGGGCACCAACACCCAAGGAGAACAGTAGCGCTTAACGCAAGCTGGCACGATGGCGACAACCCAATTCAAGGTGGTGCAGGACCGCGTAACGCCGCTCTACGTGTTCCTGCACATCGCTTTGGGACTCGCCGTATTCGTTTACGGCCTGTCGAATTGGCACTTGAGCGATCCGCTCCGGTTCGTTTCGTTCGGGGCGGCAGCAGCTCTGAGCTCGGTTCTTAAGGTACGCCTCCCCGGGCAAACCGGTACGGCTTCCGTCAGTTCCATCTTTGTCCTGATCACGCTGGTCAACCTGAGTCTGCCTGAAGCACTGGTCATCGCGGCGGTCTGCATGCTCGTGCAGTGTACCTGGCGCACGCAGAAGAAGCCGAAGCCGATTCAAGTTGCCTTCAGCGTCAGCGTACTGGCGATCGCCGTTTACGTCACGTCGCTGGTCTTCACCTTCACTCGCGGCCGCTTGCCCGAACTGGTGGCATTAGGTCTCCTGGCTCTTACATATTTCTGTGTAAACACATTTCCCGTCGCCACCATTGTCGGCCTCACTGAGGGACGGCGAATCTTAGCGGTTTGGAGCAGTTATCGCTGGATTCTGGCGTACTACACGGTCGGCGCTTCCATGGCGTGGGTGATCGGCACGCTGCCCCACGGCATTCAGTGGGAATTCCCCATCATCTGTTTGCCCCTGGTCTACCTGGTGCATCGCTCCAACCGGAATCAAATGATCCAGATGGAGCGCGAACGAACACACATGCAGGCTCTGAACGGATTGCACCTGCGCACCATCGAGGCCTTGGCGCTCGCCATCGACGCCAAGGATCATACTACGCACGATCATCTGCAGCGCGTTCAGCTGTATGCCACCGAGATCGGCAAAGACCTCGGGCTTTCCGAAAAAGAACTGGAGGCTTTAACCGCTGCGGCCGTTCTGCACGATATCGGGAAGCTGGCTGTACCGGAATCGATTATCTCTAAGCCCGGGAAGCTGACACGCTCCGAGTTCGAGAAGATGAAGATTCATCCCGTGGTGGGCGCCGAAATTCTGGAGCGCGTTGAGTTTCCTTACCCGGTGGTTCCAATCGTTCGCTCGCACCATGAGAAATGGGACGGCAGCGGTTATCCTTACGGACTGCGCGGCGAGGAGATTCCCATCGGCGCTCGAATTCTGGCCGCTGTGGATTGTCTGGATGCCCTGGCGTCGGACCGCCAATATCGCCGGGCCTTGCCTCTGGACGAGGCCATGGCCAGAGTAGCTTCCGAAAGTGGAACGGCGTTTGATCCCAGGGTGATTCAAGCTTTGCAGGCTCGCTATCAGGAACTGGAGGCGCGCGCGCGAACCACCGGAAATGGCACCCAGACGCCGCTTTCGGTGGACATCAAAATTACGCATGGCAGCGCACCAGACGCCGGCTTCGAAGCCGAAGCCCCCGCGGCACGTCCTTCGTCCAAGAATCCAGTGGTACAAGCTCGCGCCAATCGCCGCAAGCAAGAGGAATCTGTGCCTGACCTACCAGTTGCTGGCCAATGCTCCTTGCACTGGGACGAGGCCATGACGGTGGCATCCTTGCGCATCCGGCGCATAATTTCCTACGATGCCATCGCGCTCTGGGCGTGCGACGACAATCTGGTGCGAGTGACGTTCGCGGGTGGCGAAGATCGATCGGAGTTGGAGTCGCTTGCCGTCCCTCCAGGCGACGGTTTGGTTGGATGGGTGGCTGAGGTGGGAAAGCCGATTCTCAATGGCAATCCAGCCGTGGAACCCGGCTATGCGAAAAGGGAGGGAGCGCCCGGTTTGTCCTCCGCGCTGGCATTGCCCCTGGTCAACGCCGGACGCGTGGTCGGCGTAGTTGCGTTGTACCGCAGGGAACGAGACGCCTTTGCGGCCGACGAATTAGTCGTAATGTTGGAACTGTGCCCCGCGCTGGCATCCCTGATTCTCGATACCGATCAATTCGACGCCGATCAGCCGTCCAATAATCTCCTGGAAATGGCGAACGCCATCCGCGATGACGGCACCAGACTGGTTGGCACCTAGCTCTCTCCTGAACAACCGCTCCGCAACAACAGTCGTTTGCTAACATCACCTCTGGGGATGAAAAACGAAATCGCTTTCGAGATGGCCGCGTCCAACATCCGCTTTGGACCGGGAGTTACGCGCGAAGTGGGAATGGATCTGGCGGACCTGGGCGCGCGCAAAGTCCTGGTGATCACGGACCCTGTTCTGTCCGACATGCCGCCCGTTCAGACGGTATTGGAATCGCTGGATAACGCCGGCGTCAGCTTTGTTCTGTACGACCGCGTACGAGTGGAGCCCACTGATGAGTCGTTCCTCGATGCGATCGCTTTCGCCAAGCAGTCGGAATACGACGCATACGTGGCAGTTGGAGGCGGCTCCACGATCGACACCGCGAAAGCGGTGAATCTCTATGTCACCTATCCTCCGGCCGATTTCCTAGACTACGTGAATTCGCCGATCGGCAAAGGCATTCCGATTCCTGGGCCGCTGAAACCGCTATTCGCCATTCCGACCACGGCGGGCACCGGCAGCGAGACCACCGGCGTCAGCATTTTCGATCTGATTCGCATGCACGCCAAGACCGGCATTGCCAGCCGACGGCTGAAGCCGACGTTGGGACTGCTGGATCCGGAAAACACGCGCAGCATGCCGCCGCAAGTTGCCGCCTCCAGCGGCCTGGATATTCTGAGTCACGCGATTGAGTCGTACACCGCGCTGCCTTACACCGGCAGGCCCTATCCAGATCGGCCACTGGTGCGGCCGGCCTATCAAGGATCGAATCCCATCAGCGACGTCTGGTCGTTGCAAGCGCTCCGGATGGTGGCGCAGTACATCGTGCGCGCGGTCGAGGATCCCTCGGACGATGAAGCGCGTGCCAACATGCTGCTGGCCTCTTCCTATGCGGGCATGGGGTTTGGAAACGCCGGCGTGCACCTGCCGCACGGAATGTCCTATCCGGTATCCGGCAACGTGAAGACCTATCGCGCGTCCGGTTATTCTTCGGATCATCCCATGGTGCCGCATGGCTTCTCGGTGATATTAAACGCCCCGGCTGTTTTCCGTTTTACAGCTTCGTCGAATCCGGAACGTCACATGCAAGCCGCCCAGGCGCTGGGAGTGGATGTTGCGCGCTGCCGCACCGAGGACGCGGGCCGCATTCTGTCCGAGCGAATCACTTGGTTTATGCAGCGGCTGAAAACGCCCAATGGACTGAGCGAAATCGGTTACACGCCGGCCGACATTCCGAAGCTGGTGGAGGGGACGCTGCCGCAGCATCGGGTAACCAAGCTCTCGCCGCGGCCCGCCGGGCCGGAGGAACTCAGCGCGCTGTTTGAAGATGCGATGACCGCTTGGTGATGTGATGAATAAGACTAGCTCCCGCCGTGAATTTTTGAAAATTTCCGCCGCCGGTATGGCTGGCGCCACGCTCGCTCACTCCGCGGTTCCCACCCTCGGCCTGATCTTTCCCGTGAACCGCCCGGTACCCGAGGAAGCGCTCGCGATGTATCCCTCGGGCGTCAAGTTCATCACGGCCAGCGTCGGCCTGAAAACCATGACTCCTGAAGGCTACGATGCGGTGATCGATCGCATTGGACCGGCCGGCGAAAAGCTGGCGTCCGAAGGGGCGAACGCGGTGGTGCTGATGGGTACGTCACTGAGTTTCTACAAGGGCGCCGCGTTCAATGAACGCTTGACCGAAATACTCAAGAAGGCGACGGGTTTGCCGGCCACCACAATGAGTACCGGCGTGGTTGAAGGGCTCAAGGCCGTGGGAGCGAAGCAGGTGGTTGCAGCCACCGCTTATGACGACGAAGTAAACCGGCGCTTGCAGACGTTTCTCAAAGAGTCGGGCTTCGAAGTTCTGGGCGTGAAGGGTTTGGGCATCGAGAAGGTGGAAGACGTCGATCGCGTCACCCAGGACGGTCTTCTGAAGTTCTGCGTCGGCGTGCGCGAAACACAGCCGAAGGCCAATGCAATTCTGGTTTCGTGCGGCGGCCTTCGGACACTCGAGATCCTCGCGCCCTTGGAGCAGCAAGGTCATATCCCGGCCGTTTCCAGCACTCCGCACGCGCTGCGGGCTGGTGTCCGACTGCTGGGTCTCAGCGGCCGCGCACCGGGCTTCGGAACGCTGCTCTCGAAGAGCTAGGGGGTAACTGTCCAGAGCATTTGCACCATTTCGACCGTGCCCTGGTCTTAGAACTGTTACGCCGAGAAGCATCCTTAACCAAATCCGTGAGAAAATGTTTTAGAGACGCTTTGAACTTAAGACACGCTAGAATATCCAAGAACTCCCCCGATGAGACTGTTAGGAGCTGAGCGGTTACAAAGGTGCGATCACAACAGGCAAACGCAGGCCGCCGTCGACGTTCGAAGCTAGACCCCACGCCGCGTATAGCCGTTGTTTCAAACCTTTTTGCGGCCGAGGGTAGCGTCCATCGCTTCGAAGCGCGAGATGAGCTCTCTATCGCGCGCTTCTTCGATGAGGATTCCCGGAGGTCCGCACTGATCTGCGGTGATACCGAGAGTGTCCTGTCCAAGCTACCAAGCGGCATCTTCCAAAGCTGTGTGACATCGCCACCATACTGGTCATTGCGCGACTACAGCATTCCCGGACAAATCGGCCTTGAAGACTCGGTCTTCGCCTACATCAAGCACCTAGCCAACGTGTTCTCGCAGGTGCGGCGGGTATTGAAGGATGACGGCACGCTTTGGCTGAACGTCGGAGATTCTTATACGTCCGGCGGCAGGACATGGCGCGCCACAGATAAAAAGAACCCCGTTCGGGCGATGAATGTCCGGCCTCCTACTCCAGAGGGATTAAAGCCCAAAGATCTCATTGGCGTGCCCTGGCTGCTCGCTTTCGCGCTCCAGCAAGAAGGCTGGTATCTCCGCGCCGACATCGTTTGGAACAAACCGAATTGTCAGCCCGAGAGCGTGAAGGATCGACCCACGCGCTGCCACGAATACATTTTTCTCTTCAGCAAGAGTGAACACTATCGTTACGATGCCGCTGCGGTTCGCGGCCCAAACGGACGCAACGTTAGAACCGTCTGGGACGTCCACACTCGGCCATATCCTGAAGCCCATTTCGCCACATTCCCGCCAGCGCTGGTCGAGCCGTGCGTCAAGCTCGGATCGAGCCCGGCCGAATTGATCCTCGATCCGTTCATCGGATCGGGAACCACCGGCCTTGTCGCGCTGAAGCTCAACCGCCGCTTTGTCGGCATCGAACTCAATCCGTCTTATTTGCAGATAGCCGAGCATCGCCTCAATGGGGATTTGATCAGGTGAGTTCTGGGCCGCTAAGTCCGTCCCGTCAGATAGTTTTCCACCAGATGCTCGTGGCGGCGCGTAAAAGCACCCTTATGGATGCTCTAAGCGAAGCGCTGGGTCAGCTGGATCCAAATACAACAAAAAAACAGATTCTCGCTTACGTTCCCGCCGATGCCCAGAAGATTCTTGCGGCCGCCGGAATACGTGATGAACACATCTTCCCGGTGCCGGCAGTCTTGGAACAAAAACCCACCTTGGTCGGCTACTACCGCCTTCTGCTTGGGGTGTCACAAAAGCGATTCTACCGCAAGGGTACTGGCATGGGATTGTTCAAAAGCATGGAGACACGTGGGCTTCTAAGTTCGAAGAAACGCCCAGACCTCGAACAGTTCTGCAGCGCCATGGCCGAGAATCTCGCCGAATTGGTGCGTCAAATCTCGCCGAAGATCACCGCACGCGATGTTTCTGAACTACCGCTCCTGACGCTGGGCGCCCAGCTCTATGGGAGCAACAATAACGCCATCGGCAAACAAGCAACGCTCGATGTATTTCTCTCAGTTGTCGAGATCGTCAAAGGATTCCTCGTGAGTCAGGATAATTCCAAAATCATCGTCCACAATGCATCAGAGCGTAAGGTCATCATCGCGCTGAGCGGCGATCCGGACATTCGAATCCAGGAGGAGTTTGAAGGAAAGCTTAGGAACATCCTCGCGATCGAAATCAAGGGAGGCACCGATGTCAGCAATGCACACAACCGAGCGGGAGAAGCTGAGAAGTCGCACAGGAAAGCGAAGAAGCAGGATTTTCGGGATTATTGGACGATTATCTCTCTCGCTGGCGTTGATTCAAGCATGCTTCAGCAGGAATCGCCGACCACGAACTCCTGGTTTGACGTCGCGCAGGTTCTAGCCCGCGAGGGCAATGATTGGAAAGAGTTCAGAAGCCGATTCGCCGGTGCAGTCGGCATTCCCTTGGGCTGATTCGCCCGCCGGGCCTAGCAGAAAAATCGGCGGGCCTTCGGAACGCTGCTCTCGAAGAGCTAGCTGAAGCTGATACCATCGAAGTTACAAAATTCAGGAGGGCAACCCACGTGCGTTGGCCAATCATTTTTCTTCTTGTTGCATCCGGTGCCTGGGCGCAAGCCGGAGCCAGCAACCCCACTTTGGCAAGTTCCCCGATGGTCGAGAGTTCCAAGGTGTTCTATTCGAATGCCAAGCGGGACATTCTGCGCTCGGCGGAAAAAGTGCCGGAGGATAAATACGCGTTTAAACCTGTCGACACCGTACGCTCCTATGGACAAGTGCTGGCTCACGTTGCCGACGGACAATACGAATTCTGCGGCTCGGCCGCCGGCAAACATGACGACAAGGGCGTGGAACAGTCCGCGAAGACGAAAGCCGATATCGTAGCTGCGCTGAAGACTGCCTTCGCCTATTGCGATGCTATCTACGCCGGGATGACCGATGCGAAAGCGGCCGAAATGATACCAGCCTTCGGCGGAATGAAGATTTCGCGGCTCAGCATGCTCGATTTCAACGTCGCCCATACCATGGAGCATTACGGCAATTTAGTCACGTACATGCGCATCCAAGGCATCGTGCCGCCCAGCAGCGAGTCGCAGCGTTAATCAGTCGCGGGCTGTATTGCTTGCGCCTAATGCAGGCCGCCGGCGACCGGTATGATCTGCCCCGTGATCCAGCCTGCATCTTCGGAAGCCAGAAACGAAACAACGGTGGCGATGTCCCGCGGCTGTCCGATTCGCCCCAGCGGCGTCCGCGGCAAAAGCTGGGTCTTAAACTGATCCCAGCCAGGCATGGATTGAGCGCCTTCGGTTTCCACCGGGCCCGGCAACACCGCGTTCACTACAATTTTTCTCGGACCCAATTCGGCCGCAAGACTCCGCGTTAAAGCGTCTAGCGCGGCCTTGGTGGCGCTATAGACCGATCCGCCCGGAGGTGGCGCTTGAGAGGCCATGGAGCCGATGTTGATGATGGACCCGCCCCGCTCACCGATCGCCCCGGCGGCGGCCTGCGTAGCGAACAAAAGGCCTCTGACATTCAGGTTGAACATCCGATCGAAGTGCGCTTCGGTGATCTGCTGTAGCGGAAGAAAGTCATAGACGGCCGCATTGTTGACCAAGATATCGATTCCCCCAAACTCCGATACCGTCGCGTCGATAAGCTGCTTCGCCTCAGCCGGCTTGCTCACATCGGCGCGTACAGCCTTAGCTTTACCGCCTGCCTTCTGAATGTTTGCTACAACTGCCTCGGCCCCCGGTGCGCTGCTCGCGTAATTCACGATTACCGAAGCGCCGTCCTTTGCGAGTTCCTGGGCGATCGCGGCCCCAATTCCTTTCGACGCGCCGGTAACGACGGCCACTTTGCCAGTAAGTCTTGCCATGTAACTGTCTCCCTTTATGTTTCGATCATCGAAATCGTTCGACGACAGTCCTTACGATGTGGGACCTTGGCCTTCGGATTCAACCTCGTGTTCGCGATCAGCGCCTAGCAGCCCGTGGCAGAAACCCCTCTACCGAGGAACGACTCGCCAACCGGGTATAGCGCTGATTTCCGGAAATAGTCGCGACCCGAATTGTCCGAGCCAGTCGGAGAGCGCACGGTAGG
>JBEKRO010000074.1:0-46366 GCA_049518655.1 Bryobacteraceae bacterium | reverse complement strand
CGACCAACGATCGCTACACTACGGGTCCGGAGCCAGGCCAAAGAATTCCCGCATTCGCCCTTCCGGACCAGAACGGTGATTTAAGATCGCTCACGGATCTCACTGGGCCCAACGGCCTGCTCCTGGTATTTCACCGTAGTGCGGATTGGTGACCCTACTGCCGCTCCCAACTGGTCGAGTTGGAACAATCCCGTTCAACACTTGAAGCGAAGGGCGTCCGGATCGCGGCCATCAGTTATGATTCCCAGGAAATTCTCAAACGCTTTGCGGATGAGCACGGCATCGGGTTTCCGCTGCTCTCGGATCGCGATAGCGCCGTGATCGGCCGCTTTGGGATCTTCAACACCAACATTGCTCCCGGGCTGCGAGCCCATGGTGTACCGCATCCCGTGGACTATCTGGTCGCTCCGGACGGCATCTTGATCCGCAAGTATTTCATGCCCAACTACCAGCACCGTGTTACTGCGTCCGAGGTGATTCTGCGGGAATTCGGGGCGCGTGGCGCGGATGCTGCGGCAGTCACCCTTCCATGTGGTGCGCTTACCGTTGAGATCGGCCTTTCCGGTGCAAGGGCGTTCGCAGGCCAAGAGATCGGTTTCTTCGCGGAATTCAAGCTGGAGCCAGGATGGCACGTATACGGCACGCCTCTGCCTGAAGCTTACACCCCCACGTCGATTGCTTTCGACGATCCCAAAATCATCCGCCAATCCTTTGAGCTTCCGGAGGCGCGGCCGATGGAGATCGCGGCGCTTGGTGAAACGCTCCCGGTGTACGGCGGTTCGTTCCGAGGCCTGGGTTCGCTGTTGCTCAAATTTCCGATCGATGCCGGCAGGACCGTGTTATCGGGTCAGCTCCATTTTCAGCAGTGCAGCGACACGGTATGCGACGCGCCACAGACGATTCCATTCGAGCTGCCGCTGACCATCGAACCGTTTGTGATTCCAACACCGAAGAAATAACCCATTCCGCGCTGTCTGGGCGTTCGAGATGAAACTTATGCCGTTAGTGCCTCGAATGCCAGCTCCGTAGTCATCGCGATCGCAGGTTTCAGCGTGCGATACACCGGACACCGGTCGGCAAAGAAACCATGGACACGGTTTGCAGTCTCCCTGTATGACTCCTCGGCTTTCAGTTTCAGAATGACGTGGATACGGCGGATCACGAGCACGTTGTCTTCTAGCTCAACTTCGCCAACCGCTTCAGACACCAATCGCTCATTGGATGCATCTATGTGACGCGCCTCCAGCGCGCCTCCGAAGGTTCCGGTCAGTCAACCCGCCGCGGCGGCGACAATGTAATCCAAGGTAGTGGCGTGCGGTTCCAGGACCGCTGGCGGAACCTTGTAGTGCTCTGCCACGGCGCCATGCACTCCAAATATTACCGGCTCCTGTTCCGCCGGAAGATACGCTCTGCGCACAGGTCCCTTCACGCGCTCAATGCGTACATACGACCGGTAAACCACGTCGGACATGATTATGGAATCGTATCACGAAAAGACGCCCGCCGCGCCCACGGAGACACCGGGAGGCCATTGCGGGCCGACTTTTTTTAAGCGTCGCCCTAACGCGCTACCGTCGGACCCTCGCGAATCACTTGACGCAGGCTTAGCTTCCACGAGAGAGGGACCGAGACGGGGTTGTAGCAAATCCTTTCATCGCACGCTTGATATTGGAGCGTGCCGGTGAGGGTCAAATCGCGTTTCCCACGCATTGCCTCTTGACCCGCAGGCGTGCCGTCGAGCACCAGTTCTTGAATTAGGCGAAACGGCTTCTGGAACACTGGAATACGCTCGTTGAGTGGTTTGAAAAAGTAAATCTCCGATGCCGGATATTGCATGGGAAGCACGCGGACCTGTGCATTTGGCTGAATTGTAAGTGAAATGACTCGATAGCCTGATGCCTCCGCGCCGGGTGCGTAGACATGTAACCGGGAGTGCGGCACGACTTCCACGACTAACGAAAAACGATTTCCTGGGGCCACTGCCGAATCGCTCGGATACCGGGACCTATCTGCGCTGCAAATTACAACCTGATCTCTCGAAGCCTCGCTACATTGAGACAAAACCGGGAGTGGGATATCGGCTGGGAACAGAGAGCGCGGCCTATCCGCGTATGGCACGGCAGCATGCTTGACAATTTCATCGCAAGAGAATGAAGAAACGCAAAACAAACGCTGGGCATTCATTCGGACGCCTCCTTGGGTCCGGGGTTGTGCCAACCGCCATCTGAAGCGATGATCGTGTCAGCCTCTTTCGGCCCCCAACTAAGGCGCCTGTAGGGGCGAACTCGGTGATGAGTTTTCAGCACTGGATCGACCACCGCCCAAGCGGCCTCCACAGCGTCCTCGCGGGTGAAGAGCGCGCCATCGCCGGCCATGGCGTCACCCAAAAGCCGTTCGTAGGGTGCTCCCTCTCCCGGCTGCTCTTCAAGTAAGTAGAGCTCTCGCTGCTCCCCGACGAACTCCTTGCCGGCGAGCTTGACGCGAGCGGCGAGCGCGATGGCAGAGTTGGGGGAGAGCCGGAAGCGCAGGTAGTTCGTCCGGCCGGTCTCTGGCGCTGAGTCGGCGAAAAGCCTCTGCGGCGGCGCTTTCAACTCCACCAGGATCTCGGTGGCGGTATCGGCTAGGTATTTGCCGGAGCGCAAGTACCATGGCACTCCCGCCCACCGCCATGAGTCGATGAAAAGCCGCAGGGCGCAGAAGGTCTCGACGTCGGAGTTCTTCGCGACGCCTGGCTCCTTCCGGTAGCCAGCGTATTGGCCGCGCACTAAGTCGTCGCGCGTCAGAGGGCGCATGGCTCGAAAGACGTTGGCTTTCTCCCTGTGGACAGCTCCGAAGTCCCTATCCGAGGGCGGTTCCATGGCAAGCAGCGCGACGAGCTGGAAGAGGTGATTCTCGATCACGTCCCGCAAACAGCCCGCGCCTTCGTAAAACGCTCCACGGTCTTCCACGCCGAAATCCTCGGACAGGGTTATCTGGACGCTGGCAATGTAGTTGCGGTTCCAGATCGGCTCTAGGAACGAATTGGCGAAGCGGAAATAGAGGATGTTCATGATCGCCTCCTTCCCGAGGTAGTGGTCGATGCGGAAGATCGAGTCTTCCGGGAACACTGTCCGCGCCACCTGGTTGAGCTCCTTCGCGGAGGCCAGGTCACGTCCGAACGGCTTTTCGACAATGACGCGCGCATGCGCGGCCAACTTCGCGGCGCCGAGTTCTTTGATCACCGTCTCGAATAGCGAGGGTGGGATCGCAAGGTAGTGCGCCGGGCGCCGAGCGCCACCCAGCGCGCTCTTGATCGCCTTGAACGTGTTCGGGTCCTTATAATCCCCACTTACGTACTTGAACAGGGATAAAAGATAGTGGAGGGCACGCCGGTTATCGATGCCACCCGATCGCTTAATGCTGTCCGTCACGCGTCTGTGGAGACGCTCCAGACTCCACTTCGGGAGGGCGACGCCGATTATCGGAACCTTGAGGTTCCCTCGCTTCACCATCGCATAGAGCGCCGGGAAGATCATCTTATGGGCGAGATCTCCCGTCACACCGAAGAGCACCAGTGCGTCCGAACGGGAGGCGGCGGCCATCAGGCGCCCCCTTTCTTGGAGACGGCGGCTTGACGCGTCTTATCGAACAATACCTGGAGATCGCCCAGAGCTTCCGGGTCGCCCTTCGCCAACTCCGCGGTGATCTTGTCTTGAGAGGCCAATAGGTCTTCCAAAGCTTTGCGTCCGTTTGCATCCGGAAGCTGATTCGCAATTTCGCGAGTACGGGTGAAAAATTGGTTGCTGGTTGCGGCCGCGAGCCCATAATTCTTCTGGCTGGTCTGAACGAAAGCCAGACCCGCCAAATCGCGGAGTTCCGCCAGGGCGTTTTCTTGCTTTGCCGCGGATAGGTCATTCTCCAGGCGCTTCACCTTTATATACTGCGGGACGAAGCCCGCCAAGAAGACGACGATCAGGAGGGTGATTACGACGACGATCCGGTTCTTCATGGGCACGAACCTTTCATACACTCAGCACCGGGATGCGCGACTCTCGAATGATCCCATAACCGTTTCCGTTGTCCCCCAAATGACTACGCCCAAGCTTGTGTCCGATGACCAGGACGTCAGCTTTGGTTTGCTCTGCCGCCCGGGTCAACAGCTCCGGGACATTGCCGCTATCGATGATGACCTCGGCCTTCGTGCCCACCTGTTGCTGAAGTTTGGCGATCTCTTCGGCGGCGAAGCCGACGAGCATCTCCTTCCGCGCGGGGTCGACGTGGGATCCGCCGGGGCCATAGATCTCCACGCTAGACGTGATGTGGACGAGCGTAAGCGTCGCATCGACGGCCGCGGCCATCTCGGCGGCCAGCGCCACTGTGTGGGGGCTGTGCGGAGTCAAATCCACCGAGCAGAGGACGTGGCGGATCGAGAAGTCGCGCTCAGGCGTTTCTTCCAGATGAGCACCCGTCCAGACCGGGCAAGGGCTTTCGTGCAGCACCTTCGCCGTCACGGAGCCCAGCAGAAAGCGGTAAAACGCAGCATCGCCATTCGTGGACATCATGATTAGATCGACGTTCCGCTCGCGAGCCGTCTTCACGATTTCGTGGGCTGGGTCGCCTCTGAGGAGCACGCGTGTGACGGCAATCCCGTCGAGCTCTGGCCGTAGCGCCTGATCCAGATCTTCTTGGGCCCGCTGGACGATGTGCGCGTGCAAATCCCGCGCGGTGATCTCGTGCCCGCCCTCCAGCATGCCGGCGGGATAGCTGAAAGGTGTCACTACGTGCAGCAAGATCACCTCCGCATGCAAGCGGCGCGCCAACCACGCGGCTTGGTGCACAACGTGCCGGGAAGTATCCGCGAGCACGACAGGAACAAGAATTTTATGAATGCTCAACATCAACCTTGCCATAGGATTCGAGCGGATTCCAACGGGACCGCAACCCCGGAGTGCTGAGGTATCACTCGCGTCGTGTAGTCTTTTGCTGGACGAGTAGCGGGTACGGTTGCGTGGAACACGCAGCCGCGCGATGCGTCAGGAAGCGGTCGCGCGCACTTCATTTCCACCCGTACTGGATCGCCGCCGTTGATCCCGTCCGCATAAAGCTCGACTCGCACCGCATTCGGATCGAGATCGTTCAGAAAGATTTCGACTTCAAACACGTGGTGCTCCGCATTGGTTTCGACCCGCAAGTCTCCGAAGCGCAACGAACCCCACGCCCGATCCATCGCATGCTCCCAATCGACCACTTGGCTGCCCACCGCGCCTTTGTTCGCAGTGCGCTCACGGTAGGCTGCCGCAGCCGGGAGATAGTGTTGTTCCGAATATTCGCGCACCGCGCGGCTTGCAGAAAAGCGCGGCGTCAACTGTGCCATACTTTCCCGCATTCGCTTGACCCACGCGGTGGGAATGCCGCGCTCGTCTCGGGTATAAAACTCCGGGATCACCTCCCGCTCAAGCAAGTCGTAGAGCGCGTCGGCTTCGACAGCGTCCCAAGCCGGGTCCTCGTCATGCTCCTGACCGTCTCCCAACGCCCACCCAACTTCCGGCGTATAAGCTTCCGCCCACCAGCCATCCAACTCGGATAGATTGATCCCTCCATTGACGAGCACCTTCATACCGCTCGTCCCGCAAGCCTCCCAGGGGCGCCGCGGCGTGTTGATCCAGACATCCACCCCCTGCACCAGCTCCTCGGTCAGAAGCATGTCGTAGTCACTGAGAAAGATCGCATGGGGGCGTGTCACTGGCTGCCGGATGAAATGAATCCATTCCTGAATCAGGGCTTGCCCCGCCTGGTCCGCGGGATGCGCCTTTCCGGCGATGATGAGTTGTACCGGACGCTGAGAATCAGTCAATAGGCGAAGCAGCCGCGGCGAGTCGTGCAGCAATAGGTTCGGTCTCTTGTAGGTCGCGAAGCGTCGCGCAAAACCGAACGTCAGGATGTTGGGATCAAAGAGATGCTTCGCGGCTTCGACCGCCTCGGCCGACGCGCCCCTAGCGGCTAGTAGCCGGGACAAGCGTTCGCGAGCGTATTCAACGAGAGACACTCTGGCGGCGGTGCGAAGTTGCCAGAGCTTGGTGTCGGAGACGCGGCGAATGTCCTGCTCCAGATTTTCTGTCGTCCCCAGCCAACGGTCCTTGCCACAGGCCTCCGTCCACAAATCGTCGGCCGGGGCAGAATCCCAGGTAGGCATGTGGACTCCGTTGGTCACGTGTCCGACCGGGACTTCGTCCTCCGGCCACTGCGGGAAGAGAGGCAGAAAGATGTGCCGGCTCACCTTGCCATGCAGGCGACTCACGCCATTGACCTGCCCGCTCCCGCGAATCGCGAGGTACGCCATATTGAAGGGTTCCGACGAGTCATCTGGATTTTGGCGGCCAAGAGCCAGCAAGTCATGGAGCGCGATACCAAGCTTTTGCTGGGCGTATCCGCTCAGGTATTGCTCGATGAGGGCTGGGGCGAAACGGTCAAAACCCGCGGCTACCGCGGTGTGCGTGGTAAAGAGATTGCCCACTCGGGTCGCGGCGAGCGCTACGTCGAAGGGCTGCCCGGCCTCTTCCATAAAGTCGTGGGCGCGCTCCAACACGGCGAAAGCCGCATGCCCTTCGTTTAAATGACAGACCTCCGGTTGGATTCCGAGCGCGCGCAGCAGCCGCCATCCGCCGATTCCGAGCAGCAGTTCTTGCTTGAGGCGCAGCTCCGGGCCGCCGCCATAGAGCTCGCTGGTTATCGCTCGATGAGCGGGAATGTTCGCCGCGTCATTGCTGTCCAGCAGGTAAAGCTTTACTCTGCCGACCTGGACCTGCCAGGCGCGCAGCCAGACCGAGTATCCAGGCAACGCAATCTCTAAGCGCAACCACTCCCCGTTTGGTTGGCGCAGTGGCGTGATCGGCAACTGTCCAGGATCGTTATACGGGAAGAGGGCTTGTTGCGCTCCGTCTTTATCGATCACTTGGCGAAAATAGCCTTGCTGGTAGAGCAGTCCCACGCCTACCACCGGTACACCCAGATCGCTGGCGGCTTTGAGTTGATCGCCGGCCACGTTGCCCAGCCCGCCCGAGTAGATAGGGAGAGCTTCGCTCAACATGAATTCCATGCTGAAATAGGCGGCGCATGTGAGGGGAGCGTCCGAATGATTCTTTTGAAACCAAGCGGGCTGCTTCGCCGCTTGCCGGCTGGCTTCGACCAGGCCATCTATATGTTTCCGAAAAATGGGATCGGCCAACACGCGCTCGATCTGGTCGCGCGAGACCGTCTGCAAAACAACCCAGGGGTTCTGCGTGATCGCCCACAGTTCGGGATCAAGTTTCCGCCACACTTCGTCGGTAGCGTGATTCCACGACCAGCGCATATCCAGGGCGAGTTCCGCCAGGGAATCGAATCCCTCGATTTCGGTGGGCAGGAGATTGTATATAGGGTGCGTGGCACGGGTTTCTTTGCTCATGATTCGCCGCTCCGATCCGATGTGCGACACGCTCCTGAGGTTGTTTCTGGGGCCAGGTGCTGGCGCGCATAACTCTATGCCGTTCGTCCGGTTTCGAAGAGGAACCAGATGCGCCGTTCCGTTTCGTCTATCCAATTCTCCAAAAGACTTGTGGTGGCTACGTCGTTCGATTCCCCGCATAGGTCGTGAACTTCGCGCATGTTGGCTAGAATCGTCCGGTTGTCTTCTCGCAGCTCGGCTAGCATATCGAGGGGATCGACATAGTCCGCATCGTTATCGCTGAGGCGTTGCAGGCGGGCAACGTGACCGATCGATCGAATCGTGGTGCCACCGATTTTGCGCACGCGCTCGGCGATGTCGTCGGTCATCGCAAAGATCTGGCCGGCGTGCTCGTCGAGCAAAAGGTGGTAGTCGCGAAAGTGCTGCCCGCTCACGTGCCAATGAAAGTTCTTCGTCTTTATATAGAGGGCAAAGACATCGGCCAGCAGGGCATTGAGAGCGCCGGTGATGTTTTTGATGGCTTCGGAACCGAGGTCACTGGGCGTCGCAAGGACGGCCCGGCGTCGCGCTCCAAGTTTGTCTTGAGTAGTTGGCATCTTTAAAACTCCTTTGAGGTCTTCCCGGCTACGTTCATATTGTGAGATCCGCACGCTACAACTCGTGAGTTCGCCTCTCAAACTCTGCCGATTGGTGAGCCCGGCCTTGCTCTACGGCGCCTCGCCGGAGCACCGGAAGCTCCTCGGGAGTAATCGAAGCAGGTTCGTCGACGTGAGGAGCAAAGTCGCACCCAGTTTCATCGACACCGACTCGTCTGGTTCTCGAAAGTAATGGCCATTTCGTGGTGCAGATGAAGGCGGTGTGGTCCTCGCTGAGCCGAACGAAGACTTGTTTTTCGAACAGAGACCTGAGTGTCATTGTCGTTACCCCCTGTGACATTTAACCCACGTACGTCGTTCCGAGAGCAATCAAGCTTCCAGTTAACATCTTGTGACGCGTGGCTGCTCTGCCGCTCATTGTCGAACTCCTGTTGGTGCCGGTCCGGCCAGCAAGTGCTTCAGCGCATCCATCGCCTTGCCGAAGTCGGCCCAGTTTCCCTGCTGCATGGCCTTCTGGGCCTCATCGAACTGTGCCCTCGCCTGGCCCAATTCCGGTTGCGCCGACGCTTGCACAGGATTCTGGGGTTGCTCGGTCCCGAAGACCGATTGGATCGCTTCATCGAGTGTCGGCTCCATCGCCACTTTGTCATCCGAAATCACGATTACGCGCTTGAGTTGGGGGAAGTCCGTGCCTTCCGCCGTAAGATACACCGGCACCACATAAAGAAAAGAGTTCTCGATCGGAACTGGGATCAGGTTTCCACGAATGACTCTCGAACCCTTTTGGTCCCATAGGGTAAGTTGCTGGGAGATCGTGGTGTTCTGATCGATCATCGCCTCGATTTGCATCGGGCCGTAGATTAGCCTCTCCTTGGGGAGTTGGTAAAAGAGCATCTTCCCGTATTCGGGAAAATCGCACCTAGCGGCCAACCAGGAGATCATGTTGTTTCGCTTCTGAGGCGTGAACGGCGTCATGAGCAGGTACTCGAGCTGATCGCTTCCTGGGAGCTTCATCAGGATGTAATAGGGCTTCATGGGCGCGACCGTGCCCGCGTAGTTCTCTTGCGGTAGCACCCAGAGGTCCTCCCGGTTATAGTAGACTTGCGGAATCGTCATGTGGAATGTTCTGTACTGGTCGGCCTGGATGGAGAACAGATCCTCCGGATAGCGCAGATGCGCTTTCAAATCCGGCGAAAGCTGATTCAGGTCTTTGAAGACGCCCGGAAACGCACGCCGGTAGACCGCTAGGACGGGGTCGTTCGCATCCATGACGTAGAACTGGACGGTTCCGTCGTACATGTTCACAACGACCTTTACGGAGTTTCGAATGTAATTGAGCTCTTCTTCAAAGGCCGCCGCGTGGGGAGTGGAATAGGGAAAGTGATCCGAAACTGTGTAGGCGTCTTGGATCCAGTACTGTTTGCCCTCGCTCACCACTGCGTAGGGATCTTGGTCGAGCCGCAAGAACGGAGCGATCTGCTTCAGGCGCTCCTGAACGCGCCTCCAAATCTGAATCCTGCTCTCTGGTTGAAGATAGGACGTTAGCAGAATATTGACATCAGCCTGCGTCCAGGCGAATAAGAGCCGCTTCCACAAGCTGTCCAGCGGGATACCTCCAGTTCCGGCGTAACTCGTGTAGACATTCTGATTTCCCTTAGGATAGTCAAACTCTTTCACGCCGGTCGCGACGATCCGATATCCCGGCATCGACTCGCCGTAGTAGATGGAAGGCTGGTCTATAGTTAGGCCGTAGGCGGATTCTGGTGGGATGTTCTTGAGAATGTATTGCGGAAAGCCTCCCCCAATAGTCTTTGAGACGAAGCTCATGACCACGCCATAACCGTGCGTGAACTGCAACTTCTGGTTAACCCAGGTTTGGGCTTGAGCGGGGAGCTCCGCGGAGAGTTCGCGGGCCGAAAGCACTACCTGATGATAGCCATCCGGCAGGTGATAGCGGTCCACATCAGCCTGGTAAAACTGATAATAGAGCCGGATCTCCTGGGCCTGTTGGTACATCTGAAGCAACGGGCGCCAGTCCCACAGACGGATGTTCTGGATGGTGTCTTCATTTCTTGCAATCACCTCGGATGTAAGATCCGACAGCGCCGGATAGGATGTTTCCTGTATCGTGTCGAGGCTGTAGGCCTTCCTGGTGAACTCTATGTTGTTCTTGAGATATGGAGTCTCGCGAGCCAGCTCGTTCGGCTGCACCGTGAACCTCTGAAAGAGGGCTGGCGCCAGCCAAACGGCGATGATGTACAAGCCAACGTAAATACCAGATGCAATGACTATCGCTTTGAATCGGGGCCGGACGAAATTGAGCACCAGCGCGCACAGCGACACTGCGGCGCCTAACATGATCCAGTAGGCGATCCGGGTCACATGATCCGCTGTGTAACCGGCGCCGTAAACGACTCCCTGAGTGGAGTAAAGGAGTTCGAAGCGATCCAGGTAAAACCCCCATCCCCAACTGGCGACCAGGACGAAGAACAGGATGGACAGATGTGGAGCGGTCTTCGCGCTCCAGCCCTGCATCGGTCTGCTGCGGCTGAACCGCAGTAAACCCAAGTACGCATAGAAGACCATGACGGCCAGGAGCGTGACAAGCGCCAATGTGGTCAGGCTGTTTTGCAAAAGCTCATAAAACGGCAGACGGAACAGATAAAACCCGGCATCGACCCCGAAGAGAGGGTCGGACAACCCAAAGGATCCGCCATAACGAAAGCGGAGATACGTATCCCATTGCGCGTAGAAGATGAGCGCAAAGAACAGAGCGGCGACGGTAGCCATCGCTCCCGTGGCCAGTTTCAAAACCGTGGGAGAGATCTGGACGCCGATTGTCGAAGCAACGCTAGACTCGCTTGTCAGGCTACCCGCGCGGAAAGTGGCGCCGTTCCTAGCCGCAACGCGAAGATTAATCCAGAGGTACAGAAGTGCGACAACGAAAGCCGCGCAAAACAGCTCCCACCGCACGGAGAAGAGTGTCCAAAAGATGCCGCTGTAGCCGACCTGCCGCATCCACAGCCATTTCTGTATCCAGCTAGGGATGAGCGCTAGGATAGCGATGACCGAGATCGCTCCCATAATCACCAGTCCTATGGGACGCCTTGGGCGCCCTTCCCTTGGGGGACCTACCCTTGGCTGCACTTCCCGGATGACGTTGTGACTTTCGTCGCCGTTAGGCTTTCCGTCCGCGACCGGCTTTGACGGATCGATGTTTGGTGGCTGCTCGATCATTGTTCTACCGCTCCGTTCTGCTTTCCCCTATTCAGCCAGCGCAGATTTGATCGCTGTGCACGGCAGCATCCCGTGTCCCTGTGATTTGCTGAAAGTGCAATTAACGATCCATTCAGGTTCACCGCTGCTCACAACCCAAGCCCAGTATGAAGTGAGAGATGTCAAAACGCCGTCAAAACACGGACCCGCGTAAAGGCATTACAGAAAATTCTCGCGCGAGCTCCATTCTTGACGCCGTTTTGACATTCTTTGTGACAACCTTCAACTGTGGCGCTAGCGGTCTCGACAGTGGTCCTTCCGCCGTTCCCTCGCAATCGGGATGCCGTAGAACCGGCCGAAAGCACGCATTTTGAACGTTCTGGTTGTACGGGGCCGTTAGCATCGGGGCATGCTCCCTGGCATGAAATGCGGCGCGCGAGTCTCAGGTTGACCATCAAAGGTCGTGTGACCATACACGGTCAACAGTTCCGCAGTGCAAGGTGCCATCTGACGGTCGACCGCTCCCAACAAATCCAGCGTCGGGACCCGGAACTGCTAGTGAGGATTGCATTCACTTGGCCTGCCGCTTCACCGCTCGCAATTACGCTCAGACATTAGCGGAATATGACGCAGTTTCCTCGTGGAGCAGACGACAAGCGATGGGTTACAACTGTTAAGCACCTGGGTATACGCGTGCACTTCTTTGCCACATCAGGGGTGCCAGTGAGATAGCGCCCCGATGTGTGGATCGTTGATGCCGAAAACCCATTCAACGAGTGCCTGGGAGGGCAAATGCAATGTTGAGGAATGCTACACAGTTGGAAGGCTTGGTGATCCGAGCTACGGACGGAGAGCTTGGAACTGTATATCAGCTCTATTTTGACGATGAGACCTGGGCCATCCGCTACCTAACGGTAACAACCGGCTGGCTTGGCGGCCGGCGAGTGTTGATCTCGCCAATTTCTGTTATCCATGCGGACTGGCAGGGCAAGCGTTTGGATGTGGCGCTGACGAAATCGCAGGTGGAGAACAGCCCTAACATCGACACGGACAAGCCTGTCTCCCGGCAGCACGAGATCGCGTACAGCGGGTATTACGGATATCCCTATTATTGGGGTGGTCCCTTCCTGTGGGGCCCAGCTTACTATCCGGGGGGCGTAAAAGCTGCTCCCAAAGATACGCTAGCGGACCGGATCCGTGGCGAGTCGACGGATTCACATCTGCGCAGCACCAAAGCTGTCACCGACTATCACATTGAGGCGACCGATGGTGAAATCGGCCATGTGAAGGGATTTATCGTGGACGATGAAGCCTGGGCTATCCGCTACATTGAGGTGGCAACGAAGAATTGGTGGCCGGGCAAAAAGGTGCTGGTTTCACCCGCGTGGATTGAACGGGTGAGTTGGGAGGGCGTGTAATCAACCTGCAACGGCGTCCTTCGGAGTGCGGAGTAAGAATGCCAATCAGCACATTGTTTCTGGATGTCGGCGGTGTCCTGCTTACCAACGGGTGGGATCATCATGCCCGCAGACGGGTGGCGAAAAACTTCAAGCTGGATTGGGCCGAAATGGAAGAGCGGCATAACCTGAACTCCGCCACCTTCGAGGAGGGAAAGCTCACGCTGGAAGAATACTTAGGCCGGGTGGTCTTCTACCAAAAGTGGCCATTCACTCGGGCTCAGTTTCGGCGCTTGATGTTCGCGCAATCGAAACCGTACCCGGCGATGATCGAGTTGGTCGCTCAGCTCAAGGTCCAGCACGGGCTGAAGATCGCCGTGGTCAGCAACGAATCGCGCGAGGTGAATGCGTACCGGATTCGCAAGTTCAAGCTGGATAGGTTTGTGGATTCTTTTGTTTCCTCTTGCTTCGTACACATCCGAAAGCCCGACGCGGACATCTTTCGTCTTGCGCTGGACATCGCCCAGGCGCCAGCCCGGCAGGTACTGTACATCGAAAACACACCGATGTTCGTCCAGATCGCGGAAGGTTTGGGGATTCGAAGCATTCTTCACACGGATTACAAATCCACTTGCGCAAAGCTGACTTCGTTCGGATTCGAGAACGAAGGACATCCATGAAACCGGCGAACTCACGCATCCTGACGAGCATTCTCACGATCAATGGCGGCTCGTCGAGTATCAAGTTTGCGATGTACCAGGCCGGCGAACCGTTGAAGCGAGGGCTTTATGGAAAGATTGATCGCATCGGTCTGAGCGGGACGAATCTGACGTTCAACGATGCGATCAAGAATCAGCAGGACAGCCGCAAACTCGCCGCTTCCGATCACAAATCGGCAGCGAGCCTGCTGATCAATTGGCTAGAGGAGCAGAATAGTTTCGAATCGGTCCGGGCTGTGGGACACCGCGTGGTCCATGGTATGCAACACAACGCGCCCGAGTTGGTCACTCAGGAACTGTTGGAGGAACTGCATCGCATCAGCCCGTACGACCCGGACCATCTGCCCAGCGAGATCGAACTGATCTGGATATTCCGTCAGCGTCATCCAAAACTGCCGCAGGTGGCCTGTTTTGACACGGCGTTTCACCACACCATGCCGCGTGTTGCCAAACTGCTTCCCATCCCGCGCCACTACGACGCGCAGGGGGTGCAGCGCTACGGGTTCCACGGTTTGTCTTATGCCTACCTGATGGAAGAACTCGCGCGCTTGGGCGACCCGGCGGCAACCACTGGTCGCGTCATCCTCGCTCATCTGGGTAACGGCGCAAGCATGGCCGCCGTGCGAGATAGCAAAAGCGTCGACACCAGCATGAGTTTCACTCCGACGTCGGGATTGGTGATGAGCACCCGCTCTGGTGATCTGGATCCCAGCCTGGCGCCGTATCTGGCGCGAACCGAACAGATGACCACAAGACACTTTTACGAAATGGTCAACCACAAGTCCGGGCTGCTCGGAGTTTCCGAGATCAGTTCCGACATGCGAGACTTGTTAGCGCAGGAAGCTCATGACAAACGAGCGGCCGAAGCTGTGGCGCTGTTCTGCTATCAGGCGAAAAAGTGGATTGGCTCCTTCGCCGCCGCGCTCGGTGGATTGGACACGCTTGTCTTCGCGGGAGGCATCGGCGAAAACGCACCACTCGTCCGCGCGCGCATCTGCGATGGACTGGGCTTCCTCGGCATCGAAATCGAAGAAAAGCGAAACGCGGCGAGTGAGGGCGTGATTTCCACGGACGCCAGCCGGACCACGGTTCGCGTCATTCGAACGGACGAAGATCTTATGATTGCGCGCTCGGTGAGCCGCATTCTCGAAACCAACACAGTGAACAAAGGATTGATTCATGAAACCCAACACGCTCACTCCTGAACTGCTCCACAAGAAGCCCGCCGCGGTGAACGACAAGGAGCTAATCGCGAAAACCAACACGCTTAGTCCGGAACTGCTTCAGAAGATAAACGCCTACTGGCGCGCCGCCAACTATCTGTCGGTCGGCCAGATTTACCTCTACGACAACCCACTGCTGAAGGAGCCGCTGAAACTGTCTCATGTGAAGCCCCTGGTGGTCGGACATTGGGGCACGACGCCGGGTCAGAACTTCATCTATGTGCATTTGAACCGGGTCATCAAGAAGTATGACCTGGACATGTTCTATATCGCCGGTCCTGGTCACGGCGGCCCAGCGATTGTGGGCAACGTCTACCTCGAAGGCACCTGGAGCGAGATTTACCCGAACGTCAGCCGGGACGAAGCCGGGATGAAAAAGCTGTTCACGCAGTTCTCGTTTCCCGGCGGGATTTCGAGCCATGTTGCGCCGACGACGCCGGGGTCAATTCACGAAGGCGGAGAGCTGGGATACTCGCTCAGCCATGCTTTTGGGGCCGCGTTCGACAATCCCGATCTGATCGTCGCCTGCGTCATCGGCGACGGCGAAGCGGAAACGGGTCCCTTGGCGACCGCATGGCAGTCCAACAAGCTTCTCAACCCGATTGCTGACGGAGCCGTGCTGCCGATTCTGCATCTCAATGGCTACAAGATCAGCAACCCGACCGTGCTCGCCCGCATCGAGCATGAGGAATTAGAGCAATTCTTGAGAGGCTGCGGCTGGACGCCTTACTTTGTGGAAGGCGACGACCCGGAAGAGATGCACCAACTTATGGCCGCCACCCTGGACAAGGTCATTGAGGACATCCGGCAAATTCAAAGCAATGCACGGAGCAAGAACGACACCACTCGGGCGCGCTGGCCAATGATCGTCCTCAGATCGCCCAAGGGCTGGACAGGACCCAAAGTAGTTGACGGCCTGCAAATCGAGGGCACCTTCCGAGCGCACCAGGTGCCACTGCTCGTGGATTCCGAGCATCCCGATCATGTCAAGCAGCTCGAAAGCTGGATGAAGAGCTACAAGGCCGAGGAACTGTTCGACAAAAGCGGCCGGCTCATGCCGGAACTGGCTGAGCTGGCGCCGAAAGGCAACCGGCGGATGGGCGCCAATCCGCACGCAAACGGCGGAATTCTTCTGCGCGATCTAAGAATGCCGGACTTCTGTGACCACGCGGTCAATGTGCCTTCGCCCGGCGCCGTGAACGCTCAGGACACGCTCGTGCTGGGCAACTTTCTGCGCGACGTAGCAAAGCTGAATCAGGATCAGCGGAATTTTCGCATCTTCGGTCCCGATGAAACACTCTCGAATCTCCTGGGCGCGGTTTTCGAAGTCACCAACCGTCAGTGGGACGCACGGGAAGTAAAGAATGATGAATTCCTCGCGCCCGCTGGACGTGTATTGGACTCCATGCTGAGCGAGCACCAGTGCGAGGGCTGGTTGGAAGGATATCTGCTGACCGGACGGCACGGGTTGTTTAATAGCTACGAGGCCTTCATTCGCATCGTCGACTCAATGTTCAGCCAGCACGCCAAGTGGCTGAAGGTTACGTTGGAACTGCCGTGGCGCCGGAAGATCGCGTCGTTGAATTATCTGCTCGCCTCCCATGTCTGGCAGCAGGATCACAACGGCTTCACGCACCAGGACCCCGGTTTCCTCGACCACGTGATCAACAAGAAGGCCGACATCGTGCGCATTTATCTTCCGCCCGATGCAAATTGTCTGCTGTCGGTTTTCGATCACTGCCTGCGCAGTCGGCATTACGTCAACGTGGTGGTTGCAGGCAAACACGCGCTGCCGCAATGGCTGACCATGGACGCAGCAGTTGTGCATTGCACGGAAGGAATTGGCATTTGGCAATGGGCCAGCAACGATCAGGCCGCCGCCGAACCGGACGTGGTGATGGCCTGCTGCGGAGACACGCCCACGCTGGAGATTCTGGCCGCGGTTTCCATCCTTCGCGAGCACTTGCCCGATCTGAAGATCCGGGTGATCAATGTCGTCGATCTGATGAAGCTGCAGCCGAAGAGCGAGCACCCGCACGGACTCAGCGAGACGGACTATGACTCGCTTTTCACCAAAGACAAGCACATCATCTTTGGCTTCCATGGATACCCGTGGCTGGTCCACAGGCTGACCTACCGCCGGACCAACCGCAACATCCACGTCCGGGGCTATAAGGAAGAGGGCACGATCACGACGGCTTTTGACATGCGGGTCCAGAACGATCTGGATCGCTTCCATCTGGTGCAAGACGTGATTGATCGGCTACCGCATTTAGGTTCTAAGGGCGCCTACCTGAAGCAGATGATGCAGGACAAGCTCATCGAGCACAAACATTACATCGACAAGCACGGTGAAGACATGCCCGAAATCCGCAACTGGAAATGGGGCCGGGGCGAAAAGCAGTAAGGGAAGTTCAAAATGCCCATTCAACTCAATGAAGAAAACGGCGGGAAGATTCTCGTTGTTCACATCAGCGGGAAGCTGGTAAAAGCAGATTACGAGCGCTTTGTGCCCGAGTTCGAGCGGCTCCTCCGGCAGCACGGAAAACTGCGCGTGCTGTTCGATATGACCGGTTTCCACGGCTGGGACGCCGGCGCGATGTGGGAAGACATCAAGTTCGACATAAAACACTTCGCCGACATCGAACGGCTCGCGATGATCGGGGATAAGAAGTGGCAGCACGGTATGGCGACGTTCTGCAAACCGTTCACGAAAGCGACGATCCGATACTTCGATCACGCCGATGCCGCTGAGGCACGGAAGTGGTTGGGTGAAGTGTAGCGAGGAATCCGGAACTGAGAAAGGAGCAACCTCAATGAATACGCAAGAGCTTATAAATACCGCGAGGAAAATGGTCGCAGACGACAAGGGACTGCTGGCGATGGATGAAAGTAGTCCAACCTGCAACAAACGATTTGCCAAATGGGGGATTCCCGAGACGGTGGAGGCACGGCGCGCCTGGCGGGAGTTGATCGTTACGACGCTTGGTCTGGGTGAGAGCATTGGCGGCGCGATCCTCTACGACGAGACGATCCGCCAGCAGAAGAAAGATGGCACTCCCTTTGTCAAAGTCATTATGGATGCGGGAATCGTTCCGGGCATCAAAGTTGACACCGGCGCAAAGGACTTGGCGGGTCATCCCGGAGAGAAAATAACCGAAGGGCTGGACGGGTTGCGCGACCGCCTGGCTGAATACTTTCAAATGGGCGCGCGTTTTGCCAAATGGCGGGCCGTGATTGCCGTGGGCGATGGCATTCCCAGCCGGGGTTGCATCCAGGCCAACGCACAGGCGCTGGCTCGCTATGCCGCGTTGTGCCAGGAAGCCGGAATGGTCCCCGTCGTCGAGCCGGAAGTGCTCATGGACGGCGAGCATTCGCTCGACCGGTGCGGCGAGGTAACCGAGGAAGTCCTGCGAACGGTTTTCAACCAGCTTTACACGCAACGGGTGTTGCTGGAGGGTATGATCCTGAAGCCAAACATGGTGCTTCCGGGTTTGACGTGCCCCCGGCAAGAATCGGTGGACGAGGTGGCCGATGCCACGGTGAAGTGTCTCTTGCGAGCCGTTCCTGCTGCCGTTCCGGGGATTGCGTTCTTGTCGGGCGGCCAACCCAGTGAACTGGCCTCGGCCCGTTTGAATGCCATGAACGTCAGATTCAAATCGGCGCTGCCTTGGGCGTTGGCGTTTTCGTTTGCCCGCGCAATCCAGCAACCGGCTATGGAGATTTGGCGAGGCAAGGAGCCCAATGTGTTGGCGGCACAGCAAGCGCTGTCTCATCGAGCAAGGTGTAACCGGGCTGCGCGCCGTGGCGAATACAACGCCGCGATGGACAAGGATATGAGCGCGCCAACAAATATCCCGCAAGTCACGAAACCTGCGGCATAGCAAAGACAGAGGATAAGAAGGCATTGAACAATGAATGAAAGCAACTACGGTCAGCACGGGAACGAAGGGCCGGAGCACGACAATAAACCCCAGGTTGTTCTTGAGAATGCGCGGCAGGCAGACGAGCAAGCTGCCCAGCGAGGGGTTTCGCCGGCTTACTGGAGACGAATGCATCATGACTGGCGTATGTGGGTGGGCCTGGTACTCATGCTTGCGGCGATCACGATCTATATCCTGAGCGAGGACTTGGCATGGCTGCCTCACCTCTAATGGCAACTGACAAACCATGAATCGTTCGAAGTCCGGCACCGTGATCTCAGTGCGCGGCAGTGTCGTGGATATACGTTTCGACGCACCTTTGCCGGACATCTACACATTGCTGCACGCGAAGGACGGGGACATTGCCATCGAGGTCTTAGCTCAACTCGACGCGCATCGCGTGCGTGGAATCGCGCTGACCGATACCCAGGGCCTCGTCCGCGGTAGCGCGGTCGAAAACACCGGCGGGCAATTGAAGGCGCCGGTCGGCAAGGCAATTCTCTCGCGAATGTTCGACGTCTTCGGAAACGCAATCGACCGTGAAGCCCCGCCGACAGATGTCCAATGGCGCACAGTCCATCGAGCCCCGCCGGCGTTAGAAAGGCGCTCCACCAAATCCGAGATCTTCGAGACGGGGATCAAGGTCGTCGATGTGCTGGTGCCGATCGAGCGTGGCGGCAAAGCGGGTCTGTTCGGCGGGGCGGGCGTGGGCAAGACGGTATTGCTCACCGAAATGATCCACAACATGATCGCGCACCAGAAGGGCATCAGCATCTTTTGCGGGATCGGTGAACGATGCCGTGAAGGGGAGGAACTGCATCGTGGCATGAAGGACGCAGGCGTACTGCCGAACATGGTGATGGTGTACGGGCAGATGAACGAGCCGCCGGGCGCCCGGTTCCGCGTGGGCCTCGCGGCGCTGACGATGGCTGAGTATTTCCGGGATGACGAGCATCGCGACGTGTTGCTGCTAATCGATAACATCTTTCGGTTCATCCAGGCCGGCATGGAGGTGTCCGGGTTAATGGGCCAAATGCCGTCGCGGCTGGGCTACCAGCCCACAATGGGCACCGAGTTGTCGCAATTGGAGGAACGAATCGCCAACACCGACACCGGCGCCATCACCTCCATTCAGGCAGTGTATGTGCCGGCGGACGATTTGACCGATCCCTCGGCCGTACACACGTTTTCACACCTCTCCGCTTCCATCGTGCTCTCGCGCAAACGGGCGAGTGAAGGACTTTTCCCGGCTATCGATCTGCTGCAATCCAGCTCCAAAATGGCCACGGCCGGCATCGTCGGCGAACGGCATTATCTTCTGGCGCAGGAAATCAGGCGGACGCTCGCTCAGTACGAAAATCTCAAGGACATCATCGCCATGCTCGGCTTGGAACAACTGGCGCCGGAAGACCGCAAAGTAGTCGCCCGCGCCCGGCGGCTGGAACGATTCCTCACTCAGCCGTTTTTCGCCACCGAGCAGTTTAGCGGCATCAAGGGAAAACTCGTCAGCCTGAAAGATTCGCTCGATGGCTGCGAACGAATCTTGCGCGATGAATTCAAAGACTACCCGGAAAGCGCTCTCTACATGATCGGGGCCATTGACGAAGCGAAGGCAAAAGCTAAAATCGTCAAGCCAGCAGCTAAAGCCCAACCTGGGTCCAAACTCGAAGCCAAGGGCGACCCGAAGCCAGCCGCGGATTCCGAGCCCAAGATCAAAGCCGAACCGCAGCCGAAGGTCGATCCGAAACCTAAACCGGAGGTCGAACATGCAGCAGCCGACGCTCATGAATCTTAAGATTCTACTGCCGTTTCAAATCTTCGCTGCGAAGACCGGCGTTTCGCGCATCGTTGCGGAGACCCGCGAAGGCTCGTTCGGACTCTTGCCACACCGGCTGGACTGCGTTGCAGCGCTCGCGCCCGGGATTCTGACCTACGAAAACGAACCGGAAGGCGAGGTTTTTGTGGCCGTCGATGAAGGGGTGCTGGTCAAGACCGGCTTAAACGTGGTCGTCTCGGTGCGCAACGCAATTGGCGGCACGGACCTCGCCCAGCTACATGAGGCTGTGAAGAAGGAGTTTCTAAACCTGACTCAACGGGAGCAGAACGTCCGTTCGGTGATGGCGATCATGGAGAGCGATCTTATCCGCCGCTTAGCCGAGTTTCATCATGACTGAGAAATCGGAAATCAAGAGCGCGGCGGACGGGACTGCGTTCAGCCGGGAGGTGGGCGTGAAGGCAGCGCGAAAGCTCAAGGCGCGGCGTAACCCTACGCAGGGCGTCTGGCTTGGCTTGGGCATGATGGGGCTTATCGGCTGGTCGGTGGTGGTTCCGACGCTGCTCGGCGCGGCGCTCGGTATCTGGCTGGACAATCGCCATCCGGGCAAGCATTCCTGGACGTTGGCGCTGCTGGTTGCCGGTCTCGTCATCGGCTGTTTGAATGCCTGGCGTTGGGTGAGTAAGGAAGACGAGGAAATGGGAGAGGAACACGACAACGATGAATGAACCTTTGAGTCTGGTGCTGGCTCTGATAGCGGGCGTTGTGCTCGGTGCGATATTCTTCGGCGGCCTTTGGTGGACGGTTCGCAAGTGCGTTTCGGCCAAACAACCGGCGCTTTGGTTTTTCGGCAGCGGGTTGCTGCGAATGACCGTCGTCCTGGCTGGTTTCTATTTTGTCGCGCACGGTCATTGGGAGAGGCTGCTGGTCTGCCTGCTTGGATTTGTCATGGCACGCGTTATCGTGACACGGCTCACCCGAGCGGTGGAAAAGCCAACTTACTGGACACAGGAGGCCAGTCATGCGCCTTAGTCCCGATGAGATGATCTTCTGGCAACACGGGTTTCTCAAACTCAATGGCACCATTGTGTTCACGTGGGGGCTGATGCTCGTACTGGCCGTCGGTTCAAGGCTCATCACGCGCAAACTTTCCATCGGCCTGGAACGCTCTCCGTGGCAAAACCTTCTCGAAATCGTCGTCACCGGCATCGAGAAACAGATCGAAGAGGTAGGCCTGAGTGAGCCGCAGAAATATCTCGGCTTTCTGGGCACGCTTTTTCTATTTATCGCGACAGCCAGCCTCTGCACTGTCATTCCCGGGTACCAGCCGCCGACTGGCTCGCTTTCGACCACGGCGGCACTCGCGCTGTGCGTGTTTGTGGCCGTGCCGTTCTTCGGCATCGAGGAACAAGGGGTGGGCAACTACCTCAAGTCCTATGCGAAGCCGACGTTCATCATGCTGCCATTTAATATCATCAGCGAACTTTCGCGCACGCTGGCCCTGGCTGTCCGTTTGTTCGGCAATATGATGAGCGGAGCGATGATTATCGCCATCCTGCTCACCATTACGCCCTTCCTCTTTCCGATTTTCATGACGCTGCTCGGTCAACTCACCGGCATGGTGCAGGCCTACATCTTCAGCATCCTGGCAGCGGTATACATCGCGGCCGCCACGAGGGTCCGTAAGCCCAAGCCTGAACCAGTGCCAAAACATTAAATCATGATCTACAACAGCAAAAGGAGACATTGTGGATAGCCTGACTATTATCGCGGTGGCATCAATTGTCATCGCCGGCATCACTATAAGTTTGGGGGCCATAGGGCCTGCGCTGGCGGAGGGGAGGGCGGTCGCGACGGCTCTGACTTCGTTGGCCCAGCAGCCTGATGCCTCCGCTACTATCACCCGGACCTTGTTCGTTGGCCTGGCGATGATCGAGTCCATCGCCATCTACTGTTTCGTGGTCTCGATGATTCTCATCTTCGCCAACCCGTTCTGGAACCACGCCATCGCCCAAACCGCGGGAAAGTAGCCCATGCTTATCGATTGGTTCACCGTCGGTGCGCAGGCACTCAACTTTCTCGTCCTGGTGTGGTTGATGAAGCGCTATCTTTACAAGCCCATCCGCCACGCCATCGATGAGCGGGAGAAGCGAATCGCCGCGGAACTCGCGAACGCCGACGCGAAAAAAGCCGAAGCCCAAAAGGAGCACGACGAGTTCCAGCACAAGAACGCGGAGTTCGACCAGCAGCGCGCCGCGCTCTTGAGCAAAGCGACAGACGAAGCGCAGGCCGAACGTCAGCGGCTCCTCGACGAAGCGCGGAAGGCCGCCGTGGCTTTGAGTTCAAAACGGCAGGGCGCGTTGAGAAACGAAGAACATACCTTACATCAAGCCATCCGCCGCCGGACACAGCAGGAAGTATTTGCCATCGCCCGAAAGGCGCTGACGGATCTCGCCACGACGAGTCTGGAAGAACGCCTGGGCGAGGTGTTCACTCGCCGTTTGCGAGAGATGGACGGCAAGGCGAGGGAAGGCCTCGGCGCGGCCCTTAAGACAGCCTCTGACCCGGCGGTCGTGCGCAGCACGTTTGACCTGCCTTCGGAGCAACGCGCGGCCATACAAAACGCGCTTAACGAAACCTTCTCGGCTGAAATCCGCGTCCGGTTCGAGACTGCGCCAGACCTGATCAGCGGCATTGAACTCACCACGAATGGACAAAAGGTGGCTTGGAGCATCGCGGATTATCTGGCGTCGCTGGAAAAGGGTGTCGACGAACTTCTGAAAGAGAAGGACAAACGTGAAGCCAAAGCCGAGCCTAAACTCGAGACCAAGCCGGAAGTCCAAGAGGCCAAGCCCAAGCCTGAACCTGAACCCGAGTCAAAGCCGGCAGTCCAAGAGGCCAAGCCCAAGGCTGAACCCGAGTCCAAGCCGGAAGTCCAAGAGGCCGAGCCCAAGCCTGAACCTGAAGAACCCAAGCTCGGAACAAAGAGCCAATGAACCAGGAACCTGAGAGCCTTCAGAACGATTTCGACAGCGCGTTCGCCGGAATCAGCCAAGTGCGAGAAGCATTCACGCCGAAACTGACGCCACGGGAGGTGGGCACGATCACCAGTGTGGCAACCGGCATCGCCAAGGTGTCCGGTCTCCCCGGGGTGGGCTTCGATGAATTGGTCACGTTTCCCGGCGATCTGCTCGGCATTGCGTTCAATGTGGACGAACACGAAATTGGTGTCGTTCTGCTCGACGAATGCTGGCATCTCCACGTGGGAGATGAAGTCCAGCGCACGGGCCGGGTCATGGACGTGGCCGTAGGCGATGGATTGCTGGGGCGCGTCATCGACCCGCTCGGCCGGCCGCTCGATGGAAAGGGGCCGCTGGTCTCCAGCAAGCGCCTGCCCATCGAGCGCCGCGCCCCGCCCATCATGGACCGCGCGCCCGTCACGGTGCCTCTCCAGACCGGCCTCATAGTCATCGATGCGCTCATTCCCGTGGGGCGCGGCCAGCGCCAGTTGATTCTCGGCGACCGCCAGACGGGCAAGACCGCCATTGCGATCGACACCATCCTCAACCAGCGCGGCAAACACGTGCTGTGCGTTTATTGTGCCATCGGTCAGCGCGCGTCCGCCGTGGCGAAGGCCGTCGCAACTTTGCGGGAAAAGGGCGCGATGGATTACACCGTTCTCGTCGTGACCGAGGGCAACGACCCGCCGGGTCTCGCTTACATCGCTCCTTACGCCGCGACTAGCATCGCGGAGTCTTTCATGGAAGCGGGACAGGATGTGCTGATCGTGTACGACGACCTCACCCATCACGCGCGCGCCTATCGCGAGCTCTCTCTCTTGCTGCGCCGTCCGCCCGGTCGAGAAGCGTTTCCCGGCGACATCTTTTATATCCACTCGCGGCTGCTCGAACGTGCGACGCACTTGCGTAAGGAACTCGGCGGCGGCTCGCTCACCGCGCTGCCCATCATCGAAACCGAAGCGCAGGACATTTCCGCCTATATCCCGACCAACTTGATTTCCATCACGGATGGGCAGATCTACCTTTCGCCGACGCTATTCGAATTGGGAGTGCTGCCCGCGGTGGATGTCGGAAAATCCGTTTCGCGCGTTGGCGGTCAAGCGCAAAACGCGGCCTACCGCGCGGTGGCGGGCGACCTCAAGCTCGCTTACGCGCAGTTTGAGGAACTCGAAACCTTTTCCCGGTTCGGAGCCCGCCTGGACGAAGACACCCGCAAGACCATCGAACACGGCCGGCGAATTCGCGCCTGCCTCAAGCAGCCGGAATTCGCCCCGGTACCCGTGCCCGCGCAAATCGCTGTGCTGCTGGCGTTGACCGCGGAACTTTTCGATAGGGTGCCCCTTGACCAGATGACGGTCGCCGAGCAGGCGCTACGCGAGGCGGCGGCGGGTATACCGGCGGAGGTGCGCGAGCGATTGGATACGGCCGAAAAACTGAGCGACGAAGATCGCGAAACGATTATCGAAATCGCCCGCAAATCTCTCGCACGTTTCCAACCCAAGCCGGAAGCCAAACCGGAAGCCAAACCCGAGCCCAAGCCTGAACCCGAGTCCAAGCCGGAAGTCCATAAGGAGGCCAAGCCCAAGTCTGAGCCCGAGGAGAAGTCATGAGCGACACCACGGCGAGCCTGCGCCGAAAGATCAACAGTGCCGGAGACCTCCAATCCGTCGTCCGCACGATGAAGGCCGTGGCCGCCTCTAGCATCGGACAATACGAGGAATCTGTGCGCGCGTTGGCCGACTACTATCGCACTGTGGAGCTGGGGTTGGGCGCATGCTTCCGGGAAAGCGGGCTCGCGCCCTTGATTGCAGAACGGAAAAGACAAACCTTTGCCGGTGCGATTGGCGCGGTGGTGTTTGGTTCCGACCAGGGACTGGTGGGGCAGTTTAATGAGGTGGTAGCCGATTATGCGGTCAAGACGCTGGCGGCTCTGTCGGCCAAACCCGAAGTCTGGGCCGTCGGTGAGCGCGTTTATGCGCGCTTGAAGGACGCCCGCCTGCCACTGGTGGGACTCTTCACCGTGCCGAACTCCGTCAAAGCCATCACCCCACTCGTCGGGCAGATTCTCGTGGAGAGCGAGACGCGCCACGGCCAGGGTGAAGTCACCGAACTCCACCTCTTCTACAACCGCCCCTCGTCCGGGGCGGTCTATGCGCCCGTGAGTCAAAGACTGCTGCCGCTGGACGAAAGCTGGCGACGCATGCTGGCCGAGCTTCCTTGGCCGACGGCAAACTTGCCCGAGGTCATGGGTGGCGGCACCGCGACCTTGCGCGCGCTTATCCGCGAATATCTTTTCGTCTCGCTCTTCCGGGCGTGCGCCGAATCCCTCGCGAGCGAGAACGCAAGCCGCCTGGCAGCGATGCAACGCGCCGAAAAAAACATCGACGAATTGCTGGAGAAGCTCAACCGCACATTCCATCGTTTGCGTCAGAGTGGCATCGACGAGGAACTGTTCGACGTTGTCTCCGGCTTCGAAGCGCTGAGCGGAGAGGAGAAATGATAACGGGCCAACACCGTATCAACCTCCTCTGACCCCTAGGTAGGAGTGATGTGTACAACCGACGGGGCTAGTGATACCGAAGGGACGAAGATGAAAATCAATTCAAAGGATTTCCGTGTGCGGCCGGGAGAAAAGGTCAAACTCAGTGAGTGGCCGACGATTGTGAAGCCCTTTTGCAAGTCGAAGGAGCAGTATCAAAAACTCCTGGGAGAACACGTTGAGGAGTTGAGCTCGCTGCAACAGCTTCACTACGCGTCCAACCGCTATGCGTTGCTGCTGATTTTTCAAGGGATGGACGCCGGGGGCAAGGACGGCGCCATCCGGCACGTCATGTCCGGGGTCAATCCGCAAGGCTGCCAGGTGTTCAGCTTCAAACAGCCGAGCGCCGACGAGCTGGAACATGATTTTCTCTGGCGCACAACGCGCTGTCTGCCTGAACGCGGGCGGATTGGCATATTCAATCGTTCCTATTACGAGGAAGTGCTGGTCGTTCGGGTACATCCGGAGATTCTCCGCGGCCAGGGGCTTTCAGAAGAGTTGCGCGACGAGAAGACCATTTGGAAGGAGCGGTATCGTTCCATCGTGGATCTGGAAAGCCACATCTATCGCAATGGAACGCGGACCATCAAAGTATTCCTCCACCTGTCGAAGGACGAACAACGAAAGCGCTTCCTCGAGCGCATTGATGAGCCTGACCATAACTGGAAATTCAGCCTCGCGGACATTCACGAGAGGAAATACTGGAGACATTACATGCAGGCTTACCTGGACGTGAAAACGGGTGATTGGCTTCATAGCCGGTCAATGCTGGTTCCCACGCGCTGGGTGATGTCAGTGTCGTGGGCCGACCACCGCGTGAATCTCAATCACACGCGGGAAATCTAGTTGAGCGATTCGCCGGGCACCACGAACAGTCCGACAGTCGTGGCGCCTTATGCTTACGGTGTTCGCCCCCCTTCGACTGCTTCAGCACTTGCTTGGCCTCCAATAATTGGAAGCATTCAGCGAAGCCAATAAAGTGCTGGCAAGCCGTCGAATCGTGGGAAGGTGGGCTGTATTCGCACTCGGCTTGGATGATGCAGAATAGGCTCGCGATAGCTCAGTTCATTTCCACGCGTCGATCGACCCAGGAGATTTCGCGTGCGCTTTCCGTGGGAAACATGAGGATATGGCCGCCCGATTCAGCTCCGGCGCGAGCCACGATGTAGCGGATCGTCCAGCTTCTATCGTCAAGCATGAAATCCTCAACCTCTCCGAGTCCTTCCCCACCGACTGTAACGCTATAACCCACCAATTCTTGACAGCTTCTCAAGTGGGATTCGGGCGTAAGGAAACTCCCTCTTGTTTCGGCTGGTGTTTCCCAATAGGGTGGCCAACTGTAGTGCTGATGCAACGCGATCTCCTGTTGGCGGGATACCGGCTGATCCGTGTCAATCTCCGGGCTGCTCTTCACCTGTTCACTTGTGAGGGACACCGGAAGCACTTTGTGGTTCCAGTCGGGCTGTTTGATAGCGCTCGGGGAAAGCAAGACCTTGTGCTTGCTGAACGAAGCGCCGGCCATAACCACGATGTAAACAACTCTCCAAGACACATCGTCGAACAAAAAATTGTAAACGCTGCCGATTTCGCCATCGGTGGCTACGATCGACGAACCCAGAATCTTGTTGAGGCTGCGGAGCATTCATTCCTCCTGAACCCCATTGTCGCCGGACGAAGGGCAACACCCGCACGACGACGCCTGCTGCTTTCATGGCAATCCTACTTCATCGAGGAGTAAGCAGTTTTCGCACCAGCACGGGCGCCACTCGCGAGAGACGCTGGGTTGCATTTAGAGCCAGGCAGACCATCGGCGGAATCTCTGGGACTGCGCTACTACACCCTTCCTGAGGAAAATAGCGCGTCCAAGGCTGCTGGGTTAGCGGTTATCGGATCCAGGCGACACATCCCTACTATGCACTCACACGCGAACTGGGAGCAATAATCGCGCAGGCGAAATTCACGGTCATGACGGGCGGCGGGATTAGGTTGCCCAGCGAATCAAGTCCTGGTAACGGTGGCGGCAGTCAAATCTCCGACAATTCAGAAATTGTCCCCTGCGGTATCTTCGGTTGCAGACCAATAAAGGCTGAGACAACGCCCCTTAGCTCCTTACCAATACCATCGAAGTCCCACGCTTTGTGCGAGGGCCTGCCAGCGATGCGTTGTGCAGTGAGATGGTGCAATTCCTTGCCTGCCTGTAATCGAGCACTTTCGAGAAGAGGAGTGGTCGCCGGGCGCTTGGCGTTCCAATCTGCAACGTAGTCGGCTGCGAGCACGTCGTCCGCGCCGGGATTCGACGGATAGAAGAATTCGATTAAGTTCTTGAGATGGAGCGCGAAGCCCTCGACTTTAAGGTTCGACTCGAACTGATCGCGCGGCTTCATTGCACGACAAATGACGAACATCCGAGCTTCATAGGAAAGGTGCTCCCCAGCGAAAGAGAAAAGGTCTATCGACGGGGCCACCCGCTTTGCTCGCGATTCTGTAGGCATGTCGGGCTCAATTCTACCATCGTCCGAAACCAGCGGCGAGAAGGACCCGCAGCGTCGGAAGGCGGAGGCTTCGGCGCATCCGGCGGCAATTGCACGGCCTAACGTCCTGCCGCCGGCCACTGTTGGAGCATGAACTGGACTCAGAATCACCTCGCACGGATTTTTGAAGAGACCGGAGGTGAACTTAGATGCTGCGTTGGGGCGTACTGTGTGACCTTTCTGGTGAAGGCTGGACACCAGGCCAGATTTCAGGTTGTGAGATTCATCACTGCCTCGGGATTCAGTTCTACTGCACAAAGGATCGAACGATATTCTGCGCGGCCGTTTCTGGGCCACGTGTCCGGCTTCATCACTGCACCTTGCGACTAGGCGTCCGATAACAGACTTACTTGGGCGTAGTGCGCAGCCGCATGCTCGCGCGCGAACAACCTATACAACATGGCAAACAGACATCCGGCGACCGCTCCGTCGATGAAACCGTAAATTGCGCCCAGCAACACTCGATCATTTGCCGAAACGAATCGTCAAGTCTATCTTGGGTTCCTCGCGCGAATCGAACTTGCTCAGCTTTCGCACGTGGCTGCGTAGGCCATCGTATTCGGCAGTAATCTGGTAATCGTCGTCTCCGTTCAGTCCCGCGAAGTGATACTTGCCGTCGGCTTGGGTAATGTAGGAACGAATCTGGAGAGTCCACTCGTTCTCGATTCGCACCGCTGCATGCGCTAGAGGATGCGAATGCTGATCCATCACCACGCCTTCAACCGTGCGTGTTGTCGGCTGCGCTCCCAGCAAACGTAGAGCTGCAAAGAGGAAGATCGTCAATCGCAAGGTGATTGAAGCGTTCTTCAATGCTCCTCCTTCTCCTATATCTATTACACTGCGACTGGAGGTTACTTACCATCCCTTCGACACACTAGGCCGTCCACAGCGAGGCTTTTCACCTAGTTCCGATAGCTAGGAGTGACTTGCCCGTGCTCGGTTCTGGATACAGTGCGACATTTGATCGTTCTCAGGTAACGTCAGTCCCGCTTTCAAAACGCGACTAGGGGAACCCTTGGATTGGGGACGTGCGCGCCGCACCGCTCGCTGTGTCGGGACCAGACAGATACACCGGTCCTCCTTTAACCGGAACCTCAGTGGACTTGGAGCGCGATATGCCACCTCGGACCGTGCATATGAACATGCTGTTATCTTCCGTGAGCCTGAGGTAAACTTCCTTCTCGAACAACGTTCGTAGAGTCATGGCGATGTTCTTTCGAATGGGAGTTCCAATTTGCTTCGATATCCAGAGCAACACGCCGGATTCGACATCACTTATTGACCGCTAAACGAGCAAATGGAATTCCATCCCGGTCGTCCTCTTCCCAAGAGGAAAGGCCGCTGGGCTCGGCTCCGAGGTGGGCAATGTTGAAGGTCTAGAGAGAGGCTTTGCCGCGCCAAAGTTGATTCAACAGGCTGATCAAGCACCTGCGTTGGCATAGAAAATGTAGATCACAGACCTATTAGGGCGACTCGATGCTGCCAAAAAGATTGGGAATCGAGTTCGCGACTTGAGTTTAGACTCCCCGGAAACATGGTCACTCTAGGGCTGGCGCGCTGGGGGCTAGATGGGTTATAAGGACAATAATACGTGCCGCATGCACGCCAGGCGAGTCAGGAAATGATTCCCTTGCGCACTGCGTATAGGATCAGCTCCGGCACGCTGTGCAAATTTAGTTTTTGCAGAATATGCGTGCGATGCGTGTCTACAGTGTAGATGCTGAGGTTCAGCGCACTCGCAACCTCTTTGTTAGTCTTTCCCTCTGCGATCATCTGGAGAATCTCGCGCTCGCGATCCGTCAGCAGATCGTAGCTGTCGTCGGCGTCCTTGCGGCCCAACGCTTGGAAGTAGTCTTCCTGCAGAATGCGGCTCACTTTGGGGCTGAAGAACGACCGCCCCTCCATCACCGCCTCAATGGCCGAGATGAGTTCGGCCTTCATGGCGTCCTTCAGCAGGTACGCACGCGCCCCGGCCTTGAGAGAGCGGATCACGTAGCTCTCGTCGTGGTGCATGCTCAGGATCACCACGCCGATGTTCGGATGCTTTTCGACGATGCGCCGCGTCGCCTCGATGCCGTTCATGTTCGGCATGGCGATGTCCATCACCACTACGTCCGGACGCTGATCCTGAGCGAGCTGCAATGTCTCACGGCCGTCGGCGGCTTCGCCCACCACGATGAACCCCGGCTGCCGTTCCAAGAGCAGGCGCATTCCGTCCCGCAGAATGGTGTGATCGTCAGCCAGCAGAATGCGAATCTGTTCCACTCGCCAGGCCTCCGTTCCACACAATCTCCGTCTCGTGCTTTGGTTCTGGCGCCACGACATTGCTTGTCGTTGTCTCGGGTATCGCCGCCAGCGGCAACTTCACGCGTAGCAGCGTCCCGCGTCCGGGCCGTGAATCGATCTGGAACGTGCCCCCCAAATGCCGCGCGCGCTCTTCCATTCCCAGCAGCCCCAATCCGCGCACGCGCTCCGGATCGAACCCGCTGCCGTCGTCTTGCACCGTCAACAAAATCTGGCCGGCCTCGTGCCGCACACACACCTGCACAGCGCTCGCCTGAGCATGCTGCGCGCAGTTGTTCAACGCTTCTTGCACCACCCGATACACGCAGGTCTTATGCTCCTCCGGTAACTCACCGGGCATTTCGCTAGACACCTGGACGCGCAATCCGGTGCGCTTTCCGATCTCGCGGGCCTGCCACTCCAAAGCCGGTAGCAGGCCGAAATCGTCCAGCATGGAAGGCCGCAACAGCAGCGCCATGTTGCGGATCTCGTTCATGCCTTTCCCGGCCACGCCGCGGATCGAGTCCAGATGTGCCCGCACTTCCGGCGCCGGGTCCAGATCGAGCAGGTTCTCGGCTTCCATCAGCACGGCCGAAAACGCCTGAGCCACTTCATCGTGCAGTTCGCGCGACAACGCGCGGCGTTCTTCCTCCTGCGCCCGCACCAGACGCGCGGAAAGCTCCTGCAAACTGGCTTTCGAATGGACGCTTTCGACGAGCCGCTGCTGCACCTCGCCTTCCAGTTTCAGGATGTGGAGGATGGTAAACGCGGCTAATGTGGCACCGCCCAGCAACGTAATGGCGATCATCGCCAAAAGCCCGAACTGCAGTCGACCAAACAGATCGCCCAGCTTTGCATCGCCGCGCCGCAGTGCCTCTTCGTTCAAGGCCTCAATGCGGTCGGCGATCTGCAGCATCGAAGTCCGGCGGGGCACCAGTTCCTCATAGAAGAACGCGTCGCGGTATTTTCCGCGCTCTTCGCCGGTCCAGGCCAAAGTTCGATCCAACACCTTCCAATAGGCATCAATCTGAAAGCGCAAATCCTGGAACGGGCCGGCCTCTTCGGGCTCCAAGGCAGCGGCATAGCTGGCCAGAGCCGTTTCCGAATCCCGCCGTAATCCGGCGAGCGTCGCTACTTGTGCCTGTGCTCCGGATTGTTCAGGCGCGAGCAACGAATCTCGCACGAACGTTCCCGACAAATAGATATTGGAACGAATCCGCTCGAGAGTGCGGTTGCGAGCAAGGAAGCGCGCCTGCAACGTGGTGTCGTTCTGGCGCAGGCTGTTGAGAAACAGCAGCGCCCCCGCTTCGGCCAGGGCCATGATGAGCAGCAGTCCGCCAAATCCCGCAACCAGAACCACCCCCGGGCGCTGCCGCATTCTTCCCTCAGTGTAGCGGACCGATTTCGGAAGTAGCTCGGCGGCGGGACGGAACCACATCTCTTCTAAGGTAGAACCTGCAACCGATTACGGGAATCGCGTCCATCCTGTATTAGGACTAAGGTCCCTAGTGAAATACAGTGACGACGGGATTCTTTTGCTCGGCTAGCCGTCGGTATTCTGTAACTACAAAAGCTTATGAGGCTTTGGATGAAATCCCAATTATTGGCCTGCGCGGCCCTGACTGCGCTCTCGCTGACTTTCTCCGGTTGTGCGAAAAAAGTCGCGGCGAAGGCTCCGACGACGCCGTCGTCTCAGCCCGTTGCGGCCGCGGTCCCGTCGAAGTCGACGCCCGCACGAGACTATTCGCGGCCGGCTCAGGTGGCGTCGAGCACGCCGTCCCGCACGCCGGATGCCGCCACACGCGCGCGCATTCAAGATCTGCTGAGCCGCATCCAGGACGCCTATTTCGACTACAACAAGCACACGCTGCGTCCCGACGCCGAAGCTGCTCTGAAGACTGACGCCCAAACGCTGGCCGACATCCTCAAACAGTACCCGGACTTCAAGCTCACCGTCGAGGGATTTGCGGACGAGCGCGGGTCGGATGAATATAACCTGGCGCTCGGCGATGCGCGCGCCAAACAAACCAAAGAGTATCTGTCTAACTTGGGGCTTCCGGGCAACCAGCTCGCCATCATCAGCTACGGCAAGGATAAGCCGGTCTGCACGGAGCACGACGAAGAGTGCTGGCAGAAGAATCGCCGCACCCACATTACACAGGCGCAAGGCAACTAGAATTGGCTTTTATTGCCGAGATAGCCGGGCCAGCACGCGCTCAATCGCCTCGTCATTGGGATTGGGCGCATGCCCTGGGGAATTGAGAAACGCCCCGCACACCTTCTGCTCCTGCTTCCATAGATCCTCGGCGAGCGCGAGATTCCTATCGGCTGCATCGTCCAGTTCACCCCGGCGCGGTTGGCTCATCAGGGCCTTTCGCGCTCCATCTCCTGATAGGCTAGTGGCCTGGCACTGATCCAATCGCGTCACGGTGGCCTGAAGTAATTCCTTGCTGCGCGCGTAACGCGCTGCCGCTCTCAACCCGCGCGCATTCGGATCCAGCGCCAGCACCCGCTCGCTCAACTCAAGCCGCTGCTTACTCGCTTGGTCCGATGGGTTCCGATCGAGCGCTTTCTGGAACGCATCGCGGGCGTCTTGATAATTTTCCATCGCAAGCTCAGCTTCACCGAGACCCGCATAGGCAACCGCATCGCGATGGTCCACTTGGGCCATGTTCCGAAAGACATCCGCCGCCTCGCGAGGCGCGCCATAGCTGAGCAGCAACTGCCCGATCTTCCTCTTCACGGACGCATCGCGCACCGCAGGCCCCAATGCCGCTAACAACTCGGCGATGGCTTGCGTCCTTTGCCCAGCCTCTTCCAGTAGCGATGCCAGTTCGAAACGCGCTTGCATCCGGTTTTGCTCTTGACCTGCCGGCCACGAGCCATCAATTGCCCGGCGATAAAACTTTACGGCATCCGCGGTCTTGGCCTGCGCCGCCGCGATTCGCGCCTCCCCCAGACTCGCCAGCGCATTCTCGGGATCGCGCTTCAACAGCGCGCTCAAATAGTCCGACGCTTCCGCCGGATGGTTGGCCTTCACCAGCGCAAGTCCCAACGCCAGCCGGTACTGCGCGTTCCCCGGCGCCGCCGAGAGCGCGTCGCGGAATTGCTCCACCGCTTCGTCGTCGCGGTTCTGCTGCAGTAACTCGTTGCCGGTCTTGTAAAATTCCTCGGCGCGCTGCGATCGCGCCGACCGGTAGTAGTAGTTGAGGAATCCAATCACCAGCAGCACCGCGAGGCCCGCCGCGATTACTCCGGGCACTAGTCTGCGAGATGCGCGAACCTCTTCGCTCGCCGCCTGCGCCTCGCCTTTGTCGCCCGCCACGCCATACGCCTGCAGGATATCGCTCAGCGAGACCACGCCCTTCAGATCGCGAATATCCGCGCGCCCCACTACCGGCAGCACGTTCAACTTGCTGTGCGCTATGCGACGCAGTGCCATATCCAGCGGATGATCCATGTGCAGATGTGGGAAGTTCTCCTCCGTCAGCAACGGGTCGGGCACGTCCACCGGCAGCAGCTCACCCAGCGCGCGGCCGCCATGGCCCGCGGCGATCTCGTGTTCCACCTGCGCCAGCGTGATCATACCCGCCAGGCTCCCGCTGTCGCTCGCATCAGTCACCGGGCACGCGTTGTGATCCGCATCCAGATACTTCAGTGCATCTTCCACGCGGTCTGTTATCGAGAGTAAATGCTGAGGGGCCTCGGCGGCGTCGCGCACGATCAACAGCTCTTGCCGGTAGCGAAGACCCGACGGCAGACGTATCCCATCCTGGTGCTGGAGCGCTTCGTAAATCGGCTCTTTTTGCAGGCGATGCGAGATGTAGAAGCTAATCAGGTTCGCAATCATGAGCGGCACGATGATCGAATAATCGCGGGTCATCTCGAAGATCATGATCACCGAGGTCAGCGGCACGCGCACAATGCCGGCGAATAGCGCACCCATGCCCACCAATGCATACGCGCCGACGCCGCCCGTGAAGTCCGGTAAAATCTGATGCGCCACTGTCCCAACCGCGCCCCCGAGCATCGCGCCGATGAACAAGCTGGGGCCGAAGATGCCGCCCGCGTTTCCGGTCCCGTAACAGCTGGTCGTCGCGAGCAGCTTCAGCACCACCAACAGCGCCATTACCTGTAGCGTCATCTGGCCGTTTAGAGCTTCGCTCACGTGAGAGTAGCCGACGCCGAGAACATCGGGCGCGAACCATCCCATCAGTCCGACCGCCAAGCCTCCAGCCGCCGGTTGTAGCCATTCGCTCCACTTCGGCAGGGCGAGAAAATATTTGCGAATCGCGAGCAGCAGCTTGACGAACGCTACGGAGACCAGTCCGCCGGCGACTCCCAGCACAGCGTAGGTGATGAACTCAATCGGGCTGACGAGCTGGTACGACGGAACATGAAACAGCGGCTCATCGCCCAGCAGCAGGTGCAGCGTGACCCACGACGTCGCGGAGCCCAGCACGATGGAGCCGAGCACCGGCGCGTGCAGATCGCCCATCACTTCTTCGAGCGTGAACAGCACGGCTGCCACGGGTGTGTTGAATGCCGCCGCGAGAGCCGCCGCCGCGCCCACTGGAATGAGCTCGCGAATCCTATTAGGCCCCAGGCCCAGCCGCCGTCCAAGCACTGATGCGATTCCCGCCCCCACCTGGACCGACGGCCCTTCACGTCCCAGCGCGATGCCGCTGGCAAGCGATGCCGAGCAGCATCCGAACTTTCCGAGTACCGTGCGAAGGCTGATGAAACCATCGCGCAGGAACAGCGCCGCTTTGGTCTGGGGGATGCCGCTACCGCGGGCGTTGGTGAAGAAGCGCGACAGCAGATAACCGGTGATGAGCGCGCCGCCGGTGGGGATCAGAACGCGCCGCCAGGCTGCGCCTCCCGCCGGATACATACGCGCACCCAGATTTTCGGTGACGAAGATGAATGCCGCCACCACCAGCCCGACCACTGCTCCGATGATGAGCGTGAGCAGCAGCAGGATTTTGTCTTCGTGCTGGAGAAGTGCCTCGCCCTTTGTCCAATGTGCTAGACGGCTGCGCCAGTTTTCAGGAGATAGAACAACAACTGCAGTTGACGAAGACACCCGTTCTCAGAATATCAACCCGCTGTCTCGTGTAGCAGCACGTTTCCGTTGGGCAGGGTTTCGGGCCGATCAATCTCCTCGGCAAGACGATCGCGCTCTTTCGCCGAGAGAAAGCCGCTCGCATTGTCGCCGAACGTCAAGCGCGGCTCTTCATAGGTCTTCGGGTTTCGCGGCGAGAAGCCCGAGCGTCACCAGGGACGCTGCCAACAGCGTCCCCCATTTACCAGCACCAGTTTCACGGAAAGCCACTCCTGTCGAGCGGCGCCTACTTCTTCTTGGCCATCATCACCTTGGACACGGTAATGGTGTCACCGTTGAAATCGCCGGTCAAGCTGACGGATTCTCCCGCCTCCTTCATCACGGCCGCCATGTCCTGGTTGGCGATCTGGTAGACCTTCCCCTTCGAGACGAATACGTACTTGGCGCCGCCTTTCACGCAACCCTGCGTACACTGGGCGTCGGTCATTCCGGGATGACCGGCCATCATTTTCGCGTGGCTGGCACCGCACATGCTGTCGCTGATCATACCCTTCATCGTCATGGTGGCGGCCGAAGCGAACAGAGCGAAGCTGGCGAGCAAACCCGCACAGCACAGACCTCTTAGAATACTCTTCATGGTTCCTCTCTTCCTACGTGCCCATAGGGGCAGATTTCACACTTCGCTATTATAGTTCGCTCGACGGACCCGCCGAGTTACGCTTGGGTGTGAATTTGACCCGAGAGTGCGAAGTCACTGAAAAACCGTACCTTATGGCCAGCACAGGACCTAACACGCCCGTGACAATGTCACAATAATTGGATCGAGGGCACGCGCGCTAGCTTCGGTCGGTAGACGAGGGACATCAGCGAATTTTTCTTAGCCTAATCTCGATCCGCTGAATAAGGGTGGGGATGATTTCACGCTTGGTGGTATGCGAGAACCGAAAACCGTCACTTGCAAGTCGGCAAGCGAAGAGGCGTCGCCTACAGCGCGGGAGGAAACTACGGTTCGTCAGGCAGCGGTCCGAACTCCGGCGGCGGCCTGTGATGCCCGGTTGCTGCTTCGAAAGCCGAGGCGATGCGAAATAGCGTTGTCTCGTCAAACGGGCGTGCGATGAAATCGATGCCGACGGGCAAGTTGGCACTTATGGGGCCGACTAAGCGCGTGCTGCCGTTGGCATCGTACACACGATCCCAGACCTGCGTCGTAAAGCCTGCAGGTACGGTGATAGCGGGGAAACCCTGCTGACCGATCAGTGACCAGCCAATCGGAGAGCGACCGTTGGCGTTCGGTTCACGCGACGCCGTGAGCTTTCGCGGCGGGACAGTGGACATAGGGGAGACTAGCGCGTCGAGCCGCTGTTCTTGCATGCATTGCAGCAAAAGGTTTTGAAGGGCGTAGCGGGTCTGAAGGCGTGCCGAGGTGTCCAACATAGTGGCGCGCTCCGCGGCTTGCCTGGCCTGTTTCCTATCGGGAAAATTAGGATCCGCGTAGAACCTCGCCTTCGCGATGAGGTCTGCGTTGCTTTTGATATTGGCGTCTCGACGTTCTCGCAGGTACTTGTTCATCATGTATTTGCCTTCACCCTCTACACCCTGACCGTTGAGACTGCGCAGCGAAAGGCTTTGCGGCACTCGCGTCGGATCGGCGTACATATCCAGAAGCGTGGCCGTGTGATCGGATTGGGGCTGGCCGGCGGCATCGACCGGAAACAGCTCCCGATACTGACGCGTAAACGCGGTGTTTAACAGTTCCGGTGCATAACGTGAGATGCAGCCCTGGAACAATGCGCCTTCCGGACCAGGATCCACGATCGTCGCGCCGAGCTTGCGAAGATCGTCGATGGCGTGCTCGATGATATCGATACTTTCCTCGTCGGCTTTGGAGAAGAGCTTCCTAGCCATATATTCACGAATCACGCCTATCCGGACTCCATCCAGCCGCTGCGTCGCGGCGATGCTGAAATAAGGCTGGGCCGGCTTGCGTCCTACACTGAACGCGGTCATTTCGTCCTGTGGGTCGTAGCCGGCGATTACGTCCAGTATTTTTGCAGCATCTTGCACGTTACGACAGATCGGCCCGGTACGCGTAGTCAGGCCCGCCCCCATCATTCCCTTCCGGCTAACCAGTTCCTGCGTCGGTGCGAGCCCAACAAGGCTGTTTACGGATGCCGGCCATCGGATCGACACAACGGTTTCTTCACCGATCGCGCAGGTCACAAGGTTTGCTGCTACCGATGTCGCCGAGCCCGCGCTCGACATGCCTGGTTCGCGTTCCGTGTCATACGGATTGCAGAAAGTCCCGCCAAAGGAACTGCGCGCGCCGTCCGTTGCATATTCGGCCAGATTTGCCTTCGCCAGAATGATCGCTCCGGCATCCCGCAGCCGTTTGACGAAGGTGGCATCCTCCGGAGGGCGGTCGTTCGCGTACTGGACGTCGGCGCCAGAAGTTGTGCGCAAGTCAAATGTGTCGTACTGGTCTTTGATAGCTAGGACGACACCATGCAGCGGGCCAACGAGCCTTCCGGTCTGCTTGAATTGCCGATCCTCCGCGGCCGCGATCTCCAGCGCGTCGGGCATACTCGGATCGTCATCACGCGTGTCTGTCATGCTGCGCGCCTTACGCTCATCGAAGCCCCATGTCTTTCGCGCCGACGGCCGCAAGTTCAGCGTCGAGAGCGCGTTGATCTGCCTGGCGTGTGGAATCGTGGTAATCGGTCCGAGAATTCCCATCGGCTCGCTCACGCAGGTGTTGTTGTAAACCTTGATTCGCTTCAGGTACAGTTCGACAAGAGCCACACTTGTGATCTGCTTGGCCACGATCGCTCGCTGGATATCGCTAACGCTGGCGTCCTGTAAATGAAATCTCGCTGGAGCCTGTTGCGCGCCAACGCCGGGGCTCACAACAAGCAGGGCAGTCAGGATCGCGGCAATCCTCAGGCTGTAAATAGGACCGAGATTTTGAAACACTGGTTCTGCTCCTTGTGAAGAAGTTTCCCAGTATAGCCGGTCTGAGCATTCCGCTCCCGTTATTCGCAGATCGAAGCGACTCGGTCGATCACCCGGGAATCAGAGAAATTGCAACCAGAATCGTTGGCGATGAGGCGCACGGTTTGTTACCGTGGATCTGCCCGCCGATTCTTGGATTGTCATGAGACGACGAGATTTTCTCCAGTTCGCCGGCGCTACGGCCACGGCCAGCTTGGCCTCCGGATGCGCAGTGGCCATTCCGGAGAAGACCTTCCGCACGGCCTCCACGTCCTGATCTCGGAGAGTCGGCTCCTCGATTTCATCATCCGATTTCTCAGCGAGCCTCTTGGGGAAATAGACCTGACTCGGCTGATCATACACGATGAAAGACGGAACTGGACAGGCGCTCCGCCCCACGAAATACTGTTGCAGCGCGAGTGAGACCGCGACGTGATAGGACAACCAGTTCGACCCGCTTCCGATTTCCCATAGAAAATCCTCACGATCCGTACCTGGTACGCGTATCGTTAGTTCCGTCTCAGAGAGCGAAAGAGGGTCATTCGGGCGTTCCGCGTCGAGCAGTGGAAGTATTCTGCCCGCCATCAGATTGACGGCTCCTAAGGCCCGCCGCATCCTCGTTTGAATCTCTGCCTCCGCAACCATGCGTTGCAGTGCCAGCACTCGATCGCGCAAAGTCGCCACCTCAGCTGTGAGTTCGCCATCCTGACCGACGCTTGCCAGCGTCTTCAGATCCGATTCGAGTCGACCCGTGAAACGCGACGCAGCAAGTCGGCTGTATTGTTGCCGCCGAGCGCTCTCAGACTGCGTCTCGAGGGCCGTCTGGCGTATCCGTATGCCGGCCAACCGCTCCGTTGATTGGCCGATCTGGCTCCGGACTCTTTCCATCTCCCGGTCGAAGCTCGGTGGTACTGCGTCGATCCGTCCTGCTGTGCGTTCCAATTCTTCTAGGCTCGTCACTAACGTACTCAACTTCTGAGTTGCTCGGTCTAGTCCGCTGCCGCAAACAGGGCACTCGTGTTGAGTTGACACCTGATCACTTAACCATCTGCTGACATGTAACCGCTCGCGCTGGAGCTGAATCGCGTCTTTATATGTGGCGGTGTTGGCCCTGAGCTCCTCCATTTCGGCATAGCGCTTGCGCAATCGCGACAGCTCTTGGGCAAGAGTTTCTTCCTCTTGATTGAGATGGTTCAGCTCTTCAATGCCCTCGCTAAGTGACTCAGTGGTGACAGCTAACTCTGACCGCGGCGCAGCCACAATCGCCCGGAGCACTTCGATGGATGTTTCGAATTCTGTTGGTCTCGGAACATTGCTTGGCAAGAGACCCAACTCTTTGGCTTCTGCGACGCGCGCGAGGGCGGTCGCGCGCCATCGCTCAGAGACCCGTCGAATTTCGGCCAGTTCCTGTTCCTTCCGTCGGAGCTCGCGTTCGAGCTGATGGAGTTCATGCCGGGCTGCCATTGTCTCCGCATTGATGGCTCCTAACACATATGGGAAGATGCTCCGCAGCTTTTGCCGATGCTCGACCGTGTCAGCCTTATAAAAGAGCACGTTGGGATTCGCCACGATGTTTTGCGGTTGAAAGACGAAAGCGGCGAGATCACGAAAACTAGGACGGCCGAGTCCGCCAGCTGGATCTTCAATGGAGAAGCTGAGCTTGGTCAGTCCCGCAAGATGATCGAGCCGCTGCTTCACGAGGTCTCGATTGGCATTCTTTGAGATCGTGGCCGGGACGGTGAGGACACCCGCCGTTTCCTCGATGTGCATGTCATCGGTCGCCTGCTGTAATTCGGGTTCGCGCCGTGCAATCAGTTTCTCGCCTTCCGGCGTGCGAACGATTACACCAAACCAACCGGTCTTTTGTCGGATGATGCCAGTTGGAATCGTGCATTTGTCGGCACCGAGGCAGTAGTCGATGATCGGGATAATTGCCGACTTACCCGTTCGTGACACGCCGCTTATTATATTGAGCCGACCGCTGACGAATTCAACAATTCGAACTGCTTTGGTGCCATCTTTTGGCCAGAGAATTACCTTGGCGATATCAAATTGCATTTTAGAGCGTCACCTGTAGTAGAAGAGCCGTTTCATAGTCCGACACCTGGGCAAACCACGCGCCGAGTTTATCGGCCGCACCGAGTAGAGGTCGAATGCTGGGAGGAATACCTGCCGTGGCTGGAGTTTCCGACAAGGCGATGACCCTACCAGTAGTCTGGTCCACAGTAATGAGGTTGCTTACAACAGCGAGACCCAATGAATCGCTCGTAAGCGTTCGCATCGCTTGTGCCCTTGGCCCTATCGCGAGCAACAAGTCTGTCTTGCTTTGGGCAGCGAGTTGGAATTTTTCGACGAACTTCCTGAGTCCTGAGCCTCGTTGCGTCGACATCACGAGCTCCGCTGTTTCTTTATGCAAAAGCATGGGCAGTACCAGAAACAATAAGGGCAGCGGAGCGGGCTGAGCTCGCTCATGAGAAGAAGAGTATCCTACGCAACATCGCCAGAGGAGCATGGCACCAAGTGCGGGGTTCTGGACAGCGCGTACTTCCCTGTGGAGCGCATCCGACATGTTATTCCCCTCGCTGCTTCAGCAGAATCTCGTACGCGGGATGCCAGCCGATTTCCATTTCGTCAGCGAGCGATTGAAAGCTGCCTGGCGTGAAGTAGTCAGGAAGTTCCAGTCCTTGAAGTTTCTGGCGGTGCAGACAACAATCGCTGAACAACAACTGGCCCCTCTGAGTCTCTGTGTGGCCCGGATGAGACAGGTGGTTCTGCCGCCCCTTGTTGCGCCAAAAACTTGTTAGGGCTTCCTCGAAGTCCGTGAAGCTATCGTCGTGTACAATGCCGTCTTCGCTGAGTTTCGTTCGCATCACCGTTGCCCGTAAGTAGCTGTTGATCGCTTCCAGCGTCCCTTCCTCTTCCAGTTCGATCAATTCAAGTTGGCGCACATATGTCTTCACGCGCTCAGCGGCAATCTGTTCCGCAGTTGGTGGACCCGCCATATTTACGATAATGTGACGAAAGTCGCAACGCGGCATGAACCGGCGCATTTCCTCGATAAATTCGTCCACAGAGATGATAGCCGGTCTTCTCGTTTGGAGCAGGCTGTCGAGGCGCTCCTTTAGCCAACCATGCGCGTGTTGAATGACAACGTCGATGCTCTCTGGCCTGACCCACTTGGTCACCACAAGTGGACGAAGGTCCGCCAGGGGATCATGTCTTGCGGTTGCGATCCGCATGTTTTTGACGATCTGAGCAAGGCGTCCTCGATCTGAATCGAGGACACGTGAGACGTGGACTGAAAGATCGGCTGGAAGTTTTCGGCGTGTCTTTCCTTTCCCGAAGAGCGCGGCTCCCGCAGCCCCAATAGCGGCCGTTGCTTGAGCTTCCGACTGAGCATTGTGAAATGCCAGGGCAAGCGTTCCGTACCTATGTTTGCCGACATAAATCTCAAATATCGCCGAGGATGGTTCGAGAGCACCGGCTTCGACAGCCGAAACCCAGTTAGCCAGCGTCTTCCAGAGCTCAACCGATCGGTCCGTCAGGGGGTTCTTGACTAAGCCCGTCTTGACCTGTGAGGCAAGTATCCGCCCATTCGGCGCAAGCGTACCGACGTCCTCGAAGACTTCAAGGCTCACCATCGTGCCCGGGGGCGCCTGCAGAAGCAGGTGGAGAAACCTGATGGCTTGGAGTGAATAGCCAAAGTATTGATCCGGAACTTGCGATGACCGCGCACGACTTTCCCGCATTGTTGTCGAGATTCTGCCTACGCGACGTTTCATTGGTCCTTCTCAGATCGCTCGAACTCTATAGATGATGCTTCATTTCAGCCATGCATTCAATAAGATAGGCCACTAACGGGGCGAGAATTATCAAGGCTCCTGTAGGAGACCGCGGCAGAACGCGTTCACTGTTCGTTCTACGGCGGCTCGCGCTTCTGCGTATGACGAGCTCTCAATCATCTGATTCGTCAGTCGTTCGAGTTCACGCTCCGATTTCATCAGAAATCGAATCTGGTCAAGAGGTGCGGCCGAGCAAGCGCTGGCTACGTCGCGACCAAGCAGTTCCGCGCCGGCCAGTTCCATATCGAAACCAACCGCTTCCAGCAAATCGCTTTCGTGGTCATAGAGGCGATCTGTATTCCCGGCATCGGCGTAGGCGGTTAGGAGCCGGTAGAGATCGGCAGCGTCTTTATTGGTTTCTCGGCCCCGGTCGGACCAGGCGACAAGCTTGAGCAGTGTGAGCCCCGGCAGTGACGCCACCTGCACCTTGAGATTCTCGTCTATTTCTATTGAAACGGACGACGCCAAAGCCTCTTCGAAACCTGCCACGTTCATGACGATGTCCCGGCTTGGCGGCCACTCGATGGTGCTTTTGGTGGAGGCGACTCCGCGAAACGGAATGAGATCAATCGGGATGGAGAATCCGGCTGCGTGATCGGAGTAGATTAGCCGCTGCAGCATCCTGCTGTCAGACTCGAATTCGCCGGTTGCGACAAGGCTGTTTTTCAACCGCGCAAATTGATCCCAGCTTTCGACTGCGATCCCAAAATCGATATCGCGAGTAGCGCGACCTGGTCGCAGATTATGAACATTGACGAGGATGAGATCCCGCGCCGTCGCACCCGCCACAAAGTAGTCGCAATTCACTGCATGTGCGATCGGATCGAGTGCACGAAGCACGCGGACGACCGAGGGATCGACGGGACTATTTGGCCGGATGGAATGCAGGGGCGATTCGTTGTTCATAAATCATCCGCGCGGCTTCCGCATCGCGGCCGTCATGTGTCGCCAGAAGGTCGGCATAAGCAAGCAGGGGGGGAACGACATCTGGAAAATCTTCAGGCTCAAAGTTCCAGAACGCGTCCAGAATTTCGACGTTACCCGTCGGATCGGCGCGCATCCGTCCGGCTGCGATCAGCTTGGCAATGGGTTCACGGGCATAGATCGTGAACTGGACCGGCTTGAGGTACCGTGTCAGCTTCTCTGCGGCTGCCTCGCCTCCCCAGTAGGCGTTCTGTTGCATCAGGTCGGCTTGCTGAAGACGCTCGTTGTCGGCCCGGAAGCGCCGCGGATTGAGTTTGGGGCGCAGCGTTACGGGGTAGTGCGTGACCCATTCTTCGACCATGCGTTCCGGGTCGAGCAGTTTTCGATCCGGTTCCTTCTGGAACCGCAGATATCCTCGTGCTTCGAGATCCTTCATAACGGGCCCCACGGTTCCGAGCGCTACTCCGGCTCGCGCGGCGATCTCCCGATAATTCGTTTGAACCAGCGCCGGCCGACACGCGAGAGCAAATGCGATCTGGAGACCAGCGGGGTTCATGGCGCGAAAGTGATCCTGGCGAAGTTCGATTGGCTTTGTGTTGCCAGCCACGTAAACGAGCAGCCCCGTCCCTTCGAGATAAGCGTTACCGGCGGTGTCGATGAACGGTAAATGGAGCTGCCGGCAACGCTCGGCAACCTCGCGGGTAATGTAAGGTGCGACCAGCAAGGTCGGTTCGCGGCGGGCTTTGCCTTGGGCTTTGATCAGCGCGGGGGTTTCGAACCGGTCCACTGCTTTGACTTCGACGCGGAAGCGGTGTTTACGTTGATTCGTGGTCAATTCGAGGATGGCATCGACCGCGTGATTCGGACCGACTGGGGTCGGATGGATCTCTGCATCGAGCCCCGTGGTTCGCTTGAGGGCCTGCCCAGCGGCGTGTAATATGCGGTGTTCGTTGGTTGTCATAGGCAACTCAGCGCCTGGATCTGTTCACTATTAAAGAGTGTACACGGTACGTGAACACAATTCAATAATGAACACGGCAGAAAGTGTATCGGCGCTTTCCCGATCTGCCCGGGCTCTGGTAGCTAGTAACCAAACCGCAACATATGGCCGTGCTACAGCTCTTGGCCCCCATATGGTGCGGTACAATGTCAGACAGGAGTTTTTCGTATGGCAATAGACGAATTATTTGTAGAGCGTCGTCCCCAAGGGGATTACGCAGTCCGCCGCGGCGGTTCAGAACGCGCGAGCGCCGTAGAACCAACTCAAGCCGAAGCAATCGAACGGGCAAAAGAAATCAACAATGGGGGTCCGGTTCTGGTCGAGCGAGTCCGCAATACGGATGTTGGCCACCGGGACAAGTGGCGCAAACCCTGAGTTAACGCCCTCCGCAGTCAGGCGTACCAATTTGTCTCAACGGAGGGGTTCACCCCATTCCACTGTGCCAAAACTATGTCCGAACTCCATCTGTTCAAGCCGCTGGGGTTGCAGTTTGAGCGAAAGCAGATTCCCCAGATTGTTATAAACGTTAGGACTTCGCGAAAACTGATGGAGCCCTTGGAAGCGACGATGCTCCCTTGGGCGCATCCTCGCGCAAAGCAGTTTGACTGTTACTATCTCAGGTCCCGCGCTTAAAATACAAGATGATGCGCAAGTGGCCCGATGTTTTGAATTTGGCGAAGGGCGGCAATCCCGCGCCGGATCGTAAAGTCGTCAAGACGGACGCCGAATGGCGGCAGCTGCTAAGCGACGAGCAATACCACGTCACCCGGCTGGCGGGAACGGAACGCGCCTTTAGCTCCCAAATGAGCAGCCTGTTCGAGCCGGGAATCTATTCCTGCCTTTGCTGCGAGACTGTTCTCTTCGATGCGTCAGAAAAATTCGAGTCCGGCACCAGTTGGCCCTCATTCACTCAGCCGGTCAAAGAAAATGCGGTTGCGTATCGCTTTGACGGACCTTCATTCCTGAAAAGAATTGAAACGGTTCTGCAACATCTGCGACGCTCATCTGGGCCCACGTATTCCCCGATGGTCCCGCTCCCAGTCGCCTGCGGTTACTGCATGAACGCTGTGGCGCTGAAAAGGTCGCGAAGGCGTGACGGAACTCAAGGAAAAGCGAATCAGCTCGACCTCGGGCTCCTCTCGGAATAGTCCATAAGAAACAACTGCAAGAAATTATGGGCGAGTACGCCGATGCTGCTCCGTAAATGCGCGGGCTTACTGCTGGCCGGGGCGTTATCATATCCACTATGGCCAAACTCCGCATGCCTGTTGAGCGCGCTGGAAAGGTGCTGGCCGACCGCATTCGAGCGGGTGAAGACGTCGCTGCGAAAGTAGAACTCGCCGACGCAACCGGAGGATACCGCGATTGGCTCCATCTCTTCGCGACATGGCGAAACGGCTCAATCGCGGAACTTAAGGCTATCTATGAGGGGAAGGAGACGGCGATGGAGTTTGAGTTTGCCACCGAAACAATGGAGCGCTCATCCTCATCATCAACGTTCGAGTATAGGAAGAGAGCGGTTCGCGTGGGGATTCAGAAACTTGAGAGCCTGATTGAGCGGCTGCCGCTCGCGCTGCCGGAGTCAGAAGATGCCGCTGGGATAAAGAGCCTGCATCCCGAGATTTATTCACGATGTCACACGTTGTACGCTGGCGGCGACTATGCCGAGGCAGTCGAAAAGGGCTTCAAGGTTGTTCGAGATAGGCTCCGCTCTTTGACAACCCACGAGACTGGATCGGAAGCGTTTGGAACAGGGAAACTCTACGTAGATGGAGCTGCAGCTCCACATGTAGACGAGGATTTTCAGAATGGTGTGAAGTTTCTTGCCATGGCCATTGATCGATTCCGAAATGAAAAAAGCCACACGGCCGACGGAAACATCACCGACCCAATCCGCGCCTAC